>NZ_NUVD01000026.1 GCF_002564555.1 Bacillus cereus | reverse complement strand
ATAAGCTTAGCTTGATAGCGATGTGACGGTACCCCTAAAAGATATTAAACAAATTATTAATATACTTACATCGACTATAAGAGAAAATATAGTCATAAAATCATTTAAGGGCATAAACATAACAAAGAGTGAAAATATTGCAGAAACAAGCGGGATAGAAATCTGTAAAATAGTTATCTCTCCATTTTTGTAAAGCTGATAAGATTTAAAAGAGATGATTAATAAAACAAAAGATGTCAGTACTAGTCCTAAATATCCCCAACCATCTTCAATAAACCAAGGTAAAAAGGACATTCGTGTTGTGAAAACAAATAAATTAAATATTAACATACCAATTATTACGATATTTAAAAAAAAGAAAAGGGTTGCTTTTTTCTTCATTTGAATCACTCTCCAAAATTTGATTTTGTATTTTTACTTTATTTAAGATTTTTGTTATAACATCGATTAGTGATCATTTAATACGTTTTTTCTGTGAATCTATTGTAATGATTTTGTTACTTCTATAAATCTTTTTTCAATTTCATCTAATTCAAATGAACTACATATCCTATGGTTTTCTTTATTTAAAATTCGATAATGTTGAGAAAGAATATTTTGTTGTATTTTATAACCATTTAACTCTCTTATTTGTCGCCACCATAGTTTTCCTCCTAAAGTTTTTGAGGAACTATTATTATAATGTGTAAAAGCAATTGTTTTGATAATCTCGTTAATATCGTCTCCAAAAGTCATCTGGATTATATCGCTATCTTCAAAAAGAGTGACAACACACACTGCACCTGTCCATGTGAGAGTACGTCTACCTTTTTCTATTTCTACTAAGGTTTTTTTTGATAAACCGATAACTTCAGACATTTTATCTTGTGATAAATCATTTTCAATACGGATGAGTTTTAATTTTCTACTTACTAATTGAATAAATTCTTGTTTATCCATAATATCTCTCCTTCTCTTGTGGTGTAATTTTACACTTTTTTTGTGATATGTATTTTTAAAAATATAAGTAGAAAACCCTTATAAAATTGGTATAAAACTAGTAGAAAATCCGTATAACAGTTATACTCATCGCACTCACACTTAAAAACAAGGGGAAAAATAAAACAACAATAACCTTTGTATCTATGGTTTTATTTTTTAATTAGAATTTTTCCCAAAAGATATTAAACAAATTATTAATATACTTACATTGACTATAAGAGAAAATATAGTCATAAAATCACTTAAGGTTAACATAACGAAGAATGAAAACATTGCAGAAACAAGCGGGATAGAAGTCTGTAAAATAGTTCTCTCTCCATTTTTGTGAAGCTGATAAGATTTAAAAAAGGTGATTAATAAAACAAAAGATGTCAGTAATAGACCTAAAGTTCCCCAACCATCTTCAATAAACCAAGGTAAAAAGCGTATTGATGATGTGAAAATAAATAAATTTAATATTAACATACCAATTATTACGTTATTTATAAAAAGATAATGGTTGCTTTTTTTCTTCATTTGAATCACTCTCCAAATTTTTATTTACTAATTGAATAAATTCTTGTTTATCCATAATATCTCTTCTTCTCTTATGGTGTAATTTTACACCATAAGAGAAGTTTTTCCTATATAAATGTAATTTCACACTTTTGTTTTGTGATATGTATTTTTAAAGGTTCTGGTGCAAATATATGAAGAATAACACGGAGAATAGTAGACTCCTAACGGAATCGTATTTTATACTATAGGTCCAAACACTTGGTGGATGAACTCTTTTTGATTTTGGACAGACTGGTTGGTCTTACCCCAGGCCCATCAAGCTAAGACTTTGAGACACCCCCATAGCAAAAACTTTACCTTTTTACAGTTATTTATGAGAATTCGGCTCATTTTTTTCTTTTTGGGGAACAATTAATTTCTTAAGTTGATGGCGACGGTGCCCCTATAGAAACATTAAATACCGATTATTCACTTTGCTTTTTCTTTTTGTCTTCATAATGTCTCTTATCTTCTTTATAAATATCTTCTTCTATGAGACCAACTTTATATTGAGCATCTAAAAACTGTATCTCCCCATCCCATATTTTGGTTGATAACTGATGGTGATTTTTACGTTGCTCTGCTGTTAAGTCATCCACACTTTTCGTCGGTTCTTTATTAGGATCATCAACAAGAATTCCATAATCTAGTTCTAATTTCTCCATTTGTTTATATAATCCATCTAATTGCTTTCTTTGTTTCATAATCGAATCTATTTCTGATTCTGTAATACTTGAATTTTGTGATTTGAAATGCGCTAACATTTCTTTAGAAATTTTAGTGTTGGTACCTGAATTTGCAACTGAAGAACCAGGTTTTCCTAGGACTATTACTCCTGTAGTTAAAATACCAACTAACGTTATTGCAATTGCTATTTTTTTATACTTTTTCATATTTGCTCCTTCTTTCTTTTTTAGTTCAATTGTTATAATTTTGTTACTTCTATAAATCTTTTTTCAATTTCATCTAATTCAAATGAACTATATACCCTATGGTTTTCTTCACTTAAAATTCGATAATGTTGAGAAAGAATATTTTGTTGTATTTTGTAACCATTTAACTCTCTTATTTGTCGCCACCATAGTTTTCCTCCTAAAGTTTTTGCGAAACTATTATTATAATGTGTAAAAGCAATTGTTTTGATAATCTCGTTAATATCGTCTCCAAAAGTCATCTGGATTATATCGCTATCTTCAAAAAGAGTGACAACACACACTGCACCTGTCCATGTGAGACTACGTCTACCTTTTTCAATTTCTACTAAAGTTTTTTTGGATAAACCGATAGTTTCAGACATTTTATCCTGTGATAAATTATTTTCAATACGGATGATTTTTAATTTTCTACTTACTAATTGAATAAATTCTTGTTTATCCATAATATCCCTCCTTCTCTTATTGTGTAATTTTACACTATAAGAGAATTTTTGTCTATATTGATGTTATTTTACACTTTTGTTTTGTGATATGTATTTTTTAAAACATATGTATAAAACCCTTATAAAATCGATATAAAACTAGTAGGAAAATAGTATAAAATCTGTGTAACAGTTACACTCACTGTCCCCCGCCAACCCGCATCATGATTGCTTTTTTCTTCGAAAATAATCAAACCACGCCCTCGCAACGAACCTTTTGAGAGAACGTGGTTTGATTTATGCTGATGATACGGGTTAGCGGGGGGCTATTTTTTATAGTTTTGATGAGATTAGGATTTAAATAGAGTGATTTTTATTTTAAGGGGCTTTACGGATTGTTTATTTTTTTGGTATTTTTGTGTGTGTGGAAAATTATAGAAGGATTAGAAGTCAATAAGGAGTGTCTGAAGGGTATATAGCAAGTTTAGGAGATGTTTGTTTTATAGATAAAAAGGGTGAAAAGTTAGGTAGTAATGCGGAATTAGAAAAGGGGGTACGGAAACGATTCAAAGAATCACCCGCCACATCTGACAAAATTCCCAATTTTGGCGGGTGATTGTTATTACACTTTGTCTTGTAGTTTCCTATATAAAGCCGATCTTGAAGCATTGGTAATTTGAGGCCTATAAGGGGTCGAGATAAAAGCACTAAGTAGCTTTAGACAAAGAACAAGCCAATTTCCTTAACGTACAGAAAATTGGCTTGTTGAGTTGTTACTGAATTCATTTAACCCTGACTTTCTTTTTTATTTTTATGTTGTGTAACGACGGCGAGCTTATGTCTTTCTATCTCAGCAATCTCATCAGCGGTATACCTAAAAATTTCAGATTCTTTTACTGGATTCGAAGTTATCGTTGCCAGTTTTCGCTTCTCTTCCGGTAGTGTATGAAAAAGTTTCTCTAGGTCAAAAGAAGCACTACCTAGTTTTATATTTGGAAACTCCTGTCTAATATATTTTAGAGCGAAAGGACTATTCATTTGACCACTATTGTCACTTTTTAAGTAATATGTTTGCCAATTCGTAAGCGCAATACCAGTATTCCCTTCATCTAATTGTTTTTGTGTAATATACAAAATATCATGTTTATATGGATCTGAGGCATCAGGATTTAAGTCCACTATTATACCAGATTGTTTAATCAGAAGTTGTTGACCATGTTTTATCGTTTTATATTCAACTTTCCCATCTTTATAGAAAATTTTAATTCTCTTAGAAAAGTTTTGGTTTTTATAATAATCATACACACTAATTCCAAATTCTCCTTTGTTAAAAGTAGGAGCTTTGTAAGCACGGTTTTCATTGTTAGCTAGATAATCATTTTTAGCACTTTGTTCGGATAAAAAAATAACAAAAGGCTCTTTTAGAAACGTATCATAGGTATCTTCAAATGTTGTAAGAATAGTTTCTTTTGTATCAACGTTTGCTTTCGCTTTATGTTTTGTAAATGGGTTTAAGCTGAATAAAATCCCCATCGCTATTCCTACAGGGGGGATTTTTTTTATACATCTCTTTATCTTTTCCTTCATGGATGTGCTCCTTACTTTTTAATTTATACTATTTCCAACATATTTACATTCATATCGGTAAGTTTATCTTAATTTAAATCCCTTTCAAAAGTCTTTCATAAATATTACAAAAACCTTTCATTGCTTCTCATACAAACACTTTAGGACTCTTGTAAGTAATCTCTTAAACTTGGACATACCGATAGAAATAAAAGGATTGATACTTAAGTAAACCACCGATCATACAGTGTAAAAATAAACTTTTTCGAGGGCCTAACACCATGAATCTCAAAAATATAAGTATGAGATTATTACTCGTACAATGATTTTTTTAGTACGTAACCTATTTATATCTTCCTCAAGGATGCTGTTCTTACCTTGGTTTGTTGAAGATAGTTTCGGTTTACTTGGAATTTTCATTACTACACCTTTATTATTGTTTATTCGTGTAACTATGACATATCTTAAGAAAAGACCTTTGTATAACAAGAACGAGACAAACTATTCCTTTTAGTTATTATTGATTTATTAAAATAAAAATTGAGATCCAAAAAACCAGAAAGGTCGGCACTTTACCAGCCTTTCTGGTTTACTACTTAATTCATTTTATAAATGAAAATTTTGTTATGGGGATACTTAAAAATCTTCGGTTAATGAGCATGGGGCCAAGCTGAAAAAATATATAACATCGTATAGAATTCAGAATTTTATACGATGTTACTGTAAGATTTTTGTAACATTTATGAAAGACTTTTGAAAGAAATTTATACTAAGATAAATTTCGGAACGTTAAAGTCAGTTTAATAAATAGAAAAATAGGGTAGCACAAAGTGAGGAGCACAATTATGAATGGAAAAGCAAAAAAAAGTATGCGAAAAGTCCTTCCTGTAGGGATTGCAATGGGGATTTTATTCAGCACCAGCCCAGTAACAGAACATAAAGTGAAAGCAGATGTTGATACGTTCGGAACGATTGTTACAACATTTGGAAGTATTTATGACGCATTTGGTAAAGAGGCTTTTACTAAATATTTAGAAGATGCTAATGCAAAAAGTAGTTATAACAATTTTTATGAAAATATTACTTATATGGCTCCTACTTTTAAAAAAGGAGAGTTTGGGATTACTGTATTTGATTACTATAAAAATCAAGATTTTAGCCAGAAGGTTAAAATTGCTTATCCCAATGGAAAAGTTGAATATAAAACAATTAAGCATGGACAACAACTTCGTATTAAGGACGCTGGTACAATAGTAGATTTAACTCCTGATGAACCAGAACTATCTAAACATAATATGATGTATATTACGCAAAAACAATTAGATGAAGGAAAGACGGGCGTTTCACTTACGAATTTCAAAACTTATTATCTAGAAAGTGACAATAGTGGTCGTAGAAATGAACTAGGATGGAAATTTATAAAACAACATTTCCCAAATGCTTATCATCCTCAAAGCGGTTTGGCTAATATCGGTGTTAATGAGGATGAACTTTTCAAAAAATTACCAGAAGACAAACGAATGCTAGGAACAAGTACTTCAAAGACAGTGGGCAAAGAGGTTCTTTCTAATTATGTTACGAATGACTCTGAAGCTCTTGCAGATTTTAATAATCGATTACCTGATATATTGGCGGATCGTACTAGTATCCTAGAGACGCCTATTTCACTAACGTTTAGTAAACTAAATGACGGTAAACCTTATCAAATTATCCCCTATAAAAAAGGGACGAATAAAGTATTGGTAAAAACAGGGTCAAAATATCTTTCAGGGAAAGAAGGAAATGCACTTCAATATTCCGATTCGATTGGTGATGATGAAGTGTTTGAACTTGTTCAGACAGGCAATTCTCATGATAATAAATTCCAGTTCCATTTAAAAAACAAGAATGGAGTAAGTTTGGCTGGTAATTTAAACGTTCAACGATTTGGTACTGATTGGAGTTTCAAATCTGAAATTCGCTTCACTGAAAAAAGCAACAATGAAATTCATAACTGGTTAAGAGAGTGGTATCCAGGTAAAGAAAATGAGAAACAGAAGTATGACGGAATACAGATAATAGATGATGAAAAGGATCCTACTAAAAAGATTGCAAAAGATTCATCTGGAACCGTAATAAAAAACAGTTGGGTGAACAACGGTGGCAATCAGTATTATGCAGGCTCTGATGGAATTCTCTTGACAGGTTGGCATGAAGTTGAGGGAAAGACATATTATTTTGGCTTGTATGAAGGATTAATCAATACAAATGGATTCGAGAATGATGGGAAGTACTACAACTTCAATGACGATGGTTCTGTGCTACAATCAGCATGGAAGGAAGATCAAAATGGTCTACACTATTCTGATGCTTCTGGAGCAATTATTAAAGAAGGTTTGCGAGAAATTGATGGTAAAATTTATTATTTCCAAAATTACAATGCAAATAAAAAAGAAATACGTCTAGAAGATCAAAATATCATTCTTCACTTTTCTGACAAAGGCGCACTTGAGAGAGTTTCTATGCTAAATGGAGAAGAGCTAAGTAGCACTATAACTCCTGTTTCGTTTGAAGACAAAGAGTTAATATTTGAAAGAGATGGTTCCATTAGAAAAAGCGGGATCTCTAAAACCTTTTTACCTGGATTGTTTGATGAAAAAGAGCAACCTGTATTGGTATATTACAGCTTAGAAGAAGGGCGTTACTATACCGGTTGGAAGGAAGTTGATGGTAAAAAATACCATTTCGATGATGGCAGACACTTTACTTTCGATGGTCATGAAACCATTGATGGAATAAAATATTATTTTAATCATGAAGGAGAAGCTAAGCAGACAGGTTTAGTAAAAACTAATGGTAAAACATACTATTATAATGATAAAGGTGAAATGCAAACAGGCTGGCAAAAAATCAATGATAAATGGCATAGCTTCGAGAGTTCTGGAGAAGCTACGGTAGGAAAATTCACAGCTTGGGCACGCTCCACTTCACAGTTTGGATGGTTCGATTACTATGCTAAAGAAAATGGCGAGATTTATGTAAACGAAACTGTTTCTCTTCCTACAAAACATGGAAATAAAAATCATACCTTTGATAGTTATGGACATTTTACGATAGACTGGAACAGTTAAGATCACATAAAAACTATAAATAGGTGTTAAAAAATATAAAATAAAACAAGAAATTATAAGACTGCAAGGCTTTTTTTCAGAAGGCTTTGCAGTCTGTTTATATTATCGCGCACGGTAGTATAAAAATTGATAATGATTTTTTAGAAATTATAGACGATTTTTGTTCATGATTATAATAACAACTAAAAAATGATTGAGAAAAATTCAACATATACATAATAAGTGGAGGTAAATATAGTGGCTTTAAAAGTATTACTTATCGTTATTGGTGTAGCATTAATTTTATCGAGTATATATAAAATGAAGAAGTATGATGCATTCGTAGGAAAAACTCAAACAAGAAAAAATCTTTTCAACTTGCTAATTAATGGACAGAGTTCTGGCATAGGACAATTATTAAGTGGGATTGTGTGTATCGTTTTAGCAATCGTAGCCTTTATAATTAAATAATTTGCAAATAAAGGAGCTAAGATATAGAATCTAGCTCCTTTTATTATGATAAAGTCTTTAGGCAAAAACAAAGATTTTTTTAAAAAATGGACATAGTCTCTTTGGGTTCTGATCAACAGAACTTACTCGAACATAACCTATTTTTCTCATATTTTACTCTCCTATTTTGAAACAAGTCATATGAGACATACTGAAGTACCATTATATCAGGATCAACAAACCATCTTTAATTTGTGAATGAATAGTATTCAATTTTTTCTTCGCTAGTTTGAATATCTTTAATTTTTATTTGGTAGGTAACCATGTTACTATTGCGGTATTTACCTTCTTAGCGCAACAGCTGGCTCAGTATGAATAAGCTTATGACTTGCTATTATGCTTATTACGATGATAACAATAACTGTCACAAGAATAGAAAGCATCATTTGAGGTATCGTGATAACTAGGCTTAACCCAAAAGTAATACTTACAAGATAGACGCAACTGATTAAGACAGCATTAAAAACAGCTGCCATTCCCGATAACAACATATTTTCGCAGGTTATCATTCTTCGTATTGTACCTTTACTAAAACCTAGTGCAGATAACAGTCCTAATTCCCTATATCTCGAATTTTGTAATTTAACAAGCAGAATAACACTGATAAAGAGACCAATTGCTAAAATCAAAATAGATACTACTAAGAACAGACGGCTAAGGCTGTTAAAGGTATTTTGTAAGGCTGCAATTTCGCTTGAAACATTTTTACTGTCTATATCTTTTGCCTTCAGCATTTCACTCACAGAAACAATATCATCAAAACTTGTCACATCATAACTAATTGAATAACATTTTTTATCCTTATTATTCTTATAAAACTTCTGTTCAACATCACTGCTTACAATGAAATCATCATAGCCAGCATTAAAGATACCGCTTATCTTCAACTTGTACTCTTTTCCTTCATACTTTAATGTGAGTTTTTGACCAATTAAACCTTTGAAATTATTATTGAATTTTTTCGCAAGGCTTGGGGTAAGGGATATTTCATTAGCTCCTCTTTTTGGCATAGTTCCATAAGACATGCTTTCGGTAGCCTTTGGCGTTGGATATTTCTCAATCATTGTTTCAGATTTATCTTCTATGCTTAAAGACACATTATCAATTTTGTATTGATAATAAACATTTTCGATACGCTGATCAGATTTTAACAGTTGAAAAACTGTTCCGTCATCTTCCCCTTTGATGTAGCCATTGTTAAAGGCGGTGTTTTTTCCTTTGAAATCAGCAATAGACTGTTCCAGAATATTCCCTGAAGATAAGGACAACATAAAGGCAAGAATGCCGATAGAAATGGCTAAACTGACCAACATGTATCGCATGAAATGTACTTTGAAATTTTTAAGTCCTCTTTTAAAAGTAGAAACTCTTGCAGTCGGATTAAATGTAACCTTATGTTCGCTTTTTTCAGTGCCTTTAACCACTTTATTATCAGCAACAATTCTACCATTTTCGATAGACATTACCTCATCAGCGAAGTCACAGATTTTTTGATCGTGTGTGATGACTATGACTAAACAGTCTTTTGATATTTCTTTCAAAATCTTCATTATTTCCGTTGAATTGCTACGGTCTAACGCTCCAGTTGGTTCATCTGCCAAGATAATTGATGGATTGTTAATTAACGCTCTTGCGATGGCAACTCTTTGCTTTTGACCACCTGAAAGATTTTCTATATTTTCATTTGCCTTTGATGACAATCCAAGTTGATTTAATAGTTTCTCAGCATTATTGATGTATTCTGCTTTCCCCACAGGATGTAACTCTGAGGAAAGCAAGATATTTTCAAGCACGGTATGTCCACTTAAAAGATGATAGTTTTGAAAAACAAAGCCGATATTGTCCCTTCGATATGCACAAAGCTCATCTACTTTCATTCTACTAATTGATGTATCACCTACGGATATTTCACCGTCATAGGTGCTGTCAAAGCCAGCAAGCATATTAAGAAGCGTACTTTTACCGCTACCTGAAGCACCTACAAGGCATATGAGTCCTTTTCTTGGAAAAGCAAAACTCATATTGTCAAAAATAAGTGTTTCATCATACTTTTTTGTAAGATTTTTTATCTGTATCATTATCGATCACCAGTCCTAAGCGCTGTGGATACATTGACTTTAACAAAAGTAGAGATAGTTACTCCAAATGCCACAACTGCAACTCCCAGTAACAAAAGTACACCTGTGAACAGCATTTTTGCATTTAAAATATCAACACTAAACTGGGCTTTGGTTACCCAATTGATAAGTGGAGAGGTGACAAGCAAGAAAAGAATTGCCGTAGCCATTGCAATGACTGTTTCACTGAAAATGAGTAAGCTTAAATGCTTGTTATTATAACCGCTGATCTTATAAATGGCATATTCTCTTTTTCTCATAATGCCTGTAATAAGAAAGATCGCCATTACCATCACACCTGATAAAAGAGTAATACTAAGGCTTGCAGATTCAGTTTGTTCGGTCGTTTGTGCATTAAGTCTTACAATGTCCTCAACTCGTTCAAAATCGCCAATAGGAACGATACCTTTTGAATTTAACTCATCTTTAATAGAAATCATATCTGCTGGAGTTTTTGCACGAATGATAAAACCCATCTTTTCAGAACGGATTTCCGCTTGTTTTCTCATTTCACCGAGTGCAGTTTTACTAAAAAAGAAAGCATCATCAATGTATTGTTCCATCGTCTTTCCTTCATATTCATATACTAAATTTGCATCAATTACACCAACGATCTTTGCCTTTATTGAAACGTCTTTTAATAAAGGTTCACCACTTTCCAGATTATACATGGAACTATTGAAGGTGATCTCTTTTCCAATTGCTTGTTCATTATCGATACCTAATTTTTTCACAAAGCTTTCAGGAACAACAACCTCATTACTGTTTCCCATAGGCATTTTACCCGATAAAAGTTTGTTAATGTGAGGTACGCTACCAGTACTTTCAACTTTGTATTCTTTTCCATCAACATTGACATTTATATTCTTAATATTGTCTGGTATAAGCACTCCAAATCCAACTCGCTTATCATGTACAAATTGTTCATATAATCCACCTATGTTCTGTGTTACATCTGCCTTTGGTCCCTCATCGTTATTTCCCTCTGTACCGCTTGCACTTGTAAAATTATCAACTACGGTAATGTTCAATATTCCTTTATCATAAGTATCCAATAATTTATCAAACTCTGCCTGACTGCTGTTGTTAATTACACCATTCACTGTTGTAAGCAATAGGATCGCCGCAACCATAAGAGAGAGAGTTGCAACCGCAAAACGCCCAAATTTACTTTTTATATTAGATTTTGCAAGTGACAAAGAATTTTCCAGCGATAACTTAGGACGATTTTTCATTGTAAGTGTAGGCGTTTTTGTAAATGGAATTTCTGACTTTGAAATAAGCTTGCCCTTATCCAGTTCAAATATATGAGCCTCTTCAGAAATTAAAGATGTATCATGGATTACAACAATAACTGTTCGATTTTTAGAAATAGCTCTTAAAATATCCATTGTTATTTTTGCGTTTTTTCCGTCTAAAGCACTTGTGGGTTCGTCAGCAATAATGACTTTTGGATTTTTCATAAGTTCTCGTGCAATGGCAACACGCTGTTTTTGACCACCTGAAAGTTTTTTCACCTTTGTGTGTGCTAAGTTAAAAATCTTTAGATCTTTAAGGATTTTTTCAGCATTCTCTATATTTTTTTCACCCTTTAGATACTCTGACAACAGTACATTGTCTAAAACCGTAGCATCCTCAATTAAGTTAAAATCCTGCCATACAAAGCCAAATATGTTGTTGTAAAAATAACTTTTTTCATTGGCAGATAAATCTTTTATATTTTTACCGCGATACAGTACCTCTCCATCAAAGTCTTGTTCCATACCACTCATGATTTTAAGAAGTGTGGTTTTACCACTGCCCGAAGAACCAACAATAAAGTTCAGTCCTTTGTTAATATTCATTGAGACGTTGTATAAAGCGAATTCACTTTTATACTGCTTCGATACATTTTTTATTTCAAACATTAACTTTATCCTCCATGAATTTATTTCTTCACAAGTGATAAAACTTCTTGATACTATTTTAATTAACTGTACAACGAAACTTCCCACTTGATTGGATAGTGTCATTTTACAGCAACCGATGTTAAATCCCTGTTAAGAAAATGCAAATATGCACAAAAAAATACAGAGCTTTAAAATATGAGGGTCATCCTCTATTCAAAGCTCTGTATTTACATTTTGCTTGATTTCATTTTATTTAGCGTTACCGTAAAGCAAGTACCACCTGTTTCGTTGTCACTAACAGTAATAGTGCCTTTATGCTTTTTAACGATGGTTTCTACAATCGAAAGCCCCAAGCCTGCTCCGCCCATTTCACGGGAACGAGATTTATCAACACGATAAAATGGTTCAAAAATATTTTTCTTATCGATTTCAGAAATGCCTATACCTGTATCCTTTACAGTGATTAAAATCTTTTCAGCAGATCTACCCGATACTCCAATAGTGACGCTTCCACCATTCACATTATATTTTATACCGTTTTCAACAAGGTTATAAAACGCACGGTAAAGTAAATCTATATTCCCATGAATAACGCTGTTATCACCATTCAAAGACAATTGGACATTCTTTTCTTTAGCAATACCAGAAAGCTCGAAGATAATATCTTCAAATAAGTCTTCCGTAGTAATATTATTCTGTTGGATTATTTCATCCATATTGCTCATATCTAAAAGATTACCTACCAAACCTCTTAATCTGCTTGTCTGTTTTTCAATAACCGTAATAAGTGTGTGATACTCCGCCCTTGTGTGTTCATTTTTCTTTTTAAACACATCCACCTTTGTTTGCAAAACCGTAAGGGGAGTTCTAAGCTCATGTGCTGCACTTGCTGAAAACCGTTGTTGCATTTCAAAAGCAGCGTTTAGCTGATCAGTCATATTATTAAAGGAACCTGTAAGTTCCGCTATTTCATCTTTAGTAGGTGGTACGTCCAATATCCTGGAAAGATTATGGGCATTGATGCTTTTGACTTGTTCGTTTAGATGCTTAAGTGGTTTCAAAGCCTTTCCAGATAAATAATATGTTAAACCTCCACCAGCCAAAATGATAATCATTGCATATAGGATACTTTCCATACGGAAATTTACTTTTGCGTAATTTACATCTTGGTTCATATCCAATGGTGGGTATCTGTTGATTCCTTCTGCACCAACGCTTCCCTCCTCAACAATAGTTTCTTCCTCGCCAATGGGTTTAGCAGGTGTCGTTTGAGTAGCCTCAATGGTTTCTGCCATTATGTTGGCAGAAAAATTGAGAATAAATGTAAGTCCAATACAGCATACTGCCAAAAGTACAGAAATAATTAAAGTGAGTCGCCAACGGAGCGATAGTTTTTTAATCATCATTTTTATCACCTTTTTGAGTAATAAAATACCCTTGGCCAATTCTTGTTTCAATCGGATCATAATTTAGAATTGCTTTCAACTTTTTCCTTAATGTTGCAATGTGGACACGAATAGCACCGCTAAAGCTATCTGCATTTTGATCCCAAATATGTTCAATCATTTCTTCTTGGCTTATGACTCTGTCTTTATTGAGTAAAAAATACTCAAGTAAAGCAAATTCTTTTTTTGTAAGGGAAAGTTTCTCATTACATACAAAAGCAATGCGCTTTGATAAATCTATGTTGATATCTCCACAGGAAACAAAACTGCTTGCCTGGATAAATCTCCTCCTTAACAATCCTCGAATTCTCGCTTCCAATTCTGCAAAATCAAAAGGTTTTGCAAGATAATCATTCGCTCCAAAGTCCAAACCTTTTACTTTATCGTTCACACTATTTCTTGCACTTAATATCAGTACCTTTAGTTCTGGCTTTTCATCTCTTATTTTTTCTAGGACCTCCAACCCATCCATTTTAGGTAGATTAAGATCCAGAACAACCAAATCATAATTTTCTATATATAAAAGTTCATACGCATCTTCGCCGTTATCACAGGTCTCCACCACATATCCATCTATTTCAAGCCCCTCTTTGATGGAGTGCTGTAAATCAAGTTCATCTTCCACAATGAGAATTCTCATTTTTAAAATCACCTCGTTTTTTAGTATACGCAAGCCAATGTTAAATCTTTGTTAAGATTCATGGCTTTACCTGCTCCTTTTTTATTAAAAAACTAATTCCTTATAACTCATACACTTCCTAATTTTCAATAGATTTCTATTTAACTTAATCCATTAACTTTCTCTTTCGAATTATAAGGGGAAATCCTCCTATTATTAAAACGTAATTACATTAAACATCGAGGGAGAAATCCCTTTGTACTAGATAATTTCAAATTACTTACTAAGTCTAATACTTTATTTAAATAAAAATCCTTCATACGAAATGAAACTAAGTCACCAGTATAAATCTTAATCTTATTAAACCAAAGAAGGTAAGAAGAGAAAAATCTAATTAGGTCAACGACATTCAATCTAAAATAGTTTTTAAATTGAACATTAAAATACATAGTAAGGGGTTTTGAGTGTTATTGCCGTTTCTGTTCCGTTACTACACAAACCCCTTATCCAACTGTTGCAGCATACGTGAAATTGTCATCTGAACTAAGCAAGGAAGAAATATTCAAACATTATAATAACAATGAATTTGAGATATATTTTGAAGGTGATGAAACAATCGAAAAGAATAGTGAAGGTAAAATCTGGTACGAAGAAAAAAATCAACGGGAGAAAATTTGAATGGTAAAAGCAATAAAGAACATCCAATCCAATTCATCATTCAAAGTAGAACAGAGTTTAGCTATCCATTCTTTATAGATTTTTATTAAGAAGTCAGGGTAAATGATCTTCCATCGAAGATCATTTTTTCAGTACCGATAACGATAATTATGTAAATGAGCTGTCCAAATGGATGGCTTATTTTATTTTTTGCTTAGCGTGGTTTTTTTCCAAAATGCTGGCGGTACCCCATCGCTATCAAGCT
>NZ_NUVD01000018.1:504-644 GCF_002564555.1 Bacillus cereus | reverse complement strand
ACCATTTACTTTGGATTCATATCCTGCTACCGGTTGTTCCTTCACTGTATACTTGTACGCTACTCCGTTTGCATCATACGCTGCTAAATCTTTGAACTCATATTTCCAACCTGTTGCTTTACTTACTTCTTGCGTCGCAA
>NZ_NUVD01000018.1:0-472 GCF_002564555.1 Bacillus cereus | reverse complement strand
ATTTCCGGACGATCTGTTGCATTATCATCTTTCCATATCTTCGTTCCTTCTACTTTTGTTTGACCTACTTTTGTATTTGTGATGTCGGTACCACTTACTTTGGATTCATATCCTGGTACTGGCTGTTCTTTCACTGTATATTCGTAAGCCTTACCTTCCGCATCATATGCTGCTAAATCTGAGAATATATATTTCCAGCCCATTACTGCGAATACGTCTTGTGTTTGAATCACGTTCCCGTTTTGTAGTAAGTCTACTTTGATCATTGTCGGACGGTCTGTTGCATTTCCGTCGTTCCATGCCTTCGTTCCTTCTACTTTCGTTTTGCCTACTTTTGTATTNNGTCAGTACCACTTACTTTTGATTCATATCCTGGTACTGCTTGTTCTTTCACTTCATACTTGTATACCTTACCTTTTGCATCATAAGCTTGTAGTTTTTCAAACGTGTATTTCCAGTTTGTTTCTGCTGT
>NZ_NUVD01000025.1 GCF_002564555.1 Bacillus cereus | reverse complement strand
ATATCGCGAATATCAATCAATCTATCACCATTCACGTCCCCTGCAAGACCATTCAAGGAAGCAAGTCTAAAGTTTTGTCCACGCTGTTCACCATTTACAGAATATCCAGGAATAAACTTTCTCGTTACTTTGAGGTGTCCCGGAACCTCAGCGACAACTGTGAATACTTCATCAGAAGCCGGGATGCCAGTGATACGGTATTCTCCTTTTTTATTAATGGTTCCTTTATACTTTTTACCGCTTGGAGACAGCGCATATACTTGTGCATCGATTTTTGCATAATCTCCTGGTTTCAAATAACCGCCTTCTGTCAAAAATGCTTCTGGCCCAATATAGCCTGTCACACTCGAATGCTTCGGAATGATGTTTAAATTTTCCGTGTTGTAAAAAGGAATAGCAGTAGCGGCTGTTTGTCCCGCTTTCATATAAGATACCTGTTTTACATCCATAAAGATAGGGTCACTATACCATTCATCATGTACTGCTTTGAACGTAACATCAAGGAAGGGCAGATCTCCATCCATACCACTGAATGCATTTCCTGTCATAGATGCGCCAACTTTCACCGTACTAAAGTAATCTCCTTCCGTCACTACAGGCTCTTGCAGTGATACTTCCAAGCCCTTTTCCTTTGCATACTCGTTTGCCGCATTGTTCAGCTTCACATTTTCAAACTTGAACAAATCTTTGATGAACTCTACCTGGAATTCCCCAGATACAAGCTGCTTTACATTATTCAAGCTCAGTGTCATTGTTACAGGATCGCCGACTTTTACGTCTTTCTTATCGTAACTAGAAGTCGTATACTCTGTACCTTCTTTCATGAAGATATAGTTTTGTCTACCAACTGCCGTTGCGATATCAAACGTAGTCAACTTCAAACTTAAAGGTTTTGTTGCAATGTCGCTTTCCTCAATACCGAATTTCACATCCCCGTTTGCTTGTATCGGGAAGAATCCACCTATAAATCCAGACTCTAAATAGTAAGCCATTGTATTGGAAGATTGATTATAGTTTAAGCCTTTCGATTGTAATACATCTATTGTGGAATCTTTAGCTGTTCCATGCAGCCATACCGCTTTTTGTCCATCCTCTATTGTAAACATGGAATCATTAATCTCGATTACACCTGGTTTTTTATCCATGTTTACTTCTGGTGCTGTATTATCTACAATCAACGGATTGCCTACCACATATGATTTCCCTTCCTCATCATGCCCAAGCAGTTCAATTGTATAGTCTCCTTCTGGAAGTTTTACAGGAACATCTCCTATTGGCTTGGAAGGGTCATTTGTAAATGGATAGACATAGCTATTGAAAAATATTCCAGAATAATCTCTATCTGTCATCATGTTGCTGGCGTCTATCGTTCCGGTCAATCCTACAGCTTTCCCCGATTTGCTGTCTTTGACAACGATATCGATTGTTTTCATTGGGCTATTCAACTTCATGAGTCCAAAGATGAATGGCCTCATGTATTGCCAGTAAGGTGTATTATTTGTTACTGATGGTCGTTCTGTTTCCATATGGGCAAATCCCTTTTCCGTCACCATGACAGCGAATGGAATTTGATACGTTTCGGTCGGATTGTTCGCATTCGTTACATGAATATACCCTTCGTATCTCCCTGCCGCGGCACTGGAAGGAACCGTGATTTTCGGCTGTAGCTCCTGTGATTTTCCACTTGCTACGATAAGAGATGCAGGTACGTCAACTTGTACACCGTTCTTCACCGCATCTTGAATACCTGTACGTTCGCCGTGATACTCTACTTCTACTTTAAATGATTTTTCTTCCTTGCCGTTGTTTTGAACATTTACTTTTTTGCTCGCTTCAATTGGTTTATCACCTTGCTTAAAATGTCTGCCAAACACGATGGAACCTGTTTGTTCGTCAATTTCGACAACGTTTCCGTTCTCGACGTTTTGTGTTTTGTCTAATACTTTAATGGATGTGTCCGTATGAACGGCTTGATACGCATCGATGCGCCCTGCGCCCACTTCGTATACGGAATTTTGGCCATTCAAATCATCGGATGTATTCATAAGAGCCGCTTTTACATCAAATGGTGTATATTCCGGATGCTCCTGCAAAATCAATGCTGCTGCACCTGCCACATGAGGAGTCGCCATAGACGTACCAGACAAACGTACATATGCATTGCTGTAATTTACGCCATCCTGTGGATCATTGATGTATTCCGGGGCAGTCGAGAAAACCGACACACCAGGAGCAACTACATCTGGCTTAATATCGTAGTTTCCGTCTACCGGTCCACGTGAACTAAAGTCAGCCAAGTGATCGCCTTCCGTTTTTGTATTGCTCAGCGTTTCAAATTTGAAAGATACTTCACCTAGTCCTTTTAACCGTTCGCCATCCGCTTTTGACAAACGGAAAGATGGAATAAGACCTACCCCCTCGCCTAAATAGGCAGGTATTTGTCCGTCAGCATTGTTATACACGATAACAGCCTTCGCTCTGGCTTTTTTGGCATTTTTGATTTTTTCATCAAACGTAATTTCCCCGCGCTGAATCAGCGCAATTTTTCCATTGAGGTCTTTCCCCGCAAAATCTTCTTCTTTACCAAGTCCTGCAAATACAATTGGGAAAGATTGTCCCCCAAAATCTTCTAACTTATCAGGAAAATCTTTACCTAATAGCTGCATATCTTCAAATTTTTCATTGGATACACTCCCGCTGAATGTAGGAATAGACATGGCAGCATCGCTTGCCCCTACTGAAATACCAAGAGCTGCCGTTCCCGGGGAACCGAGCGTTTTTTCGTTCGGTCCGGCGTTACCTGCGGCAACAACTGTTACCACACCTGAAAGCATGGCGTTATTTGTTGCAACCGAAGTGGCATATAACGGATCATTCGTCTGCGCACCTAGCGACATATTGATAACGTCCATACCATCTGCAATCGCTTTATCGATTCCAGCAAGGATTCCTTCTGTATATCCTGCTCCCCAAGGGCCTAATACTCTGTAAGCATATAAGTCAACTTCAGGTGCTACACCTTTTACAGCATAATCCGCATTATTTTTCTTTTGAGCCGCAATTGTTCCCGCTACATGTGTACCGTGGTTTGTGTAATATACATAGCCAGGAATTGTTGGCTTACCAGCTTTTATCCAATCCTCGTATGTTGTTTCCATCGGATCTGCATCGTTATCTACAAAATCATATCCGCCTTTATAGGCACCTTTTAAGTCAGGATGATTGTAGTCAACACCTGTATCAAGAACGCCGACTTTAATCCCTTTACCCATAATATTTTCTGCATGAAGCTTGTCCACGCCAATTTGTGGAATGCTGTCTGCCATTTTTGGCTGAATTTCTTTTTGCGTTTCTACCGGAGGTTCCACTTTCACCTCGTAATCTTTAAAGACACGTTTTACGACTCCAGATTGTAGTAAATCCTGCACTGCAACACCCGGTAAAGTCATGGCTACGCCATTGATCGCATTTTTATATTCGTGTGTGATCTTTACTTTTTGCGTATCGTACGTGCCGGCATCCTTTTTCGATTTCAAGGATTCGACATGTTGTTTGAACACTTTATGTTCTTCATCCACTTTTGCTTGCGCAGTAGTAGCGGCTATTTTCTTTCCTTTCGCCGCTTGTTTCATCACTTCAATTTTCGCCGGGGCCTGATTGAATTCCACGATAACTTTGACTAGTTCAGGACTACTAGCATCAATATCAGGAGAAATTGTAAAGTTAGGATTTACATCTAATTGCTCTAAAGCCTTTCTTTGATCTGCCGACAGGTTCGTCAAGACTTTCTCTACATTATCAACTGGATTCAATTCAACCGGACTTTCTGCCAATACGTTATACGGAATACCCTGTGACAATAGCATACCTACAGCCAACGTTCCTATAAGAAGCTTCCCTTTTTTTCTTCTCTTCATAGCGTGTCCTCTTTTCCCCATATAATTGTTTACAAACAATCTGTGAAGCTAGTAAACTAAGATGCCATTCTGAAAATCAAACAAAAGAAGTAATCTTTAAAACTATTGATCTCACTTTGTATAAAAATATAGTAGATAAAATCTATCATTAGATTAAGTGAGAAATCATTAGTGGGTGATGAAGAAAATCCCCCACTAATAGAAGTTTCACTGTATTACTTTGATTTTGGTTCCAAGCCGATTTGACGCAGGAAATCTACCAG
>NZ_NUVD01000088.1 GCF_002564555.1 Bacillus cereus | reverse complement strand
CGGTCGGGACCGCCATTTTATATAAAGAAAAGAACGAAACAAGTTGTTTCGTATTTTTTTATTTGTTTTAACAAAAAACTAATAAAGACAGTCAAACTATCCTTAGGAAAACTCCTAAGGACTTTTTTATATATTCAAAACCTGTATAATAAAAAGCAGAGAACATTGTGAGTAAAGTAGGTGAAGTCTGTGAGTAAATATGAAGTAACAACAAAATCTTCTGAGGAAACACAAAGATTATCAGAAAGATTAGGTGAACTTGTAAAGGCGCAAGATGTAATTATTTTAGAAGGAGATCTTGGAGCTGGTAAAACGACTTTTACAAAAGGACTAGCAAAAGGTCTTGGAGTGAAAAGAGTTGTAAATAGTCCTACCTTCAACATTATTAAAGAATATAAAGGTAGATTACCGTTATACCATATGGACGTATATCGTTTAGCGGAAAGTGAAGAAGACTTAGGTTTTGATGAGTACTTCTATGGTGGAGGGATTACGGTAGTAGAATGGGCTCATTTAATAGAGGCATATTTACCGAATGAAAAGTTACAAATTAGTTTATTCCATGCTGGAGATGACACAAGAAAGATTGTACTCGAGCCAATTGGAGATCGCTATATTAGATTATGTGAGGAGCTATTACAAGATGAAAGTACTAGCAATTGATACTTCAAATTACGTAATGGGTGTATCCCTTATTGAGGAAGGAAACGTGATTGGGGAAATCATTACAAATTTAACAAAGAACCATTCTGTACGTCTTATGCCAGCTGTAGAGCAACTGTTAAAAGAATGTGGTGTAAAACCGAAAGAATTAACTAAAATTGTTGTAGCTGCTGGACCTGGATCATATACAGGTGTTCGCATAGGTGTGACGGCTGCAAAAACGTTAGCTTGGTCACTTCAAATACCAATTGTAGGTGTATCCAGTTTAGAAGTAGTAGCTGCAAATGGAACTAATTTTAATGGATTCATCTGTCCTTTATTCGATGGAAGACGTGGACAAATTTATACTGGGCTATATACATATGAAGGAGAGCATTTAACTTCGATAGAAGAAGACCGAATTATCCTTATTGTAGACTGGTTGCAAATGTTAAAAGATACAGGAAAGCCTGTTTTATTTATTGGTAATGATGTTAAATTGCATAAAGAAACAATTATAGAACATTTAGGTGATCAAGCTGTATTTGCTCCTTTCACTAAAAATAACCCAAGACCAAGTGAGCTAGCGTTCTTAGGATTACAAAAAGAAGAACAAGATGTGCATACGTTTGTTCCTAGTTACCTTCGTTTAGCTGAGGCTGAAACAAAATGGCTAGAAAGTCAAAAGAAGTAGGAGCTTGCAGAAGATGGATATGGTATTTAGAAAGATGGAACTCGATGATATTGCTCAAATTGTAGCTATTGAAGAAGCATCTTTTTCAACTCCTTGGACTGCTGATGCCTTTCATCGTGAATTAACGATGAATGAACATGCACATTATATGGTGCTAGAAAAAGATGGTCGTGTAATTGGGTATTGTGGATTGTGGATAATTATTGATGAATCACATGTAACAAATATAGCTATTTTGCCAGAGTACCGAGGTCAAAGGCTCGGGGATGCTTTATTGAAAGAAGTGATTTCCGAAGCAAAAGAACTAGGAGTAAAAACGATGACACTTGAAGTACGTGTATCAAATGAAGTAGCAAAACAGTTATACAGAAAATACGGATTTCAAAATGGTGGGATTCGTAAACGATACTATGCAGACAATCAGGAAGATGGTCTCGTAATGTGGGTGAATATATAATGGAAAAAAATACGATTATACTTGGTATTGAAACAAGTTGTGATGAAACAGCAGTAGCAGTTGTTAAAAATGGAACGGAAATTATTGCGAATGTTGTTGCATCACAAATTGAGAGTCATAAACGTTTTGGTGGAGTTGTACCAGAGATTGCATCCCGTCATCATGTAGAAGAAATTACAGTTGTGTTAGAAGAAGCTTTAAAAGAAGCAAACATCACTTTTGATGATATTGATGCAATTGCTGTAACAGAAGGACCTGGTTTAGTAGGGGCACTTTTAATAGGAGTAAATGCAGCGAAGGCAGTAGCCTTTGCACATGATATTCCTCTAGTCGGTGTTCATCATATTGCTGGCCATATTTATGCAAATCGTTTAGTAAAAGAAGTTCAATTCCCACTACTATCACTTGTTGTATCTGGTGGACATACAGAACTTGTTTATATGAAAGAACATGGTTCATTTGAAGTAATTGGTGAAACACGAGATGATGCAGCAGGAGAAGCATATGATAAAGTAGCTCGTACGCTATCTATGCCATATCCAGGTGGTCCTCATATTGATCGTCTTGCGCATGAAGGGGAACCAACAATTGATTTGCCTCGTGCATGGCTAGAACCCGATTCGTACGATTTCAGCTTTAGTGGATTGAAATCAGCAGTTATCAACACTGTGCATAACGCAAAACAACGTGGTATAGAAATTGCGCCGGAAGATTTAGCAGCAAGCTTCCAAGAGAGTGTAATTGATGTACTTGTAACGAAGGCATCCCGTGCAGCGGAAGCTTACAAGGTAAAACAAGTGCTTCTTGCTGGTGGAGTTGCAGCTAATAAAGGACTTCGTGCACGTTTAGAGGAAGAGTTTGCACGAAAAGAAGATATAGAGCTAATTATTCCGCCATTGTATTTATGCACAGACAATGCAGCAATGATTGCAGCTGCAGGTACAATTGCATACGAACAAGGAAAACGTGCGACATTAGCTTTAAATGCAAATCCAGGATTAGATATTGAAGCTTAGTTATCCACAAAATTAACCACAATCTGTGGACAAAACCCATATTATCTGTTGATAATATGGGTTTTGTTGTGTATATAAAATGTTAATAACTTTTCGATAAAATGTGGATAATGTGGAAAAGTTATTTTAAGGTTTATATTATAAAGGTGGATATGTGTATAAGGTTGTGGATAAAGTAGTTGAAGTCTGACCTTTGAATAAATCCTTTTTCGGGAAATAAAATAGGAGTGAGCATCGGAAAAGGTATTTCGGGATAATCATCTTATAATACGTGGATTGGCGTCGATGTCAAACTTTGTCGGGAAATCGATATCCCCTGTCGAATCGTTGATGTGTTTGGAGTTACGGTATATTTGAAAAATGATTACTATAAGTGTATGTGTTAAAAAAGGGTGTCATCTAATCAAAAATTTGACTAGATGATACCCTTAATTAATGTTTTATAAATGGAGTTCTTCCCATTCTGCCATACAGGATTCAAGCTGCTCTTGTAGCGATTGTTTGTTAGTTGTGATTTCACTGGCCTTTTCATAATCTGCATATATTTCTGGTAAGCAAAGCTGATCTTCTAACGTAGCAATTTCTTCTTCTAATTCTACGATATTTTGTTCTAGCTCTTCGATTTTTCGAGTGCGTTGACGCTCTAACTTTTTACGCTCTTTTTCTTCTAGATAATTTAATTTCTCTTGTGCAACTACTTTTTGAACAGGTGCTTCATCTTCTTGCTCTAGTTCTGCACGCTCAATCATTTCGTTTTTCTTTTCCACGTAGTAATCGTAATCCCCTAAATATTCTTGTGCACCTTCTGTTGATAACTCAATAACGGTCGTCGTTACCCGATTAATAAAGTAGCGGTCATGTGAGACGAATAGAAGAGTCCCTGGGTAATCAATTAAAGCATTCTCCAAAATTTCTTTACTATTTAAATCAAGATGGTTCGTTGGCTCATCGAGAATTAATAAATTTGATTTTTGCATCATAAGTTTTGCAAGGGCTAGTCGAGCCTTTTGCCCACCACTAAGAGAAGATACTGGTTTTAGTACATCATCCCCTGTGAATAAAAAATTGCCGAGTATAGTGCGGATTTCTTTTTCGGGTTGCAGTGGATATTCATCCCATAGTTCATTTAAAACTCGCTTAGAAGATGTTAAGTTAGCTTGTTCTTGATCATAATAACCAACAGATACATTTGATCCGAAAGCAACATCTCCATGTAATAGCTGTAACTTATTCACAATGGATTTTAATAATGTGGATTTTCCAATTCCATTCGGCCCAACTAAGGCAACGCTATCTCCGCGAGTTAAGCGCATGTTTACATGTTCAATAATAGGTTCCTCATCATAGCCAATGGCTGCATCCTTTACTTGTAAAACATCATTCCCACTTTGTTTTTCGATATTGAAGTGGAAGGATGCTGACTTGGAATCACCTAATGGTCTTGTTAATAATTCCATTCGGTCCAATTGTTTACGACGGCTTTGTGCGCGTTTCGTCGTAGATGCACGAGCTATATTCTTTTGAACGAAGTCTTCAAGCTTAGCGATTTCATCTTGTTGTTTTTCGTAACGCTTCATTTCTTGCTCGTATAAAGCTGATTTTAAGTCTAAATATTTACTATAGTTACCAACAAATCGTCTGCTCTCTTTATTCGAAATTTCATATACTTGTGTAACGAGTTTGTCTAAGAAATAACGGTCATGCGAAACGATTAGTATCGCGCCAGGATAACCTTGTAAATATTGCTCAAGCCATGTTAGTGTTTCGATGTCTAAATGGTTTGTAGGCTCGTCTAAAATAAGTAAGTCTGGTTTCGTTAATAATAATTTCCCAAGAGCTAATCTCGTTTTTTGCCCACCACTTAATGTAGAAATTGTCGTCTGGTGCGTTTCAACTGGGAAGCCAAGACCGCTTAAAATCGAGCGGATATCCGCTTCGTATTGATAGCCACCTTGATCTTTATAATCTAATTGTAATTGGTCATAATCAGCTAATAATTTCTCGTATATAGCCGCGTTTGAAAAGTTTTCTTCCTTGCCCATCTCTTGCTCTAGTCTTCGAAGCTTTGTCTCCATTTGCTGTAAGTGTGTAAAGACGGTTAACATTTCATCCCAAATTGTTAAAGATGTTTCTAATCCGGTATTTTGAGCTAAATACCCCATTGAGACATCTTTTGGTTTTATAATTTCACCACCATCATGAGATAGCTCACCAGCTATTATTTTTAATAATGTAGATTTTCCGGCTCCATTTCGTCCGACTAATGCGATACGATCTTTCGTTTGTACTTCCAATTTTATGTTTGCAAGAATCGTTTCTGCACCGTATAATTTCGAAAGCCCGTTTACTTGTAATAAAATCAATGTTTTCACCTCAAATAATTTCTTAACTTTGCCATGTTTATATTTCTCAATCATACTAAAAATAGTGTATAGTTTAAAATAAAGAGAGAATACTTCTTCTCTTTATTATACAAGGAAATTCATGAGTGCTAAACTTCTGTATTCGATTCAAGTATGTGAATAAAGATAGGAAGAGAGGAGAGGTTATATGGATCAGCAAAAAATTCCACAGGCCACTGCCAAACGATTGCCTCTATACTATCGATTTATCCAAAACTTATCTCTTTCTGGTAAGCAACGTGTTTCATCAGCCGAATTGAGTGAAGCGGTAAAGGTTGATTCCGCAACAATTCGAAGAGATTTTTCATATTTTGGAGCGTTAGGGAAAAAAGGGTATGGATATAACGTAAATTATTTATTATCATTTTTCCGTGAAACACTCGACCAAGATGATATCACACGTGTAGCACTTATTGGAGTAGGTAATTTAGGGACCGCTTTCTTACATTATAATTTCACGAAAAACAATAATACAAAAATTGAGATGGCATTTGACGTTAGTGAAGAGAAAGTTGGAACAGAAATCGGGGGCATTCCTGTATATCATTTAGATGAATTAGAAGAACGTTTATCAACTGATATACAAGTGGCAATATTAACAGTACCAGCTACAGTAGCGCAATCTGTGGCAGATAGATTGGCAGAAACGAACGTGCATGGTATTTTAAATTTCACGCCAGCACGCTTAAATGTGTCAGAGAATATAAGAATTCATCATATTGATTTAGCTGTCGAGCTACAAACGCTTGTTTACTTTTTAAAGAATTATCCACAATAAAACGCAGAGGAAGTGACCTCTGCGTTTTATTATTGTTTTTTCTTTGTGAATTTAACTAATATAAGGCGAAGTGCCAAATTAAAATCAATTGTTGCCATAACTGCAAATAGTATGGTCCACATATTCCAGATTGTATCTGTCACGTTCGTAATGGCGAAACGTGTAAAGATACATCCGAGAAGGAAATACAATGCAGCCATGAACAATGGTGAGTTTCTCATACAAAAAATCCTCCGATAAATCCTTGCATTTTTTCTGCTTCTTTAATCATTTCTTGAATTTGCTCATTGCTTACTGCAATTTGAGCGATTGCAACGAATGTATTCATCGTAACATGAGCTGCAATTGGAACGATAATACGTTTCGTTTTTACATATAAAAAGGCGAATACGAGCCCCATAGCAGTGTATACCAATAAGTGAGTAAAATCAAAATGAATTGCTGCGAATACAAGGGAACTAATGATAGCGGCAATAAAGAAGTTAAACTTCTTATAAAGTGTACCAAATAAAATTTTTCTAAATACGATTTCCTCTAAAATTGGGCCTATAATAGATACAACAATAAGGAACCAAGGTGTTGTTCTTGCGATGTCCATAAGCCTTGCTGTATTTTCAGATCCAGGTTTAATACCTAGTAAATACATTTCAATCATACCAGCGATACTTTGTGAGAAAAATGCTAAGAAGAACCCGATAAAAATCCATCCAATTGTAGCTGGAACAGAAGAGCGCATTGTATCTAAATGCCTGTCACGAATATCTGTTCTAAGTAACCAAAGTACGACGCATAATGCAATGAAGAAGCTAATAATCGCCCAATGGCCAGTTATGATTTGTCCCTTTTCCTCGGTGGTAAATCCTCTATTATCATAGAGACCTGTTTTTAAGAGTAATGGTAATCCAACAATTCCAGATAACTGCATTAAAATGTATGTAACGATAACCCACCAATATTGTTTCTTCAAATGGTTTAACCATCCTTTCTAACTCTAGTGTATGAGATAAGGTAGGATAACATGTAAATATGCTACCTCCGATATAAACTTTCATTCGAACTATGTTTTTTGTGAATCTGCATTTGAAATTAAAATAGAAGACAGGAAAAAGTTGTGTGTGTAGCGAAAACAACTTAGGGTGTCTTTCATATTGTAACATACGAGTAACGGAAACAACGATTCATATAGTAAAGGTAGTAGAAGAAGGATTTTATATAGAAAAGTATATATGGTAATTTGCGAAAAAATTATGATTTTTTTACTTGCAAAAGAAATTGAGATTATTTATTATTATAAGTGTGTTAGCACTCGGGTGACTTGAGTGCTAATAAATAAAATTTATATAACAAAATGAGGAGGTTATTGTTCATGCTAAAGCCATTAGGTGATCGCGTTGTAATTGAGCTTGTTCAAGCAGAAGAAAAAACAGCAAGTGGTATTGTATTACCAGACACTGCAAAAGAAAAACCACAAGAGGGTAAAGTTATTGCAGTAGGTACTGGTCGTGTGCTTGAAAATGGTGAGCGTGTTGCTTTAGAGGTAGCAGCAGGTGATCTTATCATCTTCTCAAAATATGCAGGTACTGAAGTGAAATATGAAGGTACAGACTATTTGATTTTACGTGAAAGTGACATTTTAGCAGTTATCGGTTAATTATATAAATCTTAAAAAATTCAAGGGGGTCAATTATTATGGCAAAAGATATTAAATTTAGTGAAGAAGCACGTCGTTCGATGCTTCGCGGTGTCGACACTCTTGCAAACGCAGTAAAAGTAACGCTTGGACCAAAAGGTCGTAACGTTGTACTTGAGAAAAAATTCGGTTCACCACTTATTACAAATGATGGTGTAACGATCGCAAAAGAAATCGAATTAGAAGATGCATTCGAAAACATGGGTGCAAAATTAGTAGCAGAAGTTGCTAGCAAAACAAATGATGTAGCTGGTGACGGAACAACAACTGCAACTGTATTAGCGCAAGCTATGATTCGTGAAGGTCTTAAAAACGTAACAGCTGGTGCTAACCCAATGGGTCTTCGTAAAGGTATCGAAAAAGCTGTTACTGCTGCAATTGAAGAATTAAAAGCGATTTCTAAACCAATCGAAGGTAAATCTTCAATCGCACAAGTAGCTGCTATTTCTGCGGCTGACGAAGAAGTAGGTCAATTAATCGCTGAAGCAATGGAGCGCGTTGGTAACGACGGCGTTATTACTTTAGAAGAATCTAAAGGATTCACAACAGAATTAGACGTAGTAGAAGGTATGCAATTTGATCGTGGATATGCATCTCCTTACATGATTACTGATTCTGACAAAATGGAAGCAGTTCTTGATAACCCATACATCTTAATCACTGACAAAAAGATTTCTAACATTCAAGAAATCTTACCAGTATTAGAGCAAGTGGTACAACAAGGTAAACCACTTCTTATCATTGCTGAAGATGTAGAAGGCGAAGCATTAGCTACATTAGTAGTGAACAAACTTCGTGGTACATTCAATGTAGTAGCTGTTAAAGCTCCTGGATTTGGTGACCGTCGTAAAGCAATGCTAGAAGATATCGCAATTTTAACTGGTGGCGAAGTAATCACTGAAGAATTAGGACGTGACTTAAAATCTGCTACAGTTGAATCTTTAGGACGCGCTGGTAAAATCGTTGTAACGAAAGAAAACACAACTGTAGTTGAAGGTATTGGAAATTCACAACAAATCGAAGCTCGCATCGGTCAAATCCGTGCGCAATTAGAAGAAACAACTTCTGAATTCGATCGTGAAAAATTACAAGAGCGTCTTGCAAAACTTGCAGGTGGCGTAGCAGTAATTAAAGTAGGTGCAGCAACTGAAACTGAGTTAAAAGAGCGCAAACTTCGCATTGAAGATGCACTTAACTCAACTCGTGCAGCAGTAGAAGAAGGTATCGTTGCAGGTGGTGGTACTTCACTTATGAACGTATACACGAAAGTAGCTTCTATCGTAGCTGAAGGCGACGAAGCAACAGGTATCAACATCGTACTTCGTGCACTAGAAGAGCCGGTTCGTCAAATCGCAATCAACGCTGGTCTAGAAGGATCTGTAGTTGTAGAGCGTCTAAAAGGCGAAAAAGTAGGCGTTGGTTTCAACGCAGCTACTGGCGAGTGGGTTAACATGCTTGAAACTGGTATCGTAGATCCAGCTAAAGTAACTCGTTCTGCACTTCAAAACGCAGCATCTGTTGCAGCTATGTTCTTAACAACTGAAGCTGTAGTTGCTGACAAGCCAGAACCAGCTGGTGCTGCTGGAATGCCTGACATGGGCGGCATGGGCATGGGCGGTATGGGCGGAATGATGTAATTCAGTCCGTCTTAAATATTCCATGCTTAGGTTGAATAAAAACAGGTAATGTTTATAATGGAAAAGATCTTTTCTATACATGTATAGAAAAGATCTTTTTTTAAAATTTTATGTGATAGTTTATGTGTAAGGTAATAGTGAATATAAACATCTATTTATCAATTTATAACGTCATATGTATTTGGGTGTTATCTGAAGGGGAGTAAAATAGGCATGGCTAAGGTGAATATTTATAAAATTTCTAATACTAAACATGGAGCTTTTGAAAGAAATTTGGAAGAAAATTTAGCAGCTGAGGTGTCAAAAACGATCAGCCAGGCTGAAAATGATCAGTTGGAATATGAAATGATCTTTACTTTATACAAACATGTCCCAAGTCAAGAAAAGGATATTCCATGGAAATGGATTTTGGAAGCTTTCGAAGAAGATGTATTACAAGTCACACCTCAGCCTAAGGTAGTTGTGAAAATTACATATGGCGAGGATATGTATGCGTTAACATTTGGGCACTCTCATTTTTTGGTTGATAAATATTGTGATTATGATTTTGCATTTTCTTTTGCTAGAAAAATGGAATATGAAGGGATTAAAACTACTGCTTTGACTTCGCCGAATTCGCAACGCAATAAGACAATTAATACATATATTGATTATAAGGAATTAGAATTTGATAGTGGTGCTTCTTTTACAAAGTTAAAAGCAAAAGTTATTCAATCAAATGAGGTTAAGCATTTATATAATCAATTAATTGAAGTTGGAAGTTCTCTGAAGTTTGATTTAAAGCAGGATGATTTAGAAAGCGTTTGTGAAGTTCTTTTACATATTGTGAAAATTCTAGACGAGGAAGATAAGTGTAAAATTCCAGTGTTCACTAGAGTGACATCTAGTGAATTATTAAGTAATTTAAATAGAGATTTACAAGAGGCGATTCGTAGAGGTCAAACCACAATTAATATTTCTGAAGTGGATATCATAGGGGCGACTGAAATTTTTAATAACAATGATGCGGTTTTTAAATTATGGTATGGTGCAAAAAGAAAGACAATTTCTGAGTTGAATTATGATCAAATTCGATTATTTGCTGAAGAAAAAGAATTAAACCTGGGGGATATTTTATTAGATATTAAGGTGCAAAGTTTGTACAACGGAACGTCTGTTCGTAGTGACAAGATAAGGAATCTAATAGAATATGTTGATGATACACGTAGATGTATCCTTACTAAGGGGAATTGGTATTATTTTAATGATGATTACCAACAATATTTAGAGGATTCTATCTCTGAAATTAAAACAATATATTGCCCAGATTATGATTTTACAAAAGAAATCCATGAGGAGTTTCTTGAGCGCAAATATGCGGAAGAAAATCATAAATATCCAGATATGACAGAGGAAGAAATTAAAAAGAAGCTTAAAAATATATATTATGCAGAAAATGTATTTAACTTGTTAAGGGAACAAAATGACGATTTTCAGAATTTTGATCGAGAAGAAGAGCGAATTAATGCAGCTAAAGTAGAGCTTATGGATCTATATAAAGATAAAACGATGTATGCAGTTAAGATAGGAAATACATCAGGTAAGCTTTGTTATGCTGTAGATCAATCGATTAGTTCGTTACGTCTTTATAAACATGGTGTTTTACAAGATATGCCAGAAATAGAAAGGGTAGCAATATGGCTTGTTCTGGAAAGAGCGAGTAAATTGACGCTCATAGATGGTGAGCCGAATTTAAATGAACTAAATATGATAATGTTAAAGAATAAATTGGACATTTGGAAAAAAGAAGTCAGGTTGCAAGGGTATGAACCTATAGTTTATATAAATTATAGAGTACAGAGTTAACGTAACAAGGAAATTAAATTTCATCCAAGGTCAAAATATTATTGCTAGAAATAAGTTGTAATGTTTTAGCCGTGAACAACTTGGAAATTCCAGTTAAGGTAATGAAGAGCTATATTTCGAGGTGAAGAATTTAATTTCTGTAGAATTTTGTCGCTTTCTCTCTTGACCATATTGATACTTCATTGTTAGAATCTAGGAAGATAATATAAAACGATCCTTCATATATCCTCAAAGATAAGGTTTGAGAGTCTCTACCGGGTTACCGTAAACAACCTGACTATGAAGGCAGTGTGTCTTATATTTATAAAGAGCGGAGACTATCTTTCTTTATAAAGCCAGACCCCTGCCTTTTCTTTGTTATGAGACTAGAGGCGGAGGACTGGCTTTTTTTATTATATTGGTAATGCTTTTCGCCTAAATTGGTGAAAATATTTATATACGAGAACTAACGTTGGGGTGATTATTTTGAAGAAACAGCATGATACAATTATCGTTTTGGATTTTGGGAGTCAGTACAATCAGTTAATAGCACGTCGAATTCGTGAGTTCGGTGTATACAGTGAACTTCATCCACATACAATTACTGCAGAAGAAATTAAAGCAATGAATCCAAAAGGGATTATTTTCTCTGGTGGACCAAATAGTGTATACGGTGAAGGTGCATTACATTGTGATGAAAAAATCTTTGAACTAGGATTACCGATCTTCGGTATCTGTTACGGTATGCAGCTTATGACACAACACTTCGGTGGTAAAGTAGAACGTGCCAACCACCGTGAGTACGGAAAAGCTGTTCTGAAAGTAGAGAATGAATCAAAATTATATACGAACCTTCCAGAAGAGCAAGTTGTATGGATGAGTCATGGTGACTTAGTAACTGGTTTACCTGAAGGATTCGTAGTAGATGCAACAAGTGAGTCTTGCCCAATTGCTGGTATGAGCAATGAAGCAGAAAACTTATACGGTGTACAATTCCACCCAGAAGTACGTCACTCTGAACACGGTAACGATTTAATTAAAAACTTCGTATTCGGCGCATGTGGTTGTTCTGAAGGATGGAACATGGAGAACTTTATCGAAGTAGAATTAGAGAAGATCCGTGAAACTGTTGGAGACAAAAAAGTACTATGCGCACTTAGCGGCGGTGTAGACTCTTCTGTTGTAGCAGTATTAATTCATAAAGCAATCGGTGATCAGTTAACATGTATTTTCGTTGACCACGGTTTACTTCGTAAAGATGAAGCAGAAGGCGTTATGAAAACATTTAGCGAAGGCTTCCACATGAACGTTATTAAAGTGGATGCAAAAGAACGCTTCATGAACAAGTTAAAAGGTGTAGAAGATCCAGAACAAAAACGTAAAATCATCGGTAATGAATTCATTTACGTATTTGATGATGAAGCTTCTAAATTACAAGGTATGGACTTCTTAGCGCAAGGTACACTTTACACAGATATCGTTGAGAGTGGTACAGCAACTGCACAAACAATTAAATCTCACCATAACGTTGGTGGACTTCCAGAAGACATGCAGTTCAAATTAATTGAGCCTTTAAACACGTTATTTAAAGATGAAGTACGTGTATTAGGATCTGAACTAGGAATTCCTGATGAAATCGTATGGCGTCAACCATTCCCAGGTCCTGGTCTTGGTATTCGTGTATTAGGTGAAATCACAGAAGAGAAATTAGAAATCGTTCGTGAATCTGATGCGATTTTACGTGAAGAAATTATAAAAGCAGGATTAGACCGCGAGATCTGGCAATACTTCACTGCGCTTCCTGGTATGCGTAGCGTAGGTGTTATGGGTGACGAGCGTACTTACGATTACACAGTAGGTATCCGTGCAGTAACATCTATTGACGGTATGACAGCTGACTGGGCACGTATCCCTTGGGACGTATTAGAGAAAATCTCTGTACGTATCGTAAACGAAGTAAAACACGTTAACCGTATCGTGTATGATGTAACGAGTAAGCCACCAGCAACGATTGAGTGGGAATAGTAAAAATGAGCTATAAACCTTTTTAATAAGGTTTATAGCTTTTTTTTATAAATTGTAGCCGAAAAAGAGTTAAATGTTTGGGTGTGTTGAAGATAATGCATTAGAGGGGGAGAGATGATGAGCATATATAACTTCTTGGCTACGGATATTGAATTATGGCATACATGGTTAGATGAATATGAGTTAGAGAATGTAGAGCGTGAAAAAACGTTCTAACTTACAGTTAATAAGTTAGAACGTTTTTTCAGTGATTATACATATATAAACCCAAAAGTAATGGTAATAAGAAGAAATTGAAGTGAAAAAAGCTTTTATAGCGAACGAAAACATAAAAACTTTAAATAATGTTCGTTTTTAAATTGACAAAACGACTTCCTCGAGTTAATATGAGTATGTAATTCAAACGAAAAGTGAATATTATGCCGTCGTATAATATCGGGGATATGGCCCGAAAGTTTCTACCTAGCTACCGTAAATGGCTTGACTACGAGGCGTTTGTATAAAGGTGAGGGGAAACTTGTCTTTGTTTATAGAACGCTTCCATGTATATATGCAATGGGAGCCTTTTTTATTGTTATAGATAAAAGAGGGCTAGGGTGAAATACGGCGAGTAATCATATAACGGGGGAAACGTAGGATGAAACGCTATTTTCAGTTTGATGAACTCGGTACAAATTATAAAACAGAGTTCATAGCGGGGTTAACGACATTTTTATCTATGGCTTATGTACTATTTGTCAATCCTGCTACGCTGTCGCTTGGAAATGTTAAGGGGTTACCAGCAGGTACAGGAATGGATCCAGGTGCAGTATTCGTTGCTACAGCATTAGCAGCAGCAATCGGTTCGTTAATTATGGGGATTTTCGCAAAGTATCCAATTGCTTTAGCGCCAGGTATGGGGATTAACGCGTTCTTTGCTTATACAGCAGTGTTAACGATGGGGATTCCGTGGCAAACAGCAATTGCAGGAACATTAATGTCAGGTATTATCTTTATTATTCTTACAGCTTCAGGTATTCGTGAAAAAATCATTAATGCAATTCCATCAGAGTTAAAGTTTGCAGTAGCAGCAGGTATCGGATTATTCATTGCTTTCCTTGGATTCCAAAATGCCGGAATTATCGTGAACAATGATGCTGTTCTTGTTGGGTTGGGGGACTTAACAAAGGGCACGACGTTACTAGCGATCTTCGGAGTTGTTATTACAATCATCTTCATGATTAAGAAAATTAACGGTGCAGTATTCTACGGTATGATTCTTACGGCAATCTTAGGAGTAGCAACAGGATTAATCGATACTCCGAAAGCTGTAGTGGGAGCAATACCGAGTCTAGAACCAACGTTCGGGGTGGCGTTAACTCACTTCGGAGATATTTTCACTGTTGAAATGGGTATTGTTATTATAACGTTCTTCTTCATCGATTTCTTTGATACAGCAGGTACGCTTGTAGCGGTTGCGAATCAAGCTGGATTAATGAAGAACAATAAATTACCACGTGCGGGAAAAGCATTATTTGCAGATGCGATTGCAACTGTAATTGGGGCGATCTTAGGTACATCAACAACAACGTCTTACATTGAGTCGTCTGCAGGGGTAGCGGCAGGAGGACGTTCTGGATTTACAGCAGTTGTAACAGCAGGATTCTTCTTACTGGCACTTTTCTTCTCGCCATTACTAAGTGTTGTGACGCCAGCTGTAACAGCGCCAGCATTAATTATTGTAGGAATCTTGATGGTTTCATCTTTAGGAGAAATTGATTGGAAGAAATTCGAGATTGCAGTACCAGCATTCTTTACAATCATCTCTATGCCGCTTACGTATAGTATCGCAACAGGAATCGCGATTGGGTTTATCTTCTATCCAATTACAATGGTTGTGAGTGGTCGTCGTAAAGAGATTCATCCAATTATGTATGTTATGGGAGTTTTATTCGTACTATATTTCATCTACGTTCGTAAATAAAAGGGGTTTTTGAAAGGTCTAGACTTAAGGGGAGTCTAGACCTTTTTTGCGTCTTCAGAAAATCTTAAGGATTTCCGAGCGTTTTTCTTCAGAAGTTTTTCTATAATAGAAGTTAGGGATTAAAAAGTACTGGGGGAGATATTGTGGCACAGGAAACAATACTTGTCGTAGATGATGAAAAAGAAATTCGAAATTTAATTACAATCTATTTAAAGAATGAAGGATATAAAGTACTACAAGCAGGAGACGGAGAAGAAGGGTTACGTATATTAGAAGAAAATGAAGTGCATTTAGTTGTGTTGGATATTATGATGCCGAAAGTAGATGGTATTCATATGTGTATGAAAGTAAGAGAAGCAAAAGAAATGCCGATTATTATGCTTTCGGCAAAAACGCAGGATATGGATAAAATTTTAGGATTAACAACAGGTGCAGATGATTACGTAACGAAACCGTTTAATCCGTTAGAGTTAATCGCAAGAATTAAGTCTCAGCTACGTCGTTATATGAAAATGAATGGTTTCGCTATTCAAAATGAGGACGAGCTAGAAATTGGAGATATGAAAATAAACATTTCGACCCATAAGGTAATTGTGGAGGGGGAAGAAGTGAAGTTAACTCCGAGGGAATTTTCAATTTTAGAATTGTTAGCTAGAAATCCAGGTATGGTCTTTAGTGCGGAGCAAATTTACGAGAAAGTTTGGAACGAAAGGTCTTTCCAGTCTGATAATACTGTAATGGTACATATTCGGAAAGTGCGTGAAAAGATTGAAGAGAATCCGAGGAAACCTAGATATATAAAAACAGTATGGGGAGTGGGGTATAAGATTGAAAAAGATATTTAATCCATTTACTTATATTAGGGGAGCTAGAAGCTTAGTTGAGAAATTAGTGAAGCGTGTAAGGCGGAGTATAAGAATTCAGCTGATTACTACTTTTGCTGCTTGTGCATTATTAGGGGTTTTATCATCGAAAGCAGCGGCACCATTTTTTGAGAATGCGAATCGTGAAGCGACTATCGACTATCGGGCGGGTATGGAGAGCATTAACCAGCAAGCTCAAGACACAGCAAATACGATGGTTCATGAAAATAAATTGGATGCTGTATCGAATATGATTGAAATAGAAAATCAAAATTTGGAACAAGGCTCTAGAGCTTTAAAGGTATTGATCACAGATGAAGGTGGTAAAGTTTTATATAAAACGAAGCAGGCGCAAGAAGAGCAAATAGATTTACATAATACGATTCGCAATGCAACATCGTTTGCGATTAATTATACAAATGGTAGAAAAGAGTTTGAAAGTACGAGAAAAGAGTTTATAGCTTTTTCACCTATTACTATTGAAGGAAAGAATTTGTACATGTTTGTTAGTGGGATTCCGGAGGGAGAAGTAATATATGATACACAAGAAGGACCGTTCCCATTTTTTATAGGTGTACTCGTATTCATTTTCTCTTTCTTCTATATAACAAAGAGAAAGATGAAGCAAATTGAAGCGATGGCAGAAGGTGTAAAGGAAATAGAGAGAGGAAACTTAGCTTACCGCATTGAGAAAAAGGGTGAAGATGAGATTGCGGCTTTAACGGAGAATATTAACAATATGGCGGAAGAGCTTATGAATAATATAGAAAAGGAACGTAAATTAGAAAAGCAAAAGAATGAGCTTATTACGAATGTATCTCATGATTTGCGTACACCACTTACTTCTATTATGGGGTACTTGAGATTACTTCGAGATTCTAAATATGAGAATACGGAACAACATGATGAGTATACGAGAATCGCTTTCGCGAAGTCGGAGCAGTTAAAGAATTTAATAGAGGATTTATTTGAGTATACGAAGTTAACGAATGAACAAGTCATGTTAGAAAAACAAGATGTATGTATAAATGAATTACTTGAGCAGTTAATAGAAGAGTTAGTACCGCAAGCGGAAGAACATGGACTTACGTTTGTTAAAAAATTTCCCGAGGAACGTGCCTATGCATCGATGGATTCGGAAAAGATGGTTCGTGTATTTGATAATTTACTAATGAATGCGATTAAGTATAGTAAAGATGATGGAGAGATAAAAGTTTCTCTTCAAAGGCAGCGCAGGGATATACAAATTGTAATTGCGAATCATAGTGAAGAGTTTACGAGAGAAGAGTTAGCAAATCTATTTGAACGTTTTTATAAGAAGGATCAATCTCGAAGTAGAGTAACAGAAGGTTCTGGACTCGGGCTGGCGATTGCGAAAAGTATTGTTGAGTTACAAGGTGGTAGTATTCGAGCGGAATATGGGGATGGTATTATTCAATTTATCGTCGCGCTACCTATTATAGAAAAATAACAAATGAATAGAATGGTATATGATAAAAAAGGCTTATTTTAAAAGGGATAAGCCTTTTTATATTTTTTTAGAAAAACATATTGACGATTAGAGTTTAGAGGTGTAATATAGGACAAGTCGCCGATAGCAACA
>NZ_NUVD01000087.1 GCF_002564555.1 Bacillus cereus | reverse complement strand
TCTGATAGCGATTCTGATTCTGACAGCGATTCTGATTCCGATAGTGACTCAGACAGCGACTCTGATGCAGAATCAGAGTCGAACAATAGCTCAAATAATGGTTCGAACGGTGGAACAAACAGTAACCCAGGTAATCATCTACCACAGACTGGTGGACAAAATGAGAGCTCAATGCTAGCATCACTAGGTGCCTTATTAACCGCATTAGGAAGTAGTTTATTCTTCTTCAATAGACGTAAAAAAAATACTAAAAATAGCACGAATTGATAAATTAACAGGGATTCACCTAAAAAGCACTCCATATACTGGAGTGCTTTTTAATAGTGTTCTGATTCAAATTTAGCCACTATTTGTATCCGCTATTTTTCTATGCTTCTCTACTATGTTGGGATTTAAATTATACAAAACATCAACCTCTATATTGAGGGGGAGAAGTGATGTATATGGTAAAAAAGGATCAAATTGATTTAAGGGATAGTCTGTCCAAAATCAGAATATGTTTATTAACCAGCTGTTTGGATTAACCGTTTAACAGATGATTCCGTTAGGAATCTTTGATCTTGTTTTATTTATCATCTTTTTGCACCAGAACCATTACTCTTATTAATATTAGTGGGCAGCCAATTACAATAGGAGGTAATACAGGTAGTAATCAAGTAGACGCACGATTGTCTATTTTCAAAATCTCATAAGACTTAATTTTGTGAACGAAAAGTCCATTCAGTTTGTTTCTGAAAGGACTTTTTTTAGGTTTAGAGATACATTGAATGCTGATAAGTGGTGTTATGTTAACTTACGAATAAAATGTCGAATTTATCAGAATTTTGTATTTTTTTGTTGATTTATGTTATTTTTAATGTTATACTCATAACAACAAAGAAAGAGTAAACGAAAACCCTTAGCGATTAATTTATCTGAATTTTCATTCTTTTTATTAGTTTACTCCATGTGATTTACACGTTTGTGTATTACTTTTCCACTCTTTCTTTGTTTTTCCCTATAAAAGAAAACAACCTGTTTTAATCCAATTTGTTTTCTCTTGTAAAGATTTAATTTTTTTTATAACAGTTGGGATTACTATTTTAAAAATTATTGTTGTTTAGGGGGGATAGCTAATAGTTTGGACATTTAATGAAGAGTTTTTATTACAGTGGAGTGGATCTAGAAAGAGGTGAAAAATAAGAAATTTGGATGTTAGTTGTTTAATTTTGGAAAAGGAAGAATAAAAATATAGTGGACATACAATTAAAATAAGGGAATGCAGTATAGATCAGTATACTTGCATTCCTTTACATTTAACTTTTATCAAATATAATGTGAGCAAAGGTACTTTAAATAAGGTCGGTATAGTGCTATGTTATTTTTTGTTAGGATTCATTTTTTTCCTATTTAATTTGAAAGATGTTACTGTTTTTTATGACCAAGACTAGCATTTCTTCTTTTAATGAGCGCCAGGGTTCAATCTTGATAGATTTAGTGGATTTAACTCGTAAGATATATTCATGTGTATAATATGATTCCTCGTTTATCCTCATTATAAATCCTCCTTTTCTACTTAAAATAATTGAAAACCTGTAGGTATATAAAAACTACATATTAAGTGTTGATTTTTAATCTGTTTTCACTTCGAGTAAATCGAATAGCCCAGGAAGAAATAGCAGCAGCTAGGTTGAAAAAGAAGTTTTGGGGTGATTTATAATTTTATACTTTTATAAAATTATAATAGGATTCAGCCGAGATTTTTCCGTAGAATAAGGAACCCATAAAGGATTCCTTTTACATTATGCCGTTCTATAATCGTTGTTTTTAAGCTTCTTTCTAGTATCTCTAAATGCCAGGATCATTATTATCGTGCATATTAATTTAAGCCAGCGAAACTCCTGGTGGAACATTAGTCCTGAGAAGAATTCATAAGCATATAAGAAACCAATGACAAGGAACAGCCAGAGCATAAATTTCAAATCTTTTAAATGAAACTTGTAATTATGAATCTTTTTCCACATATGTATTCACTCCTAGTCTGTTGAAGTTCTATAATTCTTATTGATGATATCTCGCATGTTTGCGATAAAGAATAGAAGGAATATGATGCCTATGATGCCGCTAACCCAATAATATGTACCTCCAGTTGTGAATTTATCATAGAAGGAGTAGGCGCTCGAGATTACAAGAATTACTGAGCATATAGTAGAAATTACTAATGAACCGAAACTTCTCATGATGGTCACCTCAATTCTAAAAGTTATGACTTTAAATATAATTATACATATATATATATAAAGATTCACAAAGGAATTATGGTATAATGTCGAAAGAATAAGAATTATGAGATTTTTTGTTGATTTATGTCGTTTTTAATGCTATACTCATAACAACAAAGAAAGAGAAAACAAAAACCCTTACCTAATAAGAAATCAGAATTTTTAGTTTTCTTTGATCATTTTACTTCTTGTGCCGTAGAAGTTTGTGCATTTTTTCCACTCTTTCTTTGTTTTATCCTATAAAAGAAAACAACCTGTATAAAAACAGGTTGTTTTCTTTTGTAAAAATTTAATTTGTTGTTTTTATAACGGTTGGGATTACTCTTTTAAAATTAAGAGATTCTTTTTTTGATGTTGATTATTTTTGTTCTAAAATACGTTCAACTTCATCTATTCCTAATTTACTGGCTTTAGCAATCGTTTCAAGTGGTACACCAAGTTCATGCATACCTTTAATCATCTGTATTTTTCCTTGCTGAACCCCTTCTTGAATTCCTTCTTTTTTCCCCTCATTACGAGCATGAGCAAACTTTGCAGCCTCATCCATTAAGGCCTTTTCTCTTGCTTCATATGCTTGACGGAAAGAAGAATCTTGACTCATACGTTCCCACTTATTCATTGCTTTTTGTAAAATCGGATCTTGGTTCATGGCAATGTCCTCCAATGTTTGTGTGAGATACTCATCTTCATTCGCTGGTAATAATAATAACCAACGAACAAACGAGTCTTCCCATGGATTAACTTTCTCTTCACGCCATTGCTGTAGTAACTTTGGAATCTCTACAATATGAACTTCGATATCGTCACTTAATAACTTTTGTTGTTGCTGATTCCAAAGGATTCCTGTTGTATGAAACGCTTCATATTCTGGAAACATCACAAAGTTTAACAAGTTTATGGTAATTGTTTTATGAAGTGAGCTATAAGGCATTCCTTTTTGCAATTGAGAGGTGTATAACCTTCCCCAATAATATAAGCTTCGTTTGATCATATCGTGATTGTTATTCAATTGTATTTCTACATTTACCTTTGTTCCTGTATTTAATGTAGCTGAAATATCTAAAATTGATAATTTATCTTCTTCATATTCTCGATGCAAATGTGGATCTTCTAATTGTAGAGCAACAATAGGTGATTCTAAAGAATCTTTTAATATGGCATTTAAAAAGGCGACTAAAATATCTTCATTCCCATTTGTGCCAAATAACTGCTTAAATGCAAAATCGATACGTAAATTTACTAATGAATTGGACATGGTTTTCCTCTTCCTGTTTCAGACTATATCTTTACCTTTATTGTACATAAAACTAAAGTCAATATGCAAACAATCCCCTATGACTTATATAGGGATATAAGTCCTTCTCGTGAACTACTCGCCACTTAGTAGCTCTTACGATCTTACTTGAAGTGAGGGCTTCTCGGTTAGACGTTACTTTTGATAGCTAACGAATTAGTCCTAAGACAGCCGAGCTAACTCCCTTGTTCCAAAGGTTATTTTACTGTCATTTATGCTAACGCTAATAAGCGTAATGCTTCATTTTTGATATTGATAGCTGAGTTATAATCTCTATCGAGATTTACACTACATATAGGGGTCCCGCCACATCACTATCAAGCTAA
>NZ_NUVD01000086.1:353-510 GCF_002564555.1 Bacillus cereus | reverse complement strand
CAACAAGAACATAATTGGCTGGAAGCAAATGTTTTCGATACGACAATGATTTGTTTGCCGTACCATTTCGCCTTATATTCCAACATAATTCGAAACTGTGACCATGATACCTCACTAATTGCTTTTGCTAACTTATAATTCTTTAACATATTCGATA
>NZ_NUVD01000086.1:0-345 GCF_002564555.1 Bacillus cereus | reverse complement strand
TACTCGTTGTTTATTCCAGCGAGAAGATCCTTTCATTCTTCTAGAAAGAACACGCTGTGCTTTTGCCAACTTCTCTTCTAATGATTGAAAAAACTTCGGATTTTTATAGGTTGTTCCATCTGACAAAATGGCGAAATCTTTTAGTCCCACATCCATTCCAATGTAAGAATTTGTTTTCGGAAGCTCTTGCACTTCTGCTTCAGCTAACAATGACACAAAGTATCTGCCAGAAGGGTTCCGTCTAACTGTAGCATTTAAAATACGTCCTTTTACTTCACGACTTTTGGCAAATCGAACAAGACCTAGTTTTGGCAATTTTATTTTATTTCCTACAACGGCAATGTT
>NZ_NUVD01000085.1 GCF_002564555.1 Bacillus cereus | reverse complement strand
GCTGGAATAAACAACGAGTAAAAGTAGCTAGAATTCATGAATACATGACGAATGCTAGAAAAGATTACTTGGACAAAATCTCGACTGAAATCATCAAAAACCACGATGTTATCGGTATAGAGGATTTGCAAGTATCGAATATGTTAAAGAANNAGCCAATTATGTTCTTGTTGTGGATATCAAAACAAAGACGTTAAAAATCTAAACCTACGTAAATGGGACTGCCCTTCTTGTCGTACACACCATGATAGGGATATTAACGCAAGTATCAATCTAAAGAATGAAGCGATAAGGCTTCTAACCGCAAGGACTGTGGAGATAGCCTAATAAATTAGAGTTCGATAGAACTCTTTACTTAGGAATCCCCCTCTTCTAAACGAAGTGAAAG
>NZ_NUVD01000084.1 GCF_002564555.1 Bacillus cereus | reverse complement strand
CCGGTCGGGACCGCCATTTTTTTACATAAAGGCTCGGTAGCTCAGTCGGTAGAGCAGAGGACTGAAAATCCTCGTGTCGGCGGTTCGATTCCGTCCCGAGCCACCATTTTGAAATCGCAAGCCGGCTTAGCTCAATTGGTAGAGCAACTGACTTGTAATCAGTAGGTTGGGGGTTCAAGTCCTCTAGCCGGCACCACTTTCAAAATGAGCCATTAGCTCAGTTGGTAGAGCATCTGACTTTTAATCAGAGGGTCGAAGGTTCGAATCCTTCATGGCTCACCATTTACAATTTAATATGCGGGTGTAGTTTAGTGGTAAAACAAGAGCCTTCCAAGCTCTGGTCGAGAGTTCGATTCTCTTCACCCGCTTTTCAATTATGGGCCTATAGCTCAGCTGGTTAGAGCGCACGCCTGATAAGCGTGAGGTCGATGGTTCGAGTCCATTTAGGCCCACCATAATTGTTCCGCAGTAGCTCAGTGGTAGAGCTATCGGCTGTTAACCGATCGGTCGTAGGTTCGAGTCCTACCTGCGGAGCCATATTATAGAGAAGTACCCAAGTGGCTCAAGGGGCTCCCCTGCTAAGGGAGTAGATCGCTAACGCGGTGCGAGGGTTCGAATCCCTTCTTCTCTGCCAGAACTGGCCCGTTGGTCAAGTGGTTAAGACACCGCCCTTTCACGGCGGTAACACGGGTTCGAATCCCGTACGGGTCATACTAAAAGAGATAGCATAATCTGCTATCTCTTTTTTATTGTGTAAAAGCGGACTTTGAAAAACATAATGTATTAAACCTCCCAAGAAACTTTGTCCCATTTCGAAAGTATTCAGGAAATTCATTTTTGATATATACCCTATTGTTTCATTTGAGCCGCGATATATTTTACACTGGTTTCACCATCGCTCTACTGAATATCAAATTCACTGCAATCACGATGGCTGCACCGATAAGGGTTGCAAATACACGGTCGAACAGAATGATAAACTCGAACGGCTTGCCGGCTTCCATGATCAAAATAATGAGCGGGATCATGGTTGCAGAGTATACAAGATAATTTCGAACCTTTAGAAGAGGTCGAACACCTGCGAATAGCCCGATACTTATAACTAACCCCCAAATTGGTAGACTGGTTGCGAGAAGCAAGCTCGCAAAAATCACGCCGATTACTGTACCAAGCACTCGTTGTGTTGTTTTGATTGGAAAGAGTTCTATTTTCCGCTCAGTAAGGATCGCTACGGTAATTGCAATCCAATAGAAGTGATGCTCGGGCCAAAGTATTCGCAATCCCTCAGCTATACTTAGACATAATGCGAGCCTGATTGGGAATTGCCAACCGGATAGGTGTGCAAGAGAATTCCTCCATAGAATGATTTTTTTCGATGTTGGCCCTTTCACAGCTCCATTCAGCGATGATTTAAAACAACGGTGTACCCAGATGCCAAGCGCCAAGCTGATACTGACGGTCCAAATCGCGCCTGCTAAGATTGACAAAATTAGTTCCACCCGGTACTCTGTCTGGTCGACCATGTTGAGGATGATAATTAGGAATATGATAAAGCGTGTTGTTGCCACCGCCAAGGCACGACCATATCCGCCAATTAACGCAGCAAGGCTTACCAGCAGGATCAAGACTCCAAATGTCAGATAGCCGTGTCCGAAAGAGAGAAAAGCAGCAAGCGCAGCGAGCACTACTGATATCAGCGCTGATGCCAACTTTTTCCCGTGATTTATAAAACTCGAACCGACTTTCACGCTACTGACTGCCAAACTGCCTAACGATGCAGCAAAACCAAGAGCCTGATAGCCTAGAACTGTGGCGAACAGAACAGGTCCGGCCATACCTATGCCGGCGGAAAGGAGTTCTACTATTTCTACCTTGGTCTCCTTAGACCAAGAAAACACTTGAGCCTTATATGACTTTACATTCATCTATAACACCTCTTCCGACCCAAAGAGTAGGGTACAGTTTATAGGCTCTTTCTTTAATCCATGGACACGTGGTGATACCTATTTCCATTAGGCTAATATTTTGAAGTATCCCCAAAATGAAAATTTTATCTTTCCAGAGTTATTTATAATCATTCAGCTCATTTTTTTTGATATGGGGAAATGCCAATGTCTTAAGTTGATGGCAATGTATGGTGACTCCTTATAGAAACCTCTAAAAGGATTGTTGCTTATTTACAAAAAGAAGTACGTAAAAGCTGCTGTATTAGGGGCTACTGCGGAAAATAAATAATATAGATAGAAACAAAGGTGGTGCTTAAAAAGCACCACCTTTGTTGATCCCGCAAATAGCAGGATCAACAAAGCTCTTACAGAATAAAGTTTCGCTTTATTCTGCCCAATGCTGCATATATAGTTCATTATCTTTTTTAATGACTCTATATGTATAGTGGAACTCTTTCACTTTTTCTTCATTGTTTTTAGTTACACCAATTTTTTCATATGTTTTGATCTCATATAAATTTGTTTGAAGTTCTTTGATTGATTGGACTTTTGCTTCATAGAATGTCTCGCTTATATCTCTACTATATAAGTTACTAACAAGTTTCTTTTGTTTTTGATAAAAAGCACTTTCTGTATCAATATAGGGTGAAACTTGTGAAAAGTCTCCAGAATTAATGGCTGTTACCAGTGCTTTTACATATGTAGTAAAGTGATTGTGTATGTTTTCTTCTAACGTCGAAGTAAGTACATAATCCGATTGCTGTGTTGTGATAGTTTTTGTATCAGTATCCTCTTTTTGTTGGAAGTGATAAATAACTATGCTACAAATTATAAGTGCAATACAGACGAGTGCAATTAATTTGTGAAGCTGTTCTTTCATAATTTCCATAATTAAGCATGATAAAAGAACAATGGCGACACCACCCCATTTAAAATCATAAATCGTACCTAATGCGAACATGGCTGCTAGTCCTGAAACATAAAGATTTAAGTTCCATCTTAATAGTGAAAGTAGAAAGACGATGATAGCAAGTGTGAGTGTTAATCCTGTGAACTCCATTTCAGACATTGTTACCCCCCCTTATATTAGTATTATTATTATAAATGGATTTTTCATCTGAATATATGTTTTTTAGAATAGGGACTTCACAAACATAACAAAATGCCAAAATTGGTATGGATTCCACACCTATTCTAATAACTTTACACTTTATGTGAAAATGTTCACAAATAGGTCATAATTTGTGAAGTGATTCACAATGATCCGTGCTACAATATGAATGTAAAGAAGTTAAACAACATTAAATTAGTATTTTAATTAATTACTTAAACAATAATAAAAAATATATGTAAAACAATTGAGAGGGGAAATTACCATGAAAAAAGGTATCAATCGCGTAGTATTAGTAGGAACAGGAGCTGTAGGTTGTAGTTACGCTTACTCAATGATCAACCAAGGTGTAGCAGAAGAATTCGTACTTGTAGATGTTAATGAAGCAAAAGCAGAAGGGGAAGCAATGGACTTAAGTCATGCGGTACCATTCTCTCCAGCAGCAACAAAAGTTTGGAGCGGTAGCTATGCAGATTGTAAAGATGCAGATTTAGTTGTTATCACTGCTGGATTACCACAAAAGCCAGGTGAAACTCGTTTAGACTTAGTTGAGAAAAATACAAAGATCTTTAAACAAATCGTTCGCGGTATTATGGATAGCGGATTCGATGGAATCTTCTTAATCGCAACTAACCCAGTTGATATTTTAACTTACGTAACTTGGAAAGAATCTGGATTACCAAAAGAGCGCGTAATTGGTTCTGGTACAACTTTAGACTCAGCTCGTTTCCGTTACATGTTAGGTGACTACTTAGATGTAGATCCACGTAACGTTCATGCTTACATCGTTGGTGAGCACGGTGACACTGAACTTCCAGTATGGAGCCACGCTACTGTAGGTGTACAAAAACTAGAAACAATCTTAGCGAACAACGAACAGTATAACCAAGAAGATTTAGATAAAATCTTTGAAAATGTACGCGATGCAGCTTACCATATCATCGAACGTAAAGGTGCAACTTACTACGGAATCGGTATGTCACTACTTCGTGTAACTAAAGCGATCTTAAGCAACGAGAACAGCGTATTAACTGTATCTGCATACCTTGAAGGCCAATACGGTGAGAAAGATGCTTACGTAGGTGTTCCAGCTGTTATTAACCGCGAAGGTGTACGTGAAATCGTAGAACTTGAGCTAAATGAAGAAGAAAAAGCGAAATTCGCTCATTCTGTAAAAGTGTTAAAAGAAACAATGGCACCAGTACTATAATAATTGCTAAATCATTCAGAGGCGGGAAACTGCTTCCTACCTCTGAATTTACCCTGCGTTAACGCCCAACTGGTGTGGGCTAATAATCAGTGAGAATGAATAAAATCCCCGCTGATTATAGTTTTACTTTATATAATTTAATATAAATTCCTTTTCCGGTTTCCCTTGTATATCCCCAATATACCCCTTTTGCTGGATAAGGGTTGTTTATAGAAAAAAGCACTCTATTTTCGAATAGAGTGCTTTTATATGTTATTTTTTCGTCGACGATGCCGTCTTTTACAGATACTCCTTTTTTACTATAGTTATTAGCGATAATTTCAGCATTTTTACTATTAATTCCTTTATCGCCATTTACGTCGCCTGAAGTATAGATAGAATAAACATAGCATTTTAGTATGAATTGTATTTGTGAAGGTTTTAAGTTCTTTATTGAGAACATGCATATGCTTACGAATTTTCCATTTCAAAAAAATTGTGACAAAAAATGTTGAGAAACATTCTTTTATGACCAATTATTTTGCTGCGATTTTAAGTGAAAATAGCGTAAAAAATAGGATGAACCTAATACAATAAAGGTTGAGAAAAAAATAAAAGGAAGAAAATAAAGCGTTTGCAATGAATATTCGTCAAAATTCGATATTTTATATAGAAATGTGAAGAAAAATAAACATTTTCAAGAAAAAAACGTATATTTTTTATAAATTAACAAGGATATTTCAGTTTTTCGCCGAAATGGTTTAAAGTATAAAAAATTCTGTCATCTTAGTGAGGTGAGCATATTGAGTGTAATAAATTGTGAAGAAGTGAAACGAGATGAGTTTCATACAGAAAAGTACTATGAGAGTTATAACATCTTTGGGGCACATGTTGTGACGGAAGATGAGATGCGAGGTGTACGATTTACAGTATGGGCTCCTCATGCGAAAGCAATGAGTGTTGTTGGGAATTTTAATGAATGGGATTATGAGCAACATAAGATGCTACAAGTGACAGAAGATGGGATTTGGTCCTTGTTTGTACCGCATATTGTAGAGAATGAGATATACAAGTATGCGATTGAAACGATGGACGGTGGCGTTATTTTAAAAGCAGATCCTTACGCAGTATATGCAGAAGTAAGACCAAATACGGCATCTGTAGTTTTTGATATAGAGGGATATGAATGGAATGATAAAAACTGGATTCGTAAGAAAAAGAAAAAATCGGTTTATAAAGAAGCGATGACGGTTTATGAATTGCATTTTGGTTCTTGGAAAAAGAAAGAAGATGGAACGCTGTATTCTTACAGGGAAATGGCAGAAGAACTCATTCCGTATGTGGTGGAACATCAATTTACACATATTGAAATTATGCCACTTGTTGAGCATCCATATGATCGTTCTTGGGGATATCAAGGAACGGGATATTATGCCGCAACGAGTAGATTCGGCACGCCACATGATTTGATGTATTTTGTCGATGAATGTCATAAATATGGAATCGGTGTCATTTTAGATTGGGTGCCGGGGCATTTTTGTAAAGATGCTCACGGTTTATATTTGTTTGATGGGACACCGACTTATGAATATAAAGATATAGATGTACAAGAAAACCAGGTATGGGGAACTGTTAATTTTGATTTAGGAAAAAGGGAAGTACGTAATTTCTTAATTTCAAATGCGTTATTTTGGATGAGGTATTTCCATATTGATGGTTTCAGGGTAGATGCAGTTGCGAATATGCTGTACTGGAATAAAGAAGGAAAAGAGCAAAGTAATGAACACGCTGTTTCTTTCTTACGAGAGTTAAATGAAGCGGTGTTTGCAGAAGATGAAGATTTTCTTATGACAGCAGAGGATTCAACAGCGTGGCCACTTGTAACAGCTCCAACGTATGAAGGCGGGCTTGGGTTCAATTACAAATGGAATATGGGCTGGATGAATGATGTGCTGAAATATATGGAGTGTGCACCTGAGTATAGGAAACATATTCATGAGAAAATGACATTTTCTTTAATATATGCTTACTCTGAAAACTTCATATTACCGCTTTCTCATGATGAAGTCGTTCATGGGAAGAAGTCGTTATTAAATAAAATGCCGGGAGATTACTGGGATAAGTTTGCTCAGCTTCGTTTATTATATGGATATTTCTTTACCCATCCAGGCAAGAAGCTACTCTTTATGGGGGGAGAATTCGGTCAGTTTGATGAGTGGAAAGATCTTGAAGATTTAGATTGGAATTTACATGATTTTGAAATGCATCGTTATATGCATGATTATTTTAAAGAGCTCATAGCATTGTATAAGCGCTCAAAACCACTGTGGCAGCTTGATCATTCGCCTGAAGGATTTCAGTGGATTGATGCTAATAATAATGAGCAAAGTATTTTCTCGTTTATCCGCCAAGGGGATAAGCAAGAAGATGCGTTAGTTGTCGTATGTAATTTTACGAAAGCTACATATGAAAACTACAAAGTAGGTGTACCAGATTTTGAGTATTATAACGAGATTTTAAACAGTGATGCTGAGCAATATGGCGGTTCGGGGCAAGTGAATAAGAAACGTCTCAAGACGATTCTAGAACCGTATCATAATCAAGCAGCATATGTAGAAATTACAATTCCACCATTTGGCGTATCCATATTACGACCAGTGAAGACGAGAAAGGGGAGCAAAAAACAAGATGGCTCAAAAGCAAAAGTGCGTAGCAATGTTACTAGCAGGGGGAAAAGGTAGTCGTTTAAGTGCATTAACAAAAAATTTAGCCAAGCCAGCTGTTCCATTTGGTGGTAAATATCGCATTATTGATTTTACGCTAAGTAATTGTGCGAATTCTGGTATTGAAACAGTTGGGATTTTGACGCAATATCAACCACTCGAACTTCATAATTATATCGGAATCGGAAATGCTTGGGATTTAGACCGAGTAAACGGTGGAGTCACAGTGTTACCTCCTTATGCGGAGTCTTCCGGTGTGAAGTGGTATACAGGTACGGCAAGTGCCATTTATCAAAATTTAAATTATTTAAGTCAGTATGAGCCGGAATATGTCCTTATTTTATCCGGCGACCATATTTATAAAATGGATTACAGTAAAATGCTAGATTATCATATTGAAAAAGAATCGGACGTTTCAATTTCTGTTATTGAAGTGCCATGGGATGAAGCGAGTCGTTTCGGCATTATGAATACAAATGAAGAGATGGAAATTGTTGAATTTGAGGAGAAGCCACAATTCCCAAGAAGCAATCTTGCATCAATGGGAATTTACATTTTTAACTGGGCCATTTTGAAAGAGTATTTAGAGATGGATGCAAGAAATCCTGAATCTAGTAATGACTTCGGAAAAGATGTACTTCCGCTTTTATTAGATGAAGGGAAGAAGCTGATGGCGTATCCGTTTGAAGGATATTGGAAAGATGTCGGAACGGTGAAGAGTTTATGGGAAGCGAATATGGATTTACTTCGCGATGAAACATCACTGAACTTAAACGATCGTAATTGGCGTATTTATTCTGTCAATCCAAATGAGCCGCCTCAATATATTTCAGAACAAGCAAAAGTAGAAGAATCACTTATTAACGAAGGGTGCGTCATTGAAGGGGACGTGAAGCATTCTGTTTTATTCCAAGGAGTAACGGTAGAAGAAGGTAGTATGGTAATCGATTCCGTCGTTATGCCTGGGGCAAAGATTGGGAAAAACGTTGTGATTGAAAGAGCGATTGTTGGATCGGAAATGGTTATTGAAGATGGAACAATAATTCGTCCAGAAAAAAATGTTGACGATGTAGTACTAATTGCTGAAGGGAAATAGAAAAGGGGGATGAAATGAATGGGAGAAAAAATGTTAGGAATTATTAATGCAACGGGAAGTTTTCCTTCCTTAAAGAAAGTAACAGGGCATCGTTCACTAGCGGCGTTACCGTTTGGGGGCCGTTATCGACTCATTGATTTCATGCTTTCAAATATGGTGAATTCTAATATTCATAGTGTGGCGGTTTTTACAAGTCATAAAAACCGTTCGTTAATGGACCATGTCGGTTCAGGAAAGCAATGGGATTTAGATAGAAAAAGAGACGGACTATTTTTATTCCCACCAAACTGCCAATGTGACCAAGATGAGTTTGGGTCTTTTGCACATTTTAGAAGACATATTGATTATTTTCTAAGAAGCAGAGAAGAATACGTTGTTATTACGAATAGCCATCTCGTAACAGCATTAAACTTCCAAGCGGTGTTAGAGCGACATATACATACGTCAGCTGATATTACTGAAGTTTGTCATAATGGTGTTTCGCTTCAAACATACGTGTTAAAGAAACAATTATTATTAGATTTATTTGAGTCATATAAAGATGTGGAGCAATATAGTTTATTTGATGTAGTGAGAGAAAAGCGCGGAGAATCACTGCATATTGCTACGTATGAGCATACAGGATATGTAGCTATTATTGACTCAATTGAAAGTTACTATAAACATAGCTTAGAAATTTTGCAACCTGCTATTTGGAAGCAATTATTTAAGAAAGAAGCACCGATCTTTACGAAAGTAAAAGATGAACCACCAACGCGTTACTTGAAGGGTGCAGTTGTGAAAAACACAATGATTGCAAACGGCAGTATTATTGAAGGCGAAGTAGAAAATAGTGTTGTCTCCCGTTCTGTTAAAATTGGAAAAGGTTCAATTGTTCGTAATAGCATTATTATGCAAAAGAGTCAAATTGGAGATAATTGTATAATAGACGGTGTTATTATTGATAAAGACGTGAAAATTGGTGACGGTGTCGTGTTAAAAGGAAATGCAGATGAGCCGCATGTTGTAGAAAAAGGAAGCGTTCAAAATAGTACGATTAATAGTTATTCTTGAAGAATCAGTGGGGGGAGTCCCCCACTGATTAAAGTTTTAATTTAAATGAAAACTCGAAGGGAGGAAGCTGCAAGAGAAGTAGTGTAAGCTTTTCGCGCAGTGGAACAACAAGTGAATATTTTATTTGCAGTATCAGAATGTGTACCGTTTGTGAAATCTGGAGGATTAGCTGACGTAGCGGGTGCGCTCCCAAAAGAGCTAAAAAAATTAGGTGTGGATGTTCGCATTATACTTCCGAATTATAGTCTTATTCCGAAAAAATTAAGAGATGGATGCACGCTTCATAAAGTAATTAACATTCCTCTTGGTTGGAGAAATCAATATTGTGGGATTTTAAAAGGCGAACAAGACGGAATTACGTATTACTTAATAGATAATGAATATTATTTTAAGAGGGACTCTCTGTACGGTCATTATGATGACGGGGAGCGTTTTTCTTATTTCTCGAAAGCAGTTTTAGAGTGTATTCCGCATCTTGATTTCGAAGTGGATGTTCTTCATAGCCATGATTGGCATACGGCTATGGTTAATTTCTTGCTTCGTGAAAAGTATCAAGATAACCCGTTATATGAGCGTATTAAAACGGTATATACAATTCATAACTTGCAGTTCCAAGGCGTATTTCCTCCTGAAGTGATGTATGACTTGTTAGAGCTTGGTGATGAATATTTTCATAGTGAGCAGCTTGAGTTTTACGGAAATATAAACTTTATGAAAGGCGGCATTATCGCTTCTGATCAAATTACAGCAGTTAGCCCAACATATAAAGAAGAAATTCAATATGAGTTTTTTGGTGAGAAGTTAGATGGATTGTTGCGAAAATATAATGATAAGCTTAGCGGCATTGTAAATGGCATTGATACGAGCGTATATAATCCAGAAACGGATTCATATATTACAGCTCAGTATAGTGCAGATACATTAGATGAAAAGAATGAAAATAAACGCGCCTTGCAGCGTTATTTTGGTTTGCCAGAAAAAGAGGATACACCAATTATTTCAATGGTAACAAGGTTAACGAAGCAAAAAGGTCTTGATTTAGTACGTACTGTATTCCGTGAAATAATGGAGGAAGATGTACAATGTATTATTTTAGGATCCGGCGATTCTGAATATGAACAATTCTTTGAGTGGATGGCATATGAGTATCCTGGGAAGGTAAAAGTTTATATCGGATTTAATGAAGAATTAGCTCACCAAGTATATGCGGGAAGTGATTTGTTTTTGATGCCATCACTGTTTGAACCGTGTGGACTTGGACAACTGATTGCATTAGCGTACGGTACGATTCCGATTGTAAGAGAAACAGGGGGATTAAACGATACTGTACAATCTTATGATGAAGAAACAGGAGCAGGAAATGGCTTTAGTTTCACAAACTTTAATGCACATGACATGTTGTATACAGTCCGCCGTGCACTTGAGTTTTATCACGATAAACTAGTGTGGGAACAGCTTGTAAAGCAAGCGATGACTGAAGATTATAGCTGGGAGAAATCAGCTCTTGCCTATAAGAAATTGTATAAAAGTCTCATGGAATAACATGTAGGTGGTGAAAAAATGTTTACTCATGTTGAAAGTTTCAAATCAGCTTTTCTAGAAAAGTTAGAGACGATGTGCGGGAAAAGTTTTAAAGACTCTACAACTCGTGATCAATATAATACGCTCGGGCATATGGTACGTGAGTATATGAATAGTCAATGGATTGCAACGAATGAAAGTTATCGGTCTGGAGAGCAAAAGCAAATGTATTACTTATCCATTGAGTTTTTACTTGGGCGTTTGCTTGGAAGTAACATATTAAATTTAGGTATCAGAGATGTATGTGAGCAGGGACTGTCTGAGCTTGGGATATCTTTGCACGAGTTAGAAGAGGTGGAAGCAGATGCAGGTCTTGGGAATGGTGGACTTGGACGATTAGCAGCCTGTTTCCTTGATTCACTCGCTTCTTTAAACTTACCAGGGCATGGCTGTGGAATTCGTTACAAACATGGATTGTTTGATCAAAAAATTGTGGATGGTTACCAAGTTGAATTCCCAGAACAGTGGCTGCTTCATGAAAACGTATGGGAAGTAAGAAGACATGATCAAGCTGTAGAAGTCAGTTATTTCGGCAGTGTTGAACCGCAAGAAATTGATGGGCGTTTAGAGTTCAGGCATACGAATGCAGAAGTGATTATGGCCGTGCCATATGATGTTCCAGTAGTAGGTTATGAGACAAGTACTGTAAATACACTTAAACTTTGGAATGCTGAACCAGTTCCATTTCCGCAAAACTGCAAAGACATTTTGAAATATAAGCGTGAAACAGAAGCTGTATCGGAGTTTTTATATCCAGATGATACGCATGATGAGGGGAAAATACTTCGTTTAAAGCAACAGTACTTCCTCGTATCAGCAAGTTTGCAAAATATCGTTCGTATGCATAGAGAAAGATACGGTAACCTTCGTCAATTACATGAAAAGATTGCGATTCATATTAACGATACACATCCCGTTTTAGCGATTCCAGAATTGCTGCGTATTTTATTAGACGAGGAAAAACTAGCATGGGAAGAAGCTTGGCACATAACGACGCAGACGATTTCTTATACGAATCATACGACGTTATCAGAAGCGCTTGAGAAATGGCCAATTCACATTTTTAAACCGTTATTACCGAGAATATATATGATTATTGAAGAGATTAATGAACGTTTCTGTCACGAACTTTGGGAGCGTTATCCTTATGAATGGCATCGCATTGAGGACATGGCGATTATTGCACATGATCTGGTGAAAATGGCTCATTTAGCAATTGTCGGAAGTCATAGCGTAAACGGTGTCGCGAAAATTCATACGGAAATTTTGAAGCAGCGTGAAATGCGATTGTTTTATGAATTTTATCCAGATAAGTTTAATAATAAAACGAATGGAATCGCCCATAGGCGCTGGCTTATGAAAGCAAATCCACAGCTAACAAATCTCATTTCAGAGGCAATTGGAACAGAGTGGAAGAAAGAACCGATTAAGCTTCAAGCGCTGCAAATGTTTCAATACGATGCTAGTTTTCAAGAGAAGCTTGCAGGAGTAAAGCAAGAGCGTAAGGAGATTTTAGCAGAGCGTATTCATAATAAAATGGGGATTACGATTGATCCAAATTCTATTTTTGATGTGCAAGTGAAAAGACTACATGCCTATAAACGACAATTATTAAATGTTCTCCATATTTTATATTTGTATAACCGTTTGAAAGAGGATACTAGTTTTTCATTTTATCCGCGTACCTTTATTTTTGGAGCAAAAGCATCACCTGGCTATTATTATGCGAAGAAAATCATTAAATTAATCAATGAACTTGCAAGAAAAGTAAATAACGATCCGTATGTAAGTCAATTTATGAAAGTTATCTTTCTAGAAAACTACCGAGTTTCTGTAGCGGAAGATATATTCCCAGCGGCTGATGTAAGTGAACAAATTTCAACTGCGAGCAAGGAAGCATCCGGAACAGGGAACATGAAATTTATGATGAATGGTGCGATTACAATCGGGACGTTAGACGGGGCTAATATTGAAATAAAAGACCGTGTCGGTGACGATGGTTGTTTCATTTTCGGTTTAACAGCGGAAGAGGTTCTACATTACTATCAAAATGGTGGATATCGTGCAAGTGATTATTATCACCACAATATGCACATGAAAAAAGTAGTCGATCAGTTGACGAATGGGTTCTTTGCACAGTCGGGAGCTGAATTTGAAGCGATTTACGATTCTCTCGTTATTCAAAACGATGAATATTTCGTTCTGCGAGATTTTGGTCCATATGCGGAAAGGCAAGAAGCTGTTGGCAGAGCTTATCAAAACCAAACAAAGTGGTTAGAAATGTCGATTTTAAATATTGCACAATCGGGTCATTTTGCGAGCGATCGAACGATTTTGCAGTATAGTAATGAAATTTGGGGTATTGGTAATACAGTTAAACAGTATTAAGTGAAAGTCCCTTTTGAAGGGACTTTTACTCATTATATTGAAGTTACATTGAGACAAAGTGTATTCACTTTTAAAGCGGGAATACAATCGCTTAGAAAAGTAAAACGAGCTTAAAGAGTTTAAGCTCGTTTTACTTATTTTGCTCAAGAAAGAAATGGAATCGCGGTATACATTATACCTGTTCCGCCGTATTCTCCTGTCGCAAAGTATGAAAATGTAAAGAAACCTGTAACCGTAAAAAGTGCAATAAGAAAAAGTGCAAAGAGAAATTTTAGCATGTAAGGTCCCCTCATCCAAAAAATAACTTCGTATATTATTATAGTATGAGAATATTTGATTTCCAATTGTTTACTGTTTAAAAATGAGAAGTCAGACATGTTTTGTATGTTGTAATAGAATGATTATTCGTAATGGATTTTGTATTTTTTGTAAATGTCATGTTGTGATGAACATGTGCATATTCCCAGTTTTGATCGTTAAAATTGACATTTCTCGGAGGAAGAAGAGGAACGACATCAAATAAATTAACGAAGCGAAAGCTACTTGCTACTTGTAGTTTATAATAGTTGCGAAATGCAATATCTCCAACTTTTGGAGAGGCAAATGTATAAAGACCGTATTGTGCGAAGGCGGTGTTTATACGTGCATCAAGTATATGTAGCGTAGCGAGCGCGCCGCCTAAGCTATGACCTGTTGCAAGAAGTTTTTTATGAGCGGGTAATGATACGAGCATATCCATAATAGAATCACGGCAAGACTCATAAATAGAAAGAAAGCCGTTATGGACATTCCCACTATTTAAAGTGTACGGATAAGGCCTTTGATTGACGAGTGAATCGATGATCCAGTCTGTATCTGTTTGTGTACCCCGAAATGCTACAATAATCGTATCCTCAGATTCTAATATAAATCCGAACCATTCTGTCGTTTGAATGGCCTTTCCTTGAAACCCTTGTACATATTGGAACCCATCAGGTATTTCGAAAATCCCATTTTGTTTATATTGTTCATACGTTAACTCGCAACAAGAAGCTAACAATATGGCAGTGTCTTTATCAAAGGATAAAGGAGTACGCATCAAGGAAGCCCTCCTTATGAAAAGGTATAGTTCAATATATGCAGTGAGGGACTTGATTCATTCTTTTGGAGGGGGGAAATAGTTTGTATCGCTTATCTAAATCAGTGGATGAAATTATATCGACTTATCGACGAATAATGTCAAAATAAAACAGCGCCCGATAAGGGCACTGTTTACTCTTTTCCATCTAATAAATGACCAAGTCTACCTAAAACGCTGCTTTCACTAGGGCTTTGCGCTGCTGGGCTTGTAAGTCTTGCACTTATTAAAAAAAGCCGATTTCCATCTCAAGGAATCGACTTTTTTCGTTATTCTTAATGAACTAGCGCATGCGTTAGTTGCATAAGTAAGAGATTTGAAAAAATAGCCTGTATATATTTGAACGATGAATGACTTACCTATTTTCTTGTGTTTGTTTGCTTTATATACAGAAAATTCAGGGGAACATAACACATTATTTATCCGTTTGTTTTTGCTTCTTTTTCAAATACTCCGCACGCAAGTTTTCAAGTTGCTGCTTTTTATCAAATTTGGCAGGCTTCTGCTTTTCATGAAACTTTGCCACAGCTACCTGACTTTTGTAATCTAATTGATATTTTCCCACTTTGTTCACCTACTTTTCTTGTCTTTAAAGAGAATCGATTCAACAAATATAATATACCTTATTTTACTGAAGTAAACCTTATTACTTTATTAATGCAATAAATTTGTTAAGAAGGGGCTCTTTTATTGAGTATGCACTTTGTTGTTTGTAGACGTAAATGAAAACACCCTTTCACTGCATTACTGCAAGCAAGGGTGTTTTCATTTTATTATTTTATTAGTCGATGACCATGCACCTATAAGGGCACTATTTACTCTTTTCCATCTAATAAACGACCAAGTCCACCTAATACACTGCCTTCACCGCTGCTTTGCGCTGCAGGGCTAGTAAGGCGTGCTGCTAAGCGACTAAGTGTTAAGGACTGAATCCAAACTGTTCCAGGCCCTTCTAATGTAGCGAAGAATAAGCCTTCGCCGCCAAATAGAGCTGTTTTTACTTTTCCAACGAATTGAATATCGTAGTTAACATCTTTTGTCATAGCAACGAGACAACCTGTATCAATGCGAAGCTTTTCGCCATGTTTTAATTCACGCTTATATACAGTTCCGCCTGCGTGCATGAAAGCAAGACCATCACCTTCAAGTTTCTGCATAATGAAACCTTCACCACCGAAGAAACCAGATCCTATTTTTTTCGTAAACTCGATTCCGATAGAAACACCTTTTGCGGCACAAAGAAATGCATCTTTTTGGCAGACTACTTTTCCTTGATACTCTGTTAAATCTACAGGAACAATTTTACCAGGATAAGGAGCAGCAAATGATACGTGGCGTTTGCCGTGACCTGTATTTGTAAATACAGTCATAAACATACTTTCACCTGTAACGAGACGTTTACCAGCTCCCATTAGTTTACCGAATAAACCGCCAGATGGTCCAGAACCGTCTCCGAAGATCGTTTCCATTTCGATATGATCTTCCATCATCATCATTGCGCCAGCTTCTGCAATAACGCTTTCTTCCGGATCTAATTCAATTTCAACGAACTGCATATCATCGCCATATAACTTATATTCGATTTCATGTGCCTTCATTTTTTTCACCTCATATGTAATAGATACTTATATTGTACAGAATTTAATAGGATTAGAATACTTTAGTTTTGGTAATTTTTAAATAAAATATGAAGATGGAAATTCAACATTATATTAAAATTATAAAAAAATGATAAAATGAAAGTGTTCTCATTTGACGTATTCGATATAGCGTGATATAGTGAAGTCACTATTGAGCTACATAATGTGGTACGGAAATAAAGCGCGTGGAATTATTAGGCTTTACGCTTGTTATGCATTCATGTCCTTTATATCCACCTTTTCATGTGGATTCATAGTTTCATTTTTATTTAGGAGGTACATGACATGCAAACAGGTAAAGTTAAATGGTTTAACGGCGAAAAAGGTTTCGGTTTCATCGAAGTTGAAGGTGGAGACGATGTATTCGTTCACTTCTCAGCTATCCAAGGTGAAGGTTTCAAAACTTTAGAAGAAGGTCAAGAAGTTTCTTTCGAAATCGTTGAAGGCAACCGCGGACCACAAGCAGCTAACGTTACAAAAAACTAATTAGCTGATGATAAAAAGCATTCCGAATTTCGGAATGCTTTTTTTATTCTTTGGAACTAGATTCATTTGAAGATAATTCGCCTTTAAAGGTACGTTTTTCAAAGTCGTCGAGCATTTGTTCATATTCTTCATGTTCTTCTGTTGCAAAAACTTGCAGATTTTTTCCATGCATATCTGTTCCGATAAAGTTTTCAAAATCCTCTACATAACCAACATTTTCCTCACTATTTACGTACATTCCATTATAGTTTTTTGAGTCCTGTCTTTCTAAATCAGACGGTGTTTCTGACGTACCGTAATTTGCGACATCTTGCCACGCATCTTCCGCGTCATATTCAACAGAATGGTCTTCATCATGCTTGTGGAAAGAAGGAGCTAGTACTTCCTCTTCAACAGGCCGCGTCGTCATATTTAACTTATTTGTAGCGTGCTGGATGCATGTTGTAGCAGTTGGCAGCGCTTCTAATCTTTCAAACGGAATTTCCTCACCGGATACTTCACAAATTCCATATGTGCCCGCTTCTATTTTTTGTAGAGCGTGCATTGTATCTTCTAGCTGTTTATGCCAAAGTTCGATGAGTCCGAAATCTTTTTCACGTTCATATAATTCTGTTGCCATATCGGCAGGATGGTTATCATAGCTAGATAATTCTCCAACGGAATCGCGTTCAGATGCACGATCTTCATTTTCGTGAGTTTGTATCGTTTGTTCCAGTTCTTGTTTTTGTTTTTCTAAAGTGGATTTAAATTGATTTATTTGTTGTGGAGTTAACATAGTCGTCCACCTTCCTACAATTCAGTTTCTTTACATAGTATGAGCGTTGGTGGTGGGAATTATGAGGTGAATTTCAGCTTAGAAGTTGATATATGAAAAAAGAGCTGCATCAGCAGCTCTTTTTTATAGGAAATATCCAAGTAGTAATCCGATTCCCATTAGGAAACCGAAGATTGTATTTGTTTTTGCTGTCGCAATCATTGCAGGTACCATTTCCATTGGAATGCTTTTGCCGATGAAACCTTTTGTCGCTTTAAATGCTTTCGGTGCACTTAAAAATACGATAAGCATCCATGGTGATACGATGTTCACGATAATTAAAGCAATTGTCCAAATGTAAGCAACAATGAACATAGAAGCGAGAACACCAACGGCTTTTTCGCGTCCAACGAGAATTGCTAACGTTTTACGACCATTTTCCTTGTCGCCATCTAAATCACGAATGTTGTTAGATAGTAAAATTGCACCAATTAAAATGGAACTTGGGATAGATAGTAAAATGACTTCAGATGTTACTGTTCCAGTTTGGATAAAGAATGAAATACCAATAATGATGACGCCCATAAATAATCCTGCTGTTAACTCTCCAAATGGTGTATACGCAATTGGAATTGGCCCACCTGTATAAAGGTAAGCAACGGCCATACAAACAAGACCGATTGCAGCAAGCCACCAGCTAGAGTTCATGCAAATATAAACACCTAATAGTATTGCGATGCCGAAAAATCCAAATGCTAAGTTCAGTACTGTTTTTGGCTGAATGCCATCGCGAACGATAGCGCCGCCGATACCCACTGAACCTTCGTGATCGAGTCCTCTTTTATAATCAAAGTATTCATTAAACATGTTCGTTGCTGCTTGAATGAGAAGGCAAGCAAGAAGCATCATAAGGAAAAGAGGGAGATGTATTTGATTTATACCTCCGACCTGCATCGCATATGCTGTTCCGATGAAAACAGGAACGAAAGCTGCTGTTAATGTATGGGGACGTAGTAAACTCCACCAAATGCGCCAGCCTGTTTGTTTATTTGGCTTTGGCGCCGTAGGAGAGGAATTCGTTTCGACGTTCATTTCCATGTTGAATCCTCCTTAAGTCACATATTGTACACAATTAAGTGTAGAAAAAGCATCATTTAGTGTCAACGTTTATTTTCTAGGAAGAGAAGGTGAATTTCTCAGAAATGCTAAACGTTGACAGGCCTTTCGTTTGAGGTGTATCTTAAAATCAAGCGTAATTATGACTATTTTTCGCCCATAGGGGGGAGACAATTGTGATTCAAACGAAACAAAAAGGCTTGCAAGAAGTTCTTAGTGCAGCCATTAAGAGTGTAACGAATGGAAAAACATTAGTTAGTTTTGTAAAACAAATAGACTGGGTGGATCCACTTCTGTTTTATGCAGCAGGAAAAAGGATTTCATTCGAAAATAGATGTTATTTTGCAGACCCAGCTCAGCATGTAATATTTGCAGGAATTGGCTCTGTTTTCACTATAGCAAATTCTTCTCATAAGCGCTTTCAAACTGCTCATGATGAGTGGGAGAAAGTAAAAGAGCATGCAATTGTACAAAGAGAAGAATATGAATTTGGCACCGGTCCTCTTTTATTTGGTGGATTTTCATTTGATCCAGAAAAAGAGAAAACGGACTTATGGAAAGAATTTAAAGACACGACATTTTCACTACCAGCATTTTTATTAACTGTAAAAAATGAAAAAGCATGGTTAACGATGAATACATTCGTTTCAGCAACAGATTGTGCAGATACTCTTTATAACGAAATGATTTCTTTAGAAGAGAAAATTTTTGGGGAGAGTAAATGTGCGCTAGAAGGATCGAAATTAATTGTTACTTCTAAAGTAGAAGTTGATCCGAAGGGCTGGATGAAGGCAATAGAGAAAGTGCAAGATGAGATGAAGCAAGGGAACGTGCAGAAGGTTGTATTAGCGAGGGAGTTAAAATTAGAGACGAATCATCATATTGATTCTGCTCTTGTTTTAGAAGCGCTTCGTATTGGGCAACCGGATTGTTACGTATTTTCTTTTGATTATAAAGGAGCATGCTTCTTAGGAGCGACGCCGGAGAGATTAATTCGCAAAGAAGATGAGAAGTTTACTTCGATGTGTCTTGCTGGTTCAATCGGTCATGGTCATTCTATAGAAGAAAGTAAACAAAATGGTAATACGCTTCTTCATGATGAAAAGAATTTAGCTGAACACGGTTATGTAGTGAATATGATCAGGTCGGTATTAAATGAGCACTGTGAATCCGTTAATATTCCGGAAAGTCCAGGGTTATTAACAACAAGAAACTTAATTCATTTATATACGCCCGTTGAAGCAAAAGGTGATGCGAGTCTGTTAACGATGGTAGAAGAACTGCATCCAACACCAGCTCTTGGCGGGACACCTCGTTTGGAAGCAATGAAATTGATTCGTGATGTGGAATTGTTAGACAGAGGATTGTACGGTGCGCCAATTGGGTGGATAGATGATGAAGGAAATGGTGAATTTGCGGTTGCACTGCGCTGCGGTTTATTAAGTGGCGAGAAAGCATCCTTATTTGCCGGTTGTGGGATTGTAATTGATTCAGTACCGCAGCTTGAATATGAAGAAACAAGTTTGAAGTTTAGACCGATGCTCGGTGCTTTGGAGGAATTAATGAAATGAATAATCATATAGAAGCATTATCATATTATTTAGGCGCGTTCGTGGATGAACTGACGCGTCTAGATGTATGTGATGTTGTCATTAGTCCAGGCTCACGGTCAACGCCGCTTGCTTTACTAATGGAACAACACGAAGGAATGAACACATATTTACATGTAGACGAAAGATCGGCAGGATTTTTTGCGCTTGGTATCGCGAAAGCGAAGAAGCGTCCAGTAGCATTATTATGTACATCAGGAACAGCAGCAGCGAACTATTATCCTGCTGTATGTGAAGCGTTTCATGCACGGGTGCCGCTTGTCGTATTAACAGCAGATAGACCGCACGAATTAAGAGGTGTGGGTGCACCGCAAGCGATGAATCAATTTAATTTATACGGTACTTTTGTGAAGGAATTTACAGAGATGGCACTTCCAGAAGCAAGTGAAGCGATGTATCATTACGCTCGTATGACGACGCAGCGCACGATAGCAAATGCTTGTTTAGCACCGCGAGGACCTGTTCATCTCAATTTTCCAGTTCGCGAACCGCTTATCCCGGATTTCTCATTAGAAAGCTTATGGGATAAAGGACGTGGTGAATATACAGGAGTAGTTCAGCAAGGGAACGCGGTGATGCCGAGCGAATATGTAGATTCTCTTGTAGGGCGCCTTTCACATATGGAAAAGGGGCTTATTATTTGTGGAGATGATAGTCATTCGGAACTAGCTGCATCGGCGGCGGAACTAGCTGAAAAAACTGGATATCCAATATTAGCGGATCCACTTTCTAATATTCGTAGCGGATACCACGATAAAACGATGGTGATCGACTGTTACGATACATTTTTACGAAATGAGCTGTTAAAGGAAACGTGGAAGCCAGAAGTTATTATTCGCTTTGGTGGTATGCCTGTTTCTAAGGCATTAACGCAGTTTGTAAAAAAACAAACGAAAGCTGTTCATATCGTTGTAGATGATTCAGGACAATGGAGAGATCCAGCTCTTGTGGCGACAGAAGTTGTACACGCGGGTGATATTGAATTTTGCAAGGCAGTAATAGAAAAAATGCCGGTTGTGAAAAAGAATGATTGGTTCGGAATGTGGCAACATATAAACGAAAAAACAAAGGAAACACTCCTTGAAATAGAAGGATATGAAACTGCATTTGAAGGAAAAGTCATTACGGATATTGTTCGTGTATTACCAGAAGGGGCAACGTTATTTGCGAGTAATAGTATGCCAATTCGCGATACAGATTCATTTTTCTTCACATCAGATAAAAACATACAAGTTATGGCGAACCGCGGTGTAAATGGTATTGATGGAATCATTTCGACAGCTTTAGGAGCGAGCGTTATTTGCGATCCGCTCGTATTAGTCATTGGTGATTTATCGTTTTATCACGATTTAAATGGACTGTTAGCAGCGAAATTGCGTGAATTAAACATAACAATTGTCGTTGTAAATAATGATGGCGGTGGTATTTTCTCATTCTTACCACAGTATGAGAAAAAGGAACACTTCGAATCATTATTTGGAACTCCAATTGGGCTTGATTATGAGCATGTTGTCAAAATGTACGGCGGTTCATTTAGCCGTGTAAATGGTTGGAAAAACTTCCGAGAAGAAGTACAAAAAGGAACAAGGGCGGAAGGTTTACACGTTGTGGAAATTTGTACGAACCGTGATGAAAACTTAACCTTGCACCGTAAATTATGGGCAAAAACGATGGATGTAATTACTACATCTTTGCAAGGTGAATCAAAATGAAAGTAACGCTGCAAGGTGTATCGTATGAATATGAAGTAGTCGGAAGCGGGGAACCACTTCTACTTCTTCATGGTTTTACGGGAAGCATGGAAACGTGGCGTTCTTTTATCCCTTCATGGAGCGAAGAGTTTCAAGTGATTGTAGTAGATCTTGTTGGGCACGGAAAGACCGAAAGCCCTGAAGATGTAACGCATTATGATATCCGAAATGTAGCGCTACAAATGAAAGAACTACTAGATTACCTTCATATTGAAAAAGCGCATATACTTGGCTATTCGATGGGGGGGAGATTGGCGATTACGATGGCATGCCTATATCCAGAGTATGTACATTCTCTTTTATTAGAAAATTGTACAGCTGGCCTTGAAAGTGAAGAGGATAGAAAAGAACGCCTGGGAAAAGATGAGCGACTTGCCGACAAAATCGAGCGAGAAGGCATAGAAAGTTTTGTTTCTATGTGGGAAAACATTCCGCTGTTTGAAACGCAAAAATGTTTAGCACAAAACGTGCAAGAAGCGGTGCGAAAAGAACGACTTGCTAACAAACCAAAAGGGCTTGCGAATAGCTTGCGCGGCATGGGAACAGGGGCCCAGCCTTCATGGTGGCATAAGTTAGAACAGTTTCATATGCCTGTTCTTTTAATGAACGGGGAATACGATGAAAAGTTCTTTCACATATTAAAAAACATCGAAAAATGCGTCTCTCACGCGAAATTTGTCAAAATTGATGGTGCTGGCCATGCAATTCATGTGGAACAACCGGAAAAGTTTGATACAATAGTAAAGGGATTTCTAAAAACTATGCAGTGATGCTTTTTTCATCTAAGAAGGAAGCCAAACTTATAGAGGAGATCAGAAATATACAAGGAGGTAATAGTAATGGCTATTGAATGGGTAACAGAAGGCAATTACGAAGATATTATTTATTCAACATACAATGGTATCGCAAAGATTTCGATTAACCGCCCTGAAGTACATAACGCATTCCGTCCAAAAACGGTAATGGAGTTAATCAATGCTTTTGCACATGCTCGTGATGATGCAAATGTTGGCGTTATCATTTTAACAGGTGAAGGTGGACGTGCATTCTGTTCTGGCGGCGACCAAAAAGTTCGCGGTCATGGTGGATATGTAGGTGATGACCAAATCCCACGTCTAAACGTATTAGACTTACAACGTCTAATTCGCGCAATTCCTAAACCAGTTATCGCAATGGTAGCAGGTTATGCAATTGGTGGAGGACACGTACTTCATATCGTATGTGACTTAACAATTGCTGCAGACAACGCTGTATTCGGACAAACAGGTCCTAAAGTAGGAAGCTTTGACGGTGGATACGGAGCTGGTTACTTAGCTCGTATGGTAGGCCACAAGAAAGCTCGCGAAATTTGGTACCTATGCCGTCAATACAGCGCGGGGGAAGCGCTTGATATGGGCTTAGTAAACACAGTAGTACCATTAGAAGAGCTTGAAGCAGAAACAGTACAATGGGCACAAGAAATCTTAGCAAACAGCCCAATGGCACTTCGTTTCTTAAAAGCTGCATTCAACGCAGACACAGACGGTCTAGCTGGTATTCAACAACTAGCTGGAGATGCAACGTTATTGTACTACACAACTGACGAAGCAAAAGAAGGTCGCGACGCGTTCAAAGAAAAACGCACTCCGGACTTCGGTCAATTCCCTCGTTTCCCTTGATCAAACCAAAAGCAGAAGCGGCTCGCTTAGAACAAGAGGGCGTTGGAACTCCTGACGTAGAGGCGCTTTTTGCCTCGTAGGAAGGCGTGAAACGACCGACTGTTCTAGCCGCTGTAGCTAGATGTTTCAAAAGCGGAAGCGGCTCGCCCATAAAGTGAGACGTAACCGACGATCAAAACCGGAAACAAAACAACTAAGAGACTTGATGTCATATCAAGTCTCTTTCTTTCATGAAAGGAGAATGAATGATGGAGACAATGCCTAATTGGTTAATGCAACGTGCATTTTTGACACCAGATCGCACTGCAATTGAAATAGAGGAAGAGAAAGTTACTTTTATGCAGCTGCATGAAAAAGTAGTATCTGTTTGTGAATACCTCCCGCATGTTGGAGTAAAGCGAGCGCAAAAGGTGGCTGTTCTGATGAAAAATGGTATGGAGATGATTACAGTTATTCACGCCCTATCTTACGTAGGTGCAGTAGCTGTTCTTTTAAATACGCGTCTTTCAAGAGAAGAGCTACTTTGGCAAATGGATGATGCGGAAGTTGTTTGTTTAGTGACGGATCAAGATTTTGATGCTGAGGATGTTCCCGTTTATTCATTCGCCGAAGTGATGAATGGACCGAAGGCGGAAGCATCTATACAAGAAGAATTCTCTTTAGAAGAAGCGATGACAATTATTTATACGTCAGGAACGACAGGGAAACCGAAAGGAGTTATTTTAACGTACGGCAATCATTGGGCGAGCGCAGTCGGTTCTTCGCTTAATTTAGGGCTTCGTGATGATGATTGCTGGTTAGCTTGTATGCCGATGTTCCATGTTGGCGGGTTATCTCTTTTAATGAAAAATATTATGTACGGTATGCGTATTTTACTCGTTCCGAAATATGATGCGAATTTTATTCATAAAGCACTTCAAACGAGGGGTGTTACGATTATTTCTGTCGTTTCTAAAATGCTAACAGATCTTTTAGACCGACTTGGAGAAGGAACATATCCATCTTCTTTACGCTGCATGTTACTTGGCGGAGGACCAGCGCCGAAACCATTATTAGAAACATGTGTAGAAAAAGGAATTCCCGTGTATCAAACGTACGGTATGACAGAAACATCGTCGCAAATTTGTACGTTATCAGCAGATTACATGTTAACGAAAGTAGGATCAGCTGGGAAGCCACTATTCCAGTGCCAACTACGGATTGAAAAAGATGGAGTAGTAGTACCGCCACGTACGGAAGGCGAAATTGTTGTAAAAGGACCAAACGTAACGGACGGCTATTTTAACCGTGAAGATGCGACGCGTGAGACAATTCAAAACGGATGGCTTCATACTGGTGACCTCGGTTATTTAGATGAAGAAGGATTTTTATACGTATTAGATCGCCGCAGTGATTTAATTATTTCTGGCGGAGAGAATATATATCCGGCTCAAATTGAAGAAGTGTTGCTCTCTCATCCAGCGGTAGCGGAAGCTGGTGTTGTTGGTATGGCTGATGATAAATGGGGACAAGTACCTGCTGCTTTTGTTGTGAAAAGCGGGGCGGTAACAGAAGAAGAAATTCTTCATTTTTGCGAAGCGAAATTAGCGAAATATAAAGTGCCGAAGAAAGCTTGCTTCTTAGAGGAATTACCACGAAATGCTTCGAAAAAATTGTTAAGACGAGAGTTAAGACAATTACTGGAGGAGATGTAAGTGGAGATAAAAAAAGCGACACTTTATCTAACGGAAATGCCACTCGTAATCCCGTTTGCGGCAAGTTATGGGACTTACGAAAAGCGTGAGAGTATCGTCATTGAATTAGAAGATACGGATGGGTACATTGGATTTGGGGAAGTCGTCGCGTTTTCTGAACCGTGGTATACGGAAGAAACGGTGAAGACCGCGCTGCATGTACTACAAGATTTTCTATTACCAGATTTATTGAAAGCTGAAATTTCACATCCGAATGAAGTACCGAGTTTGTTCCAGCATATAAAGAGAAACCGAATGGCAAAGGCGGGAATTGAAGGAGCTGTTTGGGATTTATATGCGAAGCGTCAAAAGAAATCGCTTGCGACATTACTGGGCGGAACGAAGTCTGAAATTGAAGTCGGTGTGGTGATTGGGATCAATACGATTCCCACTATGTTAAAACAAATCGAGAAGTATGCGGAAGAAGGATACGAGCGTTTCAAGGTGAAAATAAAGCCAGAGCATGACTATGAGTTATTGAAAGAAATTCGTAAAGAGTTTCCGCATATTCCGCTAATGGCTGATGCAAATTCAGCTTATACATTAGCGGATGTAGAGAAGTTGAAACGACTAGATGAATTTCAATTGATGATGATTGAACAACCGCTAGCGGATTACGATTTTCTTGATCATGCACAGCTGCAAAAGAGAATTGAAACGCCGATTTGTTTAGACGAAAGCATTCATAGTCTAGAAGATGCGCGCGTTGCGATTACACTTGGTAGTTGCCAAATCGTGAATATTAAGCCAGGACGAGTGGGCGGATTAACCGAGTCGGTTCAAATTCATAATTATTGTATGGAACATAACATACCAGTTTGGTGCGGCGGTATGGTAGAGATGGGGATTTCACGAGCGCAAAACGTTGCGTTTGCTTCATTACCTAACTTTACGATTCCAGGGGATATATCTGCTTCCAGTAGACATTGGGAGAAGGATATTATTTCGCCGGAAGTGACGCTTAAGGGCGGGAGAGTAATTGTGCCGCAAAGCATTGATACTGAGTATGAAGTCGATCGCGGAAGGCTGACGGAAATAACGAAGCAGCGGATTGTGTTTGAGAGATAAGTTTGTCACTTAGTACCGGTAAGTCGAGATAATTTTATAAGAAAAGGTTACTCTCATGAGTAACCTTTTCTTATTGTACAAATTGGATAGACTAGTTTAAAATCGAGCGTATGAAAACAGAATGAAGTAGGGGGAGTAAAATGAAGCGCATTTCAATTTTGATAGCTGATGATGAGGCAGAAATTGCTGATTTAATTGAGATACATTTAGAAAAAGAAGGTTATCATGTTGTGAAAGCGGCTGATGGAGAAGAAGCGATTCGAGTGATTAAGTCTCAGCCAATCGACTTAGTAGTTTTAGATATTATGATGCCGAAAATGGACGGATATGAAGTGACGAAACAGATTCGCACCAAATATCATATGCCGATCATTTTCTTAAGCGCGAAAACATCTGACTTTGATAAGGTGACAGGTCTTGTACTAGGTGCGGATGATTATATGACGAAGCCTTTCACACCGATTGAATTAGTTGCACGTGTAAATGCACAACTACGTAGATTTCTTACGTTAAATCAGCCAAAAGTAGAAGAGAGTAAATCTGCTTTGGAAATTGGCGGAGTTGCTATTGATCCTGAGCGCCGAACGGTAGATGTGTATAGTGAGCAAATTGAATTAACCCCAAAAGAGTTTGATATTTTATATTTATTAGCGAGTCATCCGAAGAAGGTGTACAGTGTGGAAAATATCTTTCAGCACGTATGGGCGGATGATTATTACGAAGGTGGGAATACAGTGATGGTACACATTCGTACGTTGCGGAAGAAGCTTGGGGAAGATAAAAGAAAGCATAAGTTAATAAAAACAGTGTGGGGAGTAGGGTATACTTTCAATGGCTAAAAAGATGAGAAGCTTTCGCTCGAAGATGGTTATGCTATTTGCGTTAAGTATGATATTAGCTGGTGGCGTAACGTATATGATTTATGAAGGATTACGGCTTTACTATAAATCAGTAGTCCGTTATGAGGATCCTTTAGCTCAATTTCGTTCAATGGTAAGACAAATTGGGGACATTAATTTCTTTTTAATTATATTTATTCCTCTGTCCATTATGTTTTTCTTCTTCCTTACTAGACCGTATTTAAAATATTTTGATGAGATTTCTAATGGGATTCATCATCTTGCGAATGGTGATTTTACAAATGAAGTTCGCGTTTCATCCAATGATGAGTTTGGATATATCGCACGCGAAATTAATGTAGCGAGTGAAAAATTAAAAGAAGCGGTAGAACGAGGAGATTTTGCTGAAAGTAGTAAGGATCAGCTCGTTGTGAATTTAGCTCATGATTTAAGAACTCCATTAACATCTGTGTTAGGATATTTAGATTTAATTCTTAAAGATGAAAATTTAACAAAAGAACAAATTAAACATTTTTCCACGATTGCTTTTACGAAATCGCAAAGGCTTGAAAGCTTAATTGATGAGCTATTTGAAATTACACGTATGAACTATGGCATGTTACAACTAAATAAAAAGCCAATTGATATAAGTGAGCTGCTTATACAGCTAGATGAAGAATTGTATCCGCTATTAGAGAAACATCATTTAGAAGCTAGATTGAATGTTAATCCGCATTTACCGATTAACGGTGATGGGAAATTATTAGCAAGGGTATTTGAAAATCTTTTAACGAATGCGATTCGTTACGGATATGATGGACAGTTTGTTGATATGAATGGGTATATTGATCATGAAGAGATAGTTGTACAAATTGTTAATTACGGAGATAACATTCCGGAAGAAGATTTACCGTATCTTTTTGATATGTTTTATACAGGTGATAAAGCTAGATCGGAGCAGCAGGGCGGAACAGGTCTTGGACTATTTATCGCTAAAAATATTATTGAGCAACATAACGGGACAATCTCTGCTGAAAGTAATGTAGTTAGAACGATATTTGAAGTGAGATTGCCAAAAGAAGAGAACCAGGCAATTTAATAAAAATTTAAACTTTACCCCACTTTTTATTTTAATAGTTTTTTTTATTCTATACGTAAGTTACGTTAAGGAGGAACTAGAAATGAAAAAGTGGGTATTTATTTTTCTTTTTATAGTGTGCACAGTATGTGTAGGCTTTTATATATCACCGTTATTTCAAAAGGAAATTGATGTGAAAATCGGAGGGAAGGATAGTACGGTAAAGGCTGCAAATATGGAAAAGGTAGAGATTACAAAAGAAGAAATTTATAAGGGAGATCTATTATTAGTTAACAAAGATTACCCAGTAAAAAAAGATAGTATTAGGTCTGATATTATAAATGTAAATCATAATAGTGAATTAGTAAGAGGCTATGTAATATTTGATAGAAACCTTTGCTTATCAAAGGATGTTGTAAAAAAGTTTTTGAACGTTGTCGATGCAGCTGGGAAAGATGGAGTACAGCATTTCTTAATGAGTAGCGGGTATCGAGATTTTAAAGAACAAAGTAAATTATATAAAGAAATGGGATCCGATTATGCACTCCCAGCAGGATATAGTGAGCATAATTTAGGATTATCACTGGACGTTGGATCAACGCAAAAGAAAATGGAGAAAGCTCCTGAAGGAAAATGGATTGAAGATAACGTATGGAAATACGGATTTGTTTTACGTTATCCGAAAAATAAAAGTAACATTACGGGTATTCAATATGAGCCGTGGCATATACGTTATGTCGGTTTACCTCATAGCGCAATTATGCAAAAAAAGAAAATTACATTAGAAGAATATTTGGACTTCTTAAAAGAGAAAAAAGAAATTTCGACTGATGTTGAAGGGAAGAAATATACGGTTTCTTATTATAAAGTTTCAGGGGATATGAAAGTGAATGTTCCGGTGAATAAGCAGTATGAAATTTCGGGGAATAATATGGACGGGGTTATTGTGACGGTTCAGGAATAGAGGTTCTTTTGAAATAAAATGATCTAACGTCAACTTCAAGTCTTTATTTTCTCTTTTAATTTATAAAGAAATTATAATTATTGTAACGTAATCTTCTATAACGGTATCCTGTAGGTTTGAAATAAATTTCGATTAAAAACACTTCAAATATTCATGCTTTACTATAAATAAAAAGAAACCATTTTGAAAAATCTTTGATTCAAATGGTTTCTTCTATAGCAGATTTAAGTTTGGTTTTTATAAAAGGTTTAGTCATCTTCTATCTGTGTTATTCAACACTCGTGCTTGATTGTTGAATAACATGACTGGCGTTTGTTAAATAAATTTATTATCTCTGTACATAATAATAGAAAAAGCAATGTTCATAACCGTATTCGGTTTTGTCCTTTTGCTGCATATTTTTTTAGAAGATACCTTAACAGGTATCTTTTTTAATGAAGCCATTTCCAAAAACAAGCCCGTTTTTAGGTAAGCCAAGCTTCCGATTCGCCCTGAAAACATAATATAAATGGAATCCCCTCATTTAGAGCAAGGCGAACTTGTTGTGAATGATACTAAAGGAGGAATAGAGTAATGAGCGAAAAGTGTGAACACAGACATGATGATTGCGACCGTAGACGTGGCTGCGGAGGCGGTTTTGCGCTTCTAATCGTATTGTTTATTTTATTAATCATTATCGGTGCTAGCTGCTTCGGCGGTGGCGGTGGTTGTGGTTACGGCGGTTATGGTGGATATGGCGGCGGCTATGGTGGATACGGCTGCTAATTATTAAAAACTATTGAAAATGGCCTTGTGCGTATTGCACAAGGCCATTTTATTCATATCTTGATATGCTGTGATAATTTATTGATGTAAAGAGAACGGATTAAGAAGAAGAAAATAATCTCGATAATCCCGAACAATGTGAGTATGATTAATAATTCTTTTAACAAAGAAAAAGCAAACATGCTTTGTAAGAACTTAATCGCAAATATTGTATGAATACCAGCAACGATATAAGGAATAAAAAATAAAATTCCTAATTGAATCGTTGCAGAACGAAACATTTCTGATTCTGTTAAGCCGAGTTTTGTAATTGTAATGTACTTTTGTTTTTCAGTCGTTAAGTCGTTATACATACGGAAGTATAAAACACTGGCTGCCCCAATAAAGAAAATAAAGCCGAGAAATGTCCAAATAAAGAAAGTAGCAATTGAATTTCCTTTACTGTTGTTTAGATCATCAGCAGCTGTATGAATACTAAATGGGGGGGGAGGAGCCAATTCTGTATCTTTATATGCCTTAGAGAAGTTATCCGCATCATTCCTAATATGTTTTAACATATTTTTCGTCGGAACAATTGCATTTTCCCAGTTCTCAACGAAGTAGTTATACACTATGGTCGTTTCAATATGAGGAATCATATTATCAAATACATAATCTTGTACAACAATTATATGTGGGAATGCATAGGATGGTTCGATCCCTTTATTAATAAATCCTTTAATATGAAATTCCTTTTTATTAGATCCGATTGTAATTGTATTTTGTTTTGCAAATGGATTTGATACAAGATTTAAGAGTTCTGGCGAGTACTGAGAAATAATATAAACTTGTGTAGAATCAAGGGTTATTTCCGGTCTCTTTAATTGTTTCGCAAGTGTGTTATAGTCACTCATTTTCATAAGAGTAATGTCTTCTTTTAAAGCGGTATCTTTTAACATTGTAAACTTATGCTTATTGTATTGAAAATTAGCATTTGTAAGCTCTGTTTCAATTGTAGCAATGTGCTTTTGTTCAAATGGATTTTCACCTTTGGACATATATGTGAAGGGGAAAGGATATTGTTCTACTATCGATGCTTTCGTATTATTATTAGCAGCAAATAACCCAATAATAATTGTAAATGCAAGTGCTGACAACATAGAAACGATAAAGAGCACATTAATATTACTACGCGTACGGCTAGCTAAATCTGAAATCCATAACATATTTATTTGTTTCATATAAAACTTTCTCCGCTTTTTTAAAATAAAAATAAGGAGAAGAAATGTTTGTGAAAAGAATAAATATGTTCCGACTATTACGAGCGGTAAAATAGATAAAATAATAAGGTATACAGAGCCGTTTTGTGCATTTTTTTCTGTTATATAGCTTTGCGGATAACCGGCAATATAATAGCACAGCCCTAAACAAATTACGGCAAACAATGAAATGAGTATAGACGGCCTTTTTTCGTCTTTTTCATTTTTATTATTTTTAATTAATCGAGTTGTTTTACGGGTACGAATGAACATCGGTGTAAATGTAGAAACGATGAAAAATAAAATAATAAAAGTTACTGTTGTAACGATAATGGCTTCTGTTGGCCAATATAAATAGAGGCCTTTTGCACTTGTTAATTTAGAAGTAACGAGTAAGAAAAAGTTAGAAAACACAAGACCGCCTTGAATACCTGCAAAGATAGCGAGCATTCCAATGATCATATTTTCAGTAAACAAAAGACGTTTTAATTGTTTGTGAGATATACCAAGAACAGTTAAAACGCCAAATTGTTGTTTTCGCACATTTAAAAATGTCCCTATAGAATATAAGAGAAAGAAGAAGGAGAACAAAACGATAACAAACTGTGCCATGCTAGCTAAGTTCATGAGCGGATCTTGTTCCTGCAATTTATTCATAATTTGTAACCGCGGATGATACGCGTATACAGTAAATGAAAAGAAAACCATAATAGAAAATGCACTACTTACAAAGTAGGCGAAATATGCTTTCGAGTTACGCGAGACATTTTTAAATGCAAATTGCCAAAATGTCATCCACGTCGTCCTCCTAATAATGCTAAGACATCTAATATTTCTTGATAAAATTTCTCGCGGTACAATCCGCGGTGTAGTTCATTGTAAAGTTCTCCATCTTTAATGAAAATAACACGGTTACAATAACTTGCTGCAAATGGATCATGCGTAACCATTAAAATCGTTGCATCTTCTTCTTTGTTTAACTTCGTAAATAGCTCCATTACATCAATAGCTGCTTTTGAGTCCAAGTTTCCTGTCGGTTCATCAGCTAGTAAGAGAGAAGGGTGATGAATAACGGCACGTGCTACAGCAGTACGCTGTGCTTGTCCACCTGATACTTCAAAAATACGCTTATTTAAAATGTGATCAATTCCTAGTTTTTTTGAGATATTATCGAGTTTTTGATCCATTTCTTTTAAAGGAACATTATCTAACGTTAAAGGTAACACGATATTTTCACCGATTGTTAACGTATCGAGTAAGTTAAAGTTTTGGAAAACGAATCCTAATTCTTGGCGGCGGAAAATCGCTAATTTTTCTCGGCGGAATGTGTGCGGTTGTTTGCCGTTAATTACGACCTCTCCAGAAGTAGGAGAATCAATTGTGGAAATAACATTTAAAAACGTAGATTTACCACTTCCAGACGGCCCCATGATCGCAACGAATTCACCTTTATCCACGTGTAAATTTATATTTTTTAAAGCGGTATGAGGGACTTTTCCCTCATACACTTTTGAGACGTTTTTGATGTGTAATACTTCTTCCATAATAATCACCTTTCTATTTCTTAAAACTTAATGTGTTGTGATAATTTTTGCATATAAAAGGAACGAATTAAAAGGAAAAATAGAATTTCAACTGTTCCAAAGATTACAAGTACAACCGTAATCTCAGCGAATAATGAGAGATTTAATATTTCTTGCAACATCTTTGTCGCAAACATCGTATGAATCGATGCCATAATGTAAGGAACAAAGAATAAAATAGCAAGTTGAATGGTAGCAGATTGTTTCATCTCATCTTCTGTTAAGCCAATTTTCGTAACCGTTATATACTTTTCTTGCTCATTTGTTAAATCTGTATACATACGGAAGTAAAGAACACTACCAGCACCGATAAAGAAAATAACGCCAAGGAAAGTTCCGATTAAGAAAAAGGAAGATACATTTAGTTTCGTTTCGTATAGTGAGTTGCTCGCTTCACTTGCATGGAACGGCGGATGTTCTGCCTGAATCGCTGCATTGTCGTTATTGATTTTTGTTATAAACGCAGAGCCAATATTATATGCTTTCTCCCAATCCGGAACGCTAAAGTTATATACACTCATTTGTTTTGAAATGGATGATAATGCTTCTACATTTTCATCAGATAGTACGAGTAAGTGTGATATTAAACTATTTGGGAAAGGGTTATAACTTTTATATTCTTTCACTTGTAGCTGTAAAGAGTTTTGAGAAAGCGTAAGAGTATTTTTCTTTTCTTTATCATAAATGGTTCCAATGAATTGATCATCTATGTCTTTAATAAGGATATAAGATTCATTATTCTTCAAGTCGAGATGTTCCCAGTTTAACGCCTTAGCAAGTATATTATAGTCACTTTGTTTAATTGCATAATAGAGCTGTGGGTTCTCTTCTGCTGAAGATACTTCATATATATCCGTTTTAAATTTTGTATAAGTAAAGTGCTCTTCATTAAATTGTTGCTCTAACCAGTTTAAATGCTGATCAGCTAACGTATTTTCAGTATGAGATAAATATGTAAACGGGAAAGGGTTTTGCCTAATTTCATCAAACTTTGTAAATTTCCCGAATCCATATAAGAATGTAATCATCGTAAAAGCGAGCGTCGATAGCATCGCTACAATAAAGAGCATATTAATATTTGTTCGAATTCTTGTTGCTAAATCCGAAATCCAAAGCATATTAATTCGCTTCATATAAAACGTTCTTCGTGCTTTTAATATACGAATGAGCAAGAAGCTAATTTGTGAAAAGAAAAAATATGTTCCAGCTGCAACAAGTGATGGAATGACAAATATACTAGAGACGGCGTACAAAATTCCAATTATGTCGCCTAGTGACATGAAATATAGTGGATTTGCTGCTAACGCATATCCAGATAGTAAGCACATCGCGCCAAAGAGAGAAATAAGTACAGATGCTTTTTTTTCTTTATGTTGTTTTCCTTCTTTTAAAAGTCGTACAGCTTTTCTCGTACGGATGAGCATCGGTGTGAAAGATGATACGAGAATAAAGAGCCCAAGAAAAATTATCGTAGTTAAAACAATGGCTCCAGTTGGCCAATATAAATATAAACCAGGTACATGTGTAATTTTTGCGGTAACTAATAAAAAGAACTGTGAAAAAACAAGTCCAAGTTGAATGCCGAAAAATATGGAAAGAACACCGATTAACATATTTTCTATAAATACGAGCCTTTTTAACTGTTTTTGAGATATGCCAAGTACGGTCAAAATCCCGAACTGTTTTTTTCGTACTTTTAAGAAAGTTCCAATCGAATAGAGTAAAAAGAAAAATGAAAAGAACACAATGACAACTTCTGAAATTGTCATTAATATGCTTAGAGCATAATTTACGTCTGTCGTATGCAATTTAGGGTGAAATAAGTAAACTGCAAATGAGAAAAAAATTGCGATAGAGAACGCACTGCTTACAAAATAGGCGAAATAAGCTCTGGCGTTCCGCGTTACGTTTTTAAATGCAAACTGCCAAAATGTCATTCACCTAAGCCTCCTAATAGAGTAAAGATGAAAAGAGTATGAGAGATACTCTTTTCATCAAGTTTGTTTTAAATATTTTGTCCATTCGTATACTGTGATAACTTTTGCATATAAAGCGAACGAATGAATAAGAAAAATACGATTTCGACGACTCCAAAAATAATAAGAACAGCTGCAACTTCAGTAAATAACGATAAACCAATGACATCTTGTAGCATTTTTGTTGCGAACATTGTATGAATGGATGCCATAATATACGGAACGAAAAATAAAATACTAAGTTGAATGGTTGCAGATCGTTTCATCTCTAAATCTGTTACACCGATTTTAGAAATCGTTATATACTTCTCTTGCTCGTTCGTTAAATCGGTATACATTCTGAAGTAAAGAACGCTGCCTGCTCCAATAAAGAAAATAACTCCTAGGAATGTCCCGATTAGGAAGTATGCGGCACTTCCTGATGTGATTTTATATAATGATCCTGCTGATTCAAAGGATCGAATAAGAGGTCCTTCGTATTGGAATTTATCTCGATCTTTTTGTACTTTTTCTATAAAATTATCAGCAATTTTATATGTCTGTTCCCAGTTTTGCACTTTGTAATTGTACGCTGATATATGCTTTGCCGTATTGGGTAAATTGTTTACAATAATATCTGGTAAAACTAGCGTTTGATATGAAAAGGTAGATGGAATTGCACTTATATTTTCATAGCCTTTTACTCGTAATTTCGTATTTGTACTAGAGAGTGTAATGTAATCTCTGTTGTAGCTTTGCTCAAATTCGTTGAATATAGTGATATAAGATGTCCCCGTTAAAACATATGCTTCGTTATCAGCTATGAATAGTTGTTTCATTCGTAAAGAATCCGCAAGTTTGTTATAGTCACTTTGCTTAATTGCGTATACGTCATTATAAATAGCTACATTTTTATCTTCTTTTAGTGGTGTTTCATATATATCAACTTTGATTTTCTCATAAGGAAAATGCTCTTTTTGTAATTGTTGCTCAAGCCAATTTAAATGCTCTGTAACAAAAGGATTCGCATCATAAGAAAAATAAGAAATTGGGAAAGGAGAAGTTCTACTAACCTCTAGTTTAATAAATTTCCCGAATCCATATAGGAACGTAATCATTGTAAAAGCGACAGTAGATAGCATTGCTACAATAAAAAGCATATTAATATTCGTTCGAATACGGCTTGCTAAATCAGAAATCCAAAGCATATTAATCCGTTTCATATAAAACTTTCTTCTCGTTTTTAAAATATAAATAAGTAAGAAACTAATTTGCGAAAAGAAAAAGTATGTTCCAATTGTAACAAGCATTGGGATAACGAAAATACTTGAAACCATATATATAACACCTATTTGCGGGCTTACTGATACGAAATATTTAGGATTTCCAGCTAACGCATAACCACCTAATAAACAGATCGCACCAAATAAAGAGATAAATATGGATGGTTTCCTTTCTTTTTGTTTCCCGCCATTCGCTTTTAAAAGATGTACCGTTTTTTTTGTACGAATAAGCATTGGTGTAAATGAAGATACAACGATAAAGAGACTAAGAAAAACAATGGTCGTTAAAATAAAAGCATTTGTTGGCCAATATAAATATATCCCTGGTACGTGCGTAATTTTCGCTGTTACTAATAAGAAAAACTGCGAAAAGACAAGTCCAAACTGCATGCCGAAAAAGATAGATAAAATACCAATTAACATATTTTCCGTAAAAACGAGACGGTGTAATTGCTTTTTCGATATACCTAAAATGGTTAAAACACCAAATTGTTTTTTACGAACTTTTAAAAATGATCCGATTGAATAGAGTAGAAAGAAGAACGAGAACAATACAATGACAACTTCTGAAAAAATCATTAATCCTGAAATTTCAGAGATCATACTGAAATTTTGTAATTTCGGATGAAATAAATAAACAGCAAATGAAAAGAAAACAGCAATGGAAAACGAGCTGCTTACGAAATAAGCGAAGTAAGCTCTTGAATTACGTGTTACATTTTTAAAGGCGAATTGCCGAAAATTCATATTCTATACCTCCAAGTCGAGAGTATAGCCCTATTCGTATTACAAAAAATGTATGAGAGTAAATTCTCATACATTTCAGGAGTAACTAATTTCATTCCTCTATCACCTTCTCTAACTGATTGTTTGCGGCATTATGGAAGATGATTTTAATCGTCGTTCCTTTCCCAACTTCAGAATCTAGTTTGACAGAGTGACCTAAATAATCACAAATTTTACTTACAATATAAAGTCCCATCCCAGTAGATTCTCCGAATGTACGACCATTTTTCCCAGTATAAAATGGTTCAAATACTCTTCGAATATCTTCTTGCGGAATACCTACGCCTTCATCACGAACTTCTAAAATAATATCTTTTCCGTTTCGATAAGCAGATAAGAACACTTTCTTTCCGCGCTCACCTGAGTAACGAACAGCATTTGTCATTAACTGATAGATGATAAATTTTAGCCATTTTGCATCAGAAGCAACCTTTAAATCAGAATGTACTTCTAAAACAGGGAAGACGCCATTACGGATGAATAGTTCTTTTAGGCCGTTAATATTTTTTGTCACAGTATCTTTTAATGAAATCGTCTCGACATGGAAGTCTTCATGGAAATTATTTAATCTTGCCATGTATAAAGCCATATCAAGCCCTTGGTTCAGACGATCTAATTCCTGTTTAAACTTTGGGATTAAATGTTCATCTTCCATTTCGAGCACCATAAGTTGCATGACGGAAACAGGTGTCTTCATTTGATGCACCCAGTGATTAATAAACAATTGATGTTCTTGTTGTTTTACTTCGTATGATTGTAGTTCTTTTTGGAAGAGACGGTACTGCGTACGTACGAGTTCATTTACACCGTGAGGCATCGGAGCGCTCGCCCTTTCAATAAATGCGTCTTCCATTTTTTCGGGCTGCTCACTTAATCTATGGTACATTCTACGATTGCGAACGTAACGATAAGCGAGGAAGCAAATAAATAAGTATAAGCTTAAAACAACGAAGTAAAACTTATTATTTTGAAATCCATCTACTGCATCATAGAGAACGAAAATAATTCCGAAGTTTAATACATATAGTAGAAAAAATGCAAAATGATCACGTAAAAATAGCTTCATGCTTATTCACTCCAAGTTGCGTTAAAACGATACCCAAGTCCACGTACTGTTTCAATAGAGTTCTCAATACCAAGCTCATTGAACTTCTTACGAAGACGCGTAATATTTACGTTTAATGTATTTTCTTCAACGAAGCTTTCATCATCCCAAAGGGCAGCTAATAAATCTTCACGGCTCGCTGTACGTGGGAATTTAGATAATAACATTTCTGCTAAAATTGCCTCTTTCTTCGTTAAAAGAACTTGCTCAGATCCAAAGTGAATTTCTGGACGCTCAGGGAATAACTTTAAACCTTCTACTTCAACGATACGTTCAGAAATGTTTGGTGCATAATCACCATAAATACGGCGTAATTGTCCTTTAATTTTCGCCATTACAACGTCGTAGTGGAACGGTTTTGTAATGTAATCATCCGCACCGCTTTCAATCGCCATAATTTGTTCCATTTCACCCGCACGTGCTGAAATGAAAATAATTGGACAAGTAGATTCATGACGAATTTGACGGCACCAGTAGAAACCATCGAATTTCGGTAAGTTTACATCAAGTAAAACAAGATGTGGTTTCACAGCGTTAAACGATTCCATAATATCATCGAAATTCTCCGCAACAACAGCTTCATAGCCGTACTTTTGAATGTGAGATTGCAGTAATGATGAAATATTTGGATCGTCTTCAACGATTAAAATTTTATACATATGTATATTCCTCCTCAAAAAAACAATTGTAGCTATAGTGTATCATGTGTTTCAAGTCTTTTCATTATGTTGAAAGATAAGCTAGTAAACAGTATAAGTCAAAAGCGTGAAAAGTAAAAAGGGCGCTGGATACAATTGACAAATACCGGTAATCAGTTTAACATTTAGATAAATATCTAAATGTCTAATTATCGAAAGGAAGAAAGACATTGAATCAAGCATTCAAAGCATTAGCAGATCCAACAAGACGAAAAATTTTGGATTTATTAAAAGAAGGCGATCTAACCGCAGGGGAAATTGCTGAACAGTTCAATATGACAAAACCAAGTATTTCACACCACTTAAACGCACTTAAAAATGCGGAACTTATTCAAGATGAAAAGAAAGGACAATTCGTTGTGTACTCTTTAAACACAACTGTCTTTCAAGATTTATTGACTTGGGTGTTTACGTTTACGAATAAGGGAGGAGAAGGGAAATGAGGAAGCATCTTTTTGCAATTATATTAATTGTTATAACTTGTTTAGCTTGGGCGTTTGCTTGGCCACATTTGCCGGATACAATTGCGACGCATTGGAGCGGCGGTAAGGTAGATGGATATTCGTCTAAATTATATGGAATGATTTCTATGGTTGGAATTATGATTGTGTTATATATATTTCTAAATGTAATACCGAAGATTGATCCAAGGAAAGCAAATTACGAGAAATTTTCTAAAGCTTTTATGATGATGAATAACGGAATACTCCTGCTACTATTTGTAGGGAATATAGATATTATTACAAGTGGACTAGGATATAACTTATTTATTAATCGGGTGCCAGAATTATTAGTTGGTATTTTATTTATAGTTATCGGAAACTATTTACCACAATGTAAACCAAACTTTTTCATTGGGATGCGTAATCCTTGGACATTGAGTAATGAAGAAGTATGGAGAAAGACACATCGATTTAGCGGAAAAGTATTTGTGGTGTTAGGACTTATTATGATTATAAGTGTTTTCGCTCCAGCTGATTTGAGATCTTATATGATGCTCGGGATTATAGTAGTTGCTGTTATCATAACGAATTTATATTCTTACGTTTTATATAAAAAAGAAATGCAATTGTGAGTAATAAGCGATTGAATTACACTAATCAAATTTTATAGTTCTAGTTTTTATATGTTAAGAGATTATTTTAATACTCAGTGGAGATAACAAAGGCTCTCTGAGTAAACTTTTCATTTTTAATCTGAAAATTCAGTTAAAAAGACGATTTGGGGGAAATCACATGTTAGAAATTATAAATTTTAGCAAGACATACAAGGGTGGTAAGAAAGCAGTAGATCATTTAAATATTACTGTTCAAGCAGGAGATATCTTTGGATTTATCGGGCATAACGGTGCGGGGAAAAGTACAACAATTAAGTCGTTAGTAGGAGTTATAGATTTTGAAGAAGGGGAAATTTTCGTTGATGGTCATTCAGTAAAAAAGGATCCGATTGCATGTAAGAAAGTAATGGCGTATATTCCTGATAATCCAGATTTATATGAGCAATTAACAGGCATTCAATATTTGAACTTTGTTGCGGATGTATTTAAAGTGTCTGCAAAGAATCGGGAAGAACAGATACAGAAGTATGGGGATGCTTTTGAGATTACACCTTACTTGGGAGACTTAATTTCTTCTTATTCACACGGTATGAAACAAAAAGTAGCGATTATATCGGCGGTTTTGCATAAACCGAAATTATTAGTTTTAGATGAACCTTTCGTTGGTCTTGATCCAAAGGCAGCCGTAGTATTGAAAGGTATTATGAAAGAGCTTTGTGAAAAGGGAAGTGCGATTTTCTTTTCTACGCACGTTTTAGATGTGGCGGAGAAATTATGTAATAAAATAGCAATGATTAATAGAGGGAAATTAGCACTCTCAGGGGAAGTAAATTCTTTAATAAAGGAAGGTTCATTGGAAGAGCTCTTTATGAAGGAGCTTGCTAATGAATACTAATAGTTTAGGTCTTTTAAAAATCCGGTTGATAACGCAGCTTGGTTTAAATACTTTTAAATACGAAAAAGATAAGAAAAAGAAGCAGAATAAGATTTTGCTGACAGCATCTATTGCCCTAGTTGGTGTCATGTTAATGTTATATTGCGGAACCTCGGCATATGGATTGGTGAAACTAGGAATGAGCGACATTATTCCAGTTTATGCACTAGTTATTAGCAGTGTATTAACGTTGTTTTTTACTATATTTAAGGCAAATGGAGAAATTTTTGCTTTTAAGGACTATGACTTTTTAATGTCATTACCGATTCGTGTAAGTACTGTTATTGCAAGTAGATTTTTGTATTTATACTTGCTGAATACGATCTTTTCAATCATAATCATGCTACCAATGGGAGTTGTGTATTGCATACATGAGAATCCATCAGTTTCTTTTTACTTTATGTGGTTCATCAGTATGTTTATAGCATCTTTAATCCCAACAACAATTGCAGCGATCTTTGGAGCTGCGATTACGGCAATTGCTTCTAAATTTAAAAATACGAATAAAATAACTACGATTTTAAGTTTTATAGTAATTATTGCATTCGGTTTCTTTATGCTAAAAAACGGAAATGCTCAATATAGCCTTAATGATATGAATGGAATTGGTGCAATTGTTTCAGAGCAATTAACGAAAGTGTATCCATTAGCTAGCATGTTTCAAAAAGCAATTGTTCATGCTGATATTGTAGCTTTCATCCTATTCGTTGGGATATCAGTTATTTGGTATTATCTTTTTGTAAAAATACTTTCGTTAAAATATAAGCAAATAAACACAGGGATTTCCACTTATCATATGCTTTCAAATTATGAGATTCATAGTATGAGAAAAGAAAGTGTATTGGTCGCATTGTATAAAAAAGAGCTGAAACGTTTCTTCTCTTCTACAGTGTATGTCATAAATAGTGGAATGGGAGTCGTGATGGCTATAGCTTTCGCGCTAGCTATAGTTGTAGTAGGACCAAGTCAATTAATAGCGTATCCTGGAATTGAGTCGATTTTGCAAAAGATTGCTCCATTTGCTATTGCAGCAGCGATTTCAATGACGTGTACAACATGTGTGTCATTGTCTTTAGAAGGAAAAAATGTATGGATTATTAAGTCATTGCCTATAGCGCCAAAGATGATTTATGACAGTAAAATTCTTATGAATCTTTCATTGACTATACCTGCATCAATTATTAGTGCTGTATTACTAATAATAGGGTTAAAACTAGATGTTTGGAGTTCTCTTTTAATCGTAATAACACCGATGACATATTCAGTATTTTCGGCAGTATGGGGGATTTTTATTAATAATCGATTTGGTTATTATGATTGGTTATCAGAAACTCAAGTAGTAAAACAAAGTGTAGGATCGTTTGTTGGTATGTTTGGTGGCTTAATTGTGGCTGTTATACCTGCCTTATTAATCGGTACGGCTGCTATCTCGAACTACAGAGCATTTACTCTTTTAGTTGTTATAGTGCTTATGATTATTACTATTTTCTTGTATAAGAACGAGTCGAGAAGAAGTATAAAATAAAAAGCTGCTTTTCCTTTAAAGAGGAAGAGCAGCTTCTTTATTTTGAAACAGTTTAGACCTTTATATCACTTCTTCAAAACAGGTACCCATATCTCGCTTCTGAAATTCGGCGAAGATACCTCTTTACTTTCATTCCACAATATCTCCGGCCCTTCCGCTAGTTCATAGTTTGAAGAAGGGAACCATTCGGAATAAATACGTCCCCATACATTTTGCAGTGCATCAGGAAATGGACCGACAGCTTCGAATATAGCCCATGTTGAAGCAGCAACTTCAAGTTGTTTAAACTGCTCTGGACAATCCTTCGTTGTGGCTACTCCAATATAATGATCGAGTTCGCCTTTTTCCTCCATTCTTCCTTCAGAAAAGTTAGTAGAGGCACTAATGATTCCATTTGGTTCTATGTTTGCAAGTGACTTTAACGTTTGAATGGACTCTGGGTTTAAACTTTTCCACATAGAAGCAATTTCTTCATTTACACCGTTAAAAACAATCGGGACGCGTTTTTGTATACCAATAATTCGAAATGGCTCTTTTTTTTCAATTCGATAATTCATTTCGTTTCCTCCTTGAATGGATAGCTGGAAGGTCATTGGGGAATAAGCCTTCAAAGAATGATTACTGTTTCGAGCCTCTGAAGGTGTTATGCCGTGCAAGTTTTGAAATGCACGAGAGAATGAATCTGGTGAATTGTAACCATATTTTATAGCGACATCAATGACTTTTACATTGCTGTTTTTTAGTTCAAAGGCAGCGAGAGTAAGACGTCTACAGCGAATATAATCAGATAGTGATATGCCAGCTAGAAATGAAAACATCCTTTTAAAGTGATATTCAGAGCAGAGAGCTAGCCTCGCAACTTCTTTAAAATCAATTTCATCTGTCAGGTTGTCTTCAATATAGTGCATTGCTGCATTCATATTTTTAAGTGAATCCATACTATGACCTCCTCTGTACATAGAATAGCAGGAACGAAATAGCTCCATCCGACATTTCATGCACAACTTTGTAGGTAGTTTTTTCACCTTACAAAAATGTAATGTTCCTGTAAGGAGAATCAATGGTTGCCATCATCTCCCAATGTTATAGTAACAAAGTACTTTGATTCATTACGTTAAATTTTTGATGTCTTTACTTATGTGCCTTACATAACTGTCATGTTTGTGTAAGAAACATCGATAGTGGCAAGAGTAGAGAGTATATATAGTAAAAATAGAGAATAGAAGAAATGAGGGATGTCGAGATGAAAACAGTGTTAGAAGCAAAAAATATTAAAAAAGTATATGACACGGGTGGAAATAAATTTGAAGCGTTAAAAGGTATTAACTTACAAGTAAAAGAAGGAGAGTTCGTTGGCATTATGGGACCTTCTGGTTCTGGTAAGACGACGCTATTAAACGTTCTTTCTACAATTGATAATGCGACGGACGGTGAGATTTTAATTGATGGAAAAGATATCGTGAAGATGAATGATGATAAGCTAGCGTTATTCCGCCGCGATCATTTAGGTTTCATTTTCCAAGATTATAACTTATTAGATACGTTAACAGTGAAAGAGAATATTGCGTTACCTCTTGCGTTATCAAAAGTAAAGGCAAATGAAATTGATCGCCGTGTTCTTGAAATCTCAAAGAAATTTGGTATCGATCACATTTTAAGTCAATTCCCATATCAAGTATCTGGTGGACAGAAGCAGCGCTGCGCGGCATCACGTGCAATCGTTACAAATCCAAGTATGATTTTTGGGGACGAGCCAACTGGAGCGCTTGATTCTAAATCTGCAACAGATTTACTTGAAAGTATGAAGTCATTAAATGAATATGATAACTCAACAATTTTAATGGTAACACATGATGCATTTGCGGCAAGTTATTGTAAACGAGTTATTTTCATTAAAGATGGTGAGTTATATAAAGAATTACATCGCGGTGAATTAACACGTAAACAATTCTTCCAACAAGTCGTTGACGTAATGTCTTCTATTTCTGGAGGTATGGCTGATGACCTTATCTAGCATTGCCCTCCGCAACATACAGCGGAACTTTAAAGACTACTTTGTATATTTTGCATCTATGATTTTTAGTATCGTAATTTACTTTACATTTAAAGCACTGCAATACAATTCACAAATGGAAAAAGCAGCGGAAGCTTCTAAAAAAATTAGCGGAGCATTCCAAGTTTCAAGTGTCATGCTTATCATTTTCGTAGCAGTGTTCATTATATATTCGAACGGATTCTTTACACGTAAACGTAAAAAAGAAGTTGGATTATATTCTTTACTAGGTATTCGTAAAAGACAAATTGGTAAAATGCTTTTTTATGAAAATATGTTAATGGGATTAATGTCTTTAATTATCGGGATTGCGATCGGTAGTGTCCTTTCAAAAGTATTCCTTGAGTTATTAGTAAGTATGATGGGACTAAATTTAAATGTTCATTTTGAAGTACCGATGGCTGCGATTATTGATACAGCAATTATTTTCTTTGTGATTATTTTATATACATCACTTCAAGGATATCGTTTAATTTATCGTTTTAAGTTAATTGAACTTTTCCGCGCAGAACGCGAAGGGGAAGCAATGCCAAAAGGATCAGTAGTTATGGCATTAATTTCAGTATTCTTAATCGGTTCAGGTTATTTCTTAGCGTTAATGTATGTAAAGGCACTTAAGTATGCAGACTTTATGGCAGTCGCACTTTACATTTTACTGGCGACAGTATTAGGTACGTACTTACTATTTATGTTCTTTACAGTATTCGTATTAAAGCGTGCACGAAATAATAAATCGTCGTTTTATAACGGTATGAATATGGTAACAACATCACAGTTACTATATCGCATTAAAGGAAATGCCAAGTCACTTGCAACAATTTCTATTTTAAGTGCGGTAACATTAACAGCGGTTGGTACGTCAGTTACGATGTATTACAACACATTTACGCAATCAAAAGCATTCACGCCGTACAGTTATTCTTATGAGAAAAAAGATGCAGCACTAGATCAGAAAGTAAATGAGATTCTTGCGGAAGAGAAGCAGGATCACCCTGTAAAAGACCAATTTGAGATTGAGACGGTTCCTGTAAAAGGGAAGTTTGAAGGAGAAAAAGTTGATTTCATTCTTAATTTGAATTACACGATTTCAGAGAAATATCAGTTTATGTCTCAGTCTGAATTTAACAAACTCGCTAAAAAAATCGATGCAGAAACAGTGAATGTAGCTACTGATGAAGCATTTATATATGACAGTTCGTATATCGAGGGGCATGAGTTTAGCCCGCAATATAAAGGAAACAAAGCAGTATTCCAAATTGGAAACGAAACGAAGCAATTAAAGATCCAAGGTGCAAACGACGTTGCGATTACAAATTTAGGTGAATTAGTTGTTGTCGTTTCAGATGAAACATATGAACAAGCGAAGCAAGCATTTGGCACACGTATTGTAAAAAATATTGATGTAAAAGATGAGAAAAACAGTAAAGTGTTAACAGAAAAATTAACAAAAGTGATGCCAGCTGGTGAATCAGAAATGGTGCCACCATTTAGAGACTTCTACACTGGTTTCCATATGGGGCTTGAAGGAACGGGACTAATGATGTTCATCGGAATGTTCTTAGGACTTGTATTCTTACTAGCAACAGGTTCTATCATTTACTTTAAACAATTAACAGAAGCGAATGCAGATCGTGAGCGCTACGTTGTACTTCGTAAAGTCGGAGTAACAAAACAAGAAATGAAAAAAGCTATCGCAAAACAAGTAAGCTTTATCTTTGCAATCCCGTTAGTGATTGGAATTTTGCACAGCTTATTTGCACTAAAAGGTTTAGCAAACTTATTACCATTTGAAATTATGATTCCGCTCCTAATTAGTATTGGAGTATACGGTATCATTTATATCGGATATTATTTCTTAACAGTTCGTTCTTATTATAAGATTGTGAGCGCGAAGTAATAAGAGATAACTGTAAGAAAATAAAGAGCCATTTACCTGATTTTGTATGAGGTAAATGGCTTTTTGCTTTTGTATATAAGTACGACTAAGAGGAAGAAATAATTAACGCGCATCAATTATGTCTATAAAACTAAAAGCATGTTTATGACCAAAGATATCTATGCATATTACAGTACGTTGTAAAGGATGCATTTTCATAAAATGTAAATCTATTACTATTCATTTATTCTTACTCTTTATAAAAAAGATTGCATATATTTACAGATTCATTTACTTAGGTGTTATATAACGATAGACGTATCGGTGGTGCCTTCCATAAAAGTTTTCTTTTATATCTGTTCTATCAAATACATAAATGTAAAAGAGGGAGAGTTTGTCGGTATTATGGGACCATCTGGTTCTGGGAAGATGGGTATATTCAATTTTATAATAATGATCGATTCGAAAAACGACTAAGCGGCCTCAGCTCTATGAAATATAGGGCTGAGGCCGCTTAGAATGATTTTGTTATTACAACTTGGTGAGGATATAAGTTCATTTACTATTTGTACTTACCAGAGTTCATTTGTAAATAAAAACTCCCTAAAATGAACTTCATTTAGTAAAGTATCTTCGTTTACTAGATTTCCATGAGCGTCATAAAGGTATTTATACATTTGTAAGCTTTCTATTAAGTTTCTATTTATTTTATTGTAATGATGGCTTAATTCATCATCAGAAGCGTATTTTCGACGAAGGTTTTCTTTGAGGAATGGGGGATGTATAGATAGATATAAAGTGGGTTGCTCTAATTCTAAAAATTGCTTCATGGATGGAATTAAAGAATATTCACTACCTTCAACGTCTATTTTAATAAAATTCAAATCTTTAATATTATGTGTATGAATTGTATCTTGTATCGTGATGCAATTTACGGTGCATGAATTATCTGAAAGAGTTGGAATAAGACTAGGAGTGGAGTCACCGTATGCGCTTCTTATATATAAATTAGTAGTTCCTGTTTTTTCAGATAATGCAGCGTTGATAGGAGTTACTTTTGAAGAAATTTGCGGATTTAAAGTGAGATTTTTATGCAGTTCTCCAAAAGCGACAGGATCAGGTTCGATAGCGTAGACATGTTTGGCTAAGTTGGCCCCATATAAAACTGTAGGCCCAATCCAAGCTCCGATATCGAGATAACTATGATTCTCATTTAAAAATCTATCCATAATGTTAAAAGTACATTCTTCCCAACCGTTATTATTTATTAGATTCCATACTGTAGAAGTGTGTTGATTAGCTATTACATCAAACTTAATTTTTCTTTTTGAAATAGGTATTATACCGTTAGTCATGAATCACATCTCCTTCATTATTTAGTATCGAAATCAAATTGTTGGCTGTGATTTTATTTATTGATTCCAATTACCCCATTGAGTATTCAGCATTTTCCTTTCTTCTTCTGAAATGATATTGTTCTTATACCAAGGTAAGTGTTTACATGTAAAATCATCGGCTACTCTTACTGCATTGTAAAAACCGTTATCAATAAATTTTTTATTATAAACAGCAAAAGTTGTATCGATATCAGCTCGATAAACTTTAGGATTACTATACTGACTAAAAGGAAAAAGCCAAAATTGCATTTCCCATTCTCTTACTGTGTATTGTCTAGTGGATACAAGCTCTTGGTTGAAGTCAGGGGTAGGTGAAATGTCTAAAGCAAGACCTGCTTTAAAAACTGAAAGGTCAATTGTCAACTGTTTTAGATATTCTAAAAAGTTATTGGGCATTTTTTCATTAAAAAATAAATCAGGGTCAGTTACAGCGAAAAAATCTGGAAATAAATGAATGAAATGAGGGCTTGCAAAAAATTGCGGTCCATAATTTTCATTATTTTTTATTAAATTATATTTAGTTGATATTTGTTCGTAAAATTCAAGTAGAGCAGGAGCAGTTGAATTATTATCCCAAATCCATATATTTTCAGGATTTATCTTTCTTTCTTCTAATTGCTGTAACATATTTTTTAAATAAGTAATATTATTAAAAGCTATTACTATTATAGGGATATTTGGATTGTTCTTTAAGTTGTCTATATTAGAACGACTTAGTTCATTTTTACATTCAAACATAATTTGTAACACCTCCGAAGGAGAAAACTGGGTATGAACACAAAACATAATACATTATAAGTAACATTTCGATATATTATGCATAAATAGGAGGAAAGGAATCAGTGTGAGGCCTATGTATTAAATTGAAATACCGGAAAGTTCAGTTATAATATCTGGTTTTTCAATAAAAGTTGTTATGTGTTACTGAGGTGGAGTTTGATTACGAAAACTCATCTTAAAAATTAAAGAGTAGATCAAAATGCCTTTCTAATAAAAAAGACGAGCTAAAATGTTAAAACTTTAGCTCGTCTTTTTGTATTACACAACCGCAGGGTTATAAATCATCGTAAAGTGCCCTTGTAACAATTCAATATGGCAAGGTGTATGAAGCGAGCTTTCTCCATCTGTATCTACTTCTTTTTCTTCTTTTGTTTCGATACGAATGGATTTCGCTTTTACGTGGAAGATGTCATTTTCATTTGTATCTTCAAATAGTTTCTTTCCGATATAATCTTTAAAAGCCTGAATGCCTGTTGATTTAACTACGAAAATATCAAGTGTTCCGTCATCACATTTTACATTCGGGATAAAGGAAGGGATACCACCAAGATATTCACCGTTTCCAATCATAACAAGGACAGCTTCGTCTTCATATACTTGTCCGTCGTAAGTGATTTTGACTGGGAATGTTTCAGCGTTTTTGACAGTTCGAATGGTGCTTAAGTAGTAACCAATTTTACCAAGCTTTGCTTTCTCTTCGGCATCAATATTGTTTGATACTTCAGAGACGAGTCCGATGCCCCAAAAGTTTAAGAAGTATTGTCCGTTTGCTTTTGCAACGTCAACTGGTTTTATATGTCCTTTTGTGATAAGTTTTGCTGCTTCAGCAATGTTTTGCGGAACGCCGAGTGTGCGAGAGAAGTCGTTGCAAGTTCCGCCTGGAATGATTGCAAGTGTAGGTCTAGTTTCAAGAGGTGCTAAGCCGTTTGTGCATTCAAATACAGTTCCGTCACCACCGAAGACGATGATCAAATCTACTTTACTAGCAAACTCCTGACAATATTTTGTCGCATCACCTTGCTTTTTCGTATGAAGGATGTGTAAGTCAGGAAAAGCTGCGGCAAGAGGTGGTACGATTTTCGCTAAATTTGTATGTAAGTCGCCTTGTCCAGCTTTCGGATTTATGATGAGGAGTACTTTTTCAAATTTTGTCTTTGTCATTTTCATTCTCTCCCTTTGTTTTTTTACGAATCGTGATAGAAAATAAACTTCCATCAATAATTGATGGAAGTTTATTATATTAGTTCGTTACAACTGAAGCGATAAATGGTAAGTTACGATATTTTTCCGCACAGTCGATACCATAGCCAACGATAAATTCGTCTGGGATCTGGAAGCCAACATATTCAGCTGTTAAATCAACTTTACGACGTTCTGGCTTATCAAGTAGTGTACAGAACTTTAATGATTTTGGTTTATGCATAAAGAAGTGGTCTTTTAAGAAATGAAGTGTTAAACCAGAATCGATAATGTCTTCTACGACAATTACGTTTTTTCCAGTAATATTTACATCGATATCTTTTAAGAGTTTTACTTTTCCAGTTGTTTCTGTTTGATTTCCGTAGCTAGATGCAGAGATAAAGTCGATTGTTACCTCGTTTTTAATGTGACGAATTAAATCAGCAGCAAATACGAAAGATCCTTTTAATACAGCAATTACAACGATTTCTTCTCCTTCAAAGTCACGTTCGATTTGAAGTGCTAGTTCTTTTACTTTTGCTTGTAATTGTTCTTCAGAAATTAAAGTGTCTTTTATTTCAATATTCATTGGAATCCTCCTACAGTGTAAAACTTGTGAACATTTCGACTGTAAAGGATAGAATAGAAAAAGTCAAAGAAGATCGTATTGTTCTACAAAAACAACGACAAAATCATCTGATGATATGATATACTAATCACATTAAGAAAACGCTTCCAAAAGGGTGATTATGATGAAGAAGAAAGAGTACACAAGTGTAACGTTTATAAAAGCATTACTTTTAACAATTGTTCTTGGCTTGTTGGTTTACATAATTGATGTACCTGTAATTCGCATTTCATTAATTGGCATGACTTTAGTATTAGGCGCAATTTCCCACGGTATGATGTCGCAGTTGCAAGAAGCTGATCATATGGATAAGAAATGAGAAACCTTCACGTATATAGAGTGAAGGTTTTTTTCGTTTCTTACAAAAGTGTAAGGTAGCTGTAAGACAAATCGATAGTTGCATAGTAGTGTTTTGGATAAACTATAAGTGTAAGGTAAAAGGCAAGCATATTTTAGGTAAATGAAGCTTTAGACACTCTATATGTGAAGAAGGAGTAGGAGGGCATGGAGAAACGTTGGACAACCTTTTCTTTTTTAGCGACTAGTAACACTGTAGTGTTAGCTGGAGAAATGGATTTTTTGCACTTGTTTGATCGAGAAGATGATCATTCTTCTTCTAAATTTACAATGAAATGGTGTAAATGGAGCGAAAGTTGTAGATTGGAAGAAGAGACCCCTAACGAAGAGCAAAAAGTTATTTTAACAAACCCTATTAAGGCATGGGTTGTTCAACGTCGTAAGTGTAACGTCAAAAATCACTTCAAGAAAACTGAGCCGAGACAATTAGTTATCGCTCCGGCCTGCTCTACTTCTGAATCACGCGAAAGTAACATGTAAATATTGAGACACACTCGAAAAAACATCGTATAGATTACGATGTTTTTTCTTTTTCTATAATGGAATCTTTAAATGAAATATATTTCATCTGCATCTTATATTTATATCTGTTGTTTATTCTAGTGATACATCCGATGCGACGTGATGTAAAACGTATAAGAGGAGAGAAATAAAATGAAAAAGAAACTATTACCAATTTGTGCAATGGCACTTTTAACAGTAGGTTATTCTTCAGTAGCGAGTGCTTCTACTGGAACACTAACAAAGGAAGAAGCAGCGCAAGTGCAGTCAGATGTAGCTAAAAAGGAAGAAGCAATTAAGGCACAGCAAAAGAGTGATGCAGAGAAAAAGCAAGCGGCGCAAGTACAAGAAAAAAGTGATATGGCTAAAAAAGAAGCAGCGATAAAAGTCGAGCAAAAGAATGAAGTAGCGAAAAAAGAAGCAGCACAAGTGCAACAAAAAAATGATGCAGTCAAAAAAGAAGTAGCCAAGCCAGTTGTACAAGGTGAAAAATTACCAAACACAGCATCAAATAATGTAGCAATGATGGCATTAAGCGCCTGTCTTGTCGCAATAGGTACATTATTTGGATTGAATCGTCGTAGTAAGGTTAAAGCGTAAATAAAATATTAGCCTATAAAGAATGGGATAATTTCATATATTAAAAATGGTAGGTTATTCCTACCATTTTTTGCATGGAGGGATGAAACATGAAGTTACGCAATTATATCGGTATCATATTGATGGCTATAGGGCTATTTATGGGATCCTATTACGCGGTGGAATGGTATAAAGGAAAAAGCTCCGCTCAAGAATTAACGAAAGAAGAAATAAAGAGCCTTAAAAATATACAAGATAATCAGCTTTCAAATGAAAAACTAGTAACTTCACAAGTGCCTTCTTCTCAAACCGGGCATAAAGAAGGAGAAAAGGTGGCAATGTTAAATATACCGAAAATAAAGAAGAAGTTTTCTATATATTGGGGAGCGAATGATGCCACTTTGAAAAAAGGAGTGGGTATGTTCGTTAGTGATGTAACGACAACGCCATCTGGAGGGGGACATACTGTACTGAGTGGGCATCGAGATACTGTATTTACAGATTTGGGAGAGTTAAAAGAAAAGGATACCCTTATTTTAGAGTATGATAATAAAACTTACACATATGAAATTCAAAAGATATGGATTACCCATGCGGATGATCGTACTGTTATTATAAAAAAAGAAGAACCAATATTAACACTGACAACTTGCTATCCATTTGATTATATAGGGGATGCACCAGATAGATATATTATCGAAGCGAAGTTAACTGCGAGTCATGCAAAATAAGACTGTAGTTTCTGAAAGTGAGAGGAGGATACATAAGTTATGTCAAAAAACATTTTAATTGTTGAAGATGAAGAGATTCTACGTGAAATATTAAAAGATTATTTTTTGAGTGAACAATATGTAGTGTTTGAAGCGAGAGATGGGAAAGAAGCTTTAGTTGTATTTGAGGAAGAAGAGGTTGACTTAGTTATTTTAGATATTATGTTACCGGAACTAGATGGATGGTCTGTTTGCCGAAGAATTCGTAAGACGTCCGGGGTTCCGATTATTATGCTGACGGCACGTGTTGATGAGGATGATACGCTCCTTGGTTTTGAACTTGGAGCAGATGACTATGTGACGAAGCCGTATAGTCCGCCCATTTTATTAGCAAGAGCGAAAAGGTTGTTAGAAAGTAGAAAAGTAACAAAGCAACTTTTAGAGAATGAAGATGATACGCTATCAATTCACGGCATTCACGTCCATTTTCCGTCACGCACCGTTACAGTAGATAAGGCAGACATTAATTTAACACATACAGAATTTGAAATATTAGCGTATTTCATGAAAAACCAAGGGATTGTTTTAACACGAGAGCAACTCATTTCAAGAATTTGGGGATATGAATTTGTTGGTGATGATCGAACGGTTAATAGCCATATTCGTAATTTGCGAAATAAATTAGGAGAGAAAGCAAAGTACATTACAACTGTAGTACGGACAGGTTATAAATTTGAGGGGAATGTATGAGGAAAGGCATTGTACTCAAATTATTTACTCTTACAACAGCACTATGCATGCTCATTTTAGCGACGATATTTATTGGGCAAACGATATTTTTCAAGCAATATTATGCGAATCGAAAAGTAGAAGATATTAAAGTGAATTTAAATTCCTTTGAGAAGAATTATTTGAATTATGCAGGAAATGCAGAAGAAATTCAGAACTTGGAGCAAGATTTTTTAAGAGAAAATAATACGTGGATTACGACATTAGATCAGAATGGGAATTTAAAATATGCAGAGGATTTTTATTTTGAGGTAACGATAGACCGTAGGCAACAGAAGAGCTTTGGACAACAAATATTCAAGATGCCCTTATACAACCTCATCAATATAGAGGAGATTGATAATAAAGCAGTAGATCAGTTTTTAGGACAAGAAATTTATTTTTCTGGAGTGAAAAAAGAAGATAGCTTTATTCCATTCTCTTTCTCGTTAGCTAAGCAGAATTTAAGCGGATCTAATAAACCGTTAGAAAAAGCATTTAATGAGAAAATGAGTAAACTAAATGAGGAGAAAAAGAAAGCAGCTGAGGAACAAGTTACTAAGGAAAAGAAGCCGACCGTTCAGGAACAAGCTGCCCAAGAATCAGGTATTTATATAGGAGGGCGTGTTACGAAAGTACAGTTTCCTGATGTAAAAGGCCTCGTAAATCCAATTTATAAAAACACTTTATTTTTGGATAGTATAAAGGAATTTCAAACGGATTTATTACTAAAAGAGAGTAATAAAATACAATATTCAACACAGACAATGGACTATGAAAAAAATGATATAAAATATAAATTATTAATGAAACCGATAAAAGAAAAAGACGGATCAGTGACATATATATATGCGATGGCATCTTTGCAACCAGTCGATGAAGCTGTACAAATGGTGCAAGATTATTACATCTACATCATTGCATTTGTAGTCGTTCTCATCTTCCTAGCTTCGTTCTATTACTCAAAACAAATTGCAAAACCGTTATTAAAAATAAATGATACAACGAAAAAAATAGCTCATCTAGATTTCACAGAAAAAATACCGATTACTTCTAAAGATGAAATTGGGGATTTATCGAAAAATATTAATGTGCTATCGAATAAACTCCATTCGCATATTGGACAGCTGGAACAAGATATTGAAAAGGAAAGAAAGCTAGAAAAGACGCGGAAAGAATTTATTTCTGGTGTTTCACATGAATTAAAAACACCGTTAAGTATTATGAAAAGCTGTATCTCTATTTTAAAAGATGGGGTAGCTGAACATAAAAAAGAGTACTATTTTCAAGCGATGGAACGAGAAGTAGACAAAATGGATATGTTAATTTTGGATATGCTTGAGTTAGCTAAATTTGAATCTGGTACATATAAAATGAAAAAGGATTCATTTTATATTGATACAGTAATTGAAGATATATGTGAACACCTTTCTGTGGAGATAGAGAAAAAAGAACTTCGTGTTCATAAAAATATACGTTCATTTGAAGTGATTGCAAATCAAAGTCGGATTGAACAAGTCATCGTAAATTTCATTACGAATGCAATACGATATACACCAAATAAAGAGGACATTATTATTTCTACAATAGAGCAAGAGGATCATATAAAAGTGTGTATTGAAAATAAAGGCACACACATTGAAGAAGAGCAATTAGATAAAATTTGGGATCGTTTTTATAGAGTGGATGCAGCTCGCCAGCGTTCACAAGGTGGAACAGGGCTTGGACTTGCCATTTCGAAGAACATTCTAGAACTGCACGATGCTGAATATGGGGTAAAGAATACAGAAGATGGTGTGTTATTTTACTTTTATTTACCGAAAAAAGCGTAGGCAACGCATGCTACGCTTTTTTAAGTTATTTTCATATTATCTTTACTTAATCTTTATTTTTAAGCGATATAATCTGGTTAGAAAATGAGGTTATGTAAGGAGTCGATGAACCGTGCATAGCAAATTGCTAAGTATAATGGTGTTTATTTTCTTTTGCGCATTTATTGTTTTTTTAATTGATATTACGATATGAAAAGAAGAGCGCTAATTAAGCGCTCTTCTTTTATGAATTCTGTTGATAAGCACCGGTGCTTTTGAATAAGCGTGGTGAAGTTGTAAATAAAAATATAAGTAAAACGGTACATAAAATAAATGACCCAATCATTGTGCTACCGTTTACGATTAATGAATATAGTACAGCTGATTGGCCTTTCGGTGCATATTGTCCCCAGAAAATAATACCGGCGATAAAATGACAGAAGTACCGTGCAAAGCTACCAACAAATGTTGCAAGGATAATGTAAACAAATGCTTTCCTTTTTTGGTTTTGCTTTGACGCAGGTTTATCTTTACGGCTACCTAAATTAGATGTTACGAGAGCTTTTTGAATTGGACGATAGAATAATCCGGCAAATCCGATAAAGGCAAAGGCAATGAAGTATTCAATGAATGCTTGCATAGGTGTTAAAATGTAAGCGTCACCTACGACAATTTGTAATAATCCCCAAATTAAGCCTCCTAAGAAAGCCATTTTGAAGCCCCAGCGGTATGCGATAATAAAAATAGGAATCATAGCAAATGAAATAGAACCGCCTGTTGGAAGTTTAATTGATAATGGTAAAATGTCGATGACCATGGCGAAGGCTGCAAGAATGGCAGATTCGATCATCGCTTGTAAATTGGTGTTACGCATGTTGTGTCCCCCTAAATCCAAGTTGTACAAAAAAGAATAGATATCATAGGAGGATACGAAATACGTAAATAAAAAAGAGGTATGTATTTCGAACGTTTGCACAATCCCTGCGTTAGCATTAACTAACAGGTTCGAAGGGTCGGAACGAAGTGTTCCCTCTCAGCAGCATGGCTCCCCCTGTGATAACGAGATTCTTTATTTGCTATTGTTTATTGTAAGTGAAATGGATGAGAATGGCAAATAAACCTTGTATGACAATAAGTGAAATATAATTGTATTGAAATGTTAATAAATATGAAGCAAAAAGATATAGTCCAAATGAAATAGAATATGATATAATTTTTTTGAAAATAATTATCATTCTCTTCTGAGGGGGAAGGTTATGAGTTTAGTAGATATTAAAATTGGTGAGAAAGTGTTAGTAAAAAGTATTCAGTCGCTAGATCAGTTATTAAAGCGTAGACTGGCTGCCTTCGGTCTCGCGGAAGGAAGCGAGCTTCGTATAAAACAGAAAGCGATGTTTAAAGGTCCTTGTACATTGGAGTGTCGTGGGCAATTAATTAGTATTCGTCATTGTGACGCGAAAATGATAAAGGTGGAATTAGCGTGAATAAGGTAGCTTTGCTAGGGAATCCGAATACAGGGAAAACATCATTATTTAATGCGCTTACCGGTTCTTATGAATACGTAGGAAACTGGAGCGGTGTAACAGTAGAAAAGAAGGTTGGTAAATTAAAAGATAAGCAAGGAACGCTAATTGATTTACCAGGCGTTTATGATTTAAATCCAGTTTCACGTGATGAAGGTGTCGTTACAAGCTTTCTACTAACAGACGAATTTCATCATATGTTAAATATAGTGGATTCTTCGCAATTTGAGCGAAATATGCATTTAACATTACAATTACTTGAATTTGGTAAGCCAGTTTCAATTGGTTTAAATATGATTGATGTGGCGAAGCAAAGAGGAATTGTTATTGATGTAAAACGATTATCAGAAATATTAGGTGTAACAGTCGTTCCAGTCATCGCAAGAACCGGAAAAGGCTGTGAAGAATTACTTACTACTCTTCATGAAGAGAAACAAAAAGAGAACAAGCCATTCATTGTTTCATATGGTGTACAAATGGATGAGGGGATCGGCGAGGTAATTGCTCTTTTGGAGACAGCGAATTATGAGCATCCAAGATGGTTAGCCCTTCAATTCCTAAGCAATAACGAAGTAGTAGAAAAAGAAATGAAAGCACTACCAATTTATAAGGAACTTGTAGCCGTTCGATCTCGCTTAGAAGGAAAACTTGATTGTACGTTGGAGGAGCACATTTACAAAACTCGTGAAGCGTATATTGAAAAGTTAAAAACAAATGTTATGAAGCATGAGAAAGAAGGAAAAATTCCTTTTTCGGAAAAAATTGATAGGTTAATTACACATAAGATTTTAGGACTTCCAATCTTTTTAGCAGTTATGTTTTTTATTTTTCAGGTTACGTTTACGTGGATTGGTACGCCTTTATCTGATATGCTTGATGGTTTTTTGGGCGGACAACTTACTGATTGGGTAACAGCTGGACTCACAACTGTTGGGGCTTCTGATTTTATTCAAGCACTCGTTACAGAAGGTATTATTGCCGGCGTTGGTGCAGTATTAGTATTCGTGCCGCAAATCTTTGCACTATTCTTTTTCATTTCATTATTAGAAGACTCAGGGTATATGGCGCGAATTGCAGTTGTTATGGACCGTATTATGGAGTACTTTGGCTTGAACGGGAAAGCATTTATTCCAATGATTATTGGTTTTGGATGTAACGTGCCAGGTATTATGGCAGCGAGAACGATTGAACAGGAAAAAGAACGTTTACTTACAATCCTTGTAACACCGTTTATGTCTTGTTCAGCACGTTTACCTGTATATGCATTATTTGCGGGAGTATTCTTCCCTAATAGTCAGGCGACTGTTGTGTTTTCTTTATATGTTGCAGGTATTGTTCTTGCACTACTCGTTACAAAAATTATGTCTCTTACGATTTTGAAAGCGGAAAAATCTATTTTCGTAATTGAATTACCTCCTTACCGCGTGCCGCAAGCGAAAACGTTATGGCTAAGCACATGGGAGAAAGGGAAAGGTTTCGTTCGTAAAGCAGGTACATTCATCTTCGGTGGTTCTGTTGTCATTTGGTTATTAAACTATGCAGGTCCATCAGGATTTGGTGTTGATATGGGAGACAGTTTCTTAGCGATGATTGGTGGTTTTATCGCGCCGCTATTCGTACCGCTCGGCTTTGGAACGTGGCAAGCTGGGGCATCCCTTTTAACAGGATTTTTGGCAAAAGAAGTTGTTGTTTCAACGATGGCGATTATTTATGCGGTTAAAGAAGATGTGCTAGGAAATGTAATGGGAGCACATTATACTGCTTTATCAGCGTACGCATTTATGTTCTTTGTTTTATTATATGTTCCGTGCTTAGCGACAGTAGCTGTTATTAGACGCGAAACAGGATCGGTGAAATGGACAATTTTCTCTGTCGCTTATCCATTAGTTGTTGCTTATGTATTAACGTTCATTATATACCAAGTTGGATCCTTACTCGGATTCTAGAAGGAGATGTATTGTGATGATGGTCAATATTATAATTGGAGCTATCATTTTTGGTTATGCAACATATACGCTAGTGAATTTTGTAAAGAGAAGTAAAAAAGGAAAGTGCGCAGCATGTTCTTTAAATAAGTCGTGTCAATCGACAACTTGTAGTCCGGATATGGAGCAAATTGCTCATAAGTAGAAAAAAGCTTTGCGAAATTCGCAAAGCTTTTTTGTTTATTTATTTTTATCAATTATGGAATTTATTTGTTGGTCACTGCCGTAAGCCACAATACCATGTGCCTTTTCTCCTAATAAAGAACAATCTGATAACGCTCCAAGTGAAATTGTTGCCGCTAACCCGATTCCTACTAATTTTTTCATGATGATTGCTCCTTTTTATGTGCTGTATAGTAAATACAGTTTTGTATAAGAACTATTGAGCTGTAACTACCGAGTTAGCTTACAGTAACATTACACATTCTATAATGTAGTGAAATCGCGTAAAAATAAGTTGATTTCAAGAAGAACCATAATAAGAATATACAAGGAATACAATGTTGTAGTGGGAATGTCATATTATATTGGCTATATTTTGGAAATACCATGTAAGGACATCTTCGTTTTGTTATAATAAACACATAGGTTGTAAAAATGAATATTCTTTACTGTAAAGGGAGATTTTTAAGTTTTCCAAGTAGTGAATTTGAAATATGAGGTATATCATAGGAGGAATTTGGATGTCTGTATTTAAACGATTACGAGATTTAACAATGTCAAATGTGTATTCATTAATTGAAAAAGCGGAAGATCCAGTTAAAATGACGGATCAATATTTACGTGATATGCAAGCAGATGTACAAGAAGCTGAAAAAAGTGTAGCAGCTCAAATCGCACTTGAGAAGAAGTTTAAATTATTATTTGAAGAGCAAGAAGCGCTTGTGAAAAAACGTGAAGAGCAAGCTCATATGGCTGTTCAAGCTAGCAATTTAGACCTTGCGCGTCGTGCTTTAGAAGAGAAACAAAACGCAGAACAAAAGATGAATGAGTATAAAGCAAGCTATGAGCAAAATAAAGCTGCTGCTGATAATCTTCGCGCGAAGTTAGAAGAAATGCGCAAGCAATTAACTGAGCTGAAAAATAAACGTGAAACACTTGTAGCACGTGTAAATGCAGCGAAAGCACAAAAAAATATTAATCAGGCGATGTCTGGATTCGATTCAAATTCAGCAAAAGCTGGTTTAAGCCGTATGGAAGAGAAAGCTCTTCAATTAGAGGCTGAAGCAGAAGCAAGCGGTGAAATTTACAAAAAAGAAAAGTCATTAGATGATGAATTCGCAAGCTTAAACAAAAATTCTGCTGTTGACGATGAATTAGCTCGTATTATGAAGCAGTACGAGAAATAATATAGAATAGACAAAGAAACCGACATGTCTGAAGAGAATTCATGTCGGTTTTCTATTACTTTCTTAGGGGAGGTTTTGTAATGACGTGGATGAATGTAGTAGCCATGCTTGTATGGACTGGAGCGAGTGCAGTACTTTTATTTGCAATTATGTGGGTTGATTCGATTTTTACAAAATACAATGATTTAAAAGAAATAAAAAATGGGAATACAGCTGTAACAACTCGTTTCGTTATGAAATTATTTGCGCAAGGTTATATTTTATCCCAATCGATTACGAAGGCGAATGATTTATGGCAAGCGCTTCTTGCATCAGCAGTTTCTTTCGTTATTTTATTAGTTGTAGAAATGTTTATTGAATTTATTTTAAGAAAAATGGTAGGTCTTGACTTAGAAGAAGGAACGAAAGAAGGTAGCGTTGCACATGCAATGTTAGCTGGTTCATTACATATCGTTGGTGCACTTATTTTAGGTGCTTGTTTATAAAGAGAAAAGGAGGGGTAAATCATGAGTTTATTTAAACGAATTAAAAATATTATGAAAAGCCCAGAGCCACCGAAGCCGGAAAAGAGTCTTTTAACGTTAGCTCCTGGTGATATGATTGAAGTTTCATTAGTCATGTACGAGTTAACTGGGAAAACGAGTATGCATTCTCGCAAGGAAATTGTTTTAACGCTGCAAGACGGGAAAGATATTCGTTATTTAAAAATTGAAGATCGTGAAAATACGTATTATAAATTATATACACCAATTGATGGTCGTTTAGATTCAATTGAGGAAATTCCGACGACAATTGAAATGGATGATATCGAGTACCATATGGAAGAGCAATATAATGGCCGTGTTGTTGTGATGGGGAAAACACCATTTTCTGCTTCAGAGGAACAGTACGTATGGGAATTCCAATCTGATAATCGTAAATTATTACGTATTGAATGGCAAAATGGTCGCACAATGATGTATGAGGGAGAAGCAATCATTCCTGCTGATGTACAAATTATAAGAGCAACGTAAGGGGGCGTAATCATGTCAAACCGATTGTTTACCATGATTAAATCGTTTGTGATCCCTATACTTGCTATCGTTACATTACTTGTTGTTGCTGGTTATGCCTTATCAGGTTGTCAAGGTGGGCAGACAAAGTCAATTCAAGACCGTTACCCACTTGAGTCTGTCGCAAAGGAAGGTAAACAAGAATCTTACGTGTATAGGGCCGCCAATCGGTCAGTTCCTGAAGTCGCGAAGGAACTTATAGCCGAAAGGAAACCGAAGCAAGCATCTAAAGAAGACGAAAATCAAATGTTCCTCGTTTATTCGGATAAAATGTATAACCTTCAAAAGGATAAAGAGAAACCATCCGATACGTTAATTGAAATAAGTAATGAAGAATTTGTCCGTCAAAATTACCAACCGTCATTCCTGCAAGGCTATATTATGGGGAGTATATTAAACGATATATTCGGTTCGAAAAAATCATCATATGGTGATTATCGCGGATATAATGACAGACAAAATCATAAACCCGTTACTCCAGAAAGACCGCCTACGAAAGAGGAAAAGAAAACCCCACCTCCAATTACGAAGGAAGGGAAAGGGTCTATCATTAAGCGAGGCGATAATGTAGATTTGAAACCTTCTGTAGGAGATACAGGAAGTATTACGAAAAAAGGAAGTAACACGCCTCCGCCTTCTACTGGTAGCAAAGGGAAAATTACAAAAACACCAGGTGGTTCGAGCGGATCTGATGTGAAGCCGAAATCATCTATTAAAACGCCGCCAAAGAATACGTCTCCCCCGAAAACAAGGGTCGGTGGTTCAGGGAAAGTTACGAAGAGAAGATAGTAGAGAGACCGAGAAGTGAGATTTACTTTTCGGTCTTTTTTTATTATGGAAATTAATTCCTTGTAGCTGATACAATTAAGGTATAAGGAGGAGATTGTGATGACTATGTATAAAAGATTTAGTTTGGTTATGTTCTTCGTCTTATTCCTCAGTTTGTTCATTAGTACAACGATGAAATTTCACTTTGTAGTAGGTATTCTATGGATCATATGTACATGTACTCTCTTTCTGTATATTCCGCTTCGTTTTCAACATGAAGTGCCCGCTTTCCAAAAATATGTAGCGTGGATTAAAAGCGGCGGAAGATGGGGCGAGTAAATTGGAATATATGGACCGCAATTTAATAAAAAAACGAGGCTGTGCCAACATGCTGGCACAGCCTCGTTTTTCATAACGATTAATGAATATCACGTTTCTTGAAATTACCACCTTTTACTTCTGCTACGTCATAAACTGTAATAAAGGCATTGGGATCAATTTCATTAATAAGGTCTTTCATTTTACTTTCTTCTAAACGGTTAATTACACAAGAAATTTCTTTAAATTGCTCCCTTGAATAACCACCATAAACTTCATTGTATGTTGCACTTCGGCCTAAACGATCGCGAATGGTTTCTACCATTAATTCAGGCTCTTTTGTGATGATTTTAAATGTTTTCGAACCACTTAAACCAACTTCAACGATATGAATCACTCTTGAAGCAATAAAGTAAGCAATTGCCGAAAGGATAGCGCCTTGAAGACCGAATACTGTTGATACGAAAATAAATACGAACATATTTAAGAATAAAATAAGGTCACTCGTTCCAAATGGTAACTTACGAGAAAGTAATACAGCTAGCATATCGATTCCATCTAATGCTCCGCCGTTACGTAATGCTAGTCCCATACCAAAACCAATAATAATACCGCCAGCAACTGTAACTAATAATGTATCGCCTTCAATAATAGTTGGTACTCCGTGCATGACAACGGTACCTACTGCTAATGAAGCAATCCCGATAATGGAATAAATTGCAAAGCTTCTACCGATTTGCTTATATCCTAACCAAACGAAAGGAATGTTAATAACTGCGATTAGAGCCCCTAATGGCAATCCAAATAATCTTGAACTAACGATACTTAAACCAGTCACACCACCGTCGGATACGTTATTTGGAATTAATACCGCTTCTAATCCGTACGCTGTGATAAGTGCCCCAATAATAATCATCAAAGATTTTGAAGCGAATTTTAGCTTATTGGGCTTGTTTTTGATAGTTTTTTCCATATAATTTCCTCGTTTCAAACTAGTTTCTTATGTGTTACATCATTCACACTTAAAGTTTATTTTAACATTATATTTGAAAAAATTCTCCTTTACTGGGTGTATGCAGGAGATATTATTATTTGAAATACACTCGTATATGATTAATGCGTATAAAAATAGGAATGTTTTCAATTGAAAAATAATAGGATGATATGTATGTTTTGGCTACTGATCTTAAGGGGGAGGTTCTTTGAGATATTGTACGAAATGTGGGAATGAAACGAATGAGGATAACAAGTTTTGCGGACAGTGTGGGGAGAATCTTAGCTATAAAACGGTAGAGGGAAGTTTTGTAAATAGTAATTCTAATAGTAGTATAGAAGTTTTTTCTTTAGTTGGTTTCATCACTGGGTTGATATCATGGTTTATTAACTTATGGGGACTTATTGGCACTATAGCTATTGTATTTTCTATATTAGGTTTAAATAAAAAAGTGACAGGTACGAGTAAAACATTTGCTATTGTTGGAATGGTTTCTGGAATTATTAATGTTTTGTACGCTGTTATGTTACTGATTTAAATTTGATGAACTGAAAGATGTAAAAAAGTCCCCTTTTCATAGAAGGGGACTTTAATAGTTGTTATGAAAATAAAAAACTAATGACTGTTAGGAATAAAGCGAAACCTAAAATTGTTCCGCATACTTTCATATGTCGCTTACGTCCCATAACGACGATTGCGACATATTCGCGAATCATTGCGTTAGGCCAATAATAAAAGGCAGTTTTTGATCCGATTCCTTGGCTATTAAGGCCGGCTTGTCTTGCATATATACCAGCGCGGAAAAGGTGGAAATTATTTGTTGTAAAGATACTTTTATATTTACCTTTAGGTTTTAACGAATCCATAATTTCTTTAGAAAACAACATATTTTGATATGTGTTTACAGAGCGATTTTCCTGCACTGTATGTTCAATAGGAATTCCTTTTTCAAGAGCATAATTTTGCATCGCTTCTGCTTCTGGAAGGCCTTCATCTGGACCTTGTCCGCCAGAGAAAATGATTGTTGGTGGTGTATTTACAGCTGCTTGTTTCCAATAAAAGTCGATTGCTTTATTAATACGGCTTGCAAGTAAAGGTGGCACTTTGTCATTAATTAAGCCACTACCAAGAACGATGATGAAATCTTGATTACGTCTCGGTCTATTGAATTGGTATAAAAAATATGCGCTTAAGAAGTTAGACAAATGTACAAAGAAATACATAGTTATAAGAGAAATAGCAGCGAAAATAAATTGAAAATGCTCTGAGAATAAACTTGTTGTATCTATGATAGGAAGCATCATAAAGAATAACATCCCTAAAGCAGCAATTAAAGTTAACGAATTTGTGAAGCGTCGTCCTTCACGCCTCATCAGGATTCTCGCATTAAGAAATAGTCCAAACATTAAAGCGACTATAGCAAAAGGTATCATTACAATTAGCGCTATCATAGGAATAATAACGATAAAATGTAAAGAGTTACTACCAGATACATATGAGGCTATAACGCAAAATAATAAAAATGAACAGAAAAAGGCATTAAATAAAAAGCCGTTTATTATTTTTCGTGGATCTTTTAAGTAAGAGATTAGAAAAATAATAAACAATATAAGAGGAATAATTCCGAAAGACATAAATATAGTACACCTCGATTTGTATAATGTTTTCTTGCATCCTTAATACTACATGATTTTGAAGATGATGATAAAAAAATAACGATTTTGAATTTTCTTAACTAAATATAGAAAACAACTGATTCAAGTTCATTTCATTTAATGTATTAAAGGATTGAAGAATTCTTTTTTCGGTATATAAATAAGCTATTTTCATAGACGGTATTCATATACTAAGAATAACGAAATGAAAGTAGGTGACAAAATGCCGGCAGTTGTGGAAGGTGTTATTGTTGAAAACTGCAATGGGACGATTAATTTAGGGGATAAATATAACGTGCAACCGATTGAAAAGACGAAAGCGTATAATGGATCAGGATCTTCAAATACCGGACTAAAGGTGAGGACATTCAGTGGTATTAGTACAGCGGATGTAACCGATAGCGATGTGTATGATCAAGTAATTCAATCTACGTTATAATTTTTATATGTAAAATTGCACAAAGTAGTGTGCTGGTTGTGTGATGCAATCAAAATGAGAGCTGTCAGTGATTCTTCTGTAGATTGGAAATATAACATCTTATCCCGTTATTTGAGAGCAGTCGGGCGCCCGTACCCCCACTGATTATTAGCCTTCACTTTATCGGAAATCATACGTAGAAAAAAGACACTTCAAACGAAGTGTCTTTTTTATTTTAGTGATACCCTTTAGCAGAGTCTTTATGAATTTTATTTTTAAATATGCTGTAGCTCCAAAGTTGGTAACCGATAACGATTGGTACCATGACCATTGCAACGAAGAACATAATTTTTAAGTTTAATTCACTACCTGCTGCGTTATATAGTGTTGTGCTGTATGCGTCGTTAATACGTGATGGTAACATTCTTGGGAACATACCTGCAAAGCCAGTTGTCATAAACATTGCGATTGTTAAGCAAACGAATGTGAATGCAAGGCCGATTTTGTGTTTGTACACCATAATAAGTGCGAGTACACTCATTAACATTGCAAGTACTGGAAGAATGAATAGTACAGGATATTCCGTAAAGTTTTGGAATAGATTTGTACGATTTGCAGTTGCTACATAGAAGATAGCTAAAATGATAGCAGCTGCCATTGAAAATGGTCTTGCGATTTTATAAGCACGATCAGATACTTCACCAGTCGTTTTAATCATAACCCAAAGGGCACCAGATACGACGAATATAGCAGTGAAGAACAGACCACCTAAAATACCGTAATGGTTTAGTAAGCTAAGTAAGTTTCCTTCATAACCGTTTTTTCCGATTTCTAGTCCGTAATATAGGTTAGCGAATGTAACACCGAATAAGAAGGCGATTAGGAAACTACCGATTGTAAATGCCCATTTACAAGTTTTTTGCCAAATTGGTGAATCATCTTTATGCATGAACTCAAGTCCAGCAGCACGAGCGAATAGTGCAAGTAATACTAAAAATAGTGGTGTATATAGGTAACTAAACATATTTGCATATGTGATTGGGAAGGCAGCAAAGGTTGCGCCACCAGCTGTAATTAACCATACTTCATTACCACCCCAGAACGGGCCAATAGCTTCTTGTAATTGATTTCGTTCTTGTCGGTCTTTCGCAACGAATGGGAAAATCATTCCGTTACCAAGTGCATATCCGTCAAGGATGAAGTAAACTGTCCAAATCACACCCCATAAACCGAACCAGATGATTGCAAGTGTATCATGAGACATGAGCCGCACCTCCTTCAGCAGGTTCTTCTAATGCAGCAGGTCCTTTTTTCGCGAACTTCAGCATTAAGTATACGTCTGCAATTAAAAGTAAAGTGTAGAACAATATTAAACTAATTAGTGAGAACCAAATCTGCGGGACAGATATAGGTGATACAGATTCTGCTGTACGCATCAGTTTATATACTGTCCATGGCTGACGACCTGCTTCAGCAACAATCCAACCAGCGTTAATCGCAATGTATGGAAGTAAGACAGACCACATTGTAATTTTTAAATAACGTTTTGAGTTTTCTAGTTTTCCTTTTCTATTTAAATAGAAACCGAACCAAGTTAATGCCATAAAGAACATGCCAAGTACAACCATTAAGCGGAAGCTATAGTACACGAGGTTAACGTTTGGACGATCTTCTTTCGGAATATCTTTTAAACCAGTAATTTCGCCATCAAATGAATTTGTATAGAAGAAGCTTCCTAGTTTTGGAATAGTAAGGAATTCAAAGTTCTTTTCATTTTTCACATCAGGAATTTGAATGATTGAGAAGCCTTGTCCTTTGCCAGTTTCCCAAACTGCTTCCATTGCAGCTCCTTTAGCTGGTTGATATTTAGCTGCTGATACCCCTGATTGATGTCCCATAAATGGTGTAACAGTTGCAGCGAATAAGCCTAACATTAAACCAAACTTAAATGATTTTTTGAAGAATTCCACTTCGTTTTTACGTAATAAATGATAGGCACTAATTGCCATAACGAAGAAAGCACCAACGATATAACAACCAATTACAGTATGGAAGAACATATTCCAAGCATATGGATTTGTAACAAGTGCCCAGAAATCATTTAATTCAGCGCGGCCGTTACGTACTACGTAGCCAACAGGATTTTGCATGAAACCGTTTGCTGTAATAATCCAAAGGGCAGAAATATTTGTTCCAAGTGCGACCATCCACATACAGAAGGCACGGAACTTTGGTGAAATTTTGTCTTTACCGAATAACCATATCCCCATGAAGGTAGATTCTAAGAAGAAGGCAACAAGTGCTTCGATTGCGAGAGGTGATCCGAAAATATCTCCCATATATTTGGAGTACTCAGACCAGTTTGTTCCAAATTGGAACTCCATCGTAATACCAGTTATAATCCCCATTACGAAGTTAATTGTAAATAATTTACCCCAGAAATTTGCCATTTTGCGGTATGTTGGATTCAATGTGCGGGCATATTGAGTTTCCATACATGCTACTAAAATGACAAGTCCGATTGTCAAAGGTACAAATAAAAAGTGATAAAAAATAGTAATTGCAAATTGAAAACGACTCAGTAACAGAACGTCGGACATAATAAAGATTCACTCCTTTTTTACATTATCTACAATTAGTTTATAGTGAAAATAGGGGTAAAGCATGTGGGAGTTGTTACAAAGCTGTGTGTATATTTTGAAAGAATTATGTCGGTTATCTGAAAATATATTGCTTTTATAATAAAACAATATCCTTTTTGAGTTTTTCATATTTTGGTACACTATATATGTAGTGTAAATGAGAGAAAAGAGGGTTCTTTACTATGAAGTCATTAGAAGAGATTTTACAATACAATGAAAAGTTTGTTGAAGAGAAAAAATACGAAGAGTTCGTAGCAGGGAAATTTCCAAACAAAAAGATGGTAATCATCTCTTGTATGGATACACGTCTTGTGGAACTATTACCGAAAGCGATGAATATGCGTAACGGTGACGTGAAAATTATTAAAGTAGCAGGCGCTGTTATTTCACATCCATTCGGAAGTATTATGCGTAGCATTTTAGTTGCTGTATATGAGCTTGGTGCTGAAGAAGTATGTGTAGTTGGTCACCATGATTGTGGTATGGCAAAAATTCAAGCAAGCAGTACGATTGAGAAGATGAAAGAACGCGGTGTGACAGAGGAGAAACTAGATACACTTCGTTACTCTGGAATTGATTTAGAACAATTCTTGCGCGGCTTCTCTAGTGTAGAAGAAAGTGTAGAGCATAGCGTATCAGTACTTCGCAACCATCCGTTACTTCCGGAAGAGGTACCTGTTCACGGTCTTGTTATAAATCCTGACACAGGAAAATTAGATTTAGTTGTGAATGGTTACGATAATTAAGAATTTACTTTGTCATCCTTTTTATCTGGGACAGGATCAAATCCTCCTGGATGGAAAGGGTGACATTTTAATATACGCTTGCAAGTAAGCCAAAATCCTTTGAGGGCACCGTGTTTTTGAAACGCTTCTAATCCATAATGAGAACAAGTTGGGTAAAAGCGGCACGTTGGTGGTGTCATCGGAGAAATGAACTTTTGATAAAAGCGTATAATACCGATAAAAATCTGTTTCATAATGGTCTCCTTTTCAGCATAGTCTTAAAGTATTATAGCACGACCGTACATAATTCTTTACTAATGTCGATTTCCGTTATATCATATTGGATATAACGGAATTAAATTAAAAGCGGGAGAGATGTTGTATGCCATCAGTAGAAAGCTTTGAATTAGATCATACGATTGTAAAAGCACCTTATGTAAGACATTGCGGAGTTCACAATGTAGGTAGTGACGGTATTGTAAATAAATTTGATATTCGTTTTTGCCAACCGAATAAACAAGCAATGAAACCAGATGTTATTCATACGTTAGAGCATTTATTAGCATTTAATTTACGTAAATATATTGATCGTTATCCGCATTTCGATATTATCGATATTTCACCGATGGGCTGCCAAACAGGGTATTACCTTGTTGTAAGCGGAACACCGACAGTTCGTGAAATCATTGATTTACTAGAACTAACATTAAAAGATGCGGTTCAAATTACAGAAATTCCAGCTGCAAATGAAACACAATGTGGCCAAGCGAAGCTTCATGACTTAGAAGGAGCAAAACGCTTAATGAACTTCTGGTTAAGCCAAGATAAAGATGAACTTGAGAAAGTATTTGGATAAAGTGAAACATTAATTAGTGGGGGCACTTTCCATTGATTATTAGTTTTCATCAATCGATATAAAAAAGAAAACTGCCTGTGAGAGGGCAGTTTTTTTATTTGTAAAAGAGAAAAGTACAAATTTTATATAAAAACAATGAGTGTGCTAAACTAATGAAAAAGGAGTGATGGTAATGAATTGGAGTGAAATAAGAAGCAAATATCCGGATACTCTTGTATTAGTAGAAGCTGTTTCAGTTTATTCAAAAGGGAATAAACGTATGATTCAGGAAATGTCGGTAGTAGATGAATATAATAGTACAGAAAGTGCATGGGCTGCATATAAGAAAATACATCGTGATTTTCCACAAAGGGAATTTTACATTTTTCATACAAGGAAAGAAGAGATTGAAGTAGAAGAACAACGATTTAGCGGAGTACGTGGGAGAGCATGAAAATTCGAATGGATCATGGACTTCCAATTGCTACATTTCCCATGCGGTACAAAAGAAAAAAGTTAGTACTGAATAATGTATTATTAGATACAGGCTGTGCAACAACAATTTTTGATACAGATGTATTAGCTAAAGTCGGGATAGAATTAGACTTAATTAATGGAAGACCAAAAAGAATGTATGGTATTGGTGGATACAGTGAACCGTGTTATGAGCAAGAAATCAATGATGTGAGTATTGATGAAAAGTTATTAAAAACATTTCTAGTTCAATTAGGTATTACACAAGACTCTTATGGATTCGATGGAATCTTAGGGATAGACTATATGAGGTCTGTTGGAATGATTTTAGATTGTAAAAATATGAGTGTCACTTATAAACGCTTTTAAGAAATGAAAGATAGTAAATAAATCTAATAAATAAAAGAAGGCCATCCAAAATATCCATAGGAATGGCATCTTTTGGATGGTAGTATGCGGGAAAGTGCAACATATAAAGTAGCAGCAAAACAGAGAAAATAAACAAATGCTCTCGTTTTTTGCTGCTTTTTTATTTCATCAATTCCAAAAAGGATACACATAATACTCAAAAGGATAAATACGAATGATAAAAGTATAGAAAGGTTTGCAAAGAGGCTAAATAGAGCGAGAATAAGAGCAATGGTTGCTAGTATTATTCGAACGTTTTTTAACATGGAATCCCCCTTTAAAAGAATAGTATAAATGGAATAACAAAAATAATTGTAAACATGCTTAAAGCGATACTAATAGCTCCAATCTGTTTTTGCTGTTTTTGAATGGTCTCAATCCCTACTAAAATGCCATATAAGCTAAAGAGAAACAAAATGATAGGTGAAAAGGTTTGAAATTTCATTGTAAATGTGCTGTATAAACATAGGATCAAAGTAATAAAAACGATGGTTAGTTGTAATTTTCTTATGTGCATTTTAGCCTCCTAGTAGAAAAAGTAGTTATCGCGAGACAAGAATGATAATGGCAACGATTAAGGTGAATAAGGCAGAATAGAATGAGAGCACACTGTTTACTTTCTGTTGTTTTTGTTTTTCTTCTGCGTTTATGATAAATGCCATAATAGATAAGGCAATAAGCATATAGGGCATCATAACAAGCTGATTTGTAAACATTCCATATAGAGCGACAGAGATGACGATAAGGGCGGATATAATGCGCAATGTTTTTAGCATACTAACGCCTACCTTTTTGTAGTTTTAAATTAGCCTCCAATGTAATAACAGTTCTTAGTTGGTACTTAAAATTCACTGCTACATGTAGCGAAAGTAGTTCGATATTAAAAAGAAGAATATAAGACTAGAAACGAAAAAAAACGGAATACTCATTGATTTTCGTCCGGATTTCAGTTCATTCATTCCTAGAAGAATAAAGGAACAACTGAGAATAAATTGTACGTATGGGAGAAGTGAGAAATTATCGGTAATAAGGGCATAAGTGCAAAGAGAGAGTCCGAGAAGCGTGAGAAGTGCTAAAAAAATCCGTAATCCAGTTAGCATTATATAACCCCCTTTAAACAGACTAGTTAACGAAATATTTCTGAGACGCCAAGCAATAAAGCACCAGCTCCAGCTATGAATATGAAAGCAAGAGCACTGTTAGATTGCCCGTGTTTTTTTATTTCCTCTATACCTATAGTGAAAGCCATTAATCCTAAGAAAATGAACATGTAAGGCATAACGTCTCTGTTGCCACTGATAAAACTATAGATTGCTATAGTTAAAGCAATAAGTGAAAAAGTAATCCGCAATCCTTTTAACATAAGAGCCCCCTTATTTTATATAGCTAATGATGAGAACAATCCAACTGAAAGCTCCAGCAACAATACAAATAAATCCTGTTCCGGAATCTTTCTGTTTTATTTGTTCAATTGCAATGAGAAACATTAAAGCTCCTAATAGAAATTGTGAAAGTGGTAGAAAGTAATGTTGACCCATCGTTAAAGTAATACTGGATATGAGGATGGCATTGAGTGAGATTATATATGAAACGTATTATGAATTCTTCTTGCTGTTTTTTGCATAAGGATTATCTTCTGGTTTATCAACGGAATGTTTGTAAGCATACCCTTTATTAATCGTCATAACGGAGAGTACTAGTACGACTAGCACGATTATAATACCGATTATTAATATTTTGAGCATAAGCCCCCTCCTTTTCTTTATTTTACATAATTTTGTAATTGATGAAAACAATAGAAATTAAAAGGATGAAAGAAGGGTGTTACATGGAGAATAAAAAAACATATTATATATCGATAGGAAATGGTCAAATTTCGCAAGTGAAGACGGCAGATACGTATAATTTTGAAATTTATGCAAATGATGAGGAAATTACAGAACTGAGAGCATACTTCGATCAAGCGTACGTAGAGGATTTAGGTTCGTTTGTACGCGCCCAAGTTCCATTTATTGAGTATCATCAAGATTCAAATAATGACCGATATGATGAACAGCTACAAAAAGCATATAAAATGGTTTACGATTTAGGAAATCATGAGACGAAAGAATTAGTCGCGCAAATGGGAATAATCAATGGATTATAATTGGATAATATTATGCAGAAAAGCGAGAATATGCTACAATTTGTGGTAGGAAAAACTTGTAACCATCAATAGGGGAGTAATGGCATGTACAAATTTAAAGATTATTACCACAATACTGTACAATTATCGTTTGAACGTTACCCATTTTCTCCTGAGCCAAAGCATGTTTGGGTTGTATGCCGGTACGGGGATCAATGGTTATTAACGCATCATTTACGTCGCGGTCTTGAATTTCCAGGTGGTAAAGTAGAACTAGGGGAAACACCGGAAGAAGCGGCAGTTCGAGAAGTTCATGAAGAAACCGGCGGCATAGTTTCTGATTTAACTTACTTAGGACAATACAAAGTATCTGGAAAAGACAAAATAATCATTAAAAACATTTATTTTGCAACAATTAGTGCGGTAGAAGAACATACGCATTACGAAGAAACGAAAGGATCTGTTTTATTAACAGACATTCCTAATAACATTAAAACTGATAGAAAATTTAGCTTTATAATGCGCGACGATGTACTGGCGCGCACGATGAAACATATAGAAGAAATCGGCTGTTTTACGAAGTAAAGTAGCCGGTTTCTTTTTTTGTGTTCAAGAATAAATGTAAATATATCTTTACGTTATTTTGGGTATATTATACAATTCTGTAAAGATATATTTTTGTTTTAGGAGGGGGAATATGGATAACAGAAAAGAAACAACTGTTACTGTTTCTATGGTTAAATTAAATGTCTATGCATTTCTTATAATAGTTGCTTTATCATTTGTAATTAGTTTTTTGCATGCGCTTCTTCCAGGCGGGGTTCAAGTTGAAATTACGTTACCAACTGTGTTTCTTTTTATTATCGCAATGATTGTTCTTATTTGTATTCATGAAGCGATACATTTAATAGGATTTCGCTATATCGGAGGTGTTCCGTGGAGTGAGCTGAAATGGGGCGTCAATTGGAAATTAGGTATTGCATATGCGCATTCTAAACAGGTGATTACAGTAAAGCAAATGAAGAAAGTGTTAATACTGCCGTTTGTACCAACTGGAATTTTACCAATCGTATTGGGGTTAGCTACGAATATGCAATCGATCTCATTTTTAGGAATCCTACTAACAGCAGGTTGTATCGGTGATATTGCCTTATATCAAAAAGTTTCAAAGTTTCCAGATGATGCGCAAGTGATAGATCATCCGAGTAAACCGCAGTTTACAGTTTATGAATAATAAAGGAGGAGGCGTTCGGGAAACGAAGCCTCCTTTTACTATTGTCTTGTTTTAATCTCTGCCTCTAAAAACGAAAGTACCTCCAGTAAATCATCTACCATACGTGAATGTTCAAAGTCACCCCAAAAGGAATCTTTCTTCCAAACGCCACGAATTCCTACATTTTCAGAACCAAGTACATCATTTTCTGGATGGTCTCCAACGTAAAGACATTCTTCTGCTTTTACGTTTAGTTTTTGCAAAGCTCGTTCGAAAATTTCAGGATGTGGTTTCTTAATTCCTTCAGCTTCTGAAATAAGAATTGTGTTTGTATACGTATGTATGTTTAAAGCACAGAGATTGTTCAGTTGAAATTCAGTAAAACCGTTTGTAATAATACCAATTTTAATGCTTTGTTGTGTTAATTGTTGAAGTAATTCATGCATGTTTGGGAAAGGAATACAGTGATGTTGAAAGTTTGTGATGTAGTCGTGCAGCAGTTGCTCTTGCGTTAAAGTAGTAATGTTGTATTCGCAAAGGAGAGCAGTATATACCTTATCTTTCCAGGTATATCCATTATTGTCGAGTTCAAAAAAACGAGAACAATACTCGGATTTTTCTACGTGTATTAAATGAGAGGCGAAGCGATTATACTGATCATGAATAAATTTTTCTAAAGATTGACGACGATCTAATAGTGTTGCATCTAAGTCGAATAAGACTGCTCGAATCATGGGAAACCTCCTTACAATTTTTATAATTAATTATCGCATATTTGTTGGAAATTGATTATTATAGTTTTGTAGAATGGAACGACGGAGGTTTATATGAAGGAACTGTATGGAAAGTTAGTGTGTTTTATAATTTCAATTGGTTTAGTAGCCGGATGTGAGTTGTCGGAACAAACTTCGAAAAGAGAGAAAAAAGATGTATGTGATACGACAGAAAAATGCACACAAATAGGCGATGAAACGCTTCAAAAAGTACATAAAAAGATAGATGGACTATCTGAATTGGAAGCAGCAGAAGATTATGATATAGAAGAGCATGAAAGTACGAATATGAAAGAGGCGGAACAGAACAAAGAAGAGGATGACAATTATTTCTTTTTAGCTTCTTATTATATTGATGGTGATGAAATTGTAGATCCTTATTTCGATAAACTAGATCGGAAACGATTGAATAAGGCTTTCGCTGAAGATAAAGAAGCGAAAGAAGAAGTACTACAACAGCGTCAAGATAGAGAGTATCATCAATCGTTATGGGAAATGTACAGTACTCTTATTCCAGCTAAGTATCGCAGTGATATAAAAGAGTTTGACATAGTAACGGATGGATACGATGGCATCGTGGCTCATGTTATGCCAAGTATGGAGTATCCGAAAGAGTGGACTCTTAGTTTAGATACGCTTGATTCTGCAGTAAATATCGATGAAGTGATGAAAACATTAATTCATGAGACCGCGCACGTATTAACGCTCGGACATAAACAAATACCAGTAAATGAACAATACTTAAAGGATTTTGAAGAAGATAAAGATATTTCCTCATACCAAAATAAATGTAAATCTCTTTTCTTACAAGAAGGATGTGCGCAGGAGAGTTCTTATATAAATCAATTCCATAATTCGTTCTGGAAACCAATTGAGCAGGAGTGGACAGAAAAGAAAGTGGAAGAGAGTGAAGAAGCTCAAATGCAGTTTTTCAAGGAGAAACAGGACGAGTTTGTATCTGAATACGGAACAACGAATGTAGCTGAAGATATTGCAGATACATTTACAGCGTTTATTTTACAAGATTCAAAAAAAGTGAAAGAAGGAACAGAGCTAAAATATAAGAAAATTGCCTTCTTCTATCAATTCCCGGAGCTTGTGAAAATGCGCGCGGAAGTGTTAGCAGGATTATATGATGTTTCGAAAACGATAGAATAACAAAGTGGACACTAATGCGAGTTCTGTGTTCGATATATTTGATCTGTGGGAAAACGTGAAGAATTTTAGCTCTTCGCGTTTTTTTATGTTGATAAAATTGAAAATTCTGTCTTTTTATAAAAAAGAAGAAGGAACTAGCGCTATAAAATAGAATTAGTATAAAAATGTCACAAATTAGACACAATTATAATGCGCGTGTTGTAGGGACTATAAGTTTACTCTCGAGGAGGTAATGGAACGTATGAAAACGATTCTTGCGGTTGCTGGTCTCATTTGGGTAATGTCTCATGGTTTTCCGATTTTTGAAGGAGAGCAAATTCGTACTGCATTAAATGAAAAGTTTAATGATTATCATGTGATAGATCGAAAGGATAATGTCGTTACAGTACGTGTGAAAGACTGTTTCCATACAGTTACGGTTGCAAATGGAAACGTTACAAACGAAACGAAAATGTGCGATAAAAATTAAAAGAAAGGAGCTGACTCTAACGCATCATTTTGAGTCAGCTTCTTTTTCGTTTTCCAATTAGAATTTTTTCAAATGCCTCTACAAACACATACATAAGTGTTGCGAGAACACATGTGAGTAGTACACTCAGTAAGACGAGTGTGAAGTTAAAGACTTGGAATCCATAGCTAATTAAATAGCCAAGTCCTTGTTTAGAAACAAGAAGCTCACCGAAAATAACACCGACCCATGATAATCCAACGTTCACTTTTAGCGTTGAAATAATTGCCGGGAACGATGAGGGGAGTATAACTTGTTTATAGCATTGCCATTTATTTGCGCCAAATGTGTCCATCACTTTTATATAGTTAGAATCGACTTCTTGAAATGCACTATAAATAACGAGGATAGTTATGATGATGGAAATGATTACGCCCATTGCAATAGACGATGAAATATTTGGACCGAAAATAACAATGATAATAGGGCCAAGTGCGACTTTTGGCATTGCATTTAGGACAACGAGATATGGATCGAGAACGCGAGCTAAAAGTGGTATCCACCAAAGGAATGTGGCAATAATGGCTCCAAGTACTGTTCCAAGAATGAAACCTATTCCAGTTTCCAGTAATGTCGTCCATATGTGAATCCAAAGTGAACCGTCAATCCATTTCGTTAAGAAGAGATCCCAAATGCTCGAAGGAGAGCTAAAGAGTAAAGGATCAATCCACTCTTTTTTGCTTGCTAGTTCCCATAATGCAAAGAAAAGAACGAGCAGTAAAAGCTGTAAGGAGCGAGCAATCCATGCATATTGACGTTCTTTCTTTCGAAACTGTTCATGCAGCTGTTTTATATTATCCAAGGCGCTCCAGCTCCTTCCATATATCTTGGAAAAGAACTGGGAAATCATAGTGGTGGCGTGCTTCTAACGGTGATAAGGAACGGATACTTTCTGGGACGATAAATATTTTTGCGATTTTCCCAGGATTCGCTTGTAGTAAATAAATACGATCACTCATCGCAATCGCTTCTTCAATATCGTGTGTCACGAGTAAGGATGTTTTTTTATAGTTACGTAATAGGTTGAAGACGAGCTCTTCTAGTTTTAACTTCGTTTGATAATCGAGTGCAGAGAATGGTTCATCTAGTAATAAAATTTTCGGATCGGTTGCTAGCGTCCGAACGAGGGCGGCACGTTGACGCATACCGCCAGATAATTCACGAGGATATTGCTGTTCTACATCATGCAAACCGACTTGTTTTAAAAGTTTTAACGTATGTTCTTTCGTCTGTTCATCGTAAATCTTCCGAATATGAAGCCCAAGCATAATATTTTCTTCAATCGTTTTCCAAGGGAACAAATAATCTTGCTGCAGCATATAGCCCATTGATGAAGTTTTCGTTGTAATCGGTTCACCATCTAAAAATACGATACCCTCAATTGGATCAAGTAGCCCAGCGATAATCGAGAGAAGCGTTGTTTTCCCGCAACCACTTGGACCGAGTATAGAAATAAATTCTCCTTCTTCCACTTGTAAACTCATATCTTCGAGAATCAATTTGGCATTGTCTTTTGCAAAAAAACAGTGAGAAACGTTACGTATTTGTAAAAGACTCATACAATTCGCCTCTATTTCTTAATAACGCTTTCGGCAATTTTTGTATTGACGAGCGCTTCATGTGGGACTTCTTTTTGTAATTCGCCTGCTTCTTTCATAATGGTTTGAAGCTGTTTCCATTCTTCAGCATCTAATAATGGATTTGTCGCATAAGAATGTTGTTTTTTGTAGCGTTCAATTACTTTCACTGAAATGTCTTTTGAAGTGTCTTTAAATAGCGGAGAAACGGCATCAGCAATCTCTTCTGGACTATGTGTATCAACCCATTGTTGTGCTTTATAGAGAGCACGTGTGAATTTTTCAGCAGCAGCTTTATCTTTCTTTAAGAAACTTTCTTTTGCCATGAACGTTGTATACGGAACAGTACCAGATTCAGCTCCGAACGAAGCGACGATATAACCTTTTCCTTCTTTTTCAAATATACTTGCAGTCGGTTCAAAGAGCTGCACAAATTCTCCTGTACCAGATGCGAAGGCATTTGCAATATTAGCAAACTCGATATTTTGAATTAAGTTCGTATCTTTGTGAGGATCAATGCCATTTTTCTTTAAAACATATTCTCCAACCATTTGCGGCATGCCGCCTTTACGCTGTCCTAAAAACGTAACACCTTTCACATCATTCCAATTAAAAGAATCTAATTTTTTACGGGAAACTAAAAATGTCCCATCTGTTTGTGTGAGTTGTGCAAAGTTAATGACAGGATCTTTTGCTCCTTGCTGATGAACGTAAATAGATGTTTCAGAACCGACAAGAGCAACATCAATACCGCCAGATAATAGGGCAGTCATCGTTTTATCTCCGCCAGCTGTTGTTTGTAATTCAATATTTAATCCTTCATCTTTAAAAAATCCTTTTTCAATCCCGACATATAACGGGGCATAGAAGAGAGAATGGGTAACTTCGCCGACGCGAATGTTTTGAGTTTGTTCTTTCTTATTTTCTTTTGTGCTACTACAAGCAGCGAATGTGAAAACCGCTAGTAACATAATGCAAAACACAGCTATTAATTTTTTCACTATATGGCACCTCCTAGAAGTCAATCTACAAGCATGATATGTAGGTAAGTGCCCATATGTGAGTATAGATAGCAGGAATTTTTTTGGTGATAAAGAAGTACACATATAAGGGGTGATAAAATGGAATACGAATATGATGATAGCGTTCATTTGCATCTTGATTATTTCGGAACTGAATGTGATATGGAATCGATTGCTTACAAGAGAAAGCATGAAGACGTATGGGATGTGTATTTTAATTTCGGAGTATATGGTATCCAGAAAAATGAGGTAGAGACAGGTAGGTTTATGGACGAATATGCCGGTTATTACGTTTTTTCTGTACATGCTCGTGATCTTAGCTGGGAATTTGGAAGTGCACAGTTTGAAGAATGGGTGCTACGGAACCATATCGTAGAAAAAGCGCTGCAAAAATAAGGAGGAATTTCGTGATTGGATTTCTCATCTTATTATGTATTTGCGTAGCCGGATTTTTCATCATGCAAGTGCTCATGTACCGATTTGCAAAGAAAAATATTCATAAATACAAAGAAGTGAAATGGGTTCATATGTGGTTAGATATGACGATGAAAAAGGGGCCGAGATTAGATTTTTTTGATTTTGTATGTATCGTGATTGTATGTATCATATGGAAAATATGAATGCTTCCTCTTGTATAGTAAACACGCTAATCATTTTCTCTTTCATAATATAATAAATACGAAAAGAACCTGTCGCATGACAGGTTCTTTTCTATAGTAATAGTATTCTGAAACTCGTGCTGACAAATAAAATAGCATTAGAAATATGATAAGAATCGTTTGTTTTTTTACTTGGTATATACAAGAGAGAAAGAATGACATTTCACAAGTAAGATATATGGGAAGACGATGTGTACATAATATGTTATGTTTATATAAGTAATATTTTTTATGCGGTGCGGGGTGAAATTAATAAACAGAAAAGAGGGAATGAATTGAGGGAGAATTTTTCATTTCATCATCCAAGAAGAAATATATTAATTTCAGCGATTTTAAGTGGCTTAGTAACCTTATATGTAGTACCCACATTTTTCTTGGTTTTGAAATATTTTAGTTTAGATACGACGAAAGAAATGTTAAATCAAAAAGTTGTTTTAAATATAATAACTATTTTGATGTGGATTGTACTATTGTATGTGGCGTATTTAAATAAAGGGATAGTTAATAAATTTAAGCCGAGTATTCGGATTTATATTAGAACATTTTTAGTCGCTCATGCGGTTACTTTACTTTTTGTTTTTATGCAGAATGATATAGATTTTGTAAGTACAATAAATTGGATTTACAATTATAATGCACAGTTTATATTTAGCATTATTGTAATCTTTGCAATATATGTTTTAATGTACAACGTATTTGGAAAGGTATTTTTGAGTACAACTTTGACTAGTGTGTTATTAATTATTTTAGCTATTGTAAATTACTACAAATTGATTTTTAGGGGAGAGCCTCTATATCCTTCTGATTTTGTACAGATTGGACATATGCAGTCTGTTATACCGATGGTGATGGATTATTTTAGTTGGGGTTTTGTTTTTCTTGTTATTGTAAGTATTGTTGTTTGTATTTTGATAGGTATATATGTGAGAAAACATATTCAAAATGTAAAAATCAATATAGGAGTACGCGTTCTTTTGGCCATAGGGTCTATTTTTGTGGTGTATGTGTATAGTAATTACGCGAATACATTCATGAATAAATTGTTTCAACGGTGGGATATCGAGTTTGTTTTATGGGATCAAAATGGAAACTATCGTCAAAATGGTTTTGTATTAGGCTTTATAAGTAATTTAGACACGACAGTTATTGAAAAGCCGAAAGATTATTCAAAAGAAAAAATGAATCAAATAGCAAATGATATAAAGAAACAATATAGTAGCAATACAGGGGATCAAAAGAAAAAAGAGAAACCGAATATTGTTTTTGTAATGAGTGAATCGTTTTGGGATCCAACGAAGGTAACTAATCTTTCTTTTAGTGAAGATCCTTTACCGAATTTGCATCATTATATAGAAAATTTCCCTGGTGGACAAACTATTTCTCCTTCGTTTGGAGGAAATACTGCGAACGTTGAATTTGAGGCGTTAACAAGTTATTCAATGAGTTTGTTAAAGCCAGGATCTATACCATATCAGCAGGTCGTTACAAGTAAGAAGGAAATCCCATCAATTCCGCGAGCATTAAAAAAAGAAGGATATTACACAAGTGCAATTCATTCGTTCGGCCGTGCATTCTTTAAACGTGATGATGTATATAGAGTGCTAGGGTTTGATAATTTTAATGCGGAAGATACGATGGAGAATGTAGAAGTTGATGGAGATTATATTAGTGATTTATCTATCAGTAAAGAGATAATAGATGAATTAGAGAAGCAAAAGCAACCTACATTTATTCATGCCGTTACGATGCAAAATCATTTTCCGTTTACAGCAGGAAGATTTGGTGAAAATCAAATAGAAATTAGTGGAATCGAAAATGAAGAATCGAAGGTTGAGTTAGAGACATATACAGAAGGTTTAAGACGTTCCGATGAAGCTCTTCAATATTTAATCGAGCAACTGGATACTTTAGATAGACCTACCTTATTAGTATTCTTTGGCGATCATCTCCCGTCATTAGGAACAAATAAATCTTTTTATAAAGAGAATGGGTATATAACGGATGAAAAAGCGCTAAACGAACGATTAGCGATGGCACAAACGCCGTTATTAATGTATGCAAATTTTGATATACCAAATGATGATTTAGGTTTAGTAAGCCCGATTTATTTTTCGAATCTTGTTCTTGATTATGCAGGATTAAATAAACCAGCATTTTATCAATTTTTATCAGAATTATATAAAGAAATACCAGTGCTTAGAGATGAATTAAAGGTTGATAAAAATGGCGAAGAGATTAAAGACTTAACAAAGAAACAAAAAGAAATGTTAGAACAATATAAAATGCTTGAATATGATTTACTTGCTGGAAATCAGTATAGTAAGGATATACTATTTCAATAAACGCAAAAAAGAACTTGTATACGATACAAGTTCTTTTTTTATAGTATTGCACGGGGTAACTAGACAAGCTGGGGGTTAGGGAGTATTACCTGTACATTTATTATAAATAAAAATGTAATCATTTTATTCACTTATTTGTGAGAAATGTGTGAATTTTTAATTTCGTCTATTTTTGCTGAACATCAATTTAATATCGTTTTTTATTGATTAAAGTTTTATTTCGGAAATATAAACAAAACTTTCAGAAGAATCAGTTATAATAAGGTGGGATAGGATATTTTTTGGAAAAGAGGTGGGATATTGAAGAGTTTTTGGGGCGGAAAAATAATAGAATTTCTTATTAGTATCGCAGTTATCCTTACATTAAGTTATTTACCATTCTCTTTATTTTTAGGGAATAGTCTTGATTTTATTACATATTTAGAGAGATTAGCTTCTCCGCAAGATATTGCACATATTGATACAAACACTATGCAGTCAATTCCTTTTTTTGAAAGGATTATTGAACCTTATAAGTATTCGATGACGATTCTTTTAATCGCTACTTGTTTAACTATTATTCTTTCAATTGGTCTTTCGTTCGTATACTTATTAGTTTCTTCTAAAATTAAGAAGGGGATTGAGAGTTGTTTAATTTTAATAGAATCAGTTCCAGATTTATTATTAATTTTTAGTTTACAGTTATTTGTTGTATGGATTTATAAACAGACAGGATATCGCGTTATTACTATTTATGCGTTTAATGATGAACGTGCCTATTTCTTACCTATTATTTGTATGACAATCGTTCCAACCCTTCATTTTTTCCGTATTATCGTTTTATTTTTAATGGAAGAAAAGAATAAGCCGTATGTGGAATTCGCCCGTGCGAAAGGATTGAGCAATAAATATATACTGTATGTTCATTTATTACGTAATATTATGTACCATCTGTTAAATCACTTGCAGCCGCTTTTCTTGTTCATGATTTCAAGCCTTTTAATGGTAGAGGGAGCTTTTAATATTACGGGGTATATGTCTTTCTTAATAAGGGCAGGCTCTTTAAATCCTTTAACGATGGCATGGTGGATTCTGTTATTATTTGTTCCATTCTATATTTTATTTACTATTATACATTACCGAGTGAATCGTATTACAGGAGGGGCTTCTCATGACATATAGAACGATTCGGTCCAAACGTTTTTGGTGTGGGGTCCTTTACTTTGTAGGTCTTGTTGTTATTAGTTACCTCATTACATGGTTTGGCAAAGATTTATATACGAGTAAAACCATTTGGCTGAATGATGCGAATGGGAATGTTATTGCAGCAGCGCCGTTTAGCCCACTGACAATACCACCACTAGGTACAGATCGTAACGGCTTTAATTTGTTTTTTCAATTACTAGTAGGTGCGAAGTTTACCATTTTATTCGTATTTGGCATATGTGTTATACAAGTGTTTCTCGGTACGATATTAGGTGTAGCATTGGCTCATACACCATCTATAGTACAAAATTTATTTCAAAAAATATGTAAAGTATATTTCTTTATTCCGACAGTGCTATGGGCGATTTTGTGGATGTTTCCAATCATGTTGCACAGTCAATTAACTGGATTTAATATGGATATTATTATAAAGCAGTTTACGGTCCTTTGTTTTGCGCTGTTACCAGCTGTTATTCTTTATGTGAATCAAGAAATCAATTTATTTATGAAAAATGAATTTGTTACAACTTCGAAAATACTAGGAGCTTCGAGGTTTCGGATTATTAGAAAGCATATATGGTTGTATTTAAAAGAAATTCTTCTTGTTCTTTTTTTACAACAGTTTGTTCAATTATTTACGTTATTAATTCATTTATCATTTTTTGGAATTTTAATCGGAGGACGAGGTGTAGATTATGATACGGGGAAACCATTCTCACTTACGAATGAATGGGCGGGTTTAATCGGTCTATACAAAAATGAATTTTTAACAGCACCGTGGATTGTCATTGCGCCACTACTATTCTTTACTATTTCTATATTCGTTTTACATCTGATGATCAAAGGGATAAAGAAAGAGCAAGAAGGAAAGCTCTACTCTATGGATAAGAAGAAAAAGAAGACGCGAGATGAATTAAAAGAGGAGAAGAAGGAAATCGATACATCATTATTTATTCCAGCAACTTCTAAATCCATAGAAAAAGGTAGTTAGAAAAAAAGAATTTGCCCTCACGGCAAATTCTTTTTTTGTGAGAAGATGTAGTTCAGTTTTCATGCATTTAAAAATTTTATAAGTTCTTTATTTAATTCATCCGCTTGATCGATTGGTGAACCGTGACCACTATTTGTAAGAGCATGTAGTTGAGCATTTTTAATCCGCTTTTGGGTGAGCTCAGCGCTTTTGTAGGGAATCAGTTGGTCATGAACACCGTGGAATATTTTTGTTGGGACGTTAATGTTACTTAAGTCTTTCGTTACGTCTTATTGTTTGTTGGTTTTATGCTTATATATAGCTTGACGATGTTGCGCTTATGGGAGGGTTTTCCTCAATTGTTCGATTTATCTTTGTTTGTCGAAGAAAATCATTTATTATAATAAATGGTATTCTTCGAGATATTATTTTGAAGGGGTGATGAGTTGACAGAGAGCTTTTTATCAGCTAAAGAAGAAAAGAAAAATGCTAAAATCTTTTTGTGGACGCTGCATGTTATTTTAATTGTTTATGAGACTACATATGCAATTATATTAGAAGACACAATGCCTTTAGGCAATTGGCATAAAGGAGTATGGAAGCTTGCATATATTATGATCGTATTAGGTATGGGTGTGTACTTATTTGAGCGAGGAAAAGCACATTTAGTTAAATATACATATTTATTTGCATATATGATTGCAGAGACATTTAATGTTGGATGGTATGCTTTTCATAATAAAATAGCTTTTGATGAAGGGAATGTAATCGAATTTATTTTCATTTTCTTCGTGCCAATATTTTTAAGTAAACGATTTTTATTTATGCTAACTCCATTTCTTATAGGAAAATATATGATATATCTATTTGTATTTGAAGAAATTAATTTGTTTATGCCACTTGTTATATATACATTATTGCTTTTTGTGTCGTATATTATGTTAAATCGTTTTTTGCAATATCTTTCAGCGGTAAAGAAAAGTATTGCAGAGGCTAGTCAGGCACAAAAGTTGGCGGTTGTCGGAAAAATGGCAGCGACAGTGGGACATGAAATAAAAAACCCACTTGCTTCATTAAAAGGTTTTACACAATTACAAAAAGAGAAACATGAAAAAGATGCAACCTATGGACAAATGATTTTTGAAATAGAAAATATGAATAATATGATTAGTGAATTAATGGAAGTTGCTACATGTAAACCTTCAGTGTATGAAAAACATATTGTAAGTGATGTTCTAGTACAAGCCGTAGAAAATATGCGTGAAAAAATGAATGAGTTACATATAAATATAGCTTTCAATGAAGAGCATAATAAAAGTGAAATAGAATGTGATCAAAGGAAGTTAAAAGGTGTATTTTTATATGTGATTAAAAATGCTCTAGAGGCAATGGAACAGGATGGGGTATTACAAATACAAGTTGAAGATAGAAAAAGAGATTATGTAATAGTGAGTATAGTAGATAGTGGTCACGGGATAAAAAATAAAAATGTAGGAAAAGTTACAGAGGCTTTCTATACAACAAAGCAAGATAAAATTGGATTAGGCCTTACAGTAGCAGAACGAATTATTAAAGAACATCTTGGAGAATTACATATTTCTAGTGAAGTACGGAAAGGAACAAAAGTAGAAATACTACTTCCGAAAAAACTTGAGTACAATGTGACACGAGATTAAGAGGTGTTGTTAAAGGAGCCATCATATGAACAAAGGCTATATATTTGAGAAAGAAGAAATAAAGGCGTTAAAAATATTTTTAAGCTTATTCTTTGTTATATTTTTTGTGTACGACTTTGCTACAAAGATTACTGTTTTTTTTGTAGAGGGAGATCAAAAACCAGTTGATGTTTTTGGAGAAGGATTAGGTGTATCGTTATATATTTTGATGATCGTACTATTCCTTACAGGTATTTATTTTATGAAGTGGAAAAATCCATATATTGTGAAGTATATTATTTTAATTGGGTATAATATATTGGACTTTATTCATAACTTCATCATTTATTACGGTAGTGACGCTGAATTTGACGGCGGGAATATAGTAGAAGGATTCTTTATTTTATTTGCACCAATCTTTGTGAATAAAAGATACTTTTGGTTAGTTGCCGGAATTATTGGTGGAAAATATGCACTGATGGGATTCGTTGTTCAATCTTTTATCGTTATTATCCCAATCGCATTATGCAGTGTGTTTGCTATTATAGGTTGGATTATATTTTTAAGAGTCCAGTCCTACGTTCGCACACTTGAAATGATGGATAAAGAAATACAAAAGGTAGAAAAATTAGCGATGGTTGGAAAAATGGCGACGGTAATTGGCTATAAAATTAGAAGACCTCTAGCAAAAATGAAAAAACTAGTGGATAAGCAAGCAAAGAAGCATCCAGAAGATAAGATTTATAATGAAATTATGAGACAGGAAGTAGAGCGAATTCATACCATTGCTACAGAACTAAGTGGGTTTGAGAAGTCTAAATCGGTAGCGTCAGAAATTCATAATATTAAAGAAATCCTTTCATATGTTATTAGGGTTATGGAAAAGCCAGCTTTAGAACAAGGGATAAAAATGCATGCTATTTATAGTAAAGATATCCCTTCAATTACATGTGATGAAAAACGATTGAAACAAGTATTTTTTAATTTAATAAAAAATGCGATTGAAGCAATGTCAGTTGGCGGAACGATTATTGTGAAAGTTATAGTGGAAGATGTAATCATTGTTCAAATTATAGATGAGGGATGCGGCATTCCGAAAGATAAAATTTCGAAGCTAAATGAAGCCTTTTACACTACGAAAGAAACTGGCACAGGCTTAGGATTAGTAGTTACGGAAAAAATTATTAAAGACCATAACGGTAAAATGAATTTTGAAAGTGAAGTTGGGGTTGGAACAACGGTTGAGATTATGTTGCCGATATAATGGTGAAATATTTTAAAAAGGGAAATCACTTATTTGAGAGTGGTTTCCCTTTTTTGGTGGATTGTAGATTCTATTTTTTTGTGTGGTCAATCGTATTGTGTGTCTAGATTTCAAAAATAGAGAGCGGAGGTTTTGTTAGTGTTATAACCACCATTTCTCCTGCGGAAGCAAAGTAACATCCACATCAAAATTCTCTTTAAACCAATCATACATCAATGTTTCTTTCACTAAATATTCAGAGGCAGCGTGTGATACACCGATGAGTGACATGTTTGTTTCTTGTACGTAATCCATAACGAGCGAGTATTTGTGCCTGCCGTAATCATTGTCGATATGACAATGGATTTCTCCTGCAATATATGCTTCAGCACCTTTTTTTTCTGCCTCTTTCATTAAAGATACGACATCACCACATCCAGCGATAATTGCAATTTTTTTTATGGAATCATGTTGTTTACCTTCGAAGTCTGTATAAGGAATGTGGAAGAGTTTTTTTAGACGTTTTTGAAGTGCTTCGGTTGATGTTTCATCTATTTCACAAATAAGGCCAACTGGCTCCTGTTCTGGACCTCCATATGCAAAGCCGTCAATTACATGAGCGTTTAATGCTTTTGCAATTGAAATGCTCGTTCCGTACGTTTGATGAAAATCCATTGGCCCGTGACATGTATATATAGAAAGGTGTTTTTCTTTTATCGCCTGCAAATATTTTTCTGGTATTGGAATAAAACCACGCCCTGATTTTCCAAGCGGATCACCACATTCCATTACAAGTGGATGATGCATAAAGAGTAAATCACCAGATGCGGATTGTGAAATGAATGTTTCAAGAACGTCATCTGTAGGGAATACAGCTAAAAATATTTTGTTTACATTTTCAGCTCCTCGTATCATAAGACCGTTAAATAGCTCAACAAAATTTGCTTCGAAAAATTGTTGCCACGGAAATGTAATAGGATCATATACTGCCGGGATAAATCGGCTAAAGCCACTATCTTTTCCGTATTTTTCAATTTGGAATAAATGATTGAGTGATTGCTCTATTTCTTTTAAAGCTGGCATGTTTTGGAATCCTCCTTAAGGTAATTCTTACTCTGTTAGTTGTTTTTGGCTATCATAGAAAAATAAGAAGCGGACAGGAAACAAATAAAACCTAGAATCCAACCAATAGAAGGAGAATAGGGAAGTATATGTTGTAATAGCATTCCGCTAGAAATAAAAAAGCTACCGAATAAACCTAAGAAAATGGGGTATCGCAGTAGTTTGAACATGAGTGATCAAACCTCCTTTATTCCGATTGGTGTGGGATAATAATCAGAGGGGGATGGACAAAAACCTCTGATTTAAAGTTTCACTTTACCACATACATTGTATAGTAGTCTTAATTTTCTGTATATAACTTTTGAGAAAAATGGTGGTACAATATATGAATGATGCGAGAAGAGAGGATGAAGATTAACGTATGTACGTTACAGTAACAGAAGTAGCATATAAAAAGATTATGGATACGATTCCAAGTGAAGCGAAATATATAAAATTATTTTACGATAATGAAGGTTGCGGTTGTGTTATGAGCGGAATTATCGATTTAGTAGCTGTAGCAGAAAAAGATGAGCGTGATGTAGATATTGAATCAAGTACATTGAACTTTATCGCAGATCGTACAAAGCTTGTATTTATGGATGATAAGTTAACTGTTGATTGGCATGAAGGTGGAGGGACTTTTCAGTTGAAAAGTCCAAGCCAGTTTTATAATCCGAATATGAAGTTACATGTTCGAGTGTAATAAAGAAAAGGCCGATTCGAAATGTTTTTGGATCGGCTTTCTTTAATTATGTAGGGTGCTATTGTTGTACTGTTTGTTGGTAAATTGCTAATGAAATTTCATTTACTAAACAAACTACTCAATACAATAAAAAAAGATTTTTTCACATAATGAAATGTACATGTGATTGAATTTTCTGTATAATTTTCTTTGCGGAGGGGATACGCATGAGAAGATGGGGAATTGAGTTATTAATTTTGAGTGTCGTTATTATTTGGGGGATTAACTATACGATTGCGAAGTATGGCCTTTTAGAATTTACCGCAATTGAGTTTACTGCACTTCGAATGATGGCAGCGGCACCGTTACTGTTATTACTTACATTTTGTATTGAAAAGTCGCTTTACATGGAGCGACAAGATATACCAAGATTAATCATCGTTAGCGTTGTAGGGATTGTACTCTATCAAACGTTATTTATGGAAACTGTTCAATATACATCCGCTACAAATGCCTCTTTACTCATTTCTATTTCACCAATTTTTACAACTGTATTTGCGATTTTCTTGAAACAAGAAAAGTTTTCTTCTCGAAAGTTCATTGGTTCTATGATTGCCTTTGCCGGTGCTGCATTAGTTTTAGTAGCGGGGCATTCACTCGCTAGTTCTTTTTATGGAAATGGAGTTGGATTGATTACATCAATATGCTGGGGTCTTTATCCAGTTTTAGCAGGACCGTTAATTAAAAAGTATTCGGCACTACGTGTTACGGCATGGTCGGCTTTAGTTGGAGCGATTCCGCTTTTAGTGCTAAGTGGTCCACATGTATTTGCCATGCCATTTCACATTACACATGGAATGACATTGTTTGCTTTGCTATATTCTATTTTCTTTGTAACAGTATTCGGCTTAGTGATGTGGTATGTTGGTGTCCAAAAAATTGGGGCATCGCACACGATGGTATATATGTACATTACACCGCTTGTAGCGGTTTTGTTTGCAGCAATATGGGCAAATGAATATGTTTCATTACAACAAATAATTGGTGGAATTATCATTTTCTTCGGTCTATGGTTTGTGAAATCAGAGAAAGTAAAAGTGCATTCTACTGCGGGGCAACCTATATCAAAATAGGAAAACAGATCATCTATGATCTGCTTTCCTATTTTTTTATTTTTGGTAAGAAGATGAGAAATAAGATCGCAGTAATAAGTGGAATTAAGTTTAAAAATGGAATACGGAAGAGTGTAATAAGAATAATGCCTGAAAGGAGAACACCGAGGACAGCGTAGAAAATACTATGATTTTTCGTGTACCAATACAATGAAAGTCCAATAAGTGCAGGGAGAATGAGGTGAATGAGAGTCATTAAAAAATAGATCATTAGACGCCCCCTTTATTTGTGTACTTATTACATCATATCCGTATGTTCATAGATTGATATCACTTTTTTCATAAATGGACGAAAAATGTTTGAAAAGACGTCACAAATTATGAGAATATGATGCTCGAAATCTTGTATAATATTATTTCATAAAAATATTCAAACAACATAAACATTGTGTTTATGTTGTTTTTAATTTGAGTGAAATGAGTTTAAGTAGTATGAATTGGAAAGAAATTTTTTGTTGGATAGATCAAAATTACCGAGGAGGAGTACAGAATGATTAGTATGTCATTAAGGTCGTTTAAAATTCAATCGTATTATTTATTAGGTATTTTGTTATTAGGCTGGATGTTAACACCGTTTTCAGCGCATTTTCTAGGTGCTGGAATTGGACTTATTGTAAGTATGTATTGTGTGTGGCTGTTAGGAAGACGGATTGAGAAGCTTGGAGATAGTCTTGTAAAGAAGACGAAAGCACCGACGCTCGGTATGTTTAATCGTTTTGCAGCTGCAATTTTGGGCGCCATTATTATGTACGAGATTGAGCACCATATGGTTATGTGGGCATTTGCAGTAGGGATTCTGGGCGGTTATTTCTTAATTGTAGTTAATTTAGGCTACTATAGTATGAAAGATGAGAAGGAATTAACGAAGATCTAAAAAGATAAAAAGCTTCTTTTTAGATGGAATAGAGGATCCAGCGATGGATAGAAGCGGTTAGGGCCTTTTTTGTTCTCATGCGGTGTAAAACCAGAGGGATGTAGTGAGTGGGAAATCTGTTTATATGTTTGAAGCCGTGAATTGTATGTGTGAAAATCCGAGTATATCAATTGAGAAATGGTTTAATTTGGAATGAAGGATTCGGCCATGGATGGAAGCGGTTAGGGCCTTTTTTGTTCCCATGCGGCGTAAAACCAGAAGGATGTAGTGAGTGGGAATATGTGAATTGTATGTGGGTAAATTAAAGGATATAAAGAAAGAAGCTTACGTTTGCACGTAAGCTTCTTTTTTATGTAAGTGTGTGTAACCGTTAAGCCGCATTGGGTTTTGTCGGTGAGTACGCGAAACTTTACGGTTACACGACGCTTATTCATATGAGTAAGGGTTATTCCAACAGAAAGTTTGTTCTTAAGCGATTGGACCGCCTAAGTTAATAATGTCTTCAGAAACGCTTTCGAACTTTTTGAAGTTCTCTTTGAATTCATTTGCAAGTTCGATTGCTTTTGTTTTGTAAGCAGCTTTATCAGCCCATGTTTGTTCAGGCATTAATACTTCGTCAGGTACACCTGGTACGTGAAGTGGAACTTCAAGACCGAAGATGTCATGTTTAGCTGTTTCAGCTTTCGCAAGTTCACCGCTTAGTGCTGCTTGAATCATTGCACGAGTGTAACCTAAGTTCATACGCTTACCAACGCCGTATTCGCCACCAGTCCAGCCAGTGTTTACTAAGAATACTTTTGCGTCATGTTTCTCGATTTTTTCACCAAGCATTTCAGCATAGCGAGATGCATCAAGTGGTAAGAATGGTGAACCGAAGCAAGTTGAGAATGTAGCTTGCGGAGATGTAACGCCGCGCTCTGTTCCTGCTAGTTTACTAGTGTAACCACTTAAGAAATGGTACATAGCTTGTTCTTTTGATAACTTACTGATTGGAGGCAATACGCCAGATGCATCAGCAGTTAAGAAAATAATTGTATTTGGATGTCCTGCAACACTTGGCAGTACGATGTTGTCAATCGCATGCATAGGGTATGCAGCACGTGTATTTTCTGTTAAAGTAGTATCGTTATAGTCTGCGATACGCGTTTGGTCATTAATGATAACGTTTTCTAAAACAGAACCAAATTTGATTGCGTCGAAAATTTGTGGCTCTTTCTCGTGAGAAAGGTTTACACATTTTGCATAGCAACCGCCTTCAATATTGAATACACCGTTATCAGACCAACCATGCTCATCATCACCGATTAATTTACGGTTTGGATCAGCAGATAAAGTTGTTTTACCTGTTCCAGATAAACCGAAGAATAGTGCTACGTCGCCTTCTTCACCTACGTTTGCAGAGCAATGCATAGAAAGAATATCTTGTTCAGGTAGTAAGAAGTTCATAATAGAGAAGATTGATTTTTTCATTTCTCCAGCGTATTCTGTACCACCAATTAGTACGATACGTTTTTCGAATGAAACCATAATGAACGCTTCAGAATTTGTACCGTCAATTGCTGGATCTGCTTTAAAATTCGGTGCAGAAACAATCGTGAACTCTGACTCGTGAGTTGTTAATTCTTCTTCAGTTGGACGAATGAATAATTGGTGTACGAACAAATTATGCCATGCGTATTCGTTAACAACTTGAATTGGTAGGCGATAGTTGCGATCCGCGCCTGCAAATCCTTTGAAGACGAATAACTCTTCTTTTTCCTTTAAGTATTCTAAAACTTTCGTATATAATTTATTAAAATGTTCTTCAGAAATCGGTTGGTTCACAGCGCCCCAAGCAATTTTGTCAGCAACCGATGCTTCTTTCACAATAAATTTATCTTTAGGAGAACGTCCTGTGTATTTTCCTGTTGAAGCAGAAACTGCACCAGTCGAAGTTAATTTCCCTTCATTTCGCATTAATACTTTTTCCACTAATTGCGGAACACTTAATTGAATCTGTGCATTGCTTCCGTTCAATAATTCGTGTAAACCAATTTGGACATTCACAGTACTCATATTTATATACCATCCTTTTCATTTAATGAAATATTTCTCTCGTAATCCCCATCAAGAGTATAACACAATTATATAAATAATGTATACTATTTATTTATTTTTGTTTGTGTGAATGTATTATTTCCTTATTAATATTTCATTCTATACGTATTGAGAAAAACTTTCAGGAATATGTGAATATTAATTGACAAATGAATATCATTTCTTTAGTATAGGTTGGGACGGATACTCTCTTATCCCGAGCTGGCGGAGGGACAGGCCCGATGAAGCCCAGCAACCTCACTTGTAGTGGTAAATACAGGTGAATAGGTGCTAAAACCTGTGCGAGGCTAATGGTCTCGAACGATAAGAGCAAAGGGCAAAAAGCAGTATGCAAGTAGCAAATTAAACCTTTCCTCTATGTTAAGTGGGAAAGGTTTTTCTGTATGCTTGTGTGGGAGAATAAATGTATGTCGCAGTTTGTGGCAAATTAAGGATGAGTTCCGTACAATATATACAATTACTGTAGGGAGGTTTACCACATGACAAAAAAACGTCATCTGTTCACATCTGAGTCTGTAACTGAAGGACATCCAGATAAAATTTGTGACCAAATTTCTGATTCAATTTTAGATGCGATCTTATCAAAGGACGCAAATGCACGTGTAGCTTGTGAAACAACTGTAACAACTGGTTTAGTATTGGTAGCGGGGGAAATTACGACTTCTACTTATGTAGATATTCCGAAAATCGTTCGTGAAACAATTCAAGGCATTGGTTACACACGCGCAAAATATGGATTCGATGCAGAAACTTGTGCAGTTTTAACATCTATCGATGAGCAATCTGCTGACATCGCTATGGGTGTTGACCAAGCGCTAGAAGCACGCGAAGGTCTAATGACTGACGCTGAGATTGAGGCAATTGGTGCGGGAGACCAAGGTTTAATGTTTGGCTTCGCATGTAATGAAACACAAGAATTAATGCCACTTCCAATCTCGCTTGCTCACAAATTAGCTCGCCGTTTAACTGAAGTACGTAAAGATGACACATTATCATACTTACGTCCGGATGGAAAAACGCAAGTTACAGTTGAGTATGATGAAAATGGTAAACCTGTACGTGTGGATACAATTGTAATTTCTACACAACATCATCCAGATGTTACATGGGAAGAAATCGATCGCGATTTAAAAGAGCATGTAATTAAAGCTGTAGTTCCAGCTGAATTAATGGATGGAGAAACGAAATTCTTCATTAACCCAACTGGTCGCTTCGTAATTGGTGGACCTCAAGGTGATGCTGGTTTAACAGGACGTAAAATCATCGTTGATACTTACGGTGGATACGCTCGCCACGGTGGCGGTGCATTCTCTGGTAAAGATGCAACGAAAGTTGACCGTTCTGCAGCATATGCAGCTCGTTATGTTGCGAAAAACATCGTAGCAGCTGGTCTTGCTGATAAAGCAGAAGTACAACTTGCATACGCAATCGGCGTAGCACAACCAGTATCAATTTCAGTTGATACATTTGGCACTGGTAAAGTATCTGAGGACGTATTAGTAGAACTAGTTCGTAACAACTTCGATCTTCGCCCAGCTGGTATTATTAAAATGCTAGACTTACGTCGCCCAATTTACAAACAAACAGCAGCTTACGGACACTTCGGACGTACTGATGTAGATCTTTCATGGGAACGTACAGACAAAGCTGTAGCTTTAAAAGAGCAAGCTGGTCTATAATATATGAAAAAAAGCTTTGCGCGGTGAGCGCAAAGCTTTTTTTATTTTGTTTTACTTATTATTTGAATACATGAATTACAATGCACTTCGCCTTCTAGCTCAATATAATTTTTCATATGTTTATATTTTTTTTGCATGATTTACAAATGATTGATTTCTTACGGAACATGTGAAATCAACCTTTCATTTGACGTGCTTTTCCTGCGCAAAAAGCACTGCTCAGTAAAAATAGCGTTGCGAATATGATACTTACTAATGTAGCGTATGGAATCGCGCCTTTTAAAGAAAAGCCGACAGTGATGGAAGCTATAAATAAGAGGATAAATGTCGTTGTTAATTTTTTATAAAGTTCCATAATATGTATACCCCCAATTTATTTTGTAGTGCAAGTTTTAAAATTGAATTCTAAAATATAAAGAAAGTTAAAGAGTAGCTAATGATGTGAAGTCTAGGAGTATAAGAAAGGATGGTTTTTATTTTCCTTTTTGTGGTTGTATATACTTATATTGTATCATGATGTATCGATGGCTTCATACATAATTGTGTGAATATATGTATGATAAAATGAAGAAAAGCCGTTAAGAAAGGAAAGATGAAAATGAGTGTAACTGAACATAAAAAACAAGCACCAAAAGAAGTACGCTGTAAGATCGTGACGATTTCCGATACACGTACAGAAGAGACAGATAAGAGCGGACAATTATTACATGAACTATTAAAAGAAGCAGGTCATAAAGTGACTGCTTATGAGATTGTAAAAGATGATAAAGAGAGTATTCAGCAGGCAGTGTTAGCTGGTTATCATAGGGAAGATGTTGATGTCGTGCTAACGAATGGCGGAACTGGTATTACGAAGCGTGATGTAACGATTGAGGCAGTATCAGCGCTATTAGATAAAGAAATTGTTGGATTTGGTGAGTTGTTCCGCATGACTAGTTATTTAGAAGATATCGGAAGTAGTGCGATGTTAAGTAGAGCAATCGGTGGTACAATTGGGCGCAAAGTAGTATTTTCGATGCCAGGGTCTAGCGGAGCAGTTCGCCTTGCGATGAATAAATTAATTTTACCGGAATTAGGCCATATTACATTTGAGCTGCATCGCCAATGAGTAAGTATGCTGGAATTATATTAGCTGGTGGTATGTCGAGTAGATTCGGTGAACCGAAAGCGTTAGCGAGCTGGGGCGAGAGTACTTTTGTTGAGCATATTTTGAAAGTGATGAAAAGTACGCTTCAAGAAGTTGTAATCATTAGTCATTCTGATATAAAAGAGCGATTAGAGCAATTCGTACAAGCTCCTGTTATAGAAGATATTCCGCACTATAAAGGAAACGGACCACTCGCTGGAATTGTATCAGGAATGGAATATGTAGAAGCGGATTGGTACGTCATTATGCCTTGCGATGCGCCCAATGTTTCACATGAATGGTTTCCTATTTTATTAGAACAAACGAGTGATGAGTATGATGCGGTTGTGCCTATTATTAATGGAAGAAAACAACCGTTACTTGCGGCGTATCATAACCGTGTGAAAGAGAAGATTTACATTTTGCTTCAAGAAGAGAAAAGAAGTATGGGGCAGCTTTTATCACAATGCAATGTGAAATATGTTGCTGGAGAAGATGTACAAGCGAATGCGGATTGGTTTATGAATGTGAATACGAAAGAAGAATATGTGCAGGCTCAAAAAAACCTTTCAAATGAATGAAAGGTTTTTTGATATACAGTAATTGGGGAACAATTGCTGTATAAAGGTATGTGAGTAAGTTGATTTTAAGGGGAATTTCTTAAAATCATTATACAGTAAAAATACTGTATAACCATATATTAATTTTTATGGGTTTTTATTACAAGTCTATTTAGTTATGTATCTTTTTGGTATAATGAATATAGAAATAAAGCGATATTTCACCTTGTGTATCATTTGATAAACTAAAATTTACAATTGTGTAATAAACTCCCTTCAGGTTGTAAATAGCCAGTAAAGGTCGCGTTTGGTTGCGGAACAGCTCCACACAAACAATTATGAAATTGATTCATATACATCTTTAGTTCTATACGATAGACATAGAATATATTTACAAATATAACATTTGATGGGTAGAAAAATGAAGAGGCCTGTTTTATACTAATATTGTGTTATCCCTTCTAAGGGACAGTGCACAGCCGGTGATTGGCTAATGGGAACATTCTCATTTTGCCAGTGCCGGTTTTTTAGTAGATAATGATAATAAAGTGAAACTATAATCAGTTGGGGTTTTGTTCATCACCTACTGATTATTAGCCTTCACCAATCGGGCGTTTACGGGCAGCGGGGCTCCCACCTGACTTTTGAGGTGGGAGTCTTACTGCCCACAAATAGCGGGATAAATTTTTTGAGGGAGGGATCGTTTTGAAAAAGATAGATTTTACTTCTATGAGAGAGCAAGTAGCTAGTTTTTATATTTATTCTATCTCTTTTCTTGGTTTAATTGTTGTTATCATTTCCTTATTTTTAAGTAAAATGCCTTCCCATTTTATACTACTTTTGTTGTTAATTATGTTTATGGGAATTACTGAGTATTTTCCTATCCGCATTTGGAGAGGGGGGATCACACTCAGCCTTACGCTTATTTATACAATGAATTGGCAGTTTGGAATACATATAACTGTTGTTTCGTGTGTGTGTGTGATGTTATGTATCCAATTGTTTCGCCGCTTATCTATGCAAAGGACAATATTTAATTGTGCGCAACTTGCTCTTAGTATCGTATTAGCAGCATGGCTTTCCAGTGAATGTTTCTCTCTTTTTATTTCTGGAATGAATCTTTCAGTTTTATATGAAAAATTTATAAGCGTGTTTTTATTCAGCGCATTTCTTTGCCTTTTTAACAGTTTATTTTACGATCTTTTAATCATACTTCTTCCTCAGCCCTATCCGCTAGAAGAGTGGCGTAAAAAGAATATGTTAGTACTCTTGAGTTTGAGTTTTTGTTTATTTTATTCTTCACTTATACATATTTTAGATTACCGATATCGCGGAGTGATGGATGAAATTATGGTTCTGTTCTTCTTTTTCCCGCTTGTGGCAATCTGTATCATTAGCTCGTTCGTTAGACAAATACGGGTGGAAAAAGAGCGATTATATAAGCTTTTTTCCATTACGACGGAATTAAGTCGTGGACTATCTGCCGGCAACTTACAGCAGATGAAACAATCACTGAAAGGATTTCTAGGAATACAGGCATATGTTTTATGGGCGAAAGATGAAGAGAACTGGACACTGTTATTAAAGGATGGAAAAGTGCGTCGTGATATTTCTAATTATTCTGACCTATATAAGGAGTTTGAAGAGATATCCGAAACTGTTGTTGTTACTGATTGGAAAACAGGTATGGCTCCAGGGGATGAAGTGTTTGAAAATACTATGCGCTCTCTTGTATATTTACCTCTTAAGGTAAATCATGAATTAGTTGGAATGTTTGTGGCAGGGAAAAGCAGGAGTGCGAGTTTTATTACTGAAGATGTACAGACTTTAGCTACGTTTGCTAATCAGTTAGGTAGCTTGCTTAAAACGCGGACACTCATCTCTGAACAGGAAAAAAGAACGATTTTAGAAGAACGAAATCGAATTGCTCGTGAAATCCACGATGGAATCGCACAAGCATTGGCCGGAGTGATATTTCAGATGGAGTCGGCTCAGAAAAAATATGCAGATCGACCAAAAGACATGCAGCAAGTGGTAGATACAAGCATAAAAAAATTACGTAAGAGTTTAAGTGAAGTTCGTTATTCTATTTATGCTTTAAAGCCATATCCAACACAAAGATTAGGACTAAAACAAGCAATTATAAATAAGGTTCAATCCTTAAAACAAGAATATGGTCTAGCCATTACATATCATGAAAGAGGCCGTTCTCGAAAACTTAGTTTTACGAAAGAACGAGTCATTTTCGATACTTTGCAGGAGAGCTTGCAGAACATTATAAAGCATGCAAGGGCAGATAAAGTTGATATTTTATTAAGCTATCAACGGGAACATGTACTTTTAAAGGTAAAGGATAACGGAATTGGCTTTTCTCTTTTTGAATCTATGATTAAAGCAAAGCATGAGCCGCACTATGGTATATTACATATGAATGAACAGGCTGAACAGCTAGGGGCTGCTCTTCAAATTGATAGTTCAGCAGGAAAAGGGACAGAAATCACATTGTTAATTCCAGATTCAGAAATGGGGGAGGAGTATCATGATTCGAATATTAGTAGTGGATGATCATACTGTTTTGCGTGATGGAATTCGAAGTATATTGGAACTCGAATCTGATATGCGAGTAGTTGGAGAAGCTGTTTCCGGGGATGAAGTAGTAAAAAAAGTGGAAGAGTGTAGGCCTGATTGTATCTTAATGGATATTAATTTACCAGGAAAAAATGGTATTGAGGCTACATCACTCGTGAAAGGTCAGTATCCGAACTGCCGTGTTCTCGTATTAACTATGTATGAACATGATGAATACTTGATGTCTGCTCTTCGGGCAGGTGCAGACGGTTATTTACTGAAGGATTCATCATCCGAGCAGGTAGTGGCGGCAATCAGAATGGTATTACAAGGAGATTCTGTGATTCATCCGCGTATGACTAAAAAGTTGATTACATATCATCAGCAAACGAAATCAGAATCAAGTGAAAATGAACTAACAGAGCGTGAAAAAGAAATACTGTTTGAATTGGTCAAAGGTCTTAGCAATAAGGAAATTGCTGAAGCTCTATATATCAGTGACAAGACAGTTAAAATCCATATTAATAAGATTTTCAGAAAACTAAATGTGAAAAGCCGTTCACAAGCAGTCATATATGCCGTGCGAAATCAGCTTGTTCCATTTTCTTAAATAAAAATCATTTAAAAGAACTACCCTGCACCTTATTATTTTACTCAAAATAATAAAGTGCGGGGTAGTTCTTTTGTACTATACGGTATAGAACTAATAACTAAAAAAATATTACTTTTTGATAATTTTCAGAAAAGTTTTAATTTAATAAGATAAGAAAGTAGAGTTGTAGCCTAATAGCTTCGGAAATTTATGTTATGCAATAACTACAGATACAAATAAATTTAGATGGGGGAACTTGTATGAAGAGAGGGAAATTTGGGAGGGTTCTTACAGGAACGTTAGTTGCTGGTATGCTATTGTCACAAGGTATTCCGTATAATGTATTGGCAGAAAGCGCGGTTGAACTGAAACCAGTTGATAATGCGGAACAGGTACTAATGAATCTGTCTTCAGAACAAAGAAAGGCGTTGGAACAGTTAGATGTAAGTCCTAATTTTACGATTTCACCTGATATTGATACTAATAGTTCTAAATTAGTTAACGTTATCGTGGAATTCAATCAAGCTCCAGCAAAAATTGAAGTGATGAAACAAGCAGCGAAAGGGAAGAAAATAGCTGCTACTACTGCACAAGCAAAAGTGGATGAAGAACATAAAGTGTTCAAACAACATGTTGAATCTTTAAAATCGAAGAAGGATGCTAGCACGTACGATACGAAAAAAGTGGAAATCACACGTGAATATAAAAATGCGATCAACGGTGTAGCCATGACTTTACCTGGTGTGGCTGTGCAGGAGTTGATCCAATCTGGAGTAGTAAAACGTGTCTTTAAAGATTACGAGGTAAAAGTGGAACCTCCGGTAGAAACAAAAGAAACAATCGATCCGAAAATGGCGGACAGCATTCCGCAAATTGGTGTGGACAAGCTTCATGCAGAAAATATTATGGGTAAAGGAATTAAAGTTGGCGTTCTTGATACAGGTGTTGACTACAATCATCCTGACTTAAAAGATGCTTATAAAGGCGGATATGATTTTGTAGATAACGATGCAGATCCGATGGAAACAACGTATGAGGATTGGATAAAAGCTGGTAAGCCAGAATATCCAGGCTTAGTGTACTATACAAACCATGGTACACATGTAGCGGGGACAATCGCAGCTCAAAAGAAAAATAATGCGGATTATGCGGTGAAAGGTGTGGCACCTGAAGTTGACCTATATGCTTACAGAGTATTAGGCCCTTGGGGTGGAGGGAATTCTGCGGGGATTCTTGCTGGAATCGATAAAGCGATTGCAGATGGTATGGCTGTCATCAACATGTCGCTAGGTGCGCAGACGAACGATCCGCTATATGCCACTTCTGTTGCAGTAAATAACGCCATGCTTTCAGGAGTAGCGACAGTTGTTGCCGCAGGAAACAATGGACCAAACGAAAAGACGCTCGGTTCCCCTGGAACGGCAGCTCTTGGTATTTCAGTAGGGGCAAGTGATGCTGCTATGTCCATTCCTACATTCAGTGGGAGTGCATCTAATGAAAAATTTGAAAACATGCAGTTATTAGGTAAAGATTTTCCTGATAAGTTAGAAGATTTTGTGGGACAATCGTTACCGATTGTATTTGTGGGACTTGGTAAACCAGCTGATTTTACGGGGAAAGATCTTAACGGAAAAATTGCGTTAATTCAGCGCGGAGAAATTACGTTTGATGAAAAAATTAAAAATGCTAAAAAAGCCGGAGCGAAAGCGGTTATCGCGTATAACAATGTTGACGGACCAATATCTGCCTACTTAGGTGAGGGGGTAGGTCTTATTCCATCTTTCCGTCTGTCAAAAGCAGATGGCGAACGGTTAAAAGGACTAGGTGAAGTATCTTTCAAATTTGAAACGCTGAGCAATACAAAAACGGAAGGCGATCACTTAGCTGATTTCAGCTCCCGTGGGCCGGTAAATGGGAATTATGACATTAAGCCAGATGTAGTCGCTCCTGGTGTGTCGGTTTTCTCTACTGCACCAGAATATATCAATGATCCGCAGGACGGCATAAATTACGGCAATGCATATGTACGCTTGTCTGGTACTTCTATGGCGTCTCCTCATGTAGCAGGTACAGCGGCATTGATTTTGCAGGAGCATCCAGAATATACTCCTTTCGATGTAAAAGCGGCTCTTATGAATACATCCGATGATTTGAATGGCCAAAATTCTGTATACGAAGTGGGCGCAGGGCGCATCGATGCGTACCAAGCTGTTCATACGGACACCTCTATCAAAGTATTGGACAAAACAAAAAATATCGAGAACGGGAATATTGTTGAAATTGACGAACAAACAGGCTCTATTATGTTTGGCAGACTTTTTAAGCAAGATGATAAACCAATTGAAGCGAGCAAAAAAGTGACTGTTCAAAACAACGGTAAAGAAGAAAAATCTTTTAAAGTAGAAGTAGAGTATCACGGTGAGCGTACGGGCATTCAAGATGCAGTAAAGAACGGTATACAAGTGGAGGTACCGGCATCCTTTACAGTGGCAAGCGGACAATCACAGGAGTTACAGCCAAAAATTACGATTCCTGCTAGCGCAGCGAAAGGCAGATATGAAGGATATATTCATGTAACGAATGCGAACAATCCGTCCGAAACATATCAAATCCCATTCGCTGTCATGATGACGGAAAAGGGATTTGAATATATAAAAACGAGTGCACCATCTGTAACAAATAATACACCTTTCTGGGATCTTTTAAACACTACGGTCCACGGAATAATGAAGTTGAATAGTCCGATGCAAACAATCGATGTGCTTGTTAAGGACAGTAAAACAGGGAAAGCTGTAGGTTTTGTAGGAACAGCGAACACTAGTAAGTTGCAAACGGACAAAGAAACTTTTCTTGTAGGAGCATTCAGCGGCATTGTCTATCCATTTACAAATGATCCTTCCAAGCCGATTAGCGATATTCCTGTGAAGCTTCCAGAAGGCGATTATATACTGGAAACGATTGGGCACGATGAGGAAGGGAAATCATATGTTGCAGATAATCCGCTCATTTTGGACAATACAGCACCGGAAGTGAACATGGATAAAAAACCGGGTGTGATTGAAGTGAATGACTCCATGTTTACGGAAGAAGATGGAAAGAAAGCAGTATGGCTGCATGGAATAGCTAAAGACGAGACAGTAGATGTATTGAAGTCCAAAGGCTTGAACGTTGATCAATCATCCAACACCATGGAGTACTATGCAAACTCTGGAATGGTCGGTGGAAGCTTCCCAATCCAAGCAAATGGAGATGTGAAATTCGGTATTGAGGCAAGTGATATTGCAAAAAAACCTCTAAATTTGACTTTGAATACGTTTGATATCGCAACGACATTTAATAAGCAAAGCTATGTCTTCGTAAAAGAAGGCACAGAGTATACGACTTCTAGTTATGATAAGAAAGACGTAAAAGTCGGCGATACAGTTACGATGACACTTAGTCTTAATAATGTGAAGCAGTTTGTATCTGGGGAATTCCAGGTAGGATTTACGAACGATTTGTATAAGTTTGAGAATGTGAAACTGAACAATGCGGCAAACGAGTACGCGAAGGAAAAAGGTTTGGAAGTATCGCTGCAAGAACCTGTGGTGACAGAAGGAACTAACACCAATACGGTGAAAGTCGGCGCATCTATGAAAGGGAATGCATTTAGCGGTATGGACGGCGATCTGCCTTTCCTTGATGTAACGCTCAAATTAGTAAGTGATGCATATTACAATAATGCTACCAAATTTAATGTACAACAGGCGTCTTATATGAAAGCGGGACAAACAGCAGCTACTGCCATTTCTTATTTAAATACGGAAAGCTTTAACATCATTCCAACGCATTCGAGAGTGCTGGGTCCTATCCAACCGGAAGCATTTTTGGCAGCAAGCGGTTCTTTGAAAGCAGGAGATTATACAAAAATAGGTGCCCAAGTATATGTGCTGTCCCCAAAAGGTAAAAAATATAAGGGCACAATTGATAGTAAAGGGGCATATACGATTAATGGTATCCCAGCTTCTACTGAAGCACACACAGTTGTTGTCGATGTTCCGGGACATCTGAAAGCGATGAAGAAATTCATTCCTGGATATTCTGTAAACGGTGAGGTGCACGGGCAATATTTTAGACTAGGCACTAAAGGTCTTGCAGGAGATGTGAATGGTGACAGATTGATTGATATTCGCGATATGCAAAGTGTAGTTGATGTATACGGTAAAAAGGATGCATCCATTTTGCCGCAAGATCTTAATCAAGACGGTGTCGTAGATGAGACAGATGTCCGCTTCATTGAGAAAAACTTCTTGCAAAAAGAAGTCGATGTTCCAGAAGTGGTTAAGCCGAAAGAAACAATCGGTAAAAAAGGTCTGGCAGACTTCCTGCGTCAGATTGGTTTAGAGCCGAAATCAAAATAATAGAGTGAAACTTCTATTAGTGGGGGATTTTCTTCATCCCTCACTAATGAGTTCTCACTTAATCTAATGATAGATTTTATCCGCTATATTTTTACACAAGGTGAGATCAATAGCTTTAAAGGTTACTTCTTTTGTTTGATTTTCAGAATGGCATCTTAGTTTACTAGTTTCACGGATTGTTTGTAAAACAATTATATGAAGAAAAGAGGATGAGCTATGAAGAGAAGAAAAAAAGGGAAGCTTCTTATAGGAACGCTAGCTGTAGGTATGCTATTGTCACAGGGTATTCCGTATAACGTATTGGCAGAAAGTCCGGTTGAACTGAATCCAGTTGATAATGTGGAGACAGTCCTGAAGAGCCTATCGGCAGATCAAAGAAAGGCTTTAGAGCAATTGGATGCAAATCCTAACTTTACGATTTCACCTGATATTGATACTAATAGTCCTAAATTAGTTAACGTTATCGTGGAATTCAATCAAGCTCCAGCAAAAATTGAAGTGATGAAACAAGCGGCGAAAGGGAAGAAAATAGCTGCTACTACTGCGCAAGCAAAAGTGGATGAAGAACATAAAGTGTTCAAACAACATGTTGAATCTTTAAAATCGAAGAAGGATGCCGGCACGTACGATACGAAAAAAGTGGAAATCACACGCGAATATAAAAATGCAATCAACGGTGTAGCGATGACTTTACCTGGTGTGGCTGTGCAGGAGTTGATCCAATCTGGAGTAGTAAACCGTGTCTTTAAAGATTACGAGGTAAAAGTGGAACCTCCAGTAGAAAAACAAAAAGAAACACAAAAAGAAATCCAGCCAAAAATGGCGGACAGCATTCCGCAAATTGGTGTGGACAAGCTTCATGCAGAAAACATTACAGGTAAAGGGATTAAAGTCGGCGTTCTTGATACAGGTGTGGACTATAATCATCCTGACCTAAAAGATGCTTATAAAGGCGGATATGATTTTGTAGATAACGATGCAGATCCGATGGAAACAACGTACGAGGATTGGATAAAAGCTGGTAAGCCGGAATATCCAGGCTTAGTGTACTATACAAACCATGGTACACATGTGGCAGGAACAATTGCAGCTCAAAAGAAAAACAATGCGGATTATGCGGTGAAAGGTGTGGCACCTGAGGTAGATTTATATTCTTATAGAGTATTAGGCCCTTGGGGCGGAGGGAATACAGCGGGAATCCTTGCGGGAATCGATAAAGCGATTGCAGATGGTATGGATGTCATCAACATGTCGCTTGGTGCGCAGACGAACGATCCGCTATATGCTACTTCTGTCGCGACAAATAACGCTATGCTTTCAGGGGTAGTGACAGTTGTTGCTGCAGGTAACGCTGGACCAAACGAAAAAACGCTTGGTTCCCCTGGAACGGCAGCTCTTGGCATTTCGGTTGGGGCGAGTGATGTTTCTATGTCCATTCCTACATTTAGCGCAAGTGTATCTAACGAAAAATTTGAAAATATGCAGTTATTAGGGAAAGATTTTCCTGATAAGTTAGAAGATCTTGGGGGACAATCATTACCGGTTGTATTTGCGGGACTTGGTAAAGAAGCTGATTTTACGGGGAAAGATCTTAACGGAAAAATTGCGTTAATTCAGCGCGGGGAAATAACGTTTGATGAAAAAATTAAAAATGCTAAAAAGGCCGGAGCGAAAGCGGTTATCGTGTATAACAATGCTGACGGACAAATATCTGCCTACTTAGGTGAGGGTGTAGGTCTTATTCCATCTTTCCGTCTGTCAAAAGCAGATGGAGAACGGTTAAAGGCGCTAGGTGAAGTATCTTTCAAATTCGAAGCGCTGAGCAATACAAAAACGGAAGGTGATCACTTAGCTGATTTCAGCTCACGCGGACCGGTAAACGGAAATTATGACATTAAGCCAGATGTAGTCGCTCCGGGTGTGTCTATTTTCTCTACTGCACCGGAATATATTAACGATCCGCAGGAAGGCATAAATTACGGCAATGCATATGTACGCTTGTCTGGTACTTCTATGGCGAGCCCTCACGTAGCGGGTACAGCGGCATTGATTTTGCAGCAAAATCCGAAATATACTCCTTTCGATGTAAAAGCGGCTCTTATGAATACATCTGATGATTTGAATGGCCAAAATTCCGTATACGAAGTGGGCGCAGGGCGCATCGACGCGTATGAAGCTGTTCATACGGATACATCCATTAAAGTATTAGACAAAACAAAAAATATTGAGAACGGAAATGTTATCGAAATTGACGAACAAACAGGTTCCATCGTGTTTGGCAGACATGTTAAGCAAGGTGATAAACCAATTGAAGCGAGCAAAAAAGTGAATGTCCAAAACAACGGTAAGGAAGAAAAATCCTTTAAAGTAGAAGTAGAGTATCACGGTGAGCGTACAGGTATTCAAGATGCAGTAAAAAACGGTGTACAAGTTGAGGTGCCTGCCTCTCTTACGGTAGCCAGTGGACAATCACAGGAGCTGCAGCCAAAAATTACGATCCCTGCTAGCGCAGCGAAAGGCAGATACGAAGGATATATTCATGTAACGAATGCGAACAATCCAGCCGAAACGTATCAAATTCCATTCGCTGTCATGGTGACGGAAAAGGGATTTGAATATGCGAAAACGAGCAGTCCATCCGTGACGAATACGACGCCTTTCTGGCTATATATGTACCCGTTTGTTCATGTCAATATGAAGTTGAATAGCCCAATGAAAACCATTGATGTGCTTGTTAAGGATAGTGCAACAGGGAAAGCTGTAGGCTTTATAGGCACAGCGGATGCCAGCAGATTACTGATAGACGTAGACACGTTTCTTATGAATGCATTTAGCGGTACTGTATATCCATTTACAAATGATTCTTCTAAGCCAATTGGAGATCTTCCTGTAAAGCTTCCAGCAGGCGATTATATACTGGAATTGATTGCGCACGATGAGGAAGGGAAATCATATGTTGCACATAATCCGCTTATCGTGGACAATGCAGCACCGGAAGTAAATATGGATAAAAAACCAGGTGTAATCGAGGTTAATGACTCCATGTTTACGGAAGAAGATGGACAGAAAGCAGTATGGGTGCATGGAACGGCTAAGGATGCGACAGTGGATCTATTGAAATCAAAAGGTTTAAACTATGACCAATCGTCCAACAGCATGGGTTACTCTGCAAACTCTGCATTCATAAATGGGTACTTCCCAATCCAAGCGAATGGAGATGTAAAATTCGGTATTGAGGAAAGTGATATTGCAACGAAGCCTCTAAAGTTGACTTTGACTACGTATGATATTGCAACGGCAATGGGTAAACAAAACTATGTTTTCGTAAAAGAAGGTACGGAATATACGACTTCTAGTTACGATAAGAAAGATGTAAAAGTTGGGGATAACGTTACAATGACACTTAGCCTCAATAATGTGAAACAGCTTGTATCCGGGGAATTCCAGGTGGGATTCATGAACGAGTTGTATAAGTTTGAGCATGTAAAACTGAACAATGTGGCAAACGAGTACGCGAAGGAAAAAGGCTTGGAAGTATCGCTGCAAGAACCTGTGGTGACAGAAGGAACTCAAACGAATACGGTGAAAGTCGGCGCAGCTATGAAAGGGAATGCATTTAGCGGTATGGACGGCGATATGCCTTTCCTTGATGTAACGTTCAAATTAGTAAGTGATGCATTTTTCGATAATGTTACCAAATTTAATGTACAACAGGCGTCTTATATGAAAGCGGGACAAGCAGCAACTACTGCTATTCCTTATCTCGATACGGAAAGCTTTAACATCATTCCAACGCATTCGAGAGTGCAGGGTTATATCGGTCCAGAAGCATTTTTAAGAAATGACGGTAGTTTGTCAAAAGGCGATTATACAAAAATCGGCGCTCAAGTATATGCGATGTCCCCAAAAGGTAAAAAATATCAGGGAACAATTGATAGTAGAGGGGAATACACCATTAAGGGTATCCCAGCTTCCAATGAAGCATACACAGTTGTTTTCGATGTTCCGGGACATCTAAAAGCGATGAAGAAATTCATTCCTGGATATTCTGTAAACGGTGAGATGCGCGGGCAACATGTTGGAGTACGTGCTAAAAATCTTGCAGGGGACGTGAATGGTGATAGGTTGATTGATATTCGCGATAT
>NZ_NUVD01000083.1 GCF_002564555.1 Bacillus cereus | reverse complement strand
ACGTGCTTTTTGTTTTAAGAATAGTAGGAACTCTTAATAATTTAAAACTATATTTAATATAAAATAATGGTATAATAGCAACCTCAATATTTATTGAATAGAACCTAACTGATACGCTATACTCTATTCCCTGAAGCCTTAATCTCAAAAATTAACCAGATAGAGAATATAATTTCTAAAGATATCATAACGATTGACACTATGACCGGACTAAAAATGATTCCTACTATCAAAGATGTTAAAGAAACAACTATAGCCATTACAAAGTATGCTTTAGATTTATATAGCCACCCAAAAGGTAATAAATGTGCTCCAAATATTATGGCTAATACCATAACCATTTTTTCAGGAACTGCTTGATAAATCCACATTGCAATTAAAATATATAGAAGTTGATTACAAGAAAATATTATTCCTAAAGTGTTTAATGGATTATCTTTGGTTGAAAATTCTGCTTTAATTAATTTAGATATTAAAAAAGCAATTGGCAGAAGCGATGCAGTAAAACAAAATGTTAATAAATTCTTTGTTAATACCTCTTTTATCGGAAGTAACCATACTGTTAAGACAGAACTCCAAATAATTATTGAAGCAAGAATAAAATGTAACCCCCGTTTACCTCTTATAGCTATATTATCTCTTGATTTATCTAATTCCAAAAACTCATCTCCTTTTAATGTCATTTAAATATATTAATTATACATTATTTTGATTGTTTTTGGAATTTTTTCCAACTCCCTACTTCCTTCTACAGGTAATTGATTACGTATAACGAAAAACATATATAGATATGGCTCTTCAGCAAATAAAGACAATTCTTGCTTTTAACTTTAAGAATAGCCTAAATGCTTAAGTTGATGGATGTGGGGTATTGCCACATTACTATCAAGCTAACAAAAGTAAATACCCCAAAACGAAAAAAGAGCTGACTTCTCAAAGTAACTAACTGTAGAGAAAGAAAAGTTTCATTTTTGGGGTACTTCAAAATCTTAGCTTGATGGGCATGGGGTGGGACCCCAAACAGTACGATTTTATTTCAAAGACACAACGATCTTACTACACACTTTTTATTTATCCCACACTCTCATCTGCTAGTATTACTATTTTTTATTACTAATGTTGCCGTTTCACTCGGATGGCTAAGAGGAAAATGATGGCCATATGGAACAAAATCAACCTTACCAAGATGCGATGGAGCAGAATAGCCTCTGTCATAATCCCCCCAAATAATGTGAAGATTATACTTTGTTACTTCATTGAAATCACCTTGATCGTTTTTCAGTAGTAAACTGTTAAGCTGAACCGTAGTATTTAAAATTCTAGGAGAAGTAAAACTGTTACTTATTTTTTCAATATAATGTTCAGGGATGCTCTCCGTACTTTCAAACAAACCATTACTTAATAAATAACGCCCTATCAAATTAGTAGTTGCCAATTTTAATATCCATTTGTTCATAAATTGAGGAACATTTAGCGATTTAGCATTTTTTTTAGCAACAGGTGGCTGAAGTAAAGTGATTGAATACTTCTTATCTATGTACTCTTGTACCAATGCTTCCAGAAGAATAAACGCACCGAATGAATGGCCAATTAGATGTGCACCATTAGTAGCTTTCTCCAATAACTTTTTCACTACATTCAAATAGATATCTAGAAGATTTTTCTCTCGTTTAAAAGGAGAACGTCCCAAACCTGGAAGATCCAAGATCCATACAGGTTGACCAGTTTTTTCATGAAGCTCTTGTGCTAAAGGAAATAAATCCTCTCCATCACTCAATAAACCATGTAATAAAATAAACGGTTTACCCTCTCCTTGTAATTGGTAAAGGGTAGTGTTATCGCATAATGTTCGTTTAAATAAATGATTATGCTGGCCATTTTGATACATCATTCGATAATCCAGATCAGCTACTACGGCAGGGAAAAATTTCATTACACTTGTCTTCTTAAACCAATCTCCTCCCATAATTTTTTCCGCTGAAACATTTGAAAATTTTCGTTTTGTAATAAAATTCAGTCCATCAGAAGGAATTTTTGTTATTTTACTTACTCCACTATTCATAATTGCCTTCATAAGTGGCATTGGGACAGAGATTTTTGGTGCCCTCATATTCATACTTTCCGACATAATACTTAATAATTCAGCAATGTTCTGATCGTGCTGTTTGTCTTCAACAAGTGTATATGTTTGAATAGTCGGTTGCTCCAATCTGAAAACCTGCACAATAAACTTCGCAAGCTCATCGTTTGAAATAAGTGGTAACCTATATCCCTTACCTCCAGGAATCACTGGCATGAGCCCTCTTCGCATACTCATCACAAGCAAACCTAATCCTGCTATCTGCTCTGTACTCCCTGTTTTACTACTACCGACTACAGTTGGCGGATTAATTACAGAAAGCGGATAACCTACTGCTGATGCCTGGTGACGGATATAAAGATCTGCTAAAAATTTTGTTCTCTCATATGGATTTTTTATTTTCAAATAATTGTTTCCTTCTTTAAACACATCAATTGCAATCTTGCTATTTTTATCATCAAAGGGACTCATATAACCTACAACATGAATAAATTGTTGCAAGCCCTTCAATTGATGAATACTTTTAGCTAATTCACTAATATGTTTGGCGCCATTTAAAAATACGGAAGCTGCCTCTTTACTTGTCACTTGAATATCCATGGGGCCTCCTGCGTGAATAATCACATCCGTTTTCAATATCCTCTCCTTATCTTCAGCACTTAGACCTAAATCTATTTTCGTCAAATCACCTTCAATAAAGTGCATAACTGCCTTTTTTAAGATGCCTCTTTCTTGTAAAATGCGTGTTGCTTTACTTTTCGACCTCACTAAAAGAAGAATTTTAACATCCTCTTTGGTTAATTCTTTCACTAATTGCTTTCCAATAAAGCCTGTTCCACCAATTAAAAATACTGTTCTCATATAAAACCTCCTTTTTAGTACTATTTAGTACTAATTTGATGTAAAAAAAAAGCTTCTTTTATCGAAGCAAGTTAAAAAAATGATCTGCTGTTTTCGTGATTACAGTTGCATCCTTCAATGTTTCTGAAATAAATAACGCTCCTTCAAGATTTGTAATAAAAAGTGATGCAACCTCATCAATATTAATCGTATTTCTGAATTCCCCATTCTCTACCCCTTGTTTAAGTAATAGAGAAACTTTCTTTTGTAATTCTGTAAAAAAAAGACCTATTTTTTCTTTTATTTGCGTGGCCTGTGTAGGACTTTGAATATAAAGAGTAATAAATGGACAGCTCCCCTTATACTCTCTTGACTGAACTCCTTGTGATAATTGCTTTAAAAACAGTTGGATACGATCTTCAACTAAAAATTGGTTCTGAGAAAGTACGTCATCAATTGCAGATTGATACATTTCAATCCAATAATCAACGACCCCTTCTAATAATTCTTCCTTATTAGAAAAGTGATAATACACATTAGACTTTGAAACTTTGCTTACACGTACTAATTCATCCATACTTGTATAAGCAAACCCTTTTTCTAAAAATAATGTTGCAGCTACTTCAATCACACGTTTTTGATTCATTAATTTTACCTTTGTCATAACTAGAACTATATAGTACTAATTTAAATGTTGCAAGTATTTATGTTAATTTAGAAAAAAGTTTGATTAATAAAGTTCCACTAACATTGATTTTACTGCAAAAAAATCTTATTTTGAATAAAGTTGAACTGAACCCCGAAATTGTTAATTCACTATCGTCTAATAGGGGTCACCATACATGCCCATCAACTTAAGAAAAAGAAATGCCCCCAAAACGAAAAAATGAGCGGCTTCTCAGAATAACTATCTGTAGAGAAAGAAAATTTTAATTTAGGGGGATATGAAAATATTAGCTTGATGGTGATGGGGGCACCATATCAAAAAAAGAAAATTGTACGTTTAGACATAAAATTGACACATTTTGATATGTTCCCT
>NZ_NUVD01000082.1 GCF_002564555.1 Bacillus cereus | reverse complement strand
ACATGAATTTCCGGTTTATCCGTAACTTCTGGCTTCTCTAACTCATTCGGCTCTTCTGTTACCTTTGGTTCTTCCGGTTTTTCTTCTTTTATCTCTTCTGTTGTTTCTTCTTCTACTTGTTCTTCTTCTGGTTTCACCCAGATTTCCGGCTTATCTGTAACTTCTGGCTTCTCTGGTACATTCGGCTCTTCTGTCACGTTTGGCGCTTGCTGTTTATTGGGATCTTCCAGTTCTTCTATTGTTTCTTCTTTACCTTGCTCTTCTACTTCTGTTGCTTCATGGATCTTTATATTTTTAATATCATATCCGTTAACTTTCGATTGATATCCTGATACTGGTTGTTCTTTCACTTCATACTTATAAGCTTTTCCCTCATTATCAACTGCTGGTAACTTTTCAAACGCGTATTTCCAATCATTTGCTGCAGTAACTTCTTTCGTTGCAATGACTTTACCATTTTGCATTAAATCTACTTTAATGTTTTCTGGGCGATCTTTTACTTTGTCGTCTTTCCATGTTTTCGTTCCTGCAATAGATGTAGTTTTCAACTTATTTGGAACCATAAGTTTTATTCCATTTACAGCATCCTTCTTAATTGTAAAAGGAATTTTCGTTTGTGGATCGAACTCTACATAGTTCGGTGCTGAAATTTCTTGCACATAGTAATTACCTGGAGTTAGATTTGGTACCTCAACTACTCCATCTTTATTTGTTGTATAAGAATCACCAATCTGCTGACCTGACTCTGTATACAATTTAAAAGAAACACCTGGGATAACTTTCCCTTCGTTTCCTTCAATATGTTTCACAATTTGCAGCGTTCCTTTCGCCGGTAAATCCCCTTCAGCTCCGCCGCCAAATGATATATTTTCAACCTTTACACTATTAGTTTCAGAAATAGGTTTTTCATATAAAATTTGATAATCAAGTTTATAGTCATTCTGTAAATATTTTAAGTTTTTCCCACTCTCAGTTATAGTTGATTTATAAGCAACGGTAAATGAAGTAGCGTTCGCCATATGTCTATAAATTACAACTTCAAATGAGTTATCACTAGTAAACTTAATATATCCATAACCTCGCTGTTGAAATTGCTCAAGGGACAAATTTTCTCTACTATTAATAGTTATATAAAAACTATCTTTATTAAGCATTTGTCCTTCTTGTAAAGTATCTTTCAAAACGATATTGTCATGTAAATATTGTTTCTTTAGATTGATATTTAAAAACCAACGTATTTCATTACTTTTGTCTGGCTGAATGTCACCAGCTTTATAGAAAAAGATCCCCGGTTCTGTACCGCCCCCTTTCGAGTGGGTAATGCTAACCGTTTGTTTTTCTAAATTTGTCCCTAAATTCGTTTGTACATCTTTCGTTTTTCCTGCTTCTACATTCGTACCTTGAACAGTAAAATTAAAGTTCCCTCGAATATTTTCGAGCTGTTCTACTGTATCATTAAATGTACAAACTACATTATTTGCATTGATCTGGCACGTACCAAAAACACGTCCCGATTCATCCTTTAATGCAATAGTTCCACTATATCCCTTTAATTCTGGAGGTAGTGCTAACGTTAATGTATCCCCAGACTTCATCTTCTTTCCAGACTTTTCACTAAAGTTTACATGTATGCTAGTCTTTTCCCCATAATTTAATGTTGTCTTTTCAAATGCAAAACTATCAACAAATCCTGTTGTGTTTAATTCTTGAGCATGCCCTATGATAGGCATAAAAACTTGTCCAATAAAAATAGTAAAAATAAAACAAATTACAGATATTCTTTTTAAATATGTACTCATAACGCCTCCAATTTTACTTATCACATTGTTCTGTTGTTAAATCTTTTCCATCCTAAACCACCTTAACAAGGTTACGACTAAAGAATATTTGCAGCATCAAACTATCTTTAATCATGCAAAACAAAGCAATTCATTAACCATATTGTTCGCTTGTTTTGGCAGCCAACAATAAATATTAGTACTTATAAAAATGCATTACAAGACTGTTCATTTACATTTTAATTTGTTACTATGTTAGTAGTAACCAAAATGAACCAAGTGACCATTTTATCCATACAGTCACTTGACGACTGACCATTGTTCTTTACAAATACGCTCCACCAACATTCTCCTCAAATTTATTCAACCCGTACTAAAATATGAATATATTTCGTAATTCAAAATCCACTATTACTATTTTAATATTCCTCATCCAATCAAAAACACTTCTATTCAAAACATAAAGTGAAACTATAATCAGTGGGGGTTATGTTCATCCCCCACTGATTATTAGCCTTCACCAATCGGGCGTTTACGGGCAGTTAATCTCCCACCTAACTTCTTTGCTCCAGCCGAATTTTGAGGTGGAAATTTTTACTGCCCACAAATAGCGGGAGAAAATATGATTTCAAGACCAAAACACTAAAAACAAAAATTATTTCATTATAATATAGGAACGTAATTTAAAATAGAAGGTATACACTATTTTTTTAAAATGACCAAACTACCTCCCTTACTTGATCATTTTAAAAAATAAGGCTACCTTTCCTTATGAAGAAAGATAGCCTTATTTATATAGACAACTGCCCTACTACCTATTTTTTCGCGCCTTTCAGCGACTCTCTCAGCACAAATTTTTGTAATTTCCCACTCGCATTACGAGGAAGTTCATCCACAAATAAATAATGACGTGGGCGTTTATAGTCTGCTAATTCGTCACTTTCTTTACAATACGTTTCTAAATCAGCTTCTGAAATATGTTCATCTTTCTTTACAACGACCGCAACGACACGCTCTCCCCATAGTTCATCTGGCTCACCAAGTACTGCAACATCTAATACACCAGGGTGACTATGAAGGAAATCTTCAACTTCACGAGGGTAAATATTTACCCCACCGCTAATTACCATATCATCAACACGGTCTGCAACGAATAAATAGCCGTCTTTATCGAAGTAGCCTAAATCACCAGAATGATACCATCCTTTATACATCGATTTTGCATTTGCTTCTTCACGGTTATGATAGCCAGCCATCATAGTTGGGCCTCGTAAAATAATTTCGCCCACTTCATAAGGTGGTAATACATCCTCTGGCTCTGCTGGTGCATCTTCGTTCGGTTTAACGATTCGAATTTCATGGCTAAAGCATGGCGTGCCTGCTGAACCAGCTTTCGTAATTTGATCCTCTTCTACGAGAAATGCCACAACCGGCCCCATTTCTGTCATTCCGTAAATTTGGACAAGATCAATATAAAGACGCTCTTTACATTCCTTCACTAGCGCTGGGGCCATCGCAGCCCCGCCATATACACCAATCTTCATCGAAGTTAAATCATACTGAGCTAAATCTTTTTGCAGTAACATATTCCACATCGTCGGTGCTGCAAAGAACGTTGTAATCTTCTCTTCTTGAATCGTATGTAATACTCTATCCGTATCAAAATGATGCAAAATAACATTCTTTCCGCCAACTTGAATGCGCGGTATGATTCCAGCATTTAACTCGCCGCAATGATATAAAGGCGCAACCACAAGTCCGGCGCTATCCCTGTTATACTTTATGAAATACGTACAAATCATACTATGCTCAGCCATGTCACGATGGCGATGTAGTACGCCTTTCGGATGACCAGTCGTACCACTCGTATACAGCATAGAACAATAATCCATTTCATCGACTACAATATCTACTTTTTCAGCTGATGCTTCATTTACTTTTTCATGGTAAGAACTAGCATAGGAAGGTGTATCGTCTTCTACATACCAAAAAGACGAATTTGGAAAATCTCGTTCAATCATAGCAACAGTTGGTTCTACTGCTTTTTCAAAGACAACTACTTTCGAAGCTGCATCTTGGAGGATATATGATAATTCTTTTGCTTTTAAGCGGAAGTTAATCGGGTTAAAGATCGCCCCAATTTGGGCACAGGCTAAGTAAACGTTTACAAATTCACGACAGTTATATAAGTAAACAGATACACAATCTCCCTTTCTTACTCCTTCTTTCAATAGAGCGTGCGCCGTTTTATTTATTTGCTCATCCCACTGTTTATATGTCCAGCGAATATTTTTTTCTGGTTCTACTAACGCCTCTTTATTCGGATACTTGCCAACTGCTAAATCAAAAATTCTCCCTATCGTCATGTACATGCCAACAATTTCCCCCTTTTCTCTTTCATAAATCTATCATTTCGTCTATAAGTAGACATTGTCCTCTAATAATCTGACTAATTTTTCTGATTATTATCGACATATTTTTACAAATAATGCCGCTCAGCGGTAGATGAAATTATATCGACTTACCGGAAATAACAAAGAAAAAGCTGTTCCTTAATTGGAACAGCCCCTCTCCTTACACAAATAACTCTTCTAAAATTTTCAGTTTGTCTTCTGTATATTTCACAAAGCCATCGTTATATGATTTTGGATCTTTCGGATTGGCAAAGTGCGTAATTGCACCTGTCTTCGGATGAACAAACTTACTTGAAGCACCGCATCCAAGTCCGATAATTGATTGTACTTCTTCCATAATAACAATGTTGTAAATACTTTCTTGCGTCGGAATTGCATAACCAACGTTCTCTAAGTTACCTAAAATGTTCTTTTGACGATATAGGTAATATGGTACGTAATTATGCTTTTGCGTCCACTCTTCTGCTTCGTGCATCATCGCTGTAATTTCTTCACGACCTGCTACTTTATATTTACGTTTGTTTTGCGTCATTTCAGAAGCACGTTTAAATGATAGCGTATGAACTGTTAACGATTCTGGCATTAACTTTTCTGTTTCATCTAACGTATGCTTGAAAATATCTAGCCCTTCACCAGGAAGACCAATAATTAAGTCCATATTAATATTGTTCATTCCCATTTCACGAGCTAAATGATATTTCTCGATTGTTTCTTCTACAGTATGATGACGTCCAATTGCTTTTAGTGTCTCTTGATGGTATGACTGCGGATTAATACTAATGCGGTCAATATTCCATTTATTTAACACTTCTAGCTTTGCTGGCGTAATTGTATCTGGGCGACCTGCCTCAACTGTTACTTCACGCACATTTTGTACATCTGGGAACGCTTCATACATTTCTTCATACAGCATATCCATCTCTTCTGCTGTAATACTTGTCGGTGTACCGCCGCCATAATAAATCGTCGTAACTGTCACACCTTTTTCTTTTAAAAACTTACCAATTTCACGAACTTCATAATGTAAACCGCCTAAGAATGAATCAACCGATCCTTGACGTCCGTTAATTGCGTAAGCTGGGAATGTACAGTATGCACATTTCGTCGGACAAAACGGAATACCGATATAAATACTTACTTCCTCTTTCAAACGGTATAAATCCGGAACAACCGCTAATTGACAATCGACAATACGCTGAAGAAGTTCAATTTTCTCTTCATGAATTAAATAGCTTTCACGAAGCTCTTGATGTGCTTCTTCTTTTGACATACCACTTTGAAGCAGTTTGTGAAGAAGTTTCGTTGGGCGTACCCCAGTTAATATTCCCCAGCTCTGTTCAAGTCCAGTTAGCTGTTGAAGTACAGAAAGATATACGTAAGAAACAACATGTTTCACTTGCTTCATACGTTCTTTTTCTTCTGTGAAAGCAGATAAATCTTTAGAGAATGTTTCTTCATACACATTTCCAGTCGCAACATCTGTTAAACGAGCCGATGCTTTCACATTATCCTCAATGTGTATATCAACGATAAGATTTGCTTCCTCTTTTTCAAATCCAATCGTACTCTCTTCAAAAAATAAGCCGCCAATATTTTGCAGCGGACGTAAAAAACGATCATCTTGTAACGTTTTAATTGAAATTAACAACATTATCACCTTTTCATTTGCAAACTCTCTTTAGTTTACTTGAAGGGCGTTTACAGGTCAATACAGAAGCTTTTACCTTATTTTATAAGATGATTATTTCAAGGTATAATAAGGTAAACAGAGTAGAACCGGTGAGAAATTCAAAAACGGGCCTGATATATGGTAACCATATGTACAGTAGACTAATCCGCACACTAGCAAAATTGAAATTATTAAAAGGTTAATACATACAGCATAAAAAAACGTAGCCAAAAAGCTACGTTTTTCTTTCATTGTTTCGGTGTATATTTATGATTTTTTAAAAACGGCAGTGGGAATTGCTTACGGAAGTGTTCTTTAATCATGTACTCTACACCATTTTCACTATTCGAACGTGTAATCCAGTCTGCGGCTTGCTTTAATTCTACAGGAGCGTTCCCCATCGCTACCCCGAGTCCAACATTTTCAATTACCTCTAAATCTTCCATGCTATCCCCAATCGCAACCATTTCATTTAGCGAAATATTTAAATGCTCTCCAAGCAATTGTAATCCGCGTAACTTTGATACATTTTGCGGTAAAATTTCTACTCGTTTCGAATCACACTCCACATACACTATATCTTGAAACGCCTTTCTTAGTGTATTTAGCCCTCTTTCTTTTTCACCTTTACTATGGAAAATTACATCAATTTTGGGTGCCGCAACCGGATGATCACGAAGCGCATCACCTAACGAATCAACAAATTGAACCGGATAAAATAATGGATCTGCGCTTGATAATACAGTACGCGCAATTATGTTTGGTGTATTTCTCTCACGATTCCCAATTGAAAACCGTTCATGAGATATGCGTACATTACAATCAAAGTGCTCTAATACTTGCACAATGTTAAAAGTCTTCTCTTCGGATAATCTCCTTTGAACATACGGCTTATCTATCGTTGCTGAAACGAAAGCACCACCGTGTGTCACTAATATAGAATCTAATTTTAATGCCTTTGCTACTTTATGAGCGGATTGAAAATTACGATTCGTGAATAATGTAACGTATACATCTTTTCTTTTCACAAATTCAATCGTTTCCCGTAATCCTTTTGCGATTTTTCCGTTGTTGTATAGTAGTGTCCCATCTATATTAAGAGCTAGTAAGCGATAAATCATGTCGCACTCCCCCTCTTCGCTGTTGTACTCTATCCATAATTTATGAAATAAATGTAGCAAATAGAACGAGTTAGAATTACTACAAAAAATTTGGTTTACTATATACATATACAACCGATAAAGGAGATAGTACAATGCAAGCACCAGCTTCTTTTTACGAAGGCGATACGTTAGAAGTCGCACAAAAGTTACTCGGACAAAAACTTGTTCATATTGTAGATGGAATAAAACGAAGCGGAATCATTACAGAAGTAGAAGCTTATAAAGGTCCAGATGATAAAGCCGCACATAGTTACGGCGGCAGACGAACGGACCGTACAGAAGTCATGTTTGGCGCACCGGGGCATGCTTACGTATATTTAATTTACGGTATGTACCATTGTTTCAACGTCATTACAGCACCAGTTGGCACCCCGCAAGGCGTTCTCATTCGTGCAATTGAGCCTGTAGACGGGATTGAAGAAATGAAACGAGCGCGCTACAACAAAACCAATCTTACGAAAGCCCAGTATAAAAATTTAACAAACGGCCCTGGCAAACTGTGCCGTGCACTTGGAATTACTTTAGAAGAACGCGGCGTATCATTACAAAGTAATACGTTACATATTGAACTCGTTCCAGAAGCAGAACATATATCATCGAAATATAAAATAACAGCAGGACCTCGTATTAATATCGATTATGCAGAAGAAGCCGTGCATTATCCGTGGCGGTTTTATTATGAGGGGCATCCGTTTGTTTCAAAATAAAAAAAGGAAGCTTAAATATAATTTGTACCCTTTGTAAAGGACATTTTAAAAAAATTAGGCAACATCAAGATGATGATTTCTGTATTCAACAGGAGTCATCTTTTTTTAATTCCATTGATATCTATAGTGATTATAGTACGTCATATATTTCTTAATCTCTTATTTCAACTCAACAAAAGACTCGTGGGTTTCTATGTAGGTAGTAGTTTTGCTACTCGCTAATATAAGATTTAATTTACATAAGATGCGAAATTAAGTTTAGGAGAGAAAACATGAAAGAAAAAGAGCGCTTGATTGTTACTTGCGACTAAGGGGGTACATGCAACAGATCGTCACAGCTTGTGGTATATCAAAAGGGGCGTTTTATTTGTATTTTAAATCGAAAAATGAGCTTTTATTAGCGACACTTCGATATAAATTGAGACTTTAATCAGTGGAATTGAAATCCCACTGATTAAAGTTGAAAATAAGTCTTTATTTTACATTTTGAAATTTATACATATCACCAGAAACGTTGGTATCGTTGTATATAAACAACACCATATCTGCATTTTGTTCTTCTAGTTGCTGTTTCACACTTTTTCCTTGCGTGTAACGAGGATCAATAAAAGTTGTTTTAGCAAAATTCCGTGCAAATAAAGGATATGTAGCATCAGCATAAGAATCTTTTAAGATAACAATATGTAAATCGTTTTCTGCCTTTTCGTTAATGATGTTTATTTCAGGGAAATCCGTTTGATAAACACTAGCATATCCAGGGTCAGGGATATCTTTTTCTTTTCCGTAAAACTGAGCCATAGATTCCTTAGCAGTATCATCTTTAATCGCACCATAGTAAACTGTATAGTCGTCCCAAGATTCACCCGAATTACAATGGACATATGGGATTTGTACAGATGAAGTATCAATTAAGCGGTACAACTGATTATTCCAGCTGCCAACAAACTTCCCTTTCGGTTTTTCCCAGTTAATGGTGTAATCCTCTTTCTTTATTGGTTGTCCTTTATATTTGTTTGAATGAGAATTAATAAAATTCATCGTATCCTCATACGCATAAAAAGCACCTTCCATATTCCAATGATGGTCTGTAGTGAAATACATTCGTTCTAGTTCTTTGTTAGTAAATCTTTCTTTAAACATTGGTAATACATCAATAATAGGGAATTTCGTTTCTGCCATTTTCTCAGCAAAGTGATCCCTAAGTATTTGTTCGTACCCAAGGTTTAGATAAGAGGGAAGCTTATATTGTAAAGCTGTTTGTTTACTAGGAACTAAAGAAAAATAGAATTCTGTTTGTGGAAAATCTTTTTTCAAAGTATTTAATTCATGAACCCCAGCATCCACATCGTTTAACTGATTTTTCATATTAGGTTTACTGAAAATAAATTGATCGTTTGTAACGTGAATGTCGTTTACGAATGTCCGATTCATAGACAGTTGGAATTTTATATAACTTTCAAGAAAGAAATCTCTAGGGCCAATATGGTCTGTAAAATATGTTTCGATATCTTTAAATAACTCTCCAGTTTTTATAGTAGAAGCATTTACAGCCGGTTTAATTGCTAAATTTCTGTTCTCAAATTCAGAAAATATCTTTTTATCTATTAGGATAATTTTTGCTGTCCAAATACCCATTCCAAAAATAACTGTAAGAAACCCCATTATTAAAGTGAGGTTTTGAAATTTTTTCATAGTGACCCCCCTTTAAAAACGGAAATAAATAAATGGATTATAAGTTGCATTTGTTAGGAATACTAAAACAATGACTAAAATACTTAAATAATATACTGGCGATAAAATAGCTAATCTTTTTGTTGATAACATTTTTTGTAACCATGGAAATACAGGAGCTGCAGTAATAATAGCTAATAAGAAAACTCCCCAATAATTCATTATATAGAAATAACTATTAATATCTGTTAACGGACCGTTAAATCCGAACATGGATTTTAAAAATTCAAAGCAATAACTGAAATTATCTGCACGGAAAAATACCCATCCAATAATAACTAAAAACATTACGTAAATATGTTGGAGGGGACTCCATAATTTTTGAAGTAAGTTTTCAAATCCTGCTTTTTCAAGTGCAATTAAAATTCCATAATAAATACCCCATATCATAAAGGTCCAACTGGCACCATGCCAAAAACCGGTTAATCCCCATACGATGAAGAGGTTACGATAAACTTTCCAAGTTGTAACGCGATTTCCTCCAAGAGGAATATAGACATAATCACGGAACCAAGAACCGAGCGAAATATGCCAACGACGCCAAAATTCAGAAATGGATTTCGAAATATATGGATAATTAAAGTTTTCTAGAAAATCAAATCCAAACATCTTTCCTAATCCAATGGCCATGTCACTATATCCAGAAAAATCAAAGTAAATTTGCAATGTATAGGCAATAGCTCCCATCCAAGCTAATGATACACTCATATCAGAAGGATTCATTGCAAAGATCTCATCGGCTATAGCACCTAATTGGTTAGCAATTAAAACTTTTTTACCTAAACCAATAATAAATCGGCGAATACCTTCAGAGAATTTTTCGGCATCAACAGTTCGCTGGTGTAATTGGTGAGAAATTGTATTATAACGAACAATTGGTCCTGCTACTAATTGTGGAAACACAGTAAAATATAAAGCTAAATCAAAGATATTTCGTTGAGCATCAACCTTTTTCTTATAAATATCGATAATATAGCTCATTGCATGGAACGTGAAAAATGAAATACCAATTGGTAACGGTATTTTTTCAAGAATAATATTGGTATGGAAGATAGCATTAATATTATCAACTAAGAAATTTGCGTATTTAAAATATCCTAAAATAGCGGTGTTCATTACAATTGCAAGCGTTAACAATATTTTTCTTTGACCATTTGTGAAGCGACTATTCCCTAACAAAATACCAAACCAATAGTTAACAAAGATAGAGAACAGCATTAGGAAAACATAAATGGGTTCGCCCCAAGCATAAAATACTAAACTAAAAAATAATAACACTACATTTCGTAGTTCTTTGCGTACAGCATAATAAATTAAGAGCACAGCAGGTAAAAATAAACATAAAAAGACTAGGTTACTAAATACCATTTCAATTAATTCCTTTCCTATTCTAGCCAAATTATACCAAGATTATAAAATTTAGGATAGCATTAAAAATCCTTTTACTCCGCACCTTCTTCAGTCGCAATATCATTCTCTAAGTTTTCTCTTGATGATTCAGCTGTCATAAAATCAGCCGTTTCTGGAAGTGCTGAATGCATATGAGTTTTTTGACAAATTTGGATCGTATAGTTTTCTACAACAAAGTCGAAAACATGTCCGCCTCCACTTCTTTCATCGTCTATAGCACTTTCAGTAAAACTGGATCAGGAATTAGACAAACTCGCCCAAGATGGTAACTTATTCAAAACTGATTTTTCTTTTACAAAGCGCTTTGAGAAAGTTAATGGCAGGAAGCAAAAAGAAATCGAAAGGTTTTTGCAGGAGAACCATCAAATTCTTAAACAAAAAAAACGCCCCATATAAGGGGCGTCTTCCACTATTACGCTTGTTGTTGCGCGTTATATAAATCTTCAAGTGGCTTCATGATAATTTTGTTAACGTCAGTGATAACGATGTTTAAACGTTGCTCAGTTTCCATTAACTTTGTAATTTTAGCATCTTGTTGAATGCGAACTACAACTTCTTGTGCTTTTTGGTTATCTTCTTCTGTGATTTCTTGACCTTGCATCATTTTTTGTTGTAGGCCAAGTTGCATTGTACGGAACTCATCGAATAAGTTCTTTGACGCTGCATCACCTTGTACTGCTGCGTAGCTTGCTTGTAATGTTTGGAAATCTTCGTTTTCAGCGATTGCTTTTTGTAATTCATATGCAACATCATGAATGTTTTTTGTCATTTTATTTTTCCTCCTTTAGAAGGCTAGCGCTTTTCGTCCGCACCGCCTTTTAAGTGCATTTACATCCGCACCTCTTCTTACCATATCAAACTATGCAAGAGATGTGAAGAAATTTCACTTTTATTTCTATGTACTTATCTCTGTTACCTAAGGAACAACAGTAACACTCCTTGCATTAGTCCAATCATTCCGCCTAATAAGGCACCTAAATACGTAATCATTTTCAATTCATTTTTTGTAATGGACAGAACTAGATCTTCTAGTCTCTCTGTTGAAAATGTAGACACCTCTTGCTGGACAATTTCCGCAAGGTGTAGATTGTTTAGTATGCTCTCTACGTTTTCTGTTCCCCACTTCAAGCCTATCTTTACTAAGCTTGGAACTACTTTCTCAATGATTGTTTCTCGAACTGGATCACATACTTGCTGAACAGATTGATTTAAAAATTTACTCACTGTTTCCTCAACTTTAACCGCTGACAATATGGAGTTCACAATCATTTCTTTCTCTACAAATGCTTCTAATTCTTTTACATCTCTTCCTTTTAACTTTTCCCACTCTTTTTGCAGTACATCCGTTAAAAGCTGCTTCGTACCATCTTGACCTAAAAACTTAATGACTTCTGGCTGCACACGATCTACTACACTTACATTTCCTAAAAACATCCCGACTAAGTTAAGCAGTGTTCCTCTAGAAGCAAAGAAATCATCAATCATTTTTGAAAGACGCGCTTTTCCTTCTTCACTTTCAAAAAAATGAATTCCTTTTTTCAAAATAAAAGATGATACATTCGGGATTGCTTTCTCCACTTTTTCATGTACAGAATGAGGTAAAGCTTGTTCCCATGTATATGCATAATACTCCGCTAAAAATCCCTGAATTTTTTCTGTAATCACATGTTCAATTTTCCCGGTCGCCTCTTCTTCTACATGTGCTAAGTTCCATTTTTCTAACATATGTCGTAACGACTGTTCATTCGTCATTACTTTATCCACTTCCGCTTGTGCCCAGTGGATTAAACTTTTTTGAAACTCTTCATTTGTTAACTTTTTTCCGATTCCTTCTGGTGTTAATAAATGTTCTACAACCATTTTTCCTAATTGAACCGCAAGCTCATCGCGGCGCTTCGGAATTAACCCTGGTGTAAATGGAACTTGAAACTTCCCGATATAAATAGGGCGATGAGGACGAAATAACATTTTTATCGCTAGGTGGTTCGTGTATCCTCCAATAATCGCTCCGAGCCCTGTCGTTGTTAACATATTCAACCATATATTCATTACAATCAACCTTTCGCTTCTCCAAAACTATAGCATATCATCATACGGACAAAAGTATAATGGTATAAAAACGTATTTGCAATATATAGCTTCGCCTATTATGCCAACATTTTGTTAGTAAAGGAGTGATTTCGTTGGTTCTTGGTATTTTAACTTGCTGGCCTCATTATGAGCAAACGTATTACACCGAAATCGCTAAACGAGCTCGGCTTTATCATAATGTCGTTGCCCAGTTTACGCCATTTTGTATTGATCCTAAAACAGACCTTATTTCTGGTCTCATTTATGATACAGATACAGGAAAATGGAAAGAGCAAACATTCCCTATTCCTTCTTATATATACGATCGTTCTTCTTTTAACGAGGATACAGACTCTGAAAAAGCTCAATCAATTATTCACTCATTACAAAATCGTCCCACTACTACCTTTTTAAATAACACACTTATCGACTTAAGCAAACTACATGATGTATTTCTCACTAATAAAAAATTATCTCCTTATATACCAAAATTTGAAATAGCAACGATACAAAACATTTTCAAACTGTTATTAAAAACAAAAGATATTATTATACGCCCTACTCATACACATTCCAATGAGAGTCTGTACCGGATCGTTTATAAAAATAAAATGTTTCATATTGATATGATAAATGAGGCATATCATACTTCTACTCAAATCAAACGGACAGATAAGTTTATATCCTGGTACAAATCTAATATACAATCAGCACGTTACATCACCCATACAATGTTGCAGCCACCAAATCAACTAACGTATCCACTACACATTCGAACCATTTTGCAAAAAAATAAAGAACAGAAATGGAATGTTATCGGTCAATTTATACAAAAAAGCTCATTTCCAAACCAATTTTTACTTTCCGCAACGGATGATTCCTCGCTGCATTCCTTTTCAAAAATTAAATATGTACTATCTAGTACTGGCGTGCAGCTACTACAAGACGCTTTACACGACATTATAAACGAAGTGTTTCAAACATTAGATCAATCGTATTCCTCTTTATTCGAACTAGAACTTTCCACAATTATGGATCAAAAAGGGGCGATTTGGCTTATGTATGTCAACACGATTCCCCCTTATGAACGTTACATTCGTCATAATGATTCGTTAGCTGAAAAGATCTTTCACGGACCACTAAAATTTAGTCGCTTCACACCATAACGAAAGGAGGGAATCTCATTTTGAAAGAGCACATATATACATTAAACATTTCAGATGAGCATCCAAATAGTATTACTTTACCTTACATTTTTTCTATTACACCACCTATTACATCCCTTTCCTTTGGCATACGCCATGTTGCAAGTGGGGATGTAAAAATTCATTATTCCTTTACTCGTGAAATCATTATTGGCAAACAAATTGCAGAAAAACTTTTACTTCCTCATTCCACTACAATTCATGCCTTCACACAAAATGAAACAATTATTTTCGGGCCATTAGTCGGTATTTTCACAACTGGTTTTAACGATGACTCACCTATCCCTTTAGGGAACCGTTCAACATCTCTCAGTGAATTACTAACACCACCACTTACATTACGACCGTTCATATTTGTCTTTGGCGTTCAACATATAAACTGGGAAGAAGAAACAATTGATGGGTATTTCTTTCAAGAAGGGAACTGGATCAAGAACAAAGTCCCTTTACCTAATGTTATTTACGATCGATTACCAAATCGTAAAGCTGAAAATTATAAACCGATCGTCAGAGCAAAAAGAAAATTAGAAAATGACTACGCTATTCCGTGGTTTAACCCCGGTTTTTTCAACAAATGGGAAGTTCATCAACTTCTTATGAAAGATGAATCACTTATGCCCTTATTACCACACACAGAAGCATTTCAACACTTCGAACAAGTGGAACGATTTCTTGGTACGTATAAATCGATTTACATGAAACCGATACATGGTAGCTTCGGGAGACATATTCATCAACTATTTTATTCTCAAACAGAAAATTGCTACTACTGTCGTTATCGCGAAAATGAAGAAAACAAATTAAGAAAGTATCAATCATTAGAAACACTTCTGAACCATGTATTAAAAGGACATGATTTAAAAAAGTTTATCGTACAACAAGGTATATCATTACTTCGCTTCGACGGGCAACCGGTTGACTTCCGCATTCATACGAATAAAAATCATTTCGGTAATTGGGTAGTCAGTGCAATCGTCGCCAAAATCGCTGGAAAAGGCAGCTTAACAACTCACGTAAATAGCGGTGGCGATACAAAATTACTACAAGAACTTTTTCCAGATTCAACGAAACAAGTTCAAATTGAAAATAAACTAAAACAAACAGCCTTACAAATAAGTTACGCACTCGATGAGCAAGTAACTGGAAACATTGGTGAGATTGGTTTTGATATCGGTTTAGACACACACGAAAATCCGTGGCTATTTGAAGCGAACTCTAAGCCCGGGCGAACTGTATTCCAAGATGAAAAGTTAAAAGAACAAAGTGAACTAACGCGCCAATTATTTTACGAATATACCATCTACTTAACGGAACATTCTTTGCACGATTCAAAAGAAAAAATATCTCAAATGAAATTAGATCCTTCATCAAATACCGAACGTACCCCTTCCCCTATGATTCATTCACAAATACGAAAACAAAAACTTCCACCTAGGTAATAAGGTGGAAGTTTTCTATTTATACAAGTTTTACTACACACTCGGTTTCCACGTTACATACTCCGCAATAAAAAATATGATTGCAGTATTCATTTGAATTATTATGCGTTAATCCATCTACTGCACTTAATAATTCCTGATCCATATATGCACTGTAATCATCTATGTAATCTACAGCCTTCCCATAGTCTTGGAGTATACTTTGGCAACTTTGGCAAGAATATGTTTGTGATTCTAATGCATTGCAAAGCGGGCAAATTCCCATCATGATTCCTCCATACGTTATTGTTTAAAAACATTAAAAACCTTTCTTTTTCGTTTGAAGAGAGCAACTAGCCATGCGTAGCTGCGGTCAGTTCCTTTTCCTGCCCCGTCTCTGGTTAAAACAGAGCTATGAAGTTGATGCCGATTTCATTTTGGTTTTACTAAGCTGGCATTACATTTCCGTTTAAAAAACTCTCCTTTTTGTTTGAAGAGAGCATCTAACTATGCGTAGCTGCGGTCAGTTCCTTTTTCTGCCCCGTCTCTGGTTAAAACAGAGCTATGATGCTGATTTTATTTTTATTTTACTAAGCTGCAATTTATCTCACTTTAATAAATAAGAGGCTAATTATTAGCCCAAAAATAGCGGGTTACAAAGGAAAAACCATATTTAATATCGCTCTTAGTTTAGCCTTCTTTTTTAAAAATACAACGATTACTCTTATTTCATAATTTACGAAATCACTAAGATTTTTTTACAAAATTTACAAATTATTATTTTGTATATCTTTCTAGGTAACATCCATACTATGAGTACAAACTTAATTACCGATGGATTAGCGCCAACCGGGGCGATAATCTGGTTCAAATCCAGCTAGTCCAACCAAAAAAACTTTTATAACTCTAAGGAGGATATATTCCTATGGCAAACCAAAGTTCTTACAATCAATTAGTAGTACCAGGTGCAACAGCTGCAATCGATCAAATGAAGTACGAAATCGCTCAAGAATTTGGTGTACAATTAGGAGCAGATTCTACGGCTCGCGCTAACGGTTCTGTTGGTGGAGAAATTACAAAACGTCTAGTTGCAATGGCTGAGCAAAGCCTTGGCGGATTCCAAAAATAAACATATATGGCAAAAAGGTCTCAAGGCATATGCCTTGAGACCTTTCTTACTTATTGAAGCATTTGTAAAAACTTCTTCGTTCGTTCTTCTTTTGGATTTGTAAATACATCTTCTGGTGTACCTTGTTCGACAACGACACCGCCATCCATGAAAATAACGCGATTCGCAATTTGATGAGCAAAACGCATCTCATGCGTTACAATGACCATCGTCATGCCTTCTTTAGCAAGTTCTTTCATTACTTTCAGAACTTCTTGAACTAGTTCCGGATCAAGTGCTGACGTCGGTTCGTCGAATAGTAACACTTCTGGTTCCATCGCAAGCGCGCGAGCAATTCCAACGCGCTGTTGTTGTCCACCTGATAATTGGAACGGATATAAGTCCACTTTATCTGCTAAACCAACTTTTTCAAGGAAATAGTTTGCTTTTTTCTTCGCTTCTTCTTTCCCCATCTTTTTCACTGTAACGAGCCCTTCCATTACATTTTGAAGTGCTGTTAAATGCGGGAATAGGTTATGGTGTTGGAATACCATACCTGTTTGCGTACGAAGATTTACAATATCTTTTTTCGTTACTTTTTTCGAGAAGTCTAATGATTCCTCGCCGATACGAATAGTACCAGCGTTCGGCGTTTCTAGTACGTTTAAACAACGTAGAAACGTCGTTTTACCAGATCCAGATGGCCCGATAATAACAACAACCTCGCCCTTCTCAACTGTTAAATCTATATGCTTTAGTACGGTATTATCTCCGAAACTTTTTTGTAAATGTTGAATTGAAATCATAAAAACAAAAACTCCTTTTATGAAAGGATTATTTTAGAGTGTAACGTTCTGAACGTTTTTCTAATATTTGTTGCACAATAGATAATAAGAAGCAAATTACCCAATAAATAAGACCTGCTTCGAAATAAACAATTAAAAACTCGTAGTTCATTGCCGCAATTTCCTGCGCTTTTCGGAACATTTCTGTTACTAAAATTAACGATGCTAATGAAGTATCTTTCACTAAGCTAATAAATGTATTCGAAAGCGGCGGAATGGATACGCGCGTTGCTTGCGGTAAAATAACACGTTTTAATGCTTGCGGGTATGTCATCCCAATTGTATACGCTGCTTCCCACTGTCCTTTCGGGATTGAAAGGATAGAAGCACGAATAATTTCAGATGCATACGCACCGACATTTAATGAAAATCCAATCACAGCTGCTGTATATGGCTCAACTTCAATATTAAGAGTTGGAAGACCATAGAAAATAATAAATAACTGTACAAGAAGTGGTGTTCCGCGAATGATAGATACATAGATACGAGCAATCCATTGTAAAATACGACTACCTGAAATACGTGCAAGTGCTGTTAACGTCGCAAGTATAATACCGATAATAAACGTAATTAGCGATAATGGAATTGTCGTAAAGACAGCTTCCTTCAGCATAGGCGCGAAGGAAGTCTGCATAATATCTATCCATGTAGACAGGCGATCTGAAACCAATGCACTACTTAGATACATTTTCACCGAACCATTTTTTCGTTATTTTATCGTACGTACCATCTTTTTTCATATCTTCTAACGCTTTATTTACTTCTTGTACAAGTTTATCGCTACCTTTACGGAATAAGAACCCACTTTGTGACGCTTCTTTTTCTGTGTCTACAATTTTAATTTTTGCATCTTTCTTTGTTTCTAAATAGTTTAATACTGATAATTTATCATTAATTGTGAAATCAACGCGACCAGTGTTTAATAATTCTGCCGCTTGGCTAAATCCTTCTACACCTTCGATTTCCGCACCATTTTTCTTGGCGATATCTGCATAGTTACTCGTTAAAGATTGCGCTCCTTTTAATCCTTTTACATCAGCAAATGTAGCAGGCTTATCTTTATCTTTTGCGATAACTAATGCTGCTGAAGAAGAAATGTATGGACTAGAGAAGTCATATTTCTTTTGGCGGTCTTCACGAATACCAACTTCGTTCGCAACCATATCGAAACGTTTCGCATCTACTCCTGCAAGTAAGCTATCCCATTGTGTTTCTTTAAATACAGGTTTCACACCTAAACGTTTTGCAACTTCTTCTGCTAATTCAACGTCAAATCCAGTTAATTTATTGCTTGAATCGTGGAATGTGAACGGTGGGTATGTACCTTCTGTTCCAATTACAAGTTCACCACTTTGTTTTACTTTTTGTAATGCGTCTTGACTCGCTGTATCTTTTTTCTCTTCTTTACCGCAGCCAGCTACAATCCCAATTGCTAATGTAGTTACTGCAAGCACTGAAAATAATTTCTTCATGATGGTAATCCTCCAAGTATTCTGATAGGAATTTAAAAACTATATTGATTGTATGCAATCTTGAACAATTTTTCAATGAAAATGTTCTTATTTAGTTTATCCTTTTTCTTCATAATCAAACAAAATGGAAAAATAACGCCACACACAAAAAATAAGTAACATTTTTTAATATAGCATTTATAAAGAAAAAGGTAAAACAATACTTCTTATGATTTGTCAAAGAGTTAACTCCATTCCCTTCACCTCGCTAAACAAAAAAAACTTGCGAAACTCGCAAGTTCTTTTCCCTATTATGCACTCTGATTTCCGTCCATTTGCGTTTTGTACATACCGTAATAACGACCACGTTTTTTCATTAATTCATCATGAGAACCTTTTTCTAAAATCGTCCCTCTATCAAGCACAATAATTTGATCCGCACTTTTAATTGTTGAAAGACGGTGAGCAATAATAAATGTCGTTCTCCCTTTTTTTACAACTTCTAGCGCTTGTTGAATCATCGCTTCTGTTTCTGTATCAATGCTAGAAGTTGCTTCATCTAAAATTAAAATAGCTGGATCAAAAGCGAGCGCCCTAGCAAACGAAATAAGCTGACGCTCCCCGGTAGAAAGCGTACTTCCCTTTTCTGTAATTTCTTCATTTACATTGCTCGCAAATCTTTCAGCACCAACATCGCGCAATGCTTTTACGATACGCTCCTTTGAAATACTTTCGTTTTCTAAGCTTACATTGGATGCGACTGTCCCGCTAAATAAAAATGGATCTTGTAATACAATACCCATATGTTCACGAATCGCTTGTTTCGGCATTTCTTTTATATCGTGCCCATCAATTGTGAGCTTTCCTTTTTCAAACTCATAAAACTGAAAGAGTACATTCATAATGGAACTTTTTCCCGATCCAGTATGACCGACAAGTGCCACTGTCTCGCCTTGTTTCGCTTCAAAGGAAATATTTTTTAACACTTCATCTTTTCCATTATAAGAAAATGAAACATTATCGAATTTAACATTTCCGTGTAAACGAGGTATGTGTTCATCTTGAACTGCTTCCCCTTTTTCGTCTAACAATTCAAAAACACGCTCTGATGCAACGCGCGCTTGCTCTAAATTCGCAAGCTGGTTCACCATGTTCGTAATAGGCGAGAATAATCGTGTTAAATAATCGACGAACGCATACAATACTCCAAGTGAAATAATACCTGTAGCACTTAATGACGCGCCGCCAAAATACCAAATCACGCCTGTGAAAGCAATATTTCTTAATACAGACACTAAATTATGCGAAGTTGCTGCATTTAAATTTAAAATTTTATTTTGATACTTAAAGTAATCGCCATTTAATTCTTCAAACTCTTTTTTCGTTTCACGCTCTTGACGGAACGCTTGAATAATTGGCATCCCTTGAATCGATTCATTCACTGTTCCGTTAATATCAGATAGACGTGAGCGCATTTTATGATTGTATACAGACGCATACTTTCTATAAAGAATCGCCCAAATAATTAAAATCGGGATGATGAGTAAACATAGTGCCGCAAGTTTCACATCAAGTAAAAATAGTGCAGCGAATATCCCTATAATATAAATGATACTAGAGACGAACGTCGCAAGTACCGTTACATATAAATCCCGAATCGCCTCAGTATCATTCGTTACACGCGAAACGATTTTCCCTGCTGGTAAATGATCAAAGTACCTGATCGGCAATGTTTGAATATGAGAAAAGACGTCTTCCCTCATAATTTGAATAATTTTGTTCGCTGCCTTCTGCAAGAAGAACTGCTTTCCATATGCAAATAATGACACAATTACTAATAGAGCAAAATATCCTCCACCAAGTAATAATAGGCGGTTTATTTCTGGTTTATAAAACGCAAACACTTCTTCCTTCGTTAATGCTTTCGCTTTATACACTTGCACTGCCTTACCATTTTGAACGGTAATCATATCACCTTTTACAGAACGTGACCCTTCAACACTTACCTTATTCGGTACAAAGTAATATTGAAAACCGACTTGCATCACACGCACTTCTTTTCCTTTTGTCTCACCTTGTTCAAAACGGTCAATTCGTTTATAGAAAGTGCCATTATAAGAAACAGCATCCTCACTCTTTTCCGTTTCATACCAAGGTTTCTCTATACCAACGATATGATCATCAATCATCGTTTTTGCAACGAAAGGACCGGCCAGCTCTGCAATAACGAAAACAATTAGCATTGCCATCGCTGCAAAAATCGGTCCTTTCACTTTCATCGCATATTGAAACAACCGTTTTGACACACTCATATTTTCACCCCACTATCCGTACTTTCACTTTCGCCTTGCTGTCTTTCAAACTGTTCAGCATACCAGCCTCTATTTCGAACGAGCTGATCATGCGTACCTTCTTCAATCACTTCACCGTCATCCATAACGAGAATCCAATCCGCATGTTGCACTGCAGATAAACGATGCGTCGTAATAATCGTCGTCTTTCCACTTCTTTCTGTTCTTATGTTTTCAATGATCGCCGCTTCCGTACGAGCATCAACAGCTGATAACGAATCGTCCAAAATTAATATTTCTGGATTTTGAATAACAGCTCTCGCAATCGAAATCCTTTGTTTTTGACCACCAGATAAAGAAACACCTTTCTCTCCAACGAGCGTTTCTAACCCTTCTGGTAAAAACTCTAAGTCTTTTTTAAACGCAGCAATTTCAATCGCCTTCTCCAGTTCTTCTTCCGTCGCTTCTCGGTTTCCGAATAAAATATTTTCTCTCGCCGTTTTAGAGAACAAAATATGTTCCTGCGGTACATACCCAATCCATCCGAGTACATTTTCATTCGTCATTTTATCTAATGTCACATCAGAGACTGCAATATCCCCATCTCCAAGTGGATATTGACGAAGAAGCTGACGTACAAGCGTCGTTTTTCCGCTTCCTGTTTTCCCGACAACCCCAAGTGTTTCTCCTTGTTTTAAGGTGAATGAAACCTTTTTTAAATTCATTTCAGTTGATGAAGGGTAGGAGAAAGAAACTTCATCAAATTGAATGTAATCAGGCTCTTGTACTACCTTTGGACTTTTCGGATTCTTCACATCCGGTTCATAAGTTAACGTTTCATTCACACGATCGAGCGACGCGTTCCCTCTTTGCATAACATTGATTAGTTCACCAATTGCAAACATCGGCCAAATCATCATCCCTAAATACACGTTAAAGGACACGAGCTCACCGAGTGTCACCTTTGATTGGAATACGAGGTATGCACCATACACTAAACCGATTAAATAACTAAGGCCAACAAGCATTTTCACAGTTGGCTGGAATAATGCATCGATTCTTGCTACCTTCATATTTTTTTCGTAGACGTCATCTCCTAAATGATGAAATCTGCCCTCATCTGCATTCTCTTGTACATACGCACGAATAACACGCACGCCAGCGATGGATTCCAGTACTTTATCGTTCATATCACCGAACGCATCTTGCGCAACAGTAAATCTTTCATGCAATTTCTTTCCATATATATTCATCGCATATGCCATAATCGGAAGCGGTATAAGTGCTGCTAATGTAAGCTCCCAACTGATTGTAAATCCCATCATACAAACGATTGTAAGCATATATAAACTAGAATCAACGAGCGTTAATATACCAAAACCAGCTGTCATAGCGATCGCTTTTAAGTCGTTTGTTGCTCTCGCCATTAAATCGCCAGTACGATTTTTTTGATAAAACGTCGGTGTCATTTTGAGTAAATGCCCCATAAATTTTGAGCGCATCGTCTTCTCAAGTACGAATGCCCCTCCAAACAATTGATGTTGCCAAACGAACGTAAGACCATATCCAACTACTGTAACTCCTATTAAAATAAGAATAGACTGTATAATTGCTTCGTTCGATAACGTTCCTGTTTTTATATTATCAATCGTAACCCCTAACACTTTCGGAGGAATGACTTCAACTATATTCACAATTAAAAGAGCCCCAATGGCAATACTGTATCGCTTCCACTGCTCCCTAAAAAACCATTTTAACTTTAGTAATACTGACAACAATGTAACCTCTCCCTTCTCGTTCTCATATAACTCTCACTTCTTTATCCACTATCCAAATCCATCACATTTACATTTCGCAACCCATACAATCTCATCACATTTTTCCACCTTCTAAAAGTTGTTTTATAGTAACCATACAAAGTATGGAAACAAGCAAATTGGACAAAAAAAAGCATACCGTCGCTTGACGATATGCATAAAAATGCATAAAAGCGTACGTCACGATATACGCAACGTACGCTTCTCATAAGACAAAAAGGTCCTATATATCCGCACGGGTTGCGTAATGATATGAATGTTTTCTGCCACTTAACAGAGCTAAGCCCATTACATTTACGAATACAATCATTACACACACCCCTTTCATTTATTTTCCATTTATAATCTTACAACTATATTGAGTATTCTGTCAATTGTTTTTTTACATATAAAATACACAATGAGTCCATTTGAAAAATATTATCCCCCCTACTATCACCTTATACTCGCTCTTACAAGTTGCTATTTTAGGAGGACTAATCATGACAACTAGCAATAAAACGGAGTATGGAGAGAAAGCTCTTCAGGAGAAACAATTGAAATTCCATCTCCATACTTACACGAAGTAATTGGACAAGTACAAGCAATTACTCGCGAAGAAGTAGACGAAGCAATTGTTAACAAAATCGACACTGGTTCTGTTCAAATTAACGGACGCACAGAGCACGGTCCTGACCACTTCCCATTCATCGGTGTAAAAGGTTCCGGTATGGGCGCACAATGTATTCGTAAGAGCCTTGAGTCTATGACACGTGAAAAAGTAACTGTATTAAACTTAGTTTAATCTTATATGTAGAAGCTGATTTAAAATTAGATCAGCTTCTTTTTTATACAAAAAATTTCCTATACACTTGTGTATTATGAAGCGGTTTAAACCCTACAGAATTGTATAACCTCTCAGCACTTTCATTTCCTTCTATATAACATAATCTAATATCTTCATACCCGTCTTCTAACAACTTATTCATACCAAATTGTAAAGCTTTACGCCCATACCCATTCCCTTGATAACTTCGTGCAACCATTACATTTTCTACTGTCCCTTCTCCTATCGTAACCGATGCAATTAGCTGGTCATGTTCTAAAACTACATACACGTTACTTTTATTGTTCAATTTGTATTTCTTTATACTATTCTCCGGAGCAAGGTAAGGCTTCATATCATTCATTTCATGCAACTCGTAATAACATTCCTGTACCATTGTTACAAACTGGTCAAAAAATCTATCCTCATATTTAATAAACATCATATCTGTTTTAGGAAAACTCCCTCCCTTATATATCAATTCAAGCGATCCCCACCATTTTTCAAATCCCATTTTCTTAGCAAAACCAATAGAACTGTCTAATTCAGTCCTCATATAAGTACACACAAAATCCGGTTTTATTTTAGAAATTAACTCTTCTATTTTCTTATATAGTGCGGAACCAATACCTCTTAAACGAGAACCTGGTGCTACATACACACGTATTTGAACAATAGACTCTTCAGCACTATTTGTATAAAAAGATGAATATGCGAACCCTTTAACCTCATTTTGGCTATATAAGAGAAAATGAGTAGAGTCCGACACAATATCATCCAAAGAACCTATCTCCCCTTCTATCCCCGTACTCTTTATTAAATCCAAAATCCCGATTCGATCCTCTTCTTCACTATAAGCACGTATCATTTCAATAATCCCCATTCCAATTAAATAATTAGTAAATCTCCTGTTCAAAATTCATTACATATTTATTCAATGAATCTGTCTCAAACCCTCCAACACCTTAATCACAAACTCTTCTCTATAATCTGATTATTACCATATCCATTGACGTATAAAAATCCATTTGTTACTCTTAAATACGTTAATTTAATATTTAAATCCTCATTCGTATCTCGGTGAGGTAGAGGTTGCAATCATTAAGAGTATCATTTCAGGAGATGTAGTGGCATTGATGAATGAATGAGAAAGGAATGGTTGCCGAAGTAAGTCGTGTCCACCATGCACGCTTGCTGGGTCTGCATTTAATAAGTGCAGAACTGTCACAAACGTTTTCGTTTGTGGAGAGCTATCGAGAGGTATGTCGTGGGTTTCTTATAAGATAGAAAGCATGTAGCGGCAGATTACGTGCTTTTTTTGTTTTGTTTGGGACTTCTCTTCCTGAGTTCGGAAGACATACATATCTCCTCGCTTGACTTGGTTATACTAACTTTGGAGGTATTTTCTATGCAACAAAAAAAATGGGGCTTTTGGGTACTAACAGCTTTCGTTGTCGGTAACATGGTTGGCGCTGGTATTTTCATGGTGCCAAGTACGTTGGCACAAACAGCAAGCCCACTCGGTGTCACTTTAGCTTGGTTAACAACAGGGTTTGGTGTTTTAATGCTAGCTCTTGTTTTCGGTAATTTAGCAATTCGTCGTCCTGATTTAACAACAGGGCCACAAAGTCATGCATATGCTTTATTCTCATCACCAAAAAAGAAAAAAATGGCTGGCTTCAGTATGGTATGGGGATATTGGGTGGCAAACTGGGCAAGTAACGTTGCCATCATTACATCATTCGCGGGATATTTATCACTCTTCTTCCCGATCATGAAAGATACACGACTACTATTTTCAATCGGTTCATTTAACGTAGAAGTCGGAAAACTAATCACATTTACTATTTGTTCCATCTTACTATGGGGAACTCATATTATTTTAACAAACGGTGTAAGCGGAGCTGGAAAACTAAACTTCATAGCAACTACAACGAAAATAACTGGATTCCTTTTATTCATCATTGTTACGTTATTTGCATTCGAAGCTTCTAAGTTTGGGCAATGGTACACACCGATGATCGATAAAGAAGGCGTATCACACGGTCTCCTTTCACAAGTAAACTTAGCTGCTCTTACAACGTTATGGGCATTTATAGGGATTGAATCAGCCGTTCTTTTATCAAACCGAGCTACCTCTCCCAAGACAGTAAAGCGCGCAACAGTTGCTGGTTTACTAATAACAGTGGCAATTTACTTAGGAATTACTATTTTAACAATGGGTGTACTTCACGTTGAGACATTACAAGCTTCGGAACGTCCATTAGCAGATGCATTAAACGCTGCAATGGGTCATGGCGGCGGGAAACTTATGGCATTACTTGCTCTTACTTCCCTATTCGGTTCCATCTTAGGCTGGGTTTTATTAAGTTCAGAAGTACCTTATCAAGCAGCAAAAGAAGGTTTCTTCCCTTCCTTCTTTACAAAAACAAATAAAAAAGGAAGTCCAATTTACTCATTACGATTAACAAACATTATGTCGCAAGTGTTCTTATTCTCAACATTATCAGGAACCATTGCGGAAGCTTATACATTCGTGATTACCGTATCAACTCTAGCCTATCTCATTCCATATCTCGTTTCACCAATCTTCCAGCTAAAACTAGTCGCAACTGGTGAAACATACAAAAATGAAATGCGGGCAAGAATTACGGATGGTATAGTCGCAGTGATCGCACTTTGCTATGCACTATGGGTTATTAAAACAGGCGCATCTGATATAAAAACGTTCCTTCTCGGAATCGGATTATTCGTAATCGGTTTTGCCTTCTATCCATTAATGAATCGTGATCAGAAAAAAAATAACGAAAAGAAAAACGAGCAAGTTGCATAACGCAATTTGCTCGTTTTTTCTTTTGTAAAACATATATAATAGAACAAAGAGGTGAAAAACATGTCAATCGAATCGCTATGGAGCAGTCGCTTCCAACAACATATTCAAAATATCATTACATACTTTGCACGTATGATTAACGGTTTACTATATAGCTTCATCATCGTCTCCTGTATAGGTGCTTACTATTACGCAAAGTTTCTTAAGACCACTCCTTCTACAGGAGTATCCTTATTGCTCATTACAATCGTCCTAACCGGGGTTATATCGAGATGTCCAATACGTACATTTATTCAAAAGCCTGATGCTGTCTATTTACTCGCACTAGAAGAGAAATTAACATCTTATTTCAAAAAGTCTCTTCTATATAATTACATCATTCAGCTTTTTCCATTATTATTTATGTTCCTTATTCTCGTTCCACTTGCCATGCAATCATTACAATTAACGGTACCTTTCTTATGTACAATCTTTATCGTTTTAATGGTTACGAAAGCTTGGAACATGTACATACATTGGATGTGGCGTGATAGTCATGCAAAAAACATATGGCGGATTATTCGTATTACTTGTAACGCCCTAATCATTTACATGCTGTTTTATACTGCAAATGTAATCGTATTAGGCGGACTACTCTTACTACTTGCTTTCCTACTACTATATACAAAAAAACAACCAGCAAAACGAATACCGTGGGATTACATAATCGAGCAAGAAGAAAAAATGGACATACGCTTTTATCAATTTGCCAGCATCTTCACTGATGTGCCGCAACTAAAGAAACAAGTAAACAGTAGAAAATGGCTTACGAATTGGATCGAACCGTTACTACATAAAAAAAATGCTACTTTCTTCTATTTACATACACTATCGTTTTTACGCGGCAATGATTATTTCGGTATATATATTCGCTTAGGGGTAATCGGTGCTTTCACCCTATATTTTGTTCCGAATATATACGTAAAAGGCGCTATCGCTTACGTCTTCCTATATATGATTTCTATGCAGCTTCGTTCTCTGTGGAAATATTTTTCGGGAAATATTATTGTAGCATTATATCCAATTACTACTGAGGAAAAAATGAAGCAGTTTCTTAGCTTAATTTTCATATTGCTAAGTATCCAACTCATTGTATTTTCAAGTGTTATACTCATTGCTACAGGACAATTTCTACATAGTATTATCATTATGATTGCCGGATTACTCTGGATCAAATTTATTATTGTACGAAAAACGAAGAAACGGATTTCCTCGTTTTAACGAAAAAGAGGCTGTATACAACAGCCTCTTTTCTCGTCCTAAAATTTCTTCTCACTATTCATAGGCAGCTCTCATATAGTGAAAATGACTATACAATTCCAATCCATAAGTTAAATAATGATTTTACACATATATAAATAAAAAAGATGGGATCCCTATTATGAACAACACTCCACCTTCAACGCCCCAAAACCCGGCAGAAACGAATAACCGTGAAGTGACCTTACAAACATTACGTGTTATCGGACTTATTGTACTTATTAGTGGCTACATATTAGTCGCTCTTTCTGAAGTAGGAACGTTAAAAAACCTTTTACTACAGCCAAATACCACTCCAAATTTAGCTGTAGTGGATCCGTTTTAAAAAGAAAAACATATCCTTCTTCTTTAAAGAATGTAACAATCGATTCATTCGGTTGGGCGAATTTTGTGAAGTTATGGATAGAACCATCCCCGTATTAAAATGTGAGTTTTTAAAAAAGGAGAAGAACCATGAAACGCAACCTAGAAAAAAGGCTTTCCTATCTATACACAGGTGAGTTATTTTCAGTCATTACTTTTATTTTCACAAGTTCCTTACTTAATTATGCTTATCCTACATTACATTTATATTCCCTATACTCTTTTTGGGTCTCATTTCTTCTTTTAGAGTTTATCTTATTACAAGGAACAGTTTACTGGTACGTAAAGTGGAAACGACTAAAAAAAGAGAAAACATCTGTTACACCTATTGGGGTTATTCAATATTTAAAAATGCTACAAAAAATAAATATAGGATTGATTATCACGGGACTTATTATGTTTATTATTGATTTTTCAATTTGGTATCCCCACTTACCTGTAGGCGGGATATCATTCGCCCTATTTATTTATGTGTTTGCATTATTTGAGTATATTAACTATTATCATATTCAGCTTTCATATGATAACACCTCTGATATTAAATATTTGATAAAATCAAAAAAACTAAAACAGTCCTGTATGAGTAAAGATTTTCAACGTATTTCATAAAGTGAAACTATAATCAGCCCGCACCAATCGGGATTTTACGGGCAGTTGATCTCCCACCTAAGCTCTTTGCTCCAGCCGAATTTTGAGGTGGGAGTTTTACTGTCCACAAATAGCGGGATAAAATATTAGATTCCACTTATGAAGACTTTAAGCCAATAAAAACTAAGTAATTTTTATGAATGAAAAAGAAGGTACTACATCCTTAGTAGTACCTTCTTCACATACAGATGCAAACTATTATTTAATTACTTCATCCATATGGTTTTTCAAGTTTAATAAATACTGCTCAATATTCGGATTCTTCACCACATCATAACAAGCAAAACTCTTTAACGGATTCATACCGAGAAACTTCTGCACACGATGTAAATGACTAAGCGTTGATTCTAAACTTTCCCCTTCAAAGAACTTCGTCTTATCCCCAAATGCTTTTTCAGGTGCATTCCAAGTTGTAGAAAACATATACTGCTTCTCTTTTAATAAACCACCTGTTCCATATTCATCTGCACCTTCAAAGAACAAACCGTATTCATATACTTCATCCATATACGTTTTAAATAATCCAGGAACACTAAACCAGTAAATTGGTGTTTGATAAATCACAACATCCGCCCATAAAAACTTTCCTTGTTCGTCCTTAATACTATATCCATCTTGAATCGTTGTTGTTTTCACATGATGATTCTCGCTTAATACCGTTACCATACAATCAACTAACGTTTTATTTAATCTTCCTTCCTTTGTACCGTATTTTTCATGTCCATTTATAATCAATATATTTTTCATCGCTTTTCTCTCCCTTATTTTTATTCCTCGGCTATTAATCCCAGTTGCTGTTTCAGTGTAAGATTATCTTCTAAATGCCAATCTTCCGTTATCTTTCCGTCCTTCACATGTAAAATATCAATCGCAAAAAAATTGATTTTTTTATCATTATGCGTTCCTGTAAAAGAAAGACGAGCTGTTACTTTATCTCCAACAACTAATAAATCTTCAATCTCACAATGTATATCAGGAACAACTTTACGAAAATTTTGTGCTGCAAACTTTAATCCTTCAACGCCTTGTGGGCGACCTTTTGGTAACGTATTATCAAAAAAGTTTTCAGTAACAGTCTGCGGAATAAGTTCCTCTTTACCTGTATCCCAAAATGCATAAAAACGCTGCGCTGCATGCACGATTTTTGTCGCTTCCTTTTTACTGAGTAAAGAATCAATCGTCATTGCTTTTGGCTTTGGCATTTCTTTTAATAACTGGATTTCAGCTTTTTGTTCCCCACTACACGCTACAAGCACGATACAAATGACAAAAAAACTAAGGAACGCAAACAACTTTTTCATACTCATGGAAATCACCTCCTCATACAAACCCTTTGTATTTTGTATTGCTATTGTATATGCACTAACTTCCTTTATGGAAGTAGTGATATTTTTTTCATATAGTTACCAAAAGTATAGTTTTGTGATACTATAAAGCAAATTCATTCAAAAAATTTTTATGGAGGCTAATTCCATGAGCAATATAGATCCGGTTGAATTAACGAAAGGTTTACCTGGCATTCCTTGTCCTATCGCTAAAACGCTTGACGTAATTAGTACAAAGTGGACGTTTTTAATCATTCGTGACCTTCTTATCGAAGGAACATTACGCTTTAGTGATTTACAAAAATCAATGGACGGTATTAGTCCGAAAACATTATCACTTCGACTAAAAGAATTAGAAACACAAGGAATTGTAACGAGAAAAGTATATCCAGAAGTTCCGCCGCGTGTAGAGTACACATTAACGGATAAAGGAAAGCAATTAGAAGGGATTTTTATTGAATTAAAACGGTTTGGATTAAGTTTGTAAAACAAAAACCCCTTACCGTCGTAAGGGGTTTTATTACTTCGCTAAACTTCCAGCTAGCTGCTTCTCTCTCCACATAAATGTAATGCCAAGACCAACTATTAAAACAACTCCTGAGAAAGCATATGGATAGTGAATATTTATATCAAATAATATTCCGCCCATCGCCGGTCCTGCAATATTTCCTAAACTCGTATACGTCGAATTCATTCCGGCAACAAATCCTTGCTCTTTTCCAGCTGCTTTTGATAGAAACGTCGTTAACGCTGGACGAAGTAAATCAAATGCTAAGAAAATAAAACAAGTAACTAGAAGTACCATCCAATAATTAAAGACTATAGTTGAAACGAATGCTAACACTGCTCCTACAATTAAACATATTTGAATTAACACTTTTTCGCCGAATATGTCTACCAATTTTCCAAACATAAATACTTGCACAACTACCCCAAAGATTGAGCTAATTGTAATAATGGCAGCAATATCTTTCGGCGCGAAACCAAATTTATGATCAGAGAACAGACTAAATACAGTTTCATATGCTGATAATCCAAAAGCAAGCACAAATACAATAATAAATGCGATCGCATACATTGGATTTAATGATTTCTTTAAATCCCCAAGAAAACTTGATTCCTTCGTATTAGCAGAAATCTCTGCAATTTGTTCTTTCGTTAACGGCTCTTTCAAAATAAAGATAGAAATCACACATGCTACAAAGGCAATCACTGCTGCAACGAAAAATGGCACACGTATACCATATTCTGCAATAAATCCACCAATTCCAGGCCCTATAATAAATCCAGTACTAATTGCTGCAGATAAATACCCCATCGCCTTTGGACGTTCCGGAATAGATGTAATATCAGCAACATATGCGGTAACACCAGGCATAATAAAAGCAGCACTAATTCCGCCTAACGCCCGAGCTACATAAAGCATCCACACATCTCTTCCTAATCCAAAAAGAAGCTCTGAAACACCAAAAATAAATAGTCCAATGATAATCATTTTTTTCCTACCGTACAGATCAACCCATCGACCCGTAATAGGTGAAGTAATAAGCTGAGCCATTGCAAATACTGCAACGAGATAACCCATCGTCTTCCCTGTTAAATTCATCTCATTCATAAAGGACGGCATAACCGGTATGATTAATCCAATCCCTAAAAAAGCGATAAATATATTACTCAAAAGAATGATCAATACCATCTTTTGTTCTTTTATCGGTTTCTTCAATTTTTAACACCTCTTCCTGTAAGTTCCTCTCGAAAGTAATACCCAAGAAGCTTTCTCTTTATCCCGTTATTCACGGACTCATAGTGAGTGAAGATGTCCCACTCATTTAAAATTCCACGCTATCCTTAAACACATGTATAAGTGCAATCTGAATGATTATCATTCAGTTTTTCACAGAAATGAACCTACCTTTTCAAGATAGGTTCACCTGACTGTTGTATCCCGATTAGTGCGGGCCAATAACCAGCGGGGAATGCCCCCAACGTTTAAAGTTTCCCTTTATTTCTTTATATGTAGGGCATGTGTTAAAAAATCTAGTACTTCTGCCTTTTGTAGCGCGACTTGCTCATCATCTTTATGATCATATAAATAAACTTGTTCCGCTGTTGATTCAACAAGAGCGATAAATAACTTTGCTGTTCTTTCTGCGTGAACCGAATCACGAATTTCACCAGCTTCTTTTGCCTCACTTAAAAATTCGCTTAGCCACATATAAAGAGGCTCATATACAGCTTCCCATTCTTTTATATGTTCAGTAGATGCCAGGCCCGCATACATTAATGCTTGTATTTCACGATATTCAGCTATAAAGTTAAACACTGCATCTATCACTTGCGCAACTTTACTTGAAAAAGGTGCATCGTTCTGTACTTTTTCTTTCACTGCAAGTATCATCTTCTCAACCATCACTTCTGCTATTGCAGGCATAACAGATAGCTTAGAAGGAAAATATAAATAGAACGTTCCTTGCGCAATGCCAGCCAATTTTACGATATCAGAAATCTTCGTTTTTTCAACGCCCTTTTCCTGAAACACTTCAATAGCTGCATAGACAATTTTCTCTTTTTTATTCATCATCTAAACCCTTTCACGTATTGAATGACTGTCACTCATTTTATAAAATAACTAGCTGTACTGTCAATTATCGTGCACTTTTCATAATAAAAATCTCCCAACAAATCGTTAGGAGATTCAACTTTTATATCATTTTCTTATGAAAGAGCCTTTAATCCCGTAACTCCACATACGATAAGAGCTACACTAATCAAACGTGCCTTACTTTTCGATTCCCCAAACAGGAACATATTTATTAAAACGGCTCCTGCTGTTCCAAAACCAATCCAAACCGCATACGCGACACTTACTTGTAAATACAAGAAGGATATATATAAGAATGCAAAGGAGGTTGCAAGTCCACCTATATAAATTGCTCCATTTGCTATCGTTTTATTTTTACTATACATTTTAAGACCAATTACACCGACTATTTCACTAATTGCCGCACAAAATACGAAAAACCACCCCATCTTTAAACAGCTCCTTCCATAGTCTCTTCTTTATTATCCGCCAACTTTAGACCGATAACACCGACTACAACCATCAAGATAAAGAATAGTTTTCCTACACTAAAACTTCCACCGAAAAGGAATACATCCATTAAGAATGTACCTACCGTACCAGCTCCGGCAAAGACGGCATATACTGTTCCTGTCGCAAGATGCTCACACGCTTTAGACAGAAAGTAAAAATCAACGGCGATAATCCCCACGATAATGCTCCAATGCCACCATGTATGTGCCGTATTAAAACCAAACACCCAAAAAATCTCAACTATACATGTTAATATGACATATAACCAAGCTTTATTTTCCATACCTCTCACCTTTTAATACTGACTGATTATCAGTCATTTTTTACTTAAAAAAATATAATCCCACACTAACTAATATTTAAAAACAACTATCAGCCTCATTTATCGTTATATTTGTTCAGTTATTAAGCTAACTACATATAAAAGTTGCTTATCTACACCCTTTCATATAAAATGACTGAATGTCATTCATTATTATTCTACATGACTAATTGATACAGTGTCAACACCAAGATTCTATTAACGAAAAAACATTTTAAATTTCTCAAATCCACATGTATATTTCTTAATAATCTGTCAATAATGCTAGTAACATAATATTTTCTCCATTCCCCCTTGGAGAGATCCCTTGAATGGAGCAGTTAGCTTTTGCTAGCTGCTCTTTTTCATTTTTCATCACGTAACAAGGAACAGATAATTTTTTAATCTATTTATTTTCCAAAGAAGCTTTGTATGCAATAATTTTATTTTCAAGCATCTTCTCTGTAATTACTAAGTTTTCTCTTTGCGTTTGAATAGATTTTTTATGATCTTCTAACAATTGCAAACGAGCCCCAGTTGTATGCTCCCCTTCTGTATATAATCTAGCGTATTCTCTTATTTTTGCTATCGGCATTTGTGTTTGTTTTAATTTCATTACAAACTGCAACCACTTTATATGTGATTCTTCATAAATTCGATTCCCATTTGTATCGCGATTTGCAATTAATATATTTTCCTTTTCATAATAACGTAATGTATGTGTGCTCACTCCTAATAATGTAGCTACCTCGCTAATTGTGTACATACTCATACTCCCTCCGCACGCCATTTACTCTCATATATTTTACTGCCAATAAAAAACATTTGACTTAGAGTATACTCTAACAAATAAAATCTAACCATAATAATTAATTTGAATTTAGGGGGATTTTATATGAAACATACTGTGATTACTGGTGCTAGTTCAGGCATCGGCTATGAATCAGCTTTAGCCTTTGCATCTCGCGGAAAAAATTTAATACTTGTGGCTCGAAGACAAGAAGAATTAGAAGGATTAAAATTGAAAATTAACGAAATGCATCCGGAGTTGGATGTTGTCATTCGAAGAACTGATTTATCTGTCACTGAAAATGTTTATAAACTGTATGAAAGCCTACAAGCTTTTCAAATTGAAACGTGGATTAACAACGCAGGTTTTGGTAATTTCGCCTCAATTGCTGAACAAAATTTAAATAAAATAGAGACGATGTTGCATGTAAATATAGAAGCACTAACTATACTCTCTTCCCTTTTCGTTCGAGATTATTCAATGATCGAGGGAACACAGCTTATCAACGTTTCATCGGGCGGTGGATACACGATTGTTGCCAATGCTGTTACGTACTGTGCTACGAAATTTTATGTAAGTGCATTTACAGAAGGGCTGTCTCACGAACTGAAAGAACAAGGCGCAAAACTGCAAGCAAAAGTTTTAGCCCCTGCTGCAACTGAAACAGAATTTGCGAAACGCTCATTTGATATTGATGAGTTCCAATACGATAATGTTGTACCGAAATTCCACACTGCAAAACAAATGGCACAGTTTATGCTCGACCTTTATGATAACGATAAAGTTGTAGGAATTGTCGACGGTTTTACGTATAACTACGAACTTAGAGATCCACTTTATAATTTTGCCGTGAGACAAACGAATTCAAATTCTTAATAACACTCTCATTTCTTATTGAAATATAGATGCCCACTATTATGTAAATAATAGTGGGCTCTTTTTCTCTATAAAATTTTCACCCAACATACCGAACCATCGCCACCTCATCACAATAATCAACCTTTGGACAATGTCTACAATCAATCCATACTTTCTCTGGCAATGCTTCTTTATTTACAAAATTAAATCCACACTTTTGAAAAAATACTGTTTCATACGTTAAGGAAATCACTCTTTTTACATTTATTTTCGTAGCTTCTTCCATCACATGATTTACGAGCATACGCCCTATCCCTTTCCCTGCATATGTATGCGAAACTACTAACGATCGTATTTCCGCAAGATCTTCCCCTAATACATGCAATCCAGCAACTCCAACAATTTCCCCGTCTTCTTTCATAACATATAAACATTGCAAATATTGATAGAGAGACAAAAGAGAACGCGGTAAAGCAACTCCCTCTTTTGCGTAAATTTCAATAAGATTATAAATTCCTTTCACATCACTCGTAACCGCATTAAAGATTTTCATATTATATCCCCTTGCTCCAACATTAATATTTATACCGTAAACTGAATTTTAATTCATAATTTCATATAATAATACATCTCTCTTTTCTCTCCGTCAATCACTTTTCTGAATTTTACACAAACAAAAACCAAGCAATCTAATCGATGCTCGGTCCTTCATTTCGTATCGGCAATACCGTCGAATATTTAATTTCACGCAGTGCTAAACTCGTCTGTATCCGTGTAATCCCTAACTTATTTAACTTTCTAATAAACTGCTCCAGCTCTTTGCGATCGCGATTCGCCACCTTTAATAAATAATCGTACTCTCCTGTTAAACAGTGACATTCTAACACTTCCGGCATCGATTCTAATTCTTTCTCCAACACTTCCAGCTTATCCGATTGATGAATATTCGTACTCATAAAAATAAAGCATAACAAATCAAACCCAAGCTTTTCTTGATTTAAAATCGCAACTTGCTTATCAATGAAACCTTCTCCATCTAATCTTTTTATTCTTGCGTGCATAGCAGCCGGCGATAAATTAACGCGGCGTGCTAGCTCTGCATTACTTACTTGTGACTCCTTCTGCAATATATCTAAAATTTGTACATCCAAATCATCCAACACTTTAATAACAGACGACTCCATTACAATTCCCCCTTTTTTCTTACCGATGATTATTCGAAAAAACACCTTATAATTTATATGAAACTGAATATTTTTTCACAAATATCATTTATAACTAAACATTTTATTGAGTTTTTATCATTATACAAAAGAATATATTAGATAATAAAGAAAAATGCTAAAATTATTTACAGTTCATATTGATTACAACAAAGGGGATTTTGGTATGCCTTATTTTTATGTCTTTTTACTATTATTAACAAGCTTATTATGGGGAGGAAATTTTGTCGTTGGGAAATCACTCGTCGATCATGCGTCTCCAATGACACTGACAAGTTTAAGATGGATGATTGCGATTGTTTGTTTATTACCGATGGTTTGGTTTAAAGAAAAGAAACTCTTTCCCCCACGTGCTGCCATACTTCCGTTAATATTGATGGGAATTACAGGCGTCGCCCTCTTTAACATCTTTCAATTTTTAGCATTAGAAAAAACATCCGCTACAAATGTAGGTCTTATTTCTACATTAAACGCGATTTCAATTGCACTATTTTCAGTATTATTTTTAAAAGAAAAAGTAAATACACTTCAAATTCTATCCATGATTCTTTCATTCTTTGGCGTTATTCTCGTACTTTTAAAAGGTGATTTCTCACTTTTATTTTCACTACATTTTAATAGTGGAGATTTATGGATGATTGCGGCAGTTTGTGTTTGGGGAATATATTCTGTTAGTAGTAAATGGGCAACAAAAACAACTACGCCACTTATGGCGACGTTATACTCTGGTATTTTCGGCGTTATTTTATTACTGCCATTTAACATCGGTAGCTTTACTGTTTCAAATATAAATACGTCTTTCATTACATCACTTTTATATACAGGAATCATTTCTACAGTACTTTGTATGGTATTTTGGAATATTGGCGTACAGAAATTAGGAGCTACAACGTCAGGAGTTTTTCTAAACTTCAATCCAATTTTCACTGCAATCCTAGCATTCTTTTTCCTCGGAGAAGAATTAACGTGGATACAAATTTTAGGCACAATTGTCGTCGTGACAGGATGTTATTTATTTTCTCATTTCAAAACTGTTGCTGTTCAGCCTACTAGAGCTTTCGTGCGGAAACATTCTTAATAAAAAAACATCGTAATCCGTGAAGTGAACCCGAATAGTGGTACATGAAAAAGGTTCATTACCCAGAAAAAACAAGGTGGAAAAGGACCAAAAGAGCTAATTGAATTGGAAAAGCTACGATTAGAAAATAAACACTTAAAAACAAAAGTATCCAACACAACTGTGCGAATTCAAGAAAAATCAAACCATCTATTCCCTAAAGAATATATAGGGAACAGATGGTTTAGGTGTTTTGAGATGTGTCCCGTTTTCAGGGTTCACTTCATGTCGTTCGTCTTTAATATTACAAAACAAATCATTTTGGCTTAAAATATCAAAAATTAACTTGTCCTATCTTATTACCTAAAAACATGTTATTTATTTCAGACATCGTATACATTTTTTCCATAATCATATTATTTAAATTGTTAAGTTGAAACTTAATCGAGGTTTCACTTCATACTCCCGAAAATACTTCACCTGATTAACTATCGGTTTAAAAAAATCATTTATCTTTCATGCGAGTAAAAATAACATCATACATATCGTTCCCATAATTTAAAGATCGCTTCACGCGAGAAATTGTTGCTGTACTAGCACCTGTCTCCTCTTCAATCTTTTGATAAGTGTTATCTTTATATAACATTTTAGCTACTTTAAACCTTTGAAATATTGTCTTCATTTCATTCACTGTGCATAAATCATCAAAAAAGCTATAACACTCCTCAACCGTTTCTAATGCTAAAATCGCCTCAAAAAATTCATCTAAATCTTTCCCACGTAATTTATCTATTAGCATATACTTACCTCCATCTTCATTAGAGCAGACACTACACTATAAGGGTCTTGCTTTATATTTAATTTACTTTTTCTGTACAATTTGCATTTTTACTACTGTGATGTACACTCTTATTTTTTCCATATGCAATACATTCGTAAATTAATATAATTCACCTTAATAATGCAGATTGTATATTTCACTTTTTAATACTTTAAGGAGTATACAGCATTATATCACTATTTTTTATTTTTGAACTGCGGCTCTTTCTTACATATTTGTGACGTTTTTTTATAAACTGATTATTGATATTAATACAATAATCATACTTCTTTTTTCTAAAATACATTTAACATTATAGTGAAGATATTTCTCTTCCTAATAAAAGAAAATCCCCTCTAAGCCTAATCCTTCCCTCCAATTTACGATGGAGTTCTTTTGAATTACTACTTAGAGAGGACAATATTAAATAATAGTTATTATAAGATACAAAACTTAGTAAGATTTAACCAACCTTTTTTATCTCTTTTGATTGAATTTTCGAGTTCCCAATAAAGCCCAAAATAATATGAATAACAGGAACTATAAAACAAAATACAGTGTATGGAAGGTACTCCAAAGTAGACACACCAAGTGTACCAGTAATAAATACACCACTTACCCCCCAAGGAATCAATGGATTAACTGCCGCCCCAGCATTCGCTAAAATTCCTGAAAGGTTTTTTGAATCCACATGAATTTTATCAAATTGTGATTTAAATGCTTCACCTGGTAAAATGACTGATAAATACTGTTCTCCTAGTAGAATATTCACTCCGATCGAACTTAAAGCAGTCATTAGCATTAGATTTCCTTTCTTACTAACCATATTGGATATTTTAGAAATTAGTTTTTCAATAACTTTCAATTTTACTAACAATCCACCTAATGCAAGGGCGAGAAGAATAAGCGAAACTGACCACATCATACTTTGCATTCCGCCGCGAGTCAGTAGTAAATCTACATCCTTTACACCTGTTTGAGAAACAAATCCATCTTGCATAAAACTAGCGATTTGCTTAAAACTAGTACTTGGGTAATACATATAACGTATAAATACTGAAATAGTGATACTAAGTAATAATGTAGGGATAGCAGGTACTTTTTTTCTAGCACACAAAAATAATACAAATACCGGAATTAATGTAAATACTGAGATTGAAAAAGATGAATGAAGTGTTTGGATGAGTTCTTCAATTTTATCTCCCCCTGATACTGAAGTGCCATTTCCTAAAAATATATAAAAGATTAGAGTTATAAAAAATGCTGGAATAATTGTTCGCATCATACTACGAATGTGTTCAAATAAATCCACTTCTGCAATGGCTGCTGCTAAATTTGTTGTATCAGATAACGGTGAAATATTATTACCTAAAAATGCACCTGATATAATAGCCCCCGCAACTATCGCTGAATTTAGTCCCATCATTTGTCCCATTCCTAAAAATGCAATACCAACAGTTGAAATCGTTGTGAAAGAGCTTCCCACCATTATTCCAACAAGGGCACAAACAGTAAAAACGGAAGGTAAAAAGAATTTTGGTGATAAAATTTTGAATCCGTAAATCATGATAGTAGGAATTGTTCCTGCTGCGATCCAAACGCTAACCAATATTCCGATTAGCATAAATATAATGATTGGTATTAAGCCTGGTAAAATTCCATTTTGAATTCCTTGATGGATTTTATCCCAAGAAAAACCTTTCACTCGAGCAAATAAAATAACAATACCTATCGCAATTAGAATTGGTACTTGGGGAGGTAAACTGAAGCCAATAATACAAGTTCCTATAATTGCTAATAAAACAACTAAAAGAAAAGTACTTTCTTTAATAGTTACATCTCTTTTCATTTCAATAAACTCCTTATCAGTTAAATGGTCACCGGATTCTTTCCATTTACCCTCATATTTCGTGAATAATTTCTCATTTAATGCCTAAGTTTTATATTGAATCCATATCTAACCATAAAAGGGCATAAACAAAATGTTCGATAAGTATAATATACTAATTAAATCCTACCTAAAAATGTTTATGCCCTCTCTATTCACCTAAAATATTACACTGTTAACGTAAATCAGCTTTATGATAGGCACCGTGCCATACTGGACCAACAAAATCATTAAAAACAAAACCAGATTTAATTCCTTCTGTTGTAAAATCTTTTGCCTTTTCCACAGCTGCTTGTATTGAAAGTCCTCTAGCAAGTCCAGCTGTAATAGCTGCTGCAAAGGTACAACCTGCACCATGGTTACAATTCGTTTGAATTTGCTCTGCTTCATAAGTAACAAACTCTACACCATCATAAAGCAAATCAATTGCACTATGGTTCGTTAGGGCTGTACCACCCTTAATCACAACGTTTTCAGCCCCCAAATCTTTAATTCGTTTTGCAGCTTCCTTCATATCATTTACTGTTTTTATCTCTTGCATTCCAGATAACTGACCTGCTTCGAATAAGTTTGGTGTTACAATTGTTGCCTTCGGTAAAAGAAAATCACGAATTGCTTTTCCGTTTTCAGGATGAAGAGGTTCATTTTCTCCTTTACAAACCATGACTGGATCAATAACAACATTTTGCATTTTATATGTTTCAATTACCTCACTCACGAGCTTAATAATATCTATAGATCCAAGCATTCCTGTTTTCATTGCATCTAATTTTCCACCAGAAAAAATTGTTTTTAATTGCTTTTGTACAAGTTCTTTATCAATTGGATGAACATGATGATGCCAGTTATGATTAGGATCCATTGTAACAATTGTCGTAATGGTACTTAATCCAAAAGTACCATACTCTTCAAATGTTTTTAGATCAGCCTGTAATCCTGCACCTCCACTTGAATCAGAACCCGCAATCGTTAATACTTTTTTCACCATCTTATTTTCACTCCTCAATTGTTCTTCTAAAGTGAAACTTTTCTTAGTGGGCTTTCCCTTCAGTCCCCATCTAACTTCTTTATTTACACCGACTTTTAATAGGAATATCTACTGTCCGCGAATAACAGGATAAACAAAAACAATTATATAAAGATGAATGCATAACAACTTCCTAACGTTATGCATTCATTCTATAAAAATAATTTTCTACTAAACTTATTCCGCTACATTGTAGATTTTTTCAAGTTTCTCTTGAATTGCTTTTTCCATCTTCACAGCGTATTCTTCAAATACTTCTTTATCATGAGCATATGGAGATAATGCACTCGCACGAAGAACTGTTACTTTACCTTCACGATCCCATTCTGCTTCACTAAATCCAAGACTCTTCACAAATGGAAGTGGGCTGTTACCGTAGTCAGGAGTAGCAAAATCAGTATGAGATGTAATAAACTCATTATCATATAATCCGCCTTTAACATAAGAAGCATAATCAAAGAAGTCATGGTTTAATTTGTTCATTTTTTCTAAGTCTGTGTTGCCTTCTTCATTAAATACGTAGTCAACCATATTAAAGTCTGGTTTTGTTAATGGATACACACGAATTGTTTTATCGCCAACTTTGAATTCTTTATCACTTAAGAAGTCATAGAAACGATAAGCTCCTTCGATACTTGCACCAATTAATTTCCCGAAACCAGTTACATTTAGTGGCAATACTTTGTGAGCTGTCCAAACCGCCGCTGCAGTTGCACCTGCTTTAGAACCTTCTAAAATATATGCACCTAATAATGCTGGAATATCCGCACCTTTTTCGAATACATAAGTTGCAAAGTAAGAAATTACATCGCGCATTCTAATATCTTTAATAACAATACCGCCCGCAGAGTAAGGAATATACCCCATTTTGTGTGGATCAATTGTAATTGTTTCAGCTTGGTTCATCGCTTTAAATGAATGATATACTTCTTTCGTTAACCATTCACATTTTTCAGTGAAGATGTTGTGTTTTGCGTACACTTCTTCGATTTGATCCCATTCGATAAATTCATTATTTTCATCTAAGAAAATAGAACGAGCATAACCACCATAAGCAGCGTCTACGTGAATATAGAAATAGATGCCTTCTTCTGCTAATTTTTCACGAAGTTCTACCATTTTATCAATACGGTCTACTTGTCCTTCTTCTGTTGTACCGATAACCCCAACAACACCTAGAACAGGAATTTGCTGTGCTGCTAGTTCGCGAATTTTTTCTTCTAATTTATCAATATCCATACGATAGTTGTTATCCACATCAACTTGTTCTACACAATCAAGACCAACACCGATAATATCAGCAGCTTTTAACCAAGAATAGTGTTTTGTTTGTGGAATTAACCACTTACCTAATTTTTGTAGATTTTTACCACTGCGTGCAGAGTGAGCTTTAATTTCATCAATTTGTTCAGGAATTTGATCTAAAATATCTAGAATTTCTTCTGTAGACATGTTAAGTAATTCCCATTCAGATTTACCTTCAACAAATTCAGGAGCCACTTCTTTAATTGCTAATGGTAAAGATTTCATATTACGTGCATACCATAAGCCCTCTAGGTTAGCGATAGAACCATCGGCACAAATATGTCCCCAGCTTTCATTCTTTTTATAGCTCATAAGTGCAGCGAATTCATGTCCTACTTCTTCTTCCATTTGAGAAGTACCTGGTGAAGATTCATATGCTACGTTGTTACCGTTCCATAACATTGCTGCTGTATAAGCGATGACAGCAGGCATTAATGTTTCAGAGTTCATATGTCCCCAGAAACGGCCAGCAGAGTGCCAAGGTAAAGAGTTTGTACGTAATTTAGAAGATAATACATTGAACACACTGCGCATATGATCTGCAGTTTCTTGGAAGTTTTTAGAACTTCTATCTTGAGGTGTGATAACAGGTAAGTCTTGCGGCATATAGTTTTGTCTCCAACCAACATGCTCATCTACCATTTTTACTAATAATTCTTTAAATAGATCTACATTTTCTCCTTTATCCCCTAAGAATAATGCTTTTAAATTAATTTCTGGCATTTCGTATTTCATTTTTATTTCCTCCATTGTCTTATTAAATAAATTATTTATTTAACTTCATTAAGTTTTAGTTTTAATTTGCTTGTTTTAAATTTTCTTCTCTATTCTCTTCTTTCTTCCATTCTGGTTTCTTACATTTATTAATGATAAGAGCGATTCCAATCATCACGACTGTAGCAACCACTTGATAAATTACGTAACCAGTATACTGACTTGGTTTTAGAATGGATGGCGGAATCAAACTTACAATAATCGTAAGTACAATACCTATCATTGAGAAAATAGATACAAACCACATTAATCCATTTCCTTTACTTCCTAATCTAAAAGGTCTCTTCACATTAGGCATGTTATAACGTAAACGGATTGCTGAAATAGCAATTAAAGCATATACGATACAATATAAAATCGTTGTTGTAATTGTAATAATTAAGAACGCGCTATTAACATCCGGAACGACTACATATAAGAAAGATACTAACGAAATAACAATCGCTTGAATCATTACGAACGTGATCGGAATGTCTTTCTTCGTTCTCTTTTGGAAGAACTTTGGTAAATTTCCTTCCTCTGCCACTTTAATCATAGATTTACTTGGTCCAAGTACCCATGCACTTAGCTGTACTAAAACACCAATTAAAATCATTAAAGAAATAAGGTTAACAAAGATGGATGGAATTCCTAAATCTTCACAGAAAATTAAATAAGGTTGTGTAATGTTCGCTAATTCTAACTCACCGCGTGGCACTGCATTAGAAACTGTTAAACCAGCAATAATATTAAAGATTACTAATAAAACAACAGAAGCAATAACAGCAACCGGATAGTTACGTTTAGGATTTTCAATATTATTTGCATGTACAGATGAAATTTCTACCCCTGCAAAAATAAAGATGATACCTGATAAATACGTTAAGCTGCCTAAATCTTTGAAATTAGGAATTAAATCACTTGGTTTAAAATCTCCTAAGTAACCGTTTGGTTGAATTCCATTTTTGATCATATAAGTAACACCTAGAACAACGAGAATAACGAATGGAATATATACACCAATAACTGCGCCCCAGTTACCTGCAACTTTAACCATATCAAACTTAAGGTTTAATAAAGTTACGCCCCAGTATGAAATTAAGATTAAAGCAAAGATAAAATAATTGTTTGAAGATAGCTCCGGTTTATCAATAACATAGCCTAGTAAAACACCTACTGTTGATGAAACCATTACCATCCCAAAAAACATTTGAACCCATAATAACCATGAGGTGACAAATCCCCACTTTTCGCCTAATGCATTTCTCACCCAAACTTGAGGCCCACCTTCTTCAGGAAATCCTGTTGAAAGCTCTGCCGACATCAAGGCAATTGGAAGGGCGAATACAAGTGCAGCAACTAACATGTAGAAAATTTGCGTCCATCCTGTAATGGAAAGTGTTGGTACACTACGTACTGTGCCAAAGAATGCCATCGTAATACCAATTAACCCAAATAGCGTTAACTTTTTAGTCTTGGCCATAATTTTGTCCTTCTTTCCTTTATAAAATTTTTACGGAATCTATTTTTACTGATCCTTACGATGAACTAATACGCTAATTTTTAAAGAACTTGTATTGTCTAAAATAAACTTTTAAAAACTAGGGTATTAAAACAAAGTCTTTCATAAAATCTTTAGCATCCATCCTTTCCGCTATTTTAAATATGATTTTTTAGAATACTTTTCCGCTTATCCTTAAACTACACTGAATAATATTCATCTTAAATCATATTTTTCCTCACTAAAATATTTCATAAAACTCAAGTTTAAATTTGTGCAATGATTCACAAATCAACTTACGACGTCAGTTTACTCCTGTGTTTTTGTTTTGTCAACAGCTAAACAAACCCTTATATAACAACATATTTCGAACAAAATAAAAAACTTTTTATTTAAAGCATTAAAGATTTAATGCTTTTATCCATTAAAGCGTTAAACCTTTTATTTACAAAAAAGTTATGTATAAATAATCAAACTAAGTTATTAAAATTCATTATATTGATAACAAAAAGAAGAGTGAACTTCCTTCACCCTTCTTTTCTCAACAACTACGCTTTATATAATTACTATTCTAAAAAATAATTTTCGCTTACTTCTCTTAAACCAGGGTGCCATTCTAGCATATTCACAAACACCTGATTTGCAACTGGATCGTCTATGCATAATTTATTCACCTCTAAATGAAAATCATTTTCATTTAGAAATTGATCTGCTATATTTTTTAATAATCTACTATAGCCAACTAAGCGTCTAGATATAATAATATTATTTTTCCTAAGCGTTATTTCGCTATTTTGTTCACGAAATTTTAATATTTTTTCTTGGAGAATTTCATGCCCGTCTTCTTTTCCATTCATTACTTTCACACTTACATATAAACCATTTTCTAATCCCACTGCTCTACTCCATAATGAGGTCCAGCTATCATGCTTAATGTAGTACCTTCCCTGAAAATAACTTTTTATCACTGGAAGTAAAATGTGGATTCTTAGATGATAGGTATCACCTTTTTTTATAATATCCAGCATTCTAAAATACCCTAAATTTACTTGTTGTATAGCTTTATACTTAAATAGCCGATTAAAACCTATTAACATCCTATCTAATGCATTATTTATTTGTTCTTCACTTATATTATCTAATCCCAAATCTAATAATAACCAATTTACTTGCTGTTTATTATTTATTTCTGTTATAACATGGTGATTAAAATATGCTAATTCTAGTGTTCGTTCCCAAGATGGCAGCATAATTAATCTCCTCGCTTTCACTCTATAGCTTTACTCTCCTAGTTTCACCAATGTGTAATTCTTTTTACCTTTACGGATAATAATAAATTTGCCATCAATTGAATTACTCACTTTAACGTCTGCATTCACATCCGTCACTTTGTCCCCATTCATTAAAATAGCTCCATTATTAATATCTTCCCTTGCTTGACGTCTAGAAGGCTCAATTCCTAAGTCCACTAGCCACTCCACAATATTTTTTGTTTCTTTAGAAGCCTGTAATGTCGGCATATCTTTAAATCCTTGCTCAATTTCATCTGCATTTAACGATTTAATATCTCCACTAAATAAAGCTGCTGTAATCTTAACCGCTTGTAAAAATGCGTTCTCACCATGAACAAACTTTGTCATCTCTTCTGCTAGCACTTTTTGTGCTTCACGTTTATGAGGCTCTGTTTGAACTTTAACTGCTAATTCACCAATTCTATCTTTTGTTAAGAATGTGAAGAACTTTAAGTATTTAATTACATCGCGATCATCTGTATTTACCCAGAACTGGTAGAATTCAAATGGAGTTGTCTTTTCAGGGTCTAACCAAATCGCTCCACCTGCTGTTTTTCCAAACTTCGTTCCATCCGATTTTAATAGTAACGGAATTGTCAACCCAAATACCTTTGCTTCATGTCCTTCTAATTTACGAATTAGCTCTAATCCACTCGTAATATTTCCCCATTGATCACCACCACCGATTTGCAGTTGAACGCCTTCTTCTTTGTATAAATGATGGAAATCTAGGGATTGTAATATTTGGTATGTGAATTCTGTAAATGAAATCCCTGTACCTAAACGGCTTGCTACAATATCTTTTGCCAACATACTATTTATACTAAAATTTTTGCCGTAGTCACGTAAAAATTCGATAATGTTTACTTGACTTATCCAATCGTAGTTATTTACCATTTTCACTTCATTATTGCTACCAAAGTCAAATAATTTTTTCATTTGTGCTGTTAATGCGTCAACATTATGTTGTACCTGTTCAAACGTTTGTAAATTGCGTTCCGTTTGTCGTCCACTTGGATCTCCAATTGTTCCTGTTGCTCCCCCAATTAAAATGACTGGATGATGCCCAGCTAATTGAAAGCGTTTCATCATCATAAATGGAATTAGATGTCCAATATGCATACTGTCACCAGTTGGATCTACACCACAGTACAAGGAAATCTTTTTCTTTTCTACTAGTTCACGTAATCCTACTTCATCTGTTTGTTGATTAATTGCGTCACGCCATGCTAATTCATCAATAATGTTCATGTCTTTCCAGCTCCCTCAAATTATAAGTTTTCTTCACTTTAAAGCAGTAAAGAATATAAAAAAGCCCCTATGTCTATAGACATAGGGACGATTTTAACCGTGGTACCACCCAGATTGTACAAATAGTATTCATTCTTCTATTCATACCACTCTTAGCAATGATATCGATTGCTACTCCGCTTGGCATAACCCAAGATACTCCAGAGTGTAATTCACAAGTTTGTTTGTGCTAGGTTCCATCAACCCCTAGCTTTCTCGATAACAGTGACAAACTGCTACTGGGCTCTTTCAATGTATTTTTTATGTTAAATTACAGTCATTATAGTGAATTAAAATTTCATTGTCAACGACATAGAATAATGTTCTAAAAATATTCACTTTTATTATATTAAAATTAAAATGGACTTGTTTTCACTCCTTTAATTCGCTATGTAATGCAAAATTTCGAGCGAATAAATTATATTAAGATATACTTTTATCTTTTAATTTCAAAAATGTTGGAATAGAAATTAGACTTCGATTTATATAATACTAGGAAAACAAAAAACATTATCCCTTTTACGGATAATGTTTTTTACAAAATAGCGTTCATTCAAGCTTTCGTTCTATTACTTAAAAAAAGTTGAAAATTTTTCCCAGCGCCTATATAAGACAATAGCGATACATCTTCTTCCATCACCATTCCAACAACATTCACTTTTTCATTTTCAGGTAAATCATTTACAACAATTTGCAGTTCTCCAGCATATCTACCGTACAATTCATTATCAATTGTAATGCTGCCTTTCTTTCTTGCAATTGTATGCATCGGCTGTAACACAACTTTATTTCCTTCTCTTGATTCTACAGAACGAATGACATCACGTGCTGGATCTAATCTATTTGTATGCACTTGCTCTACCACTTTTAATACTTCACTTTCCTTTATAAATGACTCATATCGCAGCGGCATAATCCCTCTACTCGCACTCGCTATTTCTTGTACACTTTCTAGGCTTCCGCTTATATCCCCGATCAACACTTTATCAACATCACAATCTTGAACAAGTTCTAAATACGCTTCAAGCGAGCGCATATTGCGGTGCTTTTCTAACGTTGGTAATCCTTCATATAACGGACCACGTTTTTCTCCATCTCCCGGAATAAATGCCATCGTTTTTATTCCGCACTCATGTAAATATTGATTTTGCTTTTGCAAGAACGACTTTGCTAGTCCTGTTTCTGGACGCGGATAAAAGTTATGCCACGCTTCTACACGATCTACTCTTATATTTTCCGCAAGTAGCTCTTTCCAAAATGATTCTGTAATCGTGCTCGCGTTTAACGCTACTTTCATCTTATGAGATACACTTGCAATTTCTTTTGGCGCAATGCCATAATCCATTCGTAAACCAGTAATACCCCACTCCAATAACTCTTCCACATTTTCATACGATATTCCTAAATGATGTAACGATTTCGGAGAGACATCAACCATTAACTCCATTTCATTTTCGAGAGCTTGTTTCCCGAGTATTCTAATTAATTCTTTATACGTACCCGGATCATCTTCTGGAATGTGAAGTGATGTGAAAATAGATGAAAATCCGTTTTCCTTCGCTACTTTTAGCCATTCTTCTTGCTTCTCTACTCGCTCTTTTGAAAGATAAATTGAAACTCCTATCATATAAATCTCCCTTTCTATGAATAGAAAAAGAGAAAGGAATCCCTTTCTCTATATATTTTCTGCCATTTCTTCTTTAAAGCCAAAGAAGTACGTAAAGATAAATCCGGAAGTATATGCAACGACTAATCCAAGGAAATATAATAAATATTTATTATCAGCAATTAACGGAATTAATGATAATCCTGATACGCCAATTCCGAGTGCAGCTGTGTGCATAACTGCTTGGAATGCCCCGCCGACAGCAGCACCTAAACAAGCTGTAAGAAACGGTTTCCCAAGTGGTAATGTAACCCCGTATAATAACGGTTCGCCAATCCCTAAAAATCCAACTGGTAATGCACCTTTAATTACGTTACGAAGTCGCGTGTTTTTTGTTTTTACAAAAATCGCAATCGCTGCTCCTACTTGCCCAGCGCCAGCCATTGCGAGTACTGGTAATAAAGGCGTTACGTGCGTTTGATTAATAAATTCCATATGAATCGGTGTTAAACCGTGATGCAATCCGACCATAACGAGAGGTAAAAATGTTCCGGCAAGCACTGCTCCAGCAAACGCTCCACCAATATTTAAAATAGCATTAATTCCGCTTGTAATTCCTTCAGATAAGAAACCTGCAACTGGCTGAATTGCTAACATCGTTACGATACTTACAACTAATACAGTAATGAGTGGTGTCACGATAATATCAACTGCATTTGGCACAGCTTTTCGAACTTGTCTTTCCACTACAACCATAAGCCACGCTGCAAAAATAACCGCAAACAATCCGCCCCGTCCGGGTACTAACGCTTCACCAAATAACTTTACGTTCGCCATCGCCGGATTGAAAATTAACATACCAGCAATTGCCCCAAGAACTGGTGTCCCTCCAAATTCTTTCGCTGTATTCCAGCCGACTAAAATTCCTAGGAATGTAAAGATACCGCCGCCAATAAGTAGTAACATTTGTAGCCACGTTGCATTCGGATCAGCACCTGCGTTTTTCGCAAAGTTAGCAACCCCGTTGATAATACCAGAGGCAACAAGACCAGGAATTAACGGAATGAAAATACTTCCTATTTTTCGTAAAAAGTTTTTCACTGGTGTATTATTTTTCTTCTTAATTTCTGACTTCATCTCTTGCCCAATATCCTCAAGATGATGATCTGCTACTTCACCAATTCGGAGCCCTGTTAAACCTTCCATTTCAGCTGCTACTTTATTTACCGTTCCTGGACCAACGACAACTTGAAGCGTCTCATCTTCAATGACCCCCATAACGCCTTCAACCTTTTTCAAAAGGTCTATATTCACTTTACTTTCATCATGAAGCGTCAATCTCAGCCTCGTCATACAATGAGCAATACCACGAATATTTTTTATTCCCCCAAGTTGCTCCGAAATTTCTTTGGCCATTCTCTCTTCTTTCTTCATAATAGAATCCCCCCCTATTATCTATAGCGCCTTCTTCACAAACCCTTTCGTTTCTTTTAATTTCTCTAACGCTTCCCCATACCCACACTGCAATAACAGCATAACAATCGCAGCTTTCACGTTACGTTCTGCTTTTTCGTAATAAGCTGCTGCTACCTCATAACTAACGCCTGTTGCTTCCACAATAATTCGTTTTGATCGTTCTACTAACTTTTCATTTGTAGACTGAACATCTACCATTAAGTTTTTATATACTTTTCCCACACCAATCATAGAAGCTGTTGAAATCATATTCAGCACTAATTTTTGTGCGGTGCCAGCTTTTAAACGCGTTGATCCTGTTAATATCTCTGCGCCTGTTTCTACTTCTATATTTAATTTTGCATATTTACTAATGGCAGCATCTTTATTACAAGAAATACTAGCTGTACTCGCTCCCATGCTATTTGCATATTTCAAGCCGCCAATTACATAAGGAGTTCGACCACTTGCTGCAATTCCAATCACAGTATCTTTCTCGTTTAATCCGATACTTTTTAAATCTTCTTCTGCTAACTCTTCGCGATCTTCAGCACCTTCCACCGCCTTAGTAAACGCTTTCAATCCACCTGCTATAAATCCTTGCACCATTTTATCATCTGTACCAAATGTCGGTGGGCATTCCACTGCGTCTAAAATACCTAAACGCCCACTCGTACCAGCCCCAATATAAATTAATCGGCCCTCTTCTTCAAAAGATTTAATCACAGTCTGGACAACTTTTTCAATCTTCTCTATCTCTTTTTCAACTGCTAACGCAACAGTTCTGTCTTCTTCATTCATACTTTGTAACACTTCTTTTATGCTCATCTCATCAAGGTTCATCGTTTTCTCATTGCGATGTTCTGTCGATAAATTTTCTAGCATATTGCCACCTTCTTCGAAATTTAATTTCATACTTTTGTTATAACTTTAAGAAATTCAAAATCAATATCACTTTATTATTTTATGGAATTTTATTTCTCTTCATGATGAATTTATGTCCAGCCACAAAAAAAGATGAATTGGTCAAGCTTCGTAATCTTCACACTTCCCTCTCCTTGTCATATGGCATGAAAGATTTTACCATACTTACAAACCTTTCATGCCATATGACCATTGCTTTTTACAATAAAAAAAGAGCTTACCTACTTCAGATAAGCCCTTCCTCTCTATACAAAATATTTCTTCAAAAGCGGCGGTGTAATAATTGTCGTTAATATAACAACAATAACAATCGCTGTGAAATTTTCTTTCGCTAATAAATTTGCCGTAAGTCCATTCGCCGCGATAATAAGCGCTACTTCTCCGCGCGACACCATCCCTGCACCAATACTAATAGAAGATTGTAAATTGAACCCTGTTAATCTTGCTCCTAAACCTGATCCAATTAACTTTGTGAAAATCGCAATGAGCGTCATAATAATAATGAACCAAAGCTGACTTCCAATGCCTTGAAATGTAATTTCCATTCCAATACTTACGAAGAACACTGGTACGAATATCGCATAAGCAATTGGTTCAATTTTATGTTCTACTTCATGCTTATACTCTGTTTGCGAAATTGCAATTCCTGCTGCAAATGCTCCAATAATGCCTGCAATTCCCATCATTTCACTGTAATACGAAAAAGAGAAACAAATAATAAGAGCTGCACTAATTAGCGCTTCCGATACACGAAGTGGGACAAGCATTTTCATAATCCACGGAACAACTTTCCATGCGATAAAAACAATACTTACAAAGAAAATAAGTTTCTTTGCGATAACAAGTGTTATATTCACATCTTGTGTTCCTAAAAAGCTCATCACAAACGCTAATAAAATAACGACTATAACATCATCAAATACAGCAGCACCTAAAATAGTTGTACTTTCTCTCGTATTCATTTTTCCTAAATCACGTAACGTTTGCACCGTAATACTAACCGATGTTGCGCAAAGTAATAACCCTAAAAAAATTGCATGAGATTGTATTAATCCAAACAGCAGTCCAGTTACATAACCACCGATGAAAGGAAAAATAATTCCACCAGCCGCTACTGCAAATGATGATTTCAAATTCCGATTTAACTCTTCTAAATCTGTTTCAAGTCCAGCCATAAACATGAGTAACAAAACACCAATTTCACTCAGTTCATCGATAAGTTCCGAACTATTAATAATACCGAGTACAGCAGGACCGATAATAATACCAACAATTAATTTACCAAGTACAGAAGGCTGACCAAGTCTAACGCTAATGTCACCAGCTAATTTCGTACAAAGTAAAATAACGACAAGTTCAAAATAAAATAACATAGTATCTTCTCCTACTTTATAAAGTGAAACTTTAATGAGTGGGTTTTCTTTATCCGAAACGGATTGTTAACCCCCGTCCATTTCTGCAAGTAGTTTCCCCTATTAATCCGCATTTTATTTGTCATATTTACATTTGACTAAATATTCTGAATTATAATAGAATTAATCCATAAATTTCAAAAAATTTCATACCATAACTGCACCTCCATTTACGTACATTCTCCTTTCCAATGGGCTCCTACTATATTCGCAGTTATGGTAATAAAAAAACGGGGGGAGAGTCCAAAGTGAAGTCATTATTACGAAAAAAAGCACTTAGTACCGAATCACCACGGCAACTAGACAGAACATTAACCGCACTAGATTTAACGTTCTTAGGAATTGGCGCCGTAATTGGAACAGGGATTTTTGTATTAACAGGTATTGTAGCCGCAAAACATTCTGGTCCTGGTATTATGCTATCATTCCTCATTGCTGCCTTTACTTGTGCTTGCGTAGCCTTTTGTTATGCCGAATTTGCTTCTTCTATTCCTGTCTCAGGAAGTGTGTACACTTACGCATATATGACAGTCGGAGAAATCGTCGCCTTCATTGTTGGTTGGTGTTTAATGCTCGAATATTTACTTGCCGTCGCAGCGGTAGCTGTCGGTTGGTCTGGTTATTTACAATCTTTACTACAAGGCTTTAACATACACCTACCCGCCATTATTGCTTCGGCCCCTGGCGTCGGAAAAGGTGGTCTCATCGATTTACCAGCTGTTTGTATTTTACTACTCATTACTGGCCTATTAAGTTTTGGTATACGCGAAAGCGCGCGCATTAATAATATTATGGTTCTTATAAAGTTAGCTGTTATTATCGCCTTTATTGTAGCAGGCGCAAAATATGTAAAGCCTGAAAATTGGACGCCGTTCATTCCATTCGGATACGACGGTATTATTACTGGAGCTGCCACTGTATTCTTCGCCTTTTTAGGTTTTGATGCAATCGCAACCGCTGCGGAAGAAACGAAAAAACCACAGCGTGATTTACCAATTGGCATTATCGGTTCCCTTCTTATTTGTACTGTTTTATACATGATCGTATCTTTCGTTTTAACAGGTATGGTTCCTTATACGCAATTAGACGTTTCTGATCCAGTTGCATTTGCCCTACATTTCGTTGGTGAAGATACAATTGCAGGACTTCTCGCTGTTGGTGCAATGACCGGAATGACAACCGTTCTTTTAGTCGTTATGTACGGACAAGTTCGTGTTTCTTATGCAATGAGCCGCGACGGCTTACTTCCAAAAGCGTTAGCACGTGTAAATAAAAGAGTCAAAATCCCTTTACTGAACACATGGATTACTGGTGTTGTTGCCGCTTTATTAGCAGGACTTTTAGACTTACACTTACTAGCAAACTTAGTAAACATCGGTACGTTAACTGCCTTTACATTCGTTTGCTGCGCTGTACTTATTTTACGAAAAACACATCCTGACTTAAAACGCGGATTCCGCACACCTTTCGTACCTGTATTACCAGTTGTTGCGATTCTTTGCTGTTTATATTTAATGATCAATTTGTCTAAAACGACATGGATTAGCTTTGCGGCTTGGCTTATAGTCGGCTTATGCTTCTATTTCTTCTACTCTAGAAAACATAGTCATTTAGCTACTGAAAAAGAAAAAGATGAAAAGAAAAAAGCATAAAAAAATAGCTCGCCTATAAAACGGCGAGCTATTCTTATGCGTTTCGTTAACGATTGTAAAACGAAAAATATATCCATGATGTGGAACACTTCAGAATGCTCATTCCGATCGTACGCGAGCTCCACTTTTGCATACATATCTCCTTTACTTCGTTCCCTTCTTTTTCTTCTTCCATGCATTCACACTATCAAAGAAAAAGTTAATAAATAACGTGCCTAAACCCGCTAATAAGAAAGTCATTAAAAATAGAACCCAAATACTTTTATCTTTTAATAAATAATATCCTACAAGGAGCACAACCGCGATCCATACATATTCAAGAATTCTTTTTAGCTTTTTCTGTTCCAACTTATTCGCTCCCTTTTTCTATACTATTTTTAGTATAACAAAAAAGAAGCCTATCATGATAAGCTTCTTTTTCTTATACCTTACTTGTTGATACTTTTTTCAACGAGTGAAATCGCATGCTCTAATGTACGATTCATCGTTTCTACCTGTGCATCTTTTACTTTCACATCTTTTAATACAGCCTCTGCAACTGTAATTTTTTGCTGTAATGATTTCACTGAACCATCTGTTACATTGGCAGCTTGCGCTTTCTTTACGACAGCTTTAGCAGATTCAATATTGATTTGTAATTTTTCTTTCGGTGTTTTCGGCTGTTCTTCTGCTACTTTAGATTGTACAAATGTTACACTTGCTGTTTTTAATTCATGATACGTTTGAGTAATTTCTTCCCCAGTACTTGCTACATTTTCAAACGCTTGCTTTGCATTATTATAGCTTTTCTCTAATTCTTGAAATGCTTCCTTTGAATATTGACCTGGCTTATCACCAAATTCATACGTACCAGCTAACACTTCCTTTACTTTTCCAATCTCTTCATATAACGTATTTACTTGCTCTAATTTTGTACGATTAGAAAACTCGTTATATGCTGCTAATACTTCTGAAGAACTTAATGCTTTACTATATAATTTTGCTAGCGCAATTTGACCATTTAACGGAATACCACCATTTCCATTACTATCAGGATCAGCACCAAATGCAAATGGTACGTTCGGGTGATAGACTTTCCCTTGCGCTGGTTGACTATTTACTTTTTTACCATCTACATAAATAGCTACTTCACTTCCGTTATACGTTCCTGTTAAATGATACGTTTTATTTGCCTCTAACTGAACGCCAACACGCTTATAACTCCCACCAATATGAGCCCACAATTCAACATATCCACTTCCTGTAGATTCAAAACCAATTCCACCGCTCTCTGTATTTTGCAAAATACCTTGTCCACGAATTTCATTCATTGAAAATACAGTTTCTAACGTAAATGAATTTGCTACTTTTTCTTTTTGTGTTGCTGAAAACGGAAGGTATCCAAATGTATTTGCTTTTCCGTTTAACTTCATAACATTCCTTTTCAATGCTTTATCATATTCAATAGTCACATTGCCCTTCACATCACCTTTTGTACCAAATGGTGAATTATCTTTAAATGTACCATTTGCGAAGTTTACATCGAAAACATCAGCCTTTGGTACTTTTACATTCGGATCAATATTATCTTTTTTCGTTGTGATTTCTGCAGTTAACGGCTGTGCGCTCTCATTACCAAACGAATCAATCGCAACGACTTCAAGTAGGTATGTTTTCCCGCCATCTAATCCTGCCAGTGTAAATGTAAGTTCTTTTGGCACTGGGTCACGATAAAACTCTGAGAATGCTAATAACTTGTTTTTTATTTCTCCTGTTTGTTTATCCTTTGCTTGTACACGATAAGAGTGCACAAGCAGGTTGTCCAATGCTTGCGGGAATGTTACTGTAGCTGCATTTTCTGTTACAGTTGATACGGACAGTTTTGCATCTTTTGCAAAGTATGGTTTTTCCTTATCACGATCTTCTACGTAATTAAATGCTTCTTTTTTCGTTGGTAATTTAATTTTCCAAGGCTCGCCTGTCCAAGAATTTGTATGGAAATCACGGCGATTAATTGTTACTTCTTTATCATCCACTTCTACTAATAAACCTTGACTTAATGTACTAGCTCCTGGCGGGATATTGCCTTGTACTTTACCACCTTCAACCTCCATATAACTTACTGAAGATGTACCAACTGATGTAAAGTCTTTTTGATGAATCGATCTCGGATCATCTAACGGATAATGTGAATGACCTGAAAACGTAATAACTTGTGGGTATTCTTTTAATACCGCATTAATTTTCGCACTATCTTTTGTTCCCCACTCTTGACTACCGTATACTGTATCTTTAATGTGTTGATGTAAAAATACGAAAATCGGTTTTTCTGGATCATCTTTTTGTGCCTTTGCCATTTCTTCTTTTAACCAATTAATTTGTTTATCTGAATAATATCCATGAGTCGTTCCATCTTCCGGAGACATCACAAGGAAATGATACCCTTTCACCACTTTATGATAATAAATCGATTCCATTCCTGTCTTTTCTAAGAAACGCTTCTGTGCTCCCTCTACAGATAAACCATTCCAATAATCATGATTACCGAGAGAATTCATTCGTACCGCATCTTTATTGGCATTTTCATTATACACTTGCATGAAGCGATCATACTGCTGCACAGATCCTGAATCGGTAAAATCACCTACAATCACAAATGCATCTTGCTTCGGTGCTAGTGTATTGAACTGTTCAATCGCTCTTTTCCAGCGAAACGTATCATCTGTTCCACTATTTTTAATATGTACATCACTTACAACTGGAAAAACCAACTTCTTCTCACTCGGTGCCTTTTCTTGTTTCTTCTCTTCCGCTTTGACTGATGTGCTCCACGGAAATGATACAAACGCTAATACAAAAACCATTAATAATCCAATAAGGCCTTTTACTTTTCGTAAAGCAGTTCTTTCCACGTGAATCCTCCTCATATAATAAATTAATTACACTGGTTATTGTATCGAACACATATTAACTTCGTTTAAACTGAAAATCAAATTTGTTTCACTTTTGTAAATATACAGTTATTTTTATGTGAAATGCCACATTTACACGAAACAAGCCCTTTTTGTCTAATAGACATCTAACGTTTTCTTATAAAAACTATTACGAGTTATAAGAAAACGAAACTATCACGATTTTATTTTTTTTCCCCATTCTTAACACATCGGCCATGCTGTTACATTTAATAATAGTAAACACCATTTCAAAAGGAGGGGATCCTATTGAAACCCCATAAAAATATTGGTTGCTTTGCTCCTTTATCTATCATCTGTCAACCGACATGTCCTTGCCCTCCAATTCCATCACCTCCTACATGCAGTGCTGAACTTGTCACAAATGAATTCGCTGGTAATATATTTATCTCGAATGATTTTATTCCAGTTTCTCAACGACAACTAAACCAAACATATCAAACATTAAAAATTTGGGAGTCCGATGGAATTATTTCAGTTTCCGGAACTATATCTGTATATAACAATAGAAATAGTACAAATGCTTTATTCGTACAAATAGTAGGCAATAATATAAGTACCTTCACCGTTTTACCAGATAATACATTTTCATACACCGGATCTAATTTACAATCTGTTTCGATAATAGATATTCCAACAGACCTTTCTATTTATATAGAGGGACGCTACTGTCTCCAACTCACTTATTGCATATCAAAGCGAGACTGCTTATAAATGCATTTCATTTACAAACAACTATTGCTTTTGAAAACATCCAAAAGTCCACAAAAAACCGTGCAAACTAATAGATAGTTTGCACGGTTTTTATCAAAATATTACAATATTTTATGATAAAGCATAACGAATCGTCATGCAAAATTCTCCTGTTTCTGCTGATGCAGTTCCAAGAATTGTAACTGTATCAAAACGACGCACCGTAAACGACGCACTACTTCCAGTTGCAACAACAATCGTTTCCAATGCAGTCCCTGCTATACCACCACTATAAAACACAATCGTAACAGGACCTGTTCCTGTATCTACCTTCAAATACCCCGATGCATAAATATCTTGAGAAATATTATCAGCATAAATTACTTCAGCAGCTACTGATGCAGTCCAGTCAATACAAACTTTATCTTGAACAATCGTTTTTTTTGAGCTTGCACAACATGAAAGATTAGTACTACAATTCCCCATCTTAATTCCCCTCTCTATGAAATTAAATATCTTGTCGTAATACAAAATTCCCCTTGATACGTCCCTAATGGTGTAGCTGGTGTCGTAATTTGAATAATATTAAAACGACGGAACGTAAACGCAATACTTGTTCCTTCAGAAACGGTAAATGTTTGAATTGTTCCGCCGCCGGAATCTAGTACTGTTACTGTAATTTGGTTTGCAGGGCTAACGCCTGGTCCCACGTCGTAAGTTAAATAACCTGTTCCAACAATATTTTGGTTCACATTATTTGCATACACAGTAAACGTACTAGCAGCAGCACTAGACCACGGATTACAAACTTTATCTTGGACAAAATTATTACTATCATCCGGACAACACGTTAAAACTGTTCCTGAGCACTCACAAGACATAGTCTTTCCCTTCTTTCTTTTTTATTCCTTATATGTGTATGTCCCTCAGAGTCTTTTGCCTGTACTATTCATCTATTTTCAAAAATAATCACATCGTAATTTAAAGTAAAACTCCCACCTCAAAACTTTGCTTTACAGCTAAGTTTTGAGGTGGGAATCTTACTGCCCGTTAATGCGAAATAAACTAAATAGATTCAGTTTTGCTTCGTTTTTTCATAAATTTATAGATTAATATACCACCTACAACAATAACTACAACTAGTAATATTGGTAACATATATTGCCCCACAGTATCTGCTGCTTTTCCCCAATGTGGGCCTAATTTCATTCCAAAATAAATATACAAAGTCGTTAACGGGAACATTGCTACAAATGTATATATACTAAATTTCCATATGTTCATTTTCGCCATACCACATGGAACGGAAATAAGCGTTCGAACTCCTGGCACAAAACGTCCAACAAATGCTACAACTGGTCCATATTTCTCAAAGAAATCATCCGCTTTTTGAATTTGTTCTTCTTTAATAAAGAAGTATTTCCCGTATTTTATTAATAGAGGACGACCACCGTAATAACCGAGTGCGTATAACGTTAATGGTCCTGTCGTTCCACCCAGTGTTCCAGCTAATACAGCTAGCCAAAAATTCATATCGCCCTCGTATACCCAATATCCAACCATGGGCAAAACTACTTCTGCTGGAATAAATTCAAACGTTAATGCTAACACAACTCCAAAATAAGAAAACTGCTTTAAAAACTCGATTATATCTAAAATAATTTGCTCCATATTTTTAACCCCTATCCGACGTTTACGTTATGCTTTTCTTGTAATTGCACTGGCGCCATCTTTACAATTCGGTTCAAAATAAATAACACAATTCCAATATCATCTAAAATACCGATAAACGGCAGGAAGTCTGGAATGAAATCGAGTGGCATCGCAACGTAACCAACTAAAAAAGCAACAGATAAGATTTTCTTCTTTATGGAAACCTCTTTTGAAGTAAAAAAGTCAAATAGGAATGGAACAAATCGGCGAACATGAAATACAACTCTTAATCTACTTATAAGTTTTTTCATTTTCTATCTCCTCTCTTTGTATACAAAAAGGACCCTACCAAATATGGTAAGGGTCCTAAAAAGACAGAAAGGGGCCTTTACCATTGCTGGTAAAGGTCTCACTAACAACGAAACGTTGCCAATAAAGCCGAGGGTTTCTCCCTGTAATGACGACTTTACTGTAATAAGTTACTCCCCTTTATATACACAATTTTATACAATCACATTAAAATATTTACCTAGGCTTGTCAATATTTTTTTCATTCGCATGAACACCATTGCATTATACAAGGCTCTATTCCATATTCTTTTTTGAAACAATTTGGAGTTTAAAACGATCTGGATCATAGAAAGTTATTCCTACTTCTTCACCATTGCATTCCTCTACAAATGATATTTGATAAAACTCTAACTTTTTCTTTATTCGCTCGATATTTGTAGTTTGTAAAAATATTCCCTTCACTGATGATGTGACAGTCTCTCTATACTCTCCAAAATTCCGGTTTACAACAAAGCAAATTCTCGTTGAACCAATATCATACCAAACACCCGTTACACGTAATTGCGGTCTCTCTTTACTTGGTTTGAATCCTAGTATTCCTTCATAAAAATATAATGTTTCCTTTAAGTTTTGAGATTCTAATACAATACAAGTTGTAATACTTTCCATCCGTACTCCCCCCGTCTCTATTAGTTTTCTATATGAGTCATAATTTACAATTATGTACGAATACAATACATAGTGATGAATATTTCATTTATAAAGGAGGCGTGTAACATGGATAAATTCATGAAATCCTACATACCTTATCACGGCCCAAACGATCCTTGTCCTCCAATTGGAAAGAAATATTACTCAACTCCCCCCCACTTATACATGGGCTTTCAACCAACTAATTTACCCCAATTCCCACCAAAAGAAGCTTTAAGAAAAGGAACTCTATGGCCTGCTTTTTATGATTATTATGAAAATCCTTACAAAAAAGGACGGTGAATAAAAACGTGACACAAACATTGCCGGATGAATATTACAAATGGATTCAAGAACTACAAGAGCTAGACTTTGTATTAGTTGAACTTACCCTCTATTTAGATACGCATCCCGACGATACTACAGCTATAAATCAATTCAACGATTTCTCTTATAAACGAAGAGTATTACAACAAAAAATCGAAGAAAAATATGGGCCTCTTCAGCAGTTTGGAAACAGTTATTCTAATGCTCCGTGGGAATGGAGCAAGGGACCTTGGCCATGGCAAATATGAAGGAGAGAAACTATGTGGATTTATGAAAAGAAGTTACAATACCCTGTTAAAGTAAGCACCTGTAATCCAGCACTCGCAAAATTATTAGTTGAACAGTACGGTGGTGCGGATGGTGAACTTGCAGCTGCTCTTCGCTACTTAAATCAGCGTTATACTATTCCTGACAAAGTCGTTGGCTTGCTGACCGATATTGGTACCGAAGAGTTCGCACACCTAGAAATGATAGCCACAATGATTTATAAATTAACAAAAGATGCAACACCTGAACAAATGAAAGCTGCTGGATTAGATGCACAATATGCTAATCATGATAGTGCATTGTTTTATCATAATGCCGGTGGTGCCCCTTTTACTGCAACCTATATACAAGCAAAAGGCGATCCAATCGCTGATCTCTACGAAGATATTGCCGCTGAAGAAAAAGCACGTGCAACTTATCAATGGCTAATTGATTTATCAGACGATCCCGATATAAATGATAGCTTGCGTTTTTTACGTGAACGAGAAATTGTCCATTCACAACGTTTCCGAGAAGCAGTTGAAATTTTAAAAGAAGAACGAGATAAAAAAATTTATTTTTAACACACATATCGTAACGATATGTGTTTTTTTACGTTAAAAGTTAAATCCTTCTTATTAAACATACAAATAGTATATTTATTCGATTTAATGCATTATTTTTTAATATTTTCAAAATTCCCTATTGCTTTCTAGTCATCAGACCTTTAAAATAATAACAGTTACTCGACAAATTATTTGAATTTTCGACAAAAATACTCATTAGGAGGATTTTCTTTACATGCGTACAACTTTAAAACCAGCGCAAATACTTTCGATTAGTTTATTACTATTCGCAGTTTTCTTCGGTGCTGGTAATATGATTTTCCCGCCTCTTCTCGGCCTTTCTTCCGGAGAAAATATGTGGGTTTCCATCACAGGATTTATTATTACAGACGTCGGTTTATCTTTACTTGCTATCGTTGCTGTTGCCCTTGCCGGTGGTAGTTTTAACACTTTAGCGAGCCGTGTTCATCCAAAATTCGCAGCAGTATTCGCTATCATTATTTATCTTTCAATTGGCCCACTATTTGTTATTCCACGAACTGGATCTGTATCTTATGAAATTGGGATTGCACCACTTTTCCCAGATCAATGGTACTCTATGTTAGTTTTTAGCGCGATTTTCTTTACAGTCGTTTACTTCCTATCATTAAATCCATCCAAATTAGTAGATCATATCGGTAAAATATTAACGCCAATTTTACTTGGAATTATTGCAATTATGGCAACAAAAGCAATTCTTTCACCAGGATCATTCGCTGAGCCTATCGGTGACTATAAAGAAATCCCATTTTTCAAAGGATTTCTCGAAGGATTTTTAACACTAGATGCAATCGGTGCTCTCGTATTATCAACCATTGTTGTAAATGCAATTCGCCAAAACGGTATACAAGATAAAAAGTCCATTGCAAAATATACAATTATTTGCGGAAGCATTGCAGCCCTGTTCTTAACAATTGTTTATTTCTTACTCGGTTATATCGGAGCTTCAAACGGAAACTTAGGACAATTCGAAAATGGCGGTCAGCTATTAGCAACAGTAATGTATCAATTCTTTGGGACAAGCGGTAATGTTTTATTAAGTATTGCGATTATAGCTGCTTGTTTAACGACTGCAATCGGTGTTGTAAGTGCATTCGCTAACTACTTCACAACAGTATTAACAAATGTTTCATATAAGAAACTTGTACTATACGTTTGTATCTTTAGCTTCGTTATCTCAAACTTAGGTTTAAGTCTATTAATCAAAATTACATTACCTGTATTAATTATTTTATATCCAATTACAATCATTTTAATTTTCGTATCATTTATTGATAAATATACGAAAAGTAAACCTTCTGTCTATATCGGAGCAATGATCGCAGCATTCCTTATTAGCTGTATTCATGCACTTGATAATGTGGAAATGATCCCAAGTTTTATCACTAATATCGTACACACAATTCCTTTTTATAACTTAGGAATCGGCTGGATTGTCCCAGCAATCATCGGCGGTATAATCGGATACTTTATTCCGCAAACAGAAGCTGAAGGGGAAGTTTCTACAAAATAAAGAAGAAGCAAGCATTGATTATGCTTGCTTCTTTTCTATTTTCACATCGTATGTTTAAACGTAAATAACTCTTCTTTTGACTGCACAGCAGGTTGTTCCTCTTCCACAACTGTTTTCTTTCTCTCTCCCCCTAATCGAACTTTCATCATCGCTTCTTCTATACTTTTTACAATCATATTTCCTGAAAAAATAGTAAGTCCGAAAAATGTAATTGGGACAAGAGGAATCCACGGATGCACTGTTAAAGATCTAAAGTACACTCCAATTAAGCCTGACCATTCATGCGTGTAAGAATCTATTTCTTTTATCCCTTGAATCGGTCCACCAAACTGGACCGTCCCCCCAAAAAACACCTCAAGTAACCCTAAATGAAGTAAAATGGTCAAGGTTTGAGTAAACTGTTGAAGAAATACGAGTATAAACGTCATATAGAGATGTGGAAAAATATGCTTTATAACTATATGTCTTCTTGATCCGCCTAATATGCGCGCAGCATCAATAAATTCTTCCGTTCTCAATTTACGAACTTCATTCGCAACATATAGTGCAATAACTGGCATCGCAAGCGCTACAAGTAATACCACTTGGAATGAAGCCCTTTCAAAGAAAGTTGTCGTTTCTTCTCCACTTCCAAATCTGTTAACAGATTGAAGAAAGAAATACGCGATCATAACTGTTGGAATGACTGTAAAACTATCAAAGAAAGCCTCAATCTTTGCAAAGCCTCTTTTTATATATTTTCCGAGCAAAACACCGAAAAACACCCCCATTACCATTCTAAGTAATGCGATTAAAAACGATATTCCAATCGTCCACTTTGCTCCCTCAATTACTAAATGTAAAAGGTCATATCCATTCCGGTCTGTCCCAAGTAAAAATTGTGATGAAGGTGAAAACGGTGGCACTTCTGGGTTTCCAGCCGCATCATATTGCAGTGTAACTTTTCTAATCTGTCCATCATTCCATATCGTATTTCCGATGCTCAAAAGAACTAATATGAGAAGAAATCCAATGCTTATCCAAAACCTTTTATCACGTTTTATATACGTCCACATATTATAATCTCTCCTTCATTGCAGCTGGAACGAGATAATGAAACAGTTTAAATAAAATAAAAATCGGAATATAAATAAGCAGCACACTAACGATGAAAATCTCACTCCTAATATCCGGATATGATTTCAAAAACATAAAAATACCTCTCGTATTAAAAATCCATTCTATAATATATAAATTTGATAACATGAACCATATATTCGTTTTTGCAAAGAAAAGTGTGCTAAGCAACACATTTCGTAAAATATGGCGATTTAAAATATGAAAGCGATCCAGCCCCTTTGCCTTAGCAAATAATACATAATCTTTTTCTAGTTCATTTTCAAAACGAAGCACTAACAGTTTTACAAACATAATCGTAGTCGGGATGCTCAAACAAAATATCGGCAATCCTCTAATGGACTCGCCTCCAATTGCCGCAATTTTAAAAGGTAAAAAGCCTGTCTGTTTAAAAAACCATATAACTAAAAGTTGTGATCCTAAAATAAGAAGAATGTCTGGAATGGATTCTAGAAAGATGAGAAACGATTTAATTCGACGTTGTATACGCGGTGAACTACTCATAATCATATAAACGATACAAAATGCTACTAATAATGAAATGCAAAATGCAGCCAAGAAAATAGCCATTGTTTCTTTATAATGAACAAACAACTGTGGAAATAAAAATTTATCACTTGCATATTGCATATTGGAAATATCCATTAATTTCGCAAATACTTCTTTTAGACTCTTTATGTACGCTGATACATTCAGCTCAAATCCATAAAATAATTTCGGCAGTGCCCCTAAAAAAATAATACCCAAAATTGAAATGATAAATTGAATTGTCATTTCCATCCCATTCAAAAAAACTTTCTTTACCATTTTCCCCCTTCTCTCTATATAATTTACCCTTTAATTTTATTCTTAATTTTCTGAATTGTAAATATTCACAACAAAAAAATCACTAGGTTATGATCCTAGTGATTCTTTATGCACATGTTTTTCACTTTTTGAAAACGGCATATACAAAATGAAACATCCAATAAGCGCTACAATTTCTAATGAAATAATATAGTAAGGATGTGGCCCTAACATATCGAGTAATGAAGCCGTTTCTGGCTTATGAGCTAAAAACATATAATTACCGCCTGTTTTATAATTCACGAATGAAACGATTGGAATTATTATGTTTAAAAATATCATCGTACGTTTAATAGATTGCAAGGTCGGTCTATATCCTTCTACCCACGTCATAAAGAGCGGTGCCCAAATGAGTAATACATGTGCAATGAAGAATTCTATAAAGCGAAAATGCGGAAAAGCATACTGCAAGTTTGGTGTTAAAATAGCTTGTGATGCACCGATAATTCCTGTGAAAAAGACAATCTCATATATTCGATAACTTTTCGTTACAATCATAATCGACGCTAATAATAAACTAATCGTACATAACTCAAATGGTAATGAAGTACCTAGTTCAAAAATCCCTGCTTTCCATTCCCATATATGAAGTCCGATCTCACTCCCTATAAATAGAAATGCAATCGCATATCGAACCGTTATATTCCACTCACTTTGACGTAATACATCTTGATATTGATATAGAAAAAATATCCCCACCAACATAATAAATAATATAATGGCATGTTGCCTTGAGTATGGAATAAATGGTTCTAATGGATGCGCACTAAAATAAACTTCCATCTTCCTTCCTCCTCTCCTTCATACAATATTATTGTAGGAAAGAAACAATGAGTCAATTCATTTGCTTAGACTAGGACAGCCTCTACCTTACATCTAGATATCCATACCTTACAAAATTGTAAGGTTATTGTAAGCTAAAACGATTTGTCAGATTCTTCACCTCTTCTATACTTAATGTAGATACTAAAACGGACGAAAAGGTGATAAATAGATGAAGAAGAAAAATAAAGTGTTAATTACTAGTGTAGTAGCAATCGGAATTGCAGCAGGATCATACTTTGCATTTGCTGGCGGTAGTTCAGAAGTAGCAATGGCATATAGCAGTTATAAAGTTACAGAAAAACAAATTGAAAATGCACAAAAATTTGGCGGCGAAGTAATCCCAAATGGAATTGAAACTATTTCATTCGATCCAACAAAAGGTACGTACGAATTAGCTGTTAAAAAAGGGGATGAAGTGAAAAAAGGTCAGCTCCTGTTTAAATATAATGACCCTACAGCTACACAAGGTGTAACGGAAGCAGAAATGCAAAAAAAAATCGCACAAAAAGAAGTAACATTGTATCAAAAACAAATTGATGCAGCGAAACAAAAATTACAAAAAGATAAAAATGCCGGTCTTCCTCAGGAAGCATTAAAAGCATCGGAAATCGAAGTGCAACAATTAGAATCACAACTTGAAATGAAAAAGTTTGAAGTTGAAAAATCTGATGAAATGATTAAAGCAGCAAAAGAGAAAGTAAATACTCTTACTGTAACAAGCCCTGCTGATGGCGTAATTGATGATATCGTGAAAACTGCTGATGAAAAAACAGGTATGAGCGGCATTACACTTCGTCACGCTGGTCCATTTAAAGTAAAAGGTCAACTTTCTGAATATGAGCTTGCTAGTATGAAAGTTGGGCAAGAAGTAACTGTTTCATCAAAAACTATCGCTGGTAAGACTTGGACAGGAAAAGTAACAGAAATCGGTTCTACACCATTAAAGAGTATGGACGAAAATAAAACTGTTTCTAACTATCAATTCACTGTCACATTAGATAACAGTGAAGAATTACAAAACGGCTTCCACGTTTACGTAACAAGTAAATCTGGCGAAGCAACTGGTACAGTTGTTCCGAAGAGCAGTATTGTGAAAAAAGGAGACAAAAATGTTGTCTTCGTTGTAAAAGATGGTAAGGCGAAAGAACAAGCTGTTACGGTTGAGTTCGAGACAGATAGCGAAGCAAAAGTTGCTGGCTTGAAAAAAGGAGAAGAAATTATCTCTAAACCTGAAAAAGACTTAAAAGATGGTATGGAGGTTGTCGCCCAGTGATTAACTTAAAAAGCATCACGAAATCCTTCCAAAACGGTGCAGAGTCCGTGCAAATTTTACACGGAATTGACGTAACACTAAACCAAGGAGAATTCACTTCCATTATGGGACCATCTGGTTCTGGTAAATCAACTTTAATGAACATTATCGGTTGTTTAGATAAACCAACGACAGGTACGTACGAACTAGCTGGTCAAAACATTTCAAACATGTCTGAAACAGAACTTGCACGTGTTCGTAATAAAGAGATCGGATTTGTATTCCAAAACTTTATGTTACTACCGAGACTGACAGCACTTCAAAATGTAGAACTACCTCTTATTTACGCTGGAGTCGATAAAAAAGAAAGACGTGAGCGCTCATTAGCCGCTTTAACGAAAGTCGGCTTAGCCGATCGTGCTACTCACTTACCGAACGAATTATCAGGTGGACAAAAGCAGCGTGTCGCAGTCGCACGTGCAATCGTAAATAACCCAAAATTCATCTTAGCCGATGAACCAACGGGTGCACTTGATACGAAAACAAGTACACAAATTATGGACCTCTTTTACGAATTAAACAAACAAGGCTCAACAATCATTATGATTACCCACGATCGTGAAATTGGGGAAGCAGCTGCACGCCAAATTGTAATTCGTGACGGAAATATCGTCCAAGATTGGAGAGGTTAATTTTGAACACGAGCGAAAATATACGCATGGCCCTTTCCTCTATCTTTGCTCATAAAATGCGCTCTATCTTAACAATGCTGGGGATTATTATCGGTATTAGCGCTATTATTACTATCATTTCAATGGGTGATGGTACAAACGCAAAGTTTAAAAAAGAATTAGGCCAAGGAAAAGATAATGAAGTAACGATTTTCTACAGCAATCCCGACTTTGGAACAGATAGTGCTAAAATTACAGCTGATATGCTGAAACGTCTTCAAACTGTGCCAGGTGTTAAAGATGTTTATCCAGATGTGAATATGCAAATCAACGCTTCAGCTGGATCAAAAACTACCTCTCTCAACTTAAAAGGTGGAACCGGTAGCTTTATGACAGATGAAAAGCTAAAATTAGTTCATGGTCGTGAATTAAACGATAGTGAATTAAACCAAGCAATTCCTGCGATTATATTAAATGAAGAAGCTTTCAATAAATTGTTTAATAGTTGGGAATCAAATTTATACGCCGATATAAAAGGAAAACCGTATAAAATAGTCGGTGTGTATGAAACAAAAAATGATTTCGGAATGGCTATGGCTGAAGGTTATACATCTATTGAAAACGCTCCTGTCATTTCTGGAGTAACTGAATATGAAACTGTAAAACTAACACTAGTTTCTCCAGCAGAACGTAAAAGTGTAGAAAAACAAGCCGTTTCCGTTTTAAATGAAATGAAAGCTCCTAAATTTGAGCATAAATTTGAAGCGCAAGATATGGGTGACTTTACGAAGCAACTAGACGAATCAATCGGTATGATGAAAATGGTATTCGGTGGTATCGCTGCTATCTCCTTACTTGTTGGTGGTATCGGTGTAATGAACATCATGCTCGTATCTGTAACAGAGCGTACACGTGAGATCGGTATTCGTAAAGCACTTGGTGCAACACGTGGTAAAGTATTAATGCAATTCTTAATTGAATCTTGTATTTTAACGGGACTCGGTGGTTTCATCGGATTCATGCTCGGCATCTTCTTCGCTTGGATCGTCTCAATCTTTGCCGGATGGCCACTTGTTATCTCAAAAGAACTTGGACTTCTTTCAGTAGGTATCTCAATGCTAATCGGTATTGCATTCGGTCTACTACCAGCTAACAAAGCTGCAAAACTTGATCCAATTGAATGTTTACGATATGAATAAATAAAAAAACGTAGGAGTTTGCACTCCTACGTTTTTTTCATGTTTCTTCTATTATATATATTTCACGTACAGCTATCTTTCTATTACTCTTCATTATTTATAAGTACTAAGGCTATTATCGGATCCTATTATTGCAAAAATAATATGTAACAAGCAAAATACAAGGCGTAATTTTTTCCATACTTCGACTGATTTTGTAACAATTATATCGATATTTCACTAGATTTCACCTCATTTATATATTTCTACAGCCAAAAAGATTATTATTCCATAACTATTTTTTCATTCCAACGGTAAAATACACTATTTTTGTAACACTACAGAAAACAATTAGAAATACTACTGAAATATTATTAATGTTATAGAAATTGAAATACTGTTCATTTTGTGTTTAACATGCTCTAATCCCCCAAAAAAACTAGAAGAAACCGCTATCAGGATATTAATGGAATTATTACAGAATATTAACGCTCCGTTACGAAAGCTTTGTAATTCTATGTTTTTCGCAAATAAGAAAATAATGGTTGCTATAATGAGGTCAACGAAAACAAATGCAATGGAGGCTATTATGAAAAAATTTATGGGTATAGCAACAGCAGCGGTTTTTGGTCTTGGGATTTTCGCAACATCTGCTAAAGCAGAAACTATCGTAACGACTGATGTACTGAATGTACGAGAAAACCCAACTACTGAATCAAAAGTTGTCGGAAAATTATTAGACGGATATAAAGTAAATGTTTTACATACAGAAAACGGATGGTCAAAAGTTAAATTAAATAGTGGTAAAGAAGCTTTCATAAGCGCTGACTACACAAAAGACACTTACTACGTAACAGCTGACGTATTAAACGTTCGTTCTGGTGCAAACACAGACTCAGAAATTCTTGGTAAATTGAAAAAAGATGATGTAATCGAAACAACTCACCAAGTACAAAATGATTGGATCCAATTTGAATATAACGGCAAAACAGCTTATGTACATGTTCCTTACTTAACGGGTACAGCACCAGTTAAAGTTCAACCAGCCGTTAAGGTTGAAAAAGTAACGAAAGTTCAAGATACAACTAAAGCTCGTGAAGCAGTTAAAGCCGGGGAGACAGCTGAAGCTCAAGCAAAAGCTACAGCTCAAGAAGCAACTAAAGCTCGTGAAGCGGCTGAAGCTCAAGCAGCAGCTAAAGCTCAGGAGGCAGCTAAAGCTCAAGAAGTAGCTAAAGCTCAAGAAGCGGCTAAAGCTCAAGAAGCGGCTGAAGCTCAAGCAGCAGTTAAAGCCGAGGAAGCAGCTAAAGCTCGTGAAGCAGCTAAAGCTCAGGCAGAAGCTGAAGCTCAAGCAGCAGTTAAAGCCGAGGAAGCAGCTAAAGCTCGTGAAGCGGCTGAAGCTCAAGCAGCAGCTGAAGCTCGTGAAGCAGCTAAGGCTCAAGCAGCGGCTGAGGCTCGTGAAGCAGCTAAGGCTCAAGAAACAGCTAATGCTCGTGAAGCGGCTAAAACTCAAAAACCAGCTACACAACAACCTGTTGCAAAAGAAACTGAAACAAGTGCACCATCATCTTCTCGTGAATTCCAAGTTGTAGCAACAGCTTACACAGCAGATCCACTTGAAAATGGTTACAAAGCAGGAGATCAAGTAAAATCAGCTATGGGTCATAACTTAACAGCTAATCCAAACATGAAACTAATTGCGGTTGATCCAAGTGTCATTCCATTAGGTTCAAAAGTATGGGTTGAAGGTTACGGAGTAGCAATCGCTGGTGATACTGGTGGCGCTATTAAAGGAAATAAAATTGACGTTTTAATGCCAGATAAAGGCACATCAAGTAACTGGGGACGTCAAACAGTTACAGTGAAAATTTTAAACTAATTGCTATATAAAAGAGTCAGTCTCAACGTGAGGCTGACTCTTTTTTTATGAATCTACCATCTCCTTCTCTCCCGTCCAAGCTAAATCTATCCCTTTGAATTCTATATACGATAGATTACTATTTCAACAGAAAAAAGAGGACACCATAGCATCCTCTCCTACCTCTCCTATTCCACACAAGTAAATTGCGTCCAAGCTCCTACATAAAGGAAAAACAGTTCCTCTTCCGCAATTGTACCGATGATATTTCTTCCACTCATCTATCGGCAGTTCTTTCAAGATGATTTGTAGTTCACCTTTATACTTTCCGAACGAGTTACTACCAATTACAACCTGCTCTCTCTCCTGCAGCACGCTTTCACGTACTGGGAAGTCTTCGTTGATACATATAAATGGCTCGCTAAAAAGCTCAATTTAACATTGATTTCTCTTCTAACAACCCCTCTAAAATAGAATTTAATCGCTGATGCACTTTGTCATAGCTCTTTACTTTCTCTATTTCTTTAATGTAAATCCAAATTTATCCCATGCTTGTAAATAGTCTAATAAGAAAATCTCTTCCTCTACAATTCGACCAACTACATTTGTTTTCCCTGTATTCACCATATCTTTTAATGCGATTTGTAATTCACCTTTATACTGACCATATTGCTCATTATCAATTAACAGATCACCACGCTTAATTTCACGCGTATTATGAGGTTTGAACTCTTCTTTTTTATATTTCACACGACTTTGTGTAGAGCGAATCATATATTCAGACACATCTCCGCGATAAAAATGCGGTTCATCTAACACAATAATTCTTTCTAATTCTGTCGTTGTATCATATAGTCCTATATCAAATGTTTGTTTCTCTTTATTTAATGCACCTAGCGCTTGTAATTCTTCTTCTGAAGCATACGCATTCGCAATAATAACATCATCAATTAATTCTGTTGCAAACAAGTGCTTCGCCTGTGTTGTCATCGGTAATTCACGATGCTGCTCTAGTGTACATAATCCTTCTGTTACTGGCCAAGGTCCATATGTTGCATCAAATGATGAAATAAATGCAGCTGTTCTCATGCCGTAATCTTTAAATTGTTTCGAGCATTTAATGAAATGATCATACGATAATCCTGAATAACGGTGCGGATAAAAGTTATGACAACCAATTAAATTCTCACGATTTGGTCTATAACTTATAATGTTATCTGCGTATTTCGTGCCGTTACTCATATTAATCTCAATTTTCAAACCATATGGATTGTGCGTCATAATTGATTCTTCTAATCCTGAGAAACCAACATCTAAACGAATACCGTACGCACCTAGCTCATGGAAGAACGATAAATCATTATACGAAATACCTAGTTGCTCAAAAACAGATGGACTAATATCAACTAACACCTGGAACCCTAATGCATTCGCATGAGAGATCGTTTCTTTAAACTCTTCTACTATTTTCTCTTTTTCCCCATCCACAGATAGTAAACATGTGAATACACGTGTAAATCCGTATTTACTTGCTAACGTTAAATACTCCTTATCTTTCTCTACTGTTGAATGTTCTGGATAAATAGAAATACCTAATCGTCTCATATGTACACGCCTCTTTCTTCATCATTTTGTAAACCTTTTCAAATGTATGTAGTGAAAAAGTATATCTCCCCTTCTCATTCACTACCTTTTGAATCCGCTTTCTTTAAAGAAAAAACAATTTCTATCATTCCTAACAACTACAAGTCTATACATCTATACTTTACATCTTTTTTTCATAGTTGTGTAGCTTTTACACAAATTTGTCAGTTTTTTACCTTAAAAATTGTTATCCGTTTTCAAGACACCTTCCTTGACTGCTACGTTGACCAATACATATACTCAAAAGAAAAGAGAAAACTTTTATATAGGGGATGAATATATGGGAGAAGCAATACTCGTAAAGCGAGAACCGTTATGGACAAAGGAGTTTGTTGCGCTAATTCTAGCAAACTTATGTATGTTTTTAGGGTTTCAAATGTTAATTCCAACCTTGCCTGTTTATGTGAAAGAAATTGGTGGCACAAGTTCCAATATCGGATTTGTTGTCGGCATGTTTACCGTTGCGGCACTTTTTGTTAGACCGTTAACTGGAAATGCCTTGCAGAAATTCAATAAAAAAATTATTTTAATGATCGGTACTGCTATTTGTTTACTTGCTATGGGCAGTTACCTTTTCGCCTCCACCATCTTTCTCTTGCTTGCCGTTCGTATTTTACACGGAGCTGGTTTCGGCATCACAACGACTACATATGGAACTGTCGTTTCTGATTTAATTCCAGCAGCTCGTCGCGGAGAAGGCATGGGATATTTTGGCCTTTCTGGAACAATTGCAATGGCTCTCGGTCCATTAATCGGACTATGGCTTATGCAAACATATAATTTCAACGTTCTATTTTTATGTGCGCTCTCATGCACAATCATTTCATTAATACTAACAAAACTACTTCAAATCAAAAAAACGAAACAACCACCAAAGCAATCATCTGGTACATTTCTCGATGGATTTATTGAACGTAAAGCTTTACTTCCTTCATTATTAATATTATGTATTACATTAATGTACGGAGGAATCGGAAGCTTTATCACACTATTCGCTACAGAAGTCGGTATTGCTGATATTAGTCTCTTCTTTTTGTGTAACGCACTTGCGATTGCTGTGACACGTCCATTTTCCGGAAAACTATATGATGCAAAAGGCCATACATTCGTTATCATTCCAGGGGTTATTATAACGTTTATAGGCATTATTTTATTGTCATATACGACTACAATTCCAAGCTTAATTATTGCGGCAGCGTGTTACGGAAGTGGTTTTGGAGCAATTCAACCTGCACTACAAGCATGGATGATTGACCGAGTAGCACCGCACCGACGAGGAGTTGCAACAGCTACATTCTTCTCCGCATTTGACCTTGGAATTGGCGCTGGAGCGATTATGTTTGGATTCATTGCACACTTTACAAACTATGCAACAGTATATCGTTATTCCTCGCTATTACTTATCGCTTTTCTTTTCATTTACATCACAAGCTTACGGAAGCAAAAACAGGGGGATAAAACAAACGAAAAAGCCGTTGGGTAATGTTAATTCGTTCTTTTTCAAATTACTTAAACTAAAAAAATCATATATACACAAACAAAAAAGCAGTGGATTCTAAAAAAATCACACTGCTTTTTTCATTATATTGAAAGGTGAACCGCTGTTCTATTTATTCATGTTTTTCGTATGATATTAATATATAGAACGAATTGGAGGAAACTTAATGAAAGCAATAATGTACACAAAATACGGTCCCCCTGACGTTCTCCAACTGAAAGAGGTAGAGAAACCTACTCCTAAAGAAAACGAAATACTAGTAAAAATAAAAGCGACAACCGTAACAACAGGAGATATTCGTTCAAGAAGTTTTACGGTTCCCTCTTCTGTTTGGCTACCTGCTCGAATCGCACTTGGTTTCAAACAACCGAAAAAACAAATACTAGGAATGGAATTAGCTGGTGAAGTTGAATCAGTGGGAAAAAACGTTACGCGTTTTAAAGCAGGAGACCAAGTTTTTGCTGCTACCCAAGCAAATTTCGGTTCTTATGCTGAGTATATTTGTATATCTGAAGATGGACCAGTATGCACGAAGCCCTCCAATATAACCTATGAAGAAGCTGCAGCCATTCCAATTGGAGCACGTACAGCCTTATTTTTCCTAAGGAAAGCTAATGTTCGAAGCGGCCAAAACGTTCTTATTTACGGAGCTTCTGGAAGTGTCGGAAGTTATGCAGTACAAATTTCCAAGTATTTCGGCGCAAAAGTTACAGGGGTGTGCAGTAACTCAAATTTAGAATTAGTAAAATCTCTAGGAGCTGACGAAGTAATTGATTACACCACAAAAAATTTTTCTACTACAGACGAAACTTATGATGTTATCTTTGAAGCAGTAAATAAGAGCTCCTTTTCAGATTGTATTAACATGTTAAAAAAGGATGGTACCTATATAAATATCGTTGAACCGTTACCAAGCGCCCAAATGCTATGGACTAAATTAACAAGTCAAAAAAGACTTATATTAAGTCAAAATGTACCTGAAACTTCCGAAGCATTAGATTTTCTTAAAGAACTTGTAGAGAACAATAAGATAAAAGTGGTCATCGATAGACAATATACTTTTGAGGAAATTATTGAAGCTCACATATATGTTGAAGAAGGACACAAGAAGGGAAATGTCGTCATTAATGTGCAAGATAACGGACATTAATGCTAAAAGAAAAACGCCTCACCTAGTTTTTTACAATACGACGTACTCAGACTTTTTCAACATAAAAAACCAGGGCAAATTCATATGCGAATTGCTCTTTTTTATTGTTGTAAGTAATTCAATCTTTTTTCACTTTCATTTAATACATTCATTTCACACCTCCCCTACATATTTTTCTAACTTTAATCAAAAAATATGCAAAGAACCATCATTATAAATAAGGTGAAATTTTACTTAGCCCATCCAATTTTGATAGTTTACCTCTCCTATTTTTACTATCCACAAATAGTGTTACAAATGCGACTTCTTTACAAACTGATTAGATATATCATCAAAAAAACCAATTAAATACAGCTGTTTCTTTAAAGAATTGTAAACTTTTCACCTCTTTGTAAATTTAGTGTAAATTTTACTAGCAAACCGTTTACAGTGTCTCAAGGTTTAGTTAATAATTACATCGTACATGAAATTTAAGGAGTGGAATGCGTGGAATATAATATTCAAGATATGATCTTCCAGTTCATTGGTGGATTAGGTATTTTCTTATTCGGGATTAAATACATGGGCGATGGACTGCAACAAGCAGCTGGAGATCGTCTTCGCGATATTCTAGATCGCTTTACAACAAACCCACTTATGGGTGTACTAGCAGGTATGTTAGTTACTGTATTAATCCAATCAAGTTCAGGAACAACCGCTTTAACAGTCGGACTTGTAAGTGCCGGATTTATGACATTAAGACAAGCAATTGGTGTTATTATGGGCGCGAACATCGGAACAACAGTTACTGCATTTATTATCGGAATTAAAATCGGAGAATACGCTCTTCCAATTATGGCAGTTGGAGCTATCTTACTATTCTTCTTTAAAAATAAAAAAGTACATTCTTTAGGTCAAGTTATATTCGGTTTTGGTATGTTATTCTTCGGTTTAGAATTAATGAGCTCAGGAATGAAACCTCTTCGCTCTTTAGAATCATTCCAAGAACTAACGGTTAGCATGAGTGATAACCCATTTTTAGGTATTGTTGTCGGTACAGTCTTCACTTTAGTTGTACAAAGTTCAAGTGCGACAATCGGTATTTTGCAAGAACTATTCGGTCAAGGTGCAATCGATTTACAAGCTGCCCTTCCTGTATTATTCGGTGATAATATCGGTACAACAATTACAGCTGTATTAGCAGCAATCGGTACTTCTATTGCAGCAAGACGTGCAGCATTAGTTCACGTTATCTTTAATATCGTCGGCACGGTTATCTTTACGATTTTATTAGTACCATTTACAAATTTAATTCAATATTTCCAAACGTCATTAAACTTAAATCCAGAAATGACAATCGCATTTGCCCACGGAACATTTAACGTAACAAATGCAATTATTCAATTCCCATTCATCGCTGTATTAGCATGGATTGTAACAAAACTTATTCGCGGCGAAGATTCTGCTATTGATTTCAAACCGCAACATTTAAATCCAATCTTTATTGAACAATCTCCTGCTATCGCACTAACAGAAGCGCAAAAAGAAATTGTTCGTATGGCTGAGTTTTCATTATATGGATTAAAAGAAGCAAACCAATTTTTAAATACACAAGACAAAAAACACGCTAACATGGCTACTCAATTAGAAGGAGCTATTAACAATTTAGATAAAAAAATTACCGAGTATTTAGTTTTACTATCAGAAAAACCACTTTCATCTACAGATTCTGAAAAACATTCTGTTCTAGCAGGTGTTGTCGGAGATATTGAACGTGTTGGTGATCATGTAGAAAACCTTGTAGAACTTGTAGATTTCCAAATTTCAAACCGTGTTTCACTATCAGATGAAGCACTAGCTGAATTAAATGAAATGCTTGAATTAACAATTTCAACATTACAAGATGCAATCGATGCTTTAACAAACTTTGACACTGAACTAGCACAAACAGTTATTGCAAAAGAACGCAAAATTGACCAAATGGAACGTGTCCTTCGTAAACGTCACGTATTACGTCTAAACGAACGCAGCTGTTCAGGCGATGCAAGTATCATCTTCGTTGATATGGTAAGTAACTTAGAGCGTATTGGTGATCACGCTGTAAATATCGCTGACGGTGTTTTAGGCGAACAAGGAAAAATCAATTTAAAACAATCATTATAAATAAGAAAAGAGACGCTAAAAATCGCGTCTCTTTTCTTATTTCATTTTTACAATTGTTCTTCCTTTTAGCTTTCCGTGCAATATAAGTGTAAACTTCTCATCTAATTCTTCTAATGTACATTCTTCTATATAAGATAGTAACTCTTTGTTTTTCCACTCATTCGCTAATAATGTCCACACTTCTCTTCTCACATCTACCGGACATTGTACGGAATCTATCCCTATAAGGCTAATGCCTCGTAAAATAAACGGATATACTGTTGTGTGTAATTCATGCCCTGCCACATTTCCACATGTCGTTACACAACCGTCATATCGCACCAATTTCAAAGCTGTTTCGAGCATCTTTCCGCCTACAGTATCAATAACCCCAGCGTATATCCCTTTAAGCATCGGTCTTCCTGATTCATCATTCAATTCCGCGCGGCGAATCACCTTTTTTGCTCCTAAACGTAGTAACATCTCTTCTTCTTCCATTTTCCCAGTTGCTCCTACTACGTTAAATCCTAACTTACTTAAAATACTAACAGCTACACTACCTACGCCGCCTGTAGCACCCGTTACTAAAACATCTCCCATACTAGGCGTAATTCCTGCTCCAATAAGCTTATATGCCGATAACGCCGCTGTAAAACCTGCCGTCCCATACATCATACTTTCCTTTAAAGACATTCCTTCTGGCAAAGGAATGATCCACGACGATGGTACACGAATATATTCACCGAAACCACCAGAAGTATTCATACCTAAATCATATCCCGTTACAATGACTTGATCTCCTATCTTAAAGGAGTCATCTTCACTACTCACAACTTCTCCCACCGCATCAATTCCTGGCGTATGAGGATATGTTCTCGTAACACCTCTATTCCCAGTAGCTGAAAGGGCGTCTTTATAATTTAATGAAGAATAATGAACCCGTATTAGTACATCTCCCTCAGGTAAACTACTTACTTCTCTCTCAACAACTTTTCTTTCAAACTGATGATTTTTTGTTTCGTTCACAACAATTGCTCGGAATGATGTATGATTCATTATGCTCTTTCTCCTTTATCCGTAAAATTCTTCTTTATTATATAGAAAAAATAAAGAAGAATACCCATTTCTTCTTGGCTATATTCCAACAAATCTTACTTCTCTATCACTTTCTCACAATACATATTTTCATTTCTACTAAAAAAACATATACTTATTCTACATCTGAAAAATAACATATAGAAAATCTGACTTTTTATAAATAAATTGAATTTTTACGAAATGTAAATGATTTGTAATGTTTTTTTTCGCTAAATTTCATTATAATAAGTGGATGTGAGTGTCGTATTTCAATCCAAATGAAGGAGTACAAGAAATGGAGCAAAACCCATCTTTGCAAGAAAATACACGCAATAAACCGAAAAAAAGTAAGAAAAAAACAAAAATTATTATAAGCGTTATTCTATTCTTTTTAATAGTAGGTGGCGGTTATACTTGGTTTTTAGTAAATAAAGCAGATTCTGCTATGCGAAATGCCGCACACGATTTAGCGCGCGGTGATAAATCTGATTTACGTGATAAAGCTGTAAAACCTATTACGAATAATGTCTCTGTCTTAATAATGGGTGTTGATGAAAGCGATGTCCGAGGAAAAGAGTATGGTGAAGCTATAAGAACAGATGCGCTATTACTTGCAACGTTTAATAAAGATAGCAAAACTGTGAAACTATTAAGTATTCCACGAGACACATATACTTATATTCCAGTTGAAAAGAAAAAAGATAAAATAACACACGCTCATGCATACGGTTCTGCTAAGAACGGCAAAAACGGTGGACCACAAGCAAGCATTGATGCAGTTGAAAAATTAATGAATGTTCCTGTCGATTACTTTGTAAAATTTAACTTTAAATCATTTATAAAAATTGTCGATGACTTAGGTGGTATTGAAGTTGATGTACCAGTTGAATTTACTGAGCAAGATAGCAATGATACTGCTGAGGCAATTCACCTGAAAAAAGGTGTTCAAAAGTTAAATGGCGAAGAGGCTCTTGCTCTTGCTAGAACAAGGCACATCGATAGTGATGCGATGCGTGGTCAACGTCAGCAACTTGTCATTGAAGCAATTTTAAAGAAACTAACAAGCGTTGGGTCTGTAACAAAAGTTGGAAACATCATTGATGATATTAACGGACAATTCGTTACAAACTTAACATTCGATGATATGCTTTCATTCTATAAATATGGATCGGATTCAGAAATTGAGAAATTACAACTTCAAGGTGAAGACTGCTATATGGCAAAAGGTGATGATACATGTAGCAAATCTGCTGGCGGCGGCCGAACATATTACTACAATCCGGATCAAAAAGAATTAGCAAAGGTTACGAACGAACTTCGTACTCACCTTGGACTACCTGCATATACAAAAAATGACTCTGATTCAAAAAATACAAGTTCAGAGAAAACAAAAGAATCTAATTCTGAAAACACAAGCTCAGAGAAAACGAAAGAATCTGATTCTGAAAATACGAGCGAACACGAATCAAGCAACAATGAAGTAAAAAATAAAAATAGTAATGAAGATACAGAAACATCATCTAATGAAAATGAATAATATAGAAGCAGTGCTCTATGGAGGTAGAGCACTGCTTCTTTTTATTCCTTCAAAATTAAAAATCAGAACTTTCTAACTATCTTTTTTAATATTTTTAAATTATAATAAATGATAGTAATCTATTCCAATTACCAGGGGGCTCATACATATGAAAGCTGCAGTAAAACATAACATTTCAGATTTTAAAGACTACTTAAAATCAAACGATATATACATGGAAGAAAATATAGATGAAAATGATGGTTCTGTACATTTTTCAGTAGGATTAGAAACAGAAGCTGGCGCAAAAATTCAACTTATCGCTGCTTTCGAAAACGAAAATCCTACTGTGGATATATACTGCTTCAATGTTGCTCATGTACCTGATGAAACATCAACAAATGACATTTTACATGTCATCAATGAATTAAACACATCTTATCGATTTGCAAAATTCACACTAAACAAGCAAAATGCAATTGATATTTCAACATCTCTTGCATTCTCAGAACCAAACTTTAATCCAGCACTTGTCTTTGAACATACGAGAATGCTGTATAAGTTAGCACATGACGAATATAAAAACTTAATGAAAGTTATTTGGGCATAAATAAAAGGATGGGCTGCAAGCAGCGCCATCCTTTTTACTTCAATATCATATCAATCCACATCTTAACAGCAGTACCTACAATTAAAATCGATAACATATATTGCAGTACTTTTTGATTCATCCTTTTACCGACTCGTGCCCCAAGCGGCGCAGCAAAGATGCTGGCAACCGCAATAATAAGAGCTGGAATCATAACTACTTGCCCAGTAATCACTTTTCCTGTAGTAATTCCTATGGACGAAATAAACGTGACTGCAATTGATGTTGCAATCGTCGCCCGTATCGGTAACTTTAAAATAACTAGCATAATCGGCACTAATAGGAAAGAACCTCCAGCTCCTATAATGCCTGAAGCTCCCCCTACAACGAACGCTAACAAGCTTGCTAACCATTTATTATATTTCACGTCGCCACTATTATTTTGCTTCGGCACAAACATCATTATAGCCGCAATAGTTGCTAATACTGTATAAACAACATTTACAGCATGTTCATTTAATAGATTTGCGCCAAAACTCCCTATGAAACTTCCTATTAATATACTAGCGCCCATATACACAACTAGCGTTTTATCCATATCATTGCTTTTCCGATAGGCCCATGCGCCTGCAAAAGTTGCAAAGAATACTTGTACCGCTGTAATACCGCTCACCTCATGTGACGTATAGCCAGTAAATCCTAGCAGTACTGGAATATATAAGATCATCGGATAATTAATAATCGCGCCGCCAATCCCAACCATTCCTGATATAAACGATCCTACAAACCCAATTATAAAAAGTAATACAACTAAACTCACCTTATGTCCCCCGCCTTCTAAATAGAAGGTAATCTAAATGAATAAGTTTACATTCCCATCCGAAGCATCGGCTAAATATGCTCCTACTCCAGCAAACTCTACCCCTTCCATAATCTCTTCCTCTTTTAACCCTAATAAATCTACTGTCATTTGACAAGCTACAAGTTTAATACCTTGTTCTTTCGCCAAATCAATTAAATCTGGCAAAGGCATGGCGTTATGTTTTTTCATTATACCTTTAATCATCTTTGGTCCCATACCAGCAAAATTCATTTTAGATAATCCCATTTTATCAGCACCACGCGGCATCAGCTTTCCAAAGACTTTCTCTATAAAAGTTTTCTTCACTTTCACATATTCATCTTTCCTTAAGGCATTTAATCCCCAGAAAGTATGAAAAATAGTCACCTCTTGATCATACGCCGCTGCGCCATTTGCAATAATATAAGCAGCCATCGCTTTATCATAATCTCCGCTAAATAAAACGATTGTTGTTTTCTTCTGTTGTTCCATGCTGTCCCTCCTTCAAATTACCTATATGGGTATTTAAAGATTTATAAAAAATCGTTTATTTTCCTATTCCTCTTTACCTTCCCAAGCTAACATACCACCTACCATATTTATCACTTGAAAACCGTAACTGTCTAAAAATTGAACTGCTCTTGCACTTCTTCCGCCAGAACGGCACACGATAATATATTCCTGATTTTTATTTAACTCATGCATACGAAATTCTAATAGTCCTAGTGGAATATTACATGCTTCTGGAATTTTCCCTTCAGCTACTTCTTCTACTTCACGTACATCTACGATATTTACTGCTTCTTTACGTAACAATTTTTCTTCTAATTCTTTTGCAGTCATTTCTTTCATTTTTCCCATCTCCTTCTTAATTACAAGCATTCATACCGCCTGAAACATTTGTAATATGTTGAAAGCCTAGTTTTTTTAACATTTTCGCTGCTTGTTTACTTCTCATTCCACTTTGGCAAATAACGATTACTTCCTTATTCTTATCTAATTGATTTGCCTTACTAACTAACTCATTTAGTGGGATATTCCGAAAGCCTTTCATATGATTCCCTCTATATTCACCTACTGTACGAACATCGATAAAGTACTTTCCCTGTTTCCCCACTATACTTTTCAATTCTTTTCCATTTATATTTTGAACACCTTTCACCGATAAAAAGCGTGAAATAACAAACCATGCAGCAAGTACAATGAAAAGCGTACTTAATATTGTGTTCATATAACCACCCCCCTCTGCATTTATCCCGCTATTTGTGGACAGTAAGACTCCCACCTCAAAATTTGGTGAATGGACAAAACCCCCACTGATTAAAGTTTCACTTTACAAATTGATTTCTTCACTACGCCTTCTTAATCCAAAACTTCAACACATCGCCTTCCTCTGCACGCTTTACGATGTCATGGCCACCTTTATTTGCCCACGCTGGAATATCCTTAACTGAACCTTTATCCGTCACATGTACTTCTAACACTTCTCCAGTTTGTAAAGCATCCATCGCTTTCTTCGTTCTTACAATCGGCATTGGACATGCTAAACCTTTTGCATCTAATACTTGTTTTATATTCATCATTTATTCCTCCAGTTTATTATTAATCATGAACTGCACAGCGATTTGGACCAATCTCCATTTCACGCTCTTCTTCCACACTCGGATGAATTTTTCCCATATTCGTTTGACGAATTTCTTGATAAGCATTCGGCTGAGGTGGTAAATTTTCCGTTACAATTTTACGGAATTCATCCTCATCTTTAATATTTAATCCTGCATTCACTTCAAACAATTGTTTTAAATTAGCACTTACAATTCCATTCTCATCAATTTCACTTATTTTTGAATAATGAGCTGGTAAAACAATTAACTCTTGAGATAATTCCTTATATCGCTTATATAACGTATTTCGTAAATCACTCACCCAATCTTCAGCCTTACCAGCAAGATCTGGACGCCCGATTGAATCTACAAATAAAATATCACCTGATAGTAAATAAGAATCCTCTACAATAAATGATGTACTTCCAATCGTATGCCCTGGTGAGTATAGTGCATCAATTTTAATTTTAGTACCCCCCACCGTAATAACTGAACCTTCTACAAGCGGTTCATATGAGAAAACGACTTCCTCCGCATCTTTTGGAGGTAACCAATACGTACCACCTACTTTTTCAGCTAACTTACGACCACCAGAAATATGGTCTGCATGTAAATGTGTATCCATGACATTCGTAATAATAGCGCCATGCTCTTTCGCAAAATCTTCATATGCTTCAACCGTTCTGATCGCATCAATAACCGCTGCTTCACCATTTGAAACGACCATATACGATAAACACCCTTTTCCAAGACGGTTAAATTGATATATACTTCCTCCGCCCTGTACATCTCCTACTTTTAACGGCTTTACATATTCACTCCAAGCCTTCATACCACCAACTAAATAGGAAACATGATTGAAACTAGCATCCAACAATTGCTCTGCAACAAACTGCGAAGAACCTTCTTTCGCACATACGACTAAAATCTCTTTCTCTCTTGGCAATTCATCTACAATATGATCCACACCATCTAACAAATCAAAATATGGTTTATTAATAGAAGAAATATGTTTCCCTTCAATTTTCCACTCTTCATAATCCGTCTCATTACGAACATCTAAAATAAACAACTCTCCGAATAAAACTTTCTCTGCAACATCTTTTGCTTGTAACGGTTTAACGTCCACTCGATTACCCCCATAGGTATATTTTCATTCAAAAAAATCTACTTCTCTATATTCCCTTGCCACTCTACCATACCTGGAATGACATTTTTCACATTTGAATACCCTTTCTCTTTCAACATTTGGCAAGCTACATCACTACGGTTACCTGTTCTGCAAACAACATAAATTTGCTTCTCCCTATCTAAAACAGCAATGTCTAACTCACCTAACGGCACCGAAATAGCGGATGGAATATGACCAAAAGCAAATTCCGCTGCTTCGCGAACATCTAATACAATGCATTCTTCCTCGCGAGACAATATAGGCTGTAATTCTGCATTCGTAATTGTATAAGGATATTTCACAACTTCATTCACTTCATACTCGTGTGCTTTCCTCACATAATGCTTCAACCTATCCCCCTCATCTTTCGTCCCGATATATTGATGCCCTACTTTACTTGCCCAACTTTGAATATCTAGCGTAGATCCTTTATCTGTTGCCTCAACTTCAATCACTTGACCTGACGTCAAACTCTCCATCGCCTTCTTCGTCTTCACAATCGGCATCGGACAAGCCAAACCTTTACAATCTAAACTCATATCCACTTTTATACTCATAATCGATTCCTCCACAATTTATATACATATACCTGTATGGGTATATTGAAATGTTTTTAAAAATCTGTCAACACTTATGTTTGACAGATTATCGGCTTTTTACAAGTAATTGAACAGCTTCTTTAATTAAATCTTCATTTGAACCATTACCTTTTTCAAACTGCTCACGTAAACATTGCTCTAAATTTGTTCCAACAACAAGTCCAATCGTACGATCAAGCGCAGAACGAGACGCCGTTAACTGTGTAATAACCTCTCGGCAATCCTTTCCTTCTTCCATCATACGAAGCACACCACGAACTTGACCTTCAATACGTTTTAATCTATTTTTCATATCTTGATTGTATTCCATTCTATAATCACCTCATTACCATTATGTCACTATTTATAACTTATGACAATATATTATACCCTGTAGGGTATTTTGTAAACCCCTTAATTTTAATTTTTTAACCTACATGTGAAAAAGGCATAAAGTGAGACTTCTATCCTTATTTTTTGTAGCCTATACAAAGCTTAATTTTACGAACAGCAATCTCCCACCAATTTTTAAAGTAGAAGATTCACTGCCCGTAAATATTAGGGTAAACATCAATACACAATACGGTCTGGTAATACTGTCCCGTATAATTTAAAACCACCATCTACATTCTTTACCTTATATCCTTTTTCCATTAACATGCGCGCTGCAACATACCCTCTCATACCAAGTTGACAAGTAATATAGATTTCTTTATCCACCGGCACTTCATCCAAACGATCACGTAATTCATCTAACGGAATATTAATAGAACCTTTAATCATTCCCTGCTTTAGTTCATTAGGCTCTCGAACATCAATAAGATATCCACCATTTTCAACAATACGATCTATTTCATGCCATTGTACCGTGTCTACAAAACCATCTACTATATTACTTGCTGCATACCCCACCATGTTTACTGGGTCTTTTGCAGAAGAATATGGTGGGGCATATGATAATTCTAAATCCGGTAAATCAATTACAGTTAAATTTGCCTTCATTGCCGTTGCGATAACATCGATACGCTTATCTACCCCATCACGTCCTAAAGCCTGTGCTCCGTAAATTTTCCCACTATCTTTATTAAAAATTAATTTTATTAGCACTGGCGTAGCATTTGGATAGTACCCAGCATGAGAACTTGCCTGCACATGTACTACCTCATAGGGTATATTTAATCGGTTTAATATTTTCTCATTTACTCCCGTCGAAGCAACTGTTAAATCAAAAACTTTAGCTACAGAAGTTCCCATCGTACCTTTATATAAAGAATCCGTATGACCATGAATAATATCTGCTAACATGCGACCTTGACGATTAGCCGGCCACGCTAAAGGAATCATTGTTTCTGTTTCTGTAACAAAATCTTTCACTTCAATCGCATCACCAATTGCATATATATGTGGATCCGATGTTTGAAATTTCTCATTTACTTTTATCGTTCCTCTAACTCCTAGTGCTAATCCTGCATCCTTCGCTAAACTACTCTCTGGTTGTACACCAATTGCTAAAATAATCATATCTGTTTCTATGATTGAACCACTTTTTAAACGTACAACAGTTCCGTCCTCTTCTAATGCACCTACACCATCTTCAAAAATAAGATCAACATTGTGATTTTTCATATGCTCATGCACATATGCTGCCATTTCATAATCGATTGGTGGCATTACTTGATTTGCCATCTCTACAAGAGTTACATCAATTCCACGCTCTCTTAAGTTTTCAACCATTTCAACTCCAATAAATCCACCACCAATAACCGTCGCATGACGTGGTTTCTTCTCATCAATATACGCTTTTATACGATCTGTATCAGGTACATTTCGTAACGTAAACAACGCCTTCGCTTCTTCAATACCCGGAATAGGTGGAACAATTGGTTTTGACCCTGGTGAAAGAATTAAAACATCATATTCCTCGTTATATGTTTCATTTGTAGTTACATTCTTTATAGTAATTGTTTTCTCTTCTTTATTAATCTTTACTACTTCACTCAATACACGAATATCTAAATTAAAACGCTTTGACATCCTTTCAACAGTTTGTACTAATAATTTTTGTCTTTCTGTAATGACACCGCCAATATAGTATGGTAATCCACAATTTGCAAATGAAATATATTCACCACGCTCAACCATAATAATTTCATCTTCTTCACTTAAGCGACGAAGCCTTGCAGCTACCGATGCTCCACCAGCAACTCCGCCTACTACAACTATTTTTCTAGACATATTTCAAACCTCCATGTTATTTATTATTATCGTATATCCATACAAATAACTTATACCCGTATGGGTATATAATAAAGTATATAAAAATTATTTTCAATACATATCTCTTTCGTTCACAAATTCGAAACAAAAAAGAACCTAGATATGTCCAAGTTCTTTTTTTGTATAGTTCTATAACTTTCTGTACAATTAAATCCGCTGTATCCTCTTCTGGTGGCATCAATAAACCCGTAACCGGTCCATACACAACAGGGTTTAACTCCACTTCATATCCACCATATGCATACTCCTCTTTGCTTGGTAAATACCCAATATATCCGTTCATATATCCACCAAAGAAAGCTAATTCATTTTGAAGACTCTCTTTTATTTCTAACGCAGTTTCCGAAAAAGGTTCCATCGGTATGCCAGAGCACATACCATCATTAATTTGAAACAGTTGAACTTCTAAATCGATACTTAACTGCCGAATATTTTGCTGATGTTTCTCTAAAACGATAGTAAGCCATTCATCAGTATTCACACCCCAATGTTGCTCAGCAAATTGGGCCATTTTTCGTATCTCATCAATTTCAGGAATATCCTTCAACTTCATTTGCATCGTACTCGAAATTGTTCTTAAATTTACAATTGGGCTATATGTAACTATTGGCAACAGCGTTAATACATGTCCACTAAGCATGTAAGCCATTTGTTTTAACGCTTCCCTTGAACCACGATACTTCGCATTTACATTACCAGCAGCACCTTGCACAATAATAACAGGACAGTTTACTATTTTCTCAAGAATCTCTCTCGTCATTCCAGGATAATCCGCGGATAATACATCACTATCACCTTTTAAAACATTCGGATGAGCAGTACAAAACACTACAATCCCACATAGTTCTTTCGTTTCAGCATCTCTTATTGCTAGCATACCAATTCGTTTATCTACAACACCCTCTATATTTGTTCCCATCCTTGCTTTTCCATCAGATGTTCTCTCTCTTCGATTTACTCCAATATCACCTGTCGTAACACCCCAGCCAACTTCACATAACCTCAAGTTGTTATTCGCAGTAACAGCACCCTGCACTACATTATTTACTAAAATTGTTTTATACGACTTTACTAGCGGATCATCACCGACCGTTTCTGGACCAGAGTGTGTATGTGTATAAACAACCGTTATTCGCTCAAATGGCACATGAAGCTCACTCGCTACTCGTTCACGAATCACCGTCGTATCTTCTACTAACATCCCAATATTATCAATACTTATAAACACAGTCTTCATCTCATCTTTTTCAAAAACAAAGACCGTCCCATAAATACGTTCTTCAATATTATTAATTCCTGTATCTCTATAATATCCGACAAAATCAATACCTACAGGCGGCGTAATATCTACCTTCCATACCCCTATTTTGCTCATTTGAATGGCTCCATTTCTCTATGTAATTCCCTTTCTTTAAGAATAGCATATTTAACTTTATTCCAAATAAAAAAGAACGGACATAGCATTCTATGTCCGTTCTTTCCTTCACACATACTTCCGATGCACCATCTTCCCATCATAAGAAAACACAACACCCTTACTCTCCACAATCGACTCCATATGCACCGTCCTTCCCCATAACTGATGGATGTATGGCAATACTTTTTCTAAGTATTTTAAATCGAGCTCGATTCCTTCGTAACTATGTTTAATGTACAATTCTCCGTTCTTCAAGTAGTCTCCATCTTCTACTACTAAGTACGGAAAACCTCCATTTGTCCGCATATTTACGAGTTGATCACGTACGTGTTCCCACTCTTTATCTATTACTTTATATTCTTTCCCTTGGCGCTGGAATAAGTACATATCTTCTCTCATGACGAGTTCTTTATTTAAGTAGTTTCTAAGGAACGATACGTCCCATTCAATTTCGCGTACTTCAAAGATTTTGTCACGACCAGATCCTGGTTTTACACCGCGTCGCTTCATTTCTTCTGTCGGGTTGTTGTAGCGTTCTTCAATATCTTCAAACATTTTAATACCGAGGTAGTATGGGTTAATACTTGTTTTGGATGGCTGTACGACACCCGCATTAAGCTTTGCGAATTCAATTGCTTCAGAAGATGTTAAATCCATTTCACGAAGTATGCGTTGATGCCAGTAGGACGCCCAGCCTTCGTTCATGATCTTCGTTTCCAGCTGTGGCCAGAAATATAACATTTCCTCGCGCATCATCGTTAATATATCGCGCTGCCAATCTTCTAGCTCACGGCTATATTCTTCAATAAAGAGGAGTAAATCTTTCTCTGGCTGTGGTGGGATCTTCTTCTTTTTTCGTATATTAGATCGTTCCCTCTTTTTATTTCGGTCATCTAAATTCCATAAATCATCGTATTGCGACGCCTTTTTCTTGTCTACTTCTTCCTCTTCTAAATCATCAATACTCCACGCGAGTTTCGGTCGCATAAGTGATGGGTCAATATGCTCTTGAATGGCAAGTACGGCATCTAAAAATGTTTCTACCTCTTCTTTTCCGTACTTATGCTCATATGCTTTCACACGATCAGCTGTTGCCGCCATACTCTCTACCATATCTCGCTTCGTATTTGAAAAACGAACATTATTTTTGAAGAAGTCACAGTGTGCTAAAACGTGCGCTACGATGAGTTTATTTTGAATTAAAGAGTTCGTATCTAATAAAAAGGCGTAACATGGATCAGAGTTAATAACGAGTTCGTATATTTTACTAAGACCTAAATCGTATTGTAATTTCATTCTAAAAAATTGCTTTCCAAAACTCCAATGTGAAAACCTCGTCGGCATCCCATATGCACCAAATGTATAAATAATTTCCGCTGGACATATTTCATAACGCATCGGATAAAAATCAAGCCCAAATCCAGTCGCAATTTCCGTAATTTCCGCAATCGCATATTGCAGTGCTTTATCGTCACTTGCTCTCATTATTTTCCCTCCTTACACTTTCCCTTAAGAAAGTGTATGATGAGGAACAAGCTTTCATGAGAACTAAACAAACTTACTCGACTTATTCACCTTTTTTATTTCAACAATACTTGAGCTTACTGGATTAACATCCCTCATTAGTGTACGTGGGGAAATTCTTATACTCTCTTATCTGCTCAACTATTTTCCTCTCTATATCACCTTGGTTCTCAAAAGTATGCAATTCATGACACCAAAATACAACCTCAGTTTCATTCTTTTCTTCTACCCAAGGCCTTACAGTAATCGATGTTCCATCAAATTTTAATTTCTCATAAGAACAATATTCAAATGCAACATGTTTTAACCACCAGTAGTTTACCTTTTGTTTAATTTCTTGTGCAGTAAATGTACGGGGCAATTTAAAAATCCCAGCTATAACGGTAGGATATAATAATGGACAATTCGCATGATACAATTGCACATTCACAATAGTCACTTTTTCAATTCTATTTTGTTGTAATTCATTATTATCTACATACACCCTACACATAAATTGTGGAAAAAATGTATTATAGCTATTTTGATCCATTGACTGCCCTATGTTCTTACTCGTTTCCGTCCCTAATGTACTTCCAAACAGCGGTATTAATCCTTCCCTAGACAGCATATTATCGACATCTCGCAGTAACAAAATACTATTATTAATAACTTCCCTTACATTTTGAATAGATAATTTCATAATATCCTTTGTACTCATGCATCATTTTCCTCTCCGCATATATTTCCAAACGTCACATACCACTTCAGATAAACCATCCCACCTGTATTGTGAGCTTGCCTTTGAATATACCCAACAATTTTTTTGGACTTCTTCTACTCTTGATAATCCGCTAAAACTATTTAATCCCTTTTTCTCTAGTAAAAGCTTTAAGTCATATAAAATGCATTGATCTTGCACAGTCCCATATGGAATCCACTCGCAAACCGTACTATAAATCATAGACCACGAGAGCCAAAAAATCTTTTTTTCCGCTTCCAATAAACGTGCATGATTGGCACTGTCCGATAACTCTCCGCAGGGCATACTTGTATCGTTTGTCAGATAAATAAGTGATATATCTTTTACTTTTGACGGAGGAATAGCAACATATTTATAAAAAGTATCGCTATGTAAATCCTCCAATTCTCTTGCTAGTTGATCACGTTGAAAATTCTTCCTCTCCATCAAATCAACTGTTTCATCTTCTTTACTAGACTTACCTGATAAAAACTTCGCTTCTATACACACAATATGATAAGTAGAATCTTCATTTTCTAAGAGCGCTAAAACATCTGGTTCACTGTTTTCTAACCTTTCCCAAAATAAAAAGGTTATTTTCTTAATTTTACCCTCTATATGTAAAGCTTCTCCGTGCCAATTAAAGCTGCTGTTTAATAAATCTACAAAAAAAGATGGTGAAGATAAATAACGCATGCTTCCAATAACAGATGACGTCAATACATCTTCACTACTGCTATAAAACTTCCCTTTAATTTCGGCTTGTAACATAAAGACAGTCCTTTCAAAATACGTAGTGAATTTATTTTAACGCAAATAACTGCACACACCCACTATCTACAAGACTATTTAAAATCCACATAAACATATGTATTTGACGTTTCTCATAACAAACCTGCCAAATATTATTTAAATAAAAAAGGCACCCTTGTTCAAAACAAGAATGCCTTTCTAATTACCCCTCAATAATCTCCATCTTCTCCGTAATCGGCGCTCGCGCTTTTCCTTCTGGTGCTTTATCGAAATAACCAATATGAAGAATTCCAACGATGCGTTGGCCTCTTGTTAAACCGATTCCTTCTATAAATAATGGATTGTAGTTTAATCCGCCTGATTTCCAAACACAGCCTAAGCCGCGTTCCCAAGCAAGCAGTTGGAAGTTTTGCATAAATGCACATGTTGCAGCGTAATCTTCATCACGTTGAATTTGACGCAGATCCTCATTCATATATACAACGATTTGTGCAGGTGTGCTTAAGAAACGATCCGATAAAATTTTACCGCGTTTCGCTCTTTCTTCTTCTGTGAAAGAGTTTAATACTGCGTCTACTAATTTCTGACGACCGTCTCCAATGTATAGTTTACAATTCCATGGTTCACGGTTCTTATGATTTGGTGCCCACGTTGCGTCGTTTAATAGTTCAATTAATAACTCTTTTTCTACTGCTTTATCTGTAAATGTACGAACAGAGCGTCTTTCTTTAATCACATTTGCGATGGAAGTATATGTAGTCATATTTTTCTCTCCCTTATTTTTATCTATATGTATACCTTTTTTATTGATATTGATTTTCAATTTCGATTATACCCTAGTTTTTTACTATTAATCAATGTTTTATGTTGGAAAACTTCTAAAAACGTTATTTCATACTGTGAATAAAAAAACTTAACTTGTTCACAAGTATTTCACAGTTTATGGAAATGATATGTGTAAAGTTTTCCACATTATCCATCTAGGAGGAGTTTATATGTACAAAAAAATCGCAGTAAGTATGACGATGGCAGCATTATTATGCGGGGCAACTGTCTTTCCTGCTTCCGCTGCCACACCAAAAGAAGTAACAATGCACCATCATAAGCCTATTCCAGACGAAGAAATGCAGTCGCTCGAAAAACTCGGCTATAACAAACATGAAATTTGGAAAGCTGCCCACATTGCGAGAATCAGTAAAAAAGAAATTAAAGACGTTTTAGCTTACTATAAACAAAATAAATCTTGGGAGAAAACGGCACAACATTTTGGTGTGGATCCAAGTAAATTGAAAAAGCATCATATGAATAAAGAAACGAAAAAAGCACTGCTGCAACAGTTAGCAACTATGCAAAAATCTACACCAGACGGACTAAAACAAAAAATGAAAGAATATAACATCAGCTTGCGTCAGCTCACGGTATTAACAATCATTTCTCAAAAAAGTAATACACCTCTTGATGATGTACTAAAAATGAAAAAAGATGGAATGGACATTAAACAAATTGCAGAAAAATTAAATGTAAAAAAAGAAGATATAAGAGCGGAAATGATTAAATTAGTGAAGTCTATTAAAGAAAAGAAAACAAATTAACATGCAAAAAAGGAAGAGGTATTCACTACTCTTCCTTTTCTTTATGAACTTTCAACTTTGAAGTATAAATTCCCGTCTTTCCCAAAAACTAACACAAGTAAATGATGTATGTCAGGGGTGAGGAAATGTTTCGTTTATCATCTAAAAAGAAGAAAAAAACAGTCTGTTCTATTCCAGAGTTTATCCATACTATGAAAGAATCTAGTGATTTCGTTTCTTATAACATCGTAGAAGATGGAACGTTATGTTTATTTTATTATAAATCTACAGCTGAATCACTCCTCATTACTCGATTCATTTTGACACCTATCAAAAGAGAATTAGATCACATTGAAAATATAAGTGACTTAGCAAATATCGTCACACTCGAAGAGATTATCACCAACCCTTCTATTGATGATATTCGTGAAAAATTATTAGGTGGGTATGTACTCATACAGCTAAAAAAAGATTCTCACTCAGCGGAATATGCACTTATTCGTGCTGAAAGTTCAGTTGTAGGTACACGATTATATAACGATACCGAAAATGAATATAGTGTAATCGGGCCAAAAGTCGGATTTGTTGAAAATCTTGATACAAATACACACTTACTTCGCCGAAATATTGTAACGGAGCAATTAGTTTTCAAAGAAATTGCAGTTGGCTCTATATCAAAAACAAAGGTCGTAGTTGCCTACATCGAAGGCATTACAAATGAACAGCACGTCAATACTGCCATGCAGCGCCTACAAGACATTGACTTTGATGTTCCTTTCGATGCAACTATGATCGAACAGTTTATTAGTGATAATAGCAACTCCACCTTCCCTGTTTTACTACCCACAGAGCGTTTAGATCGCTCCGTTTATGCGTTACTTAATGGAGGGGTTGTCATTTTAACAGACGGTTCACCATATGCATTAGCCGGACCGGCGACGTTGCTCGATTTCTTCGTCTCTCCAGAAGATTATTATTTGCCATGGATAGCAGGCTCATTTCTTAGAATGGTTCGTTTTTTCGGAGCAGCATTCTCTTTATTCTCTTCAGCTATTTACACAGCTGTATTAACGTATCACTATCAAATGATTCCAGCTGATTTACTTGGGCCAATTATTTATTCTAGAGCTAACGTACCATTTCCACCTATGTTAGAAGCACTTTTTTTAGAAATTACAATTGAATTACTGCGCGAGGCTGGAGCACGCTTACCGACTAAAGTCGGCCAAACGATTGGTATTGTTGGCGGGATTGTAATTGGGCAAGCATCTGTTGAGGCTGCTTTAACGAGTACTATTTTATTAATTGCAGTTGCGTTATCTGCACTCGCTTCATTTACAACACCAACAGTAAAAATGTCTTCCACTATCCGGATATTACGATTTCCACTCATCATTTTAGCTGGAGCATTTGGCGGCGTAGGTCTTATCGTCGGATTCGTATTCATACTAGCTCATTTAATTCGCTTAAAATCACTTGGATCACCTTATTTATTACCTCTATACCCATTCCGCGGGTTAGGAACAGCAGAAGGACTCCTTCGCTTACCATTTAGTCAAACTGCTGGGCGGGCCTCTTTTCTAAGGCCAAAAAAGAAATGGCGCTATGATCCAAACAAAGCGAAAGAAAAACGTGATGGTGAGGAAAAATGAAAAATATTTTATTATGCTTTGCTATTATCGTTTTAATTTTCCAATCCGGATGTACACAACCGAATATAGTAGACACACAGCGAATTATTCATATAGGTGGATTCGATATAACGAAAGATAAAAAATTTCGCGGGACGATTTTATATCCCGATTACACAAAAGGTGTTCAATCAAAACCAGAAACTCAGTCAACTACTGCCGGCACTATTGAAACAATTTCTTCACTTCTAAATGCCAAATCACCACACACTATCGCCGTAGGACAAATGCGTGTTGCCCTATTCGGAAAATCATTTGGTGAACAAGGTATTGGTGACATTATTAACAACCTGCAACGTGATCCCAATGTTGGTCGGGACGTACAACTAGCACTTGTAGATGGTTCAACCGAACATCTGCTCAAACATATAAAATCAAATGGATCACTATATTTATCTGATTTACTGGAGCAAAATATAGTAACTGAAACGATTCCACGGACCGCTTTAAATATTTTTTTATATAACTATTTTTCATCGGGATGCGATCCATTTCTTCCTTACATTAAAGTGGATGAAGACAAATCTGCTTCCATTAAGGGACTTGCTTTTTTAAAAAAAGATAAAGTGGTTATGTATACAGATAAAAAAGGATCTTTTTTATTCAAATTACTCATTAATCGAACTAAAAATGGACGTTACGAAGTTCCGATACGTCGAGGTAACCATAAAGGGTCAATTGCCACTCAAAATTTATCTGGAAAAAGCGTTTGTTACCTGACCGATACAGGTGACATCCCGAAAATCCATATTCAACTCAAATTAAATGGACTCATAAAAAACGCTCCAGATTGGCTCGATTTAACGAAGGCAGAGAATATAAAATACGTAAAAAAACATGTAGAAAAAACAATTGAAAAAGATTTAAACGAATTAATAAAACAATTCCAAGAAAAAGAAGTGGATCCAATAGGTATACGAGAAGAAATTCGTAGTCATTCAAGAAAATGGACGATAAAACAAATTCAAGACATGTACCCTAATGTAGACGTTGCTGTTCATGTGCAAATCAATGTCGTGCAATCTGGTATCGGAGAATAGTGAGGTGTTACAATGGCTGAACAAAATAAAACAATGACTGTTTCCCCTTATTTCACATTTCTTTTATTACACTCTCTTCAAATTGGAGTAGGCGTATTAGGATACCAACGAATTATTGCACAATATGCTGGTTATGATTCTTGGATTTCTCTTATTGTTGCGGGTATTATAACTCATATCGTACTGTTTTGTATGTTAAAAATGTTAGATAAAGATAATGATTTAATGACCATTCATACGACATGTTTCGGAAAATGGCTTGGAACTTTTTTGTCTATGTGCTTTGCTGCATATCTTCTCTTATTTTGCCTAACTGTGCTTCGTACATATATTGAAGTCATTCAAGTATGGGTTTTTCCTACAATTAAGCCATGGAAATTAACGTTCTTATTTTTACTCGTGACGTATTACGTAATAAAAGGTGGATTTCGCTCTGTAACAGGAATGTGTTTTTGGGGCGTCGTAATACCGATTTTCGTACTACTTTTCTTAGTGTTCCCTATGAAATATGCACATGTCCGTAACATTTTACCGATTCTTACCCATTCACCTGTAGATATTCTATATTCAGCAAAATCATCTGCATTAGAATTTCTTGGATTTGAAGCGATTCTTATCTTTTATCCACTTATTAAAAAAGGAAAGTCACTACATAAATGGGCACACGGTGGTATTGCCTTTACAACTATTTTATACGTAGTACTAGCAATCGTGTCCCTTATGTACTATAGCCAAGGACAACTACATCATACAATTTGGCCAACATTAACGATGCTAAAAATTATTAAAATTCCTTTTATCCAAAGATTTGAGTACATTATTATTTTTCTCTGGTTTCTTATTATTTTACCTAATCTTTGTTTAACCATTTGGTCTTCTTGTCGCATTAGTAAAGCTTCCTTTCACATACCATTTAAGATTACATTGCCATTTTTTATTGCGACTATATTTGTTTCATCTCTGTTTTTCACAAACCGGGAAAGTATCAATACATTAAATACGGTACTATCTCAGATTGGCTTATATATTGTATACGCTTATATCCCAATTTTATTTCTATTCCATTCACTGCGGTGGCGCTTCAAAAATCAGTCGAAAAAATCTTCACCCAACGCACCATGATATTTGATACAATTTGGTTAATACATTTGTAAAGGGGACAAGCGAATGAAAAAGTATGTATTTTCTTTACTTGCAGTACTGAGCTTAATTCTTGCTGGATGCGGGAGTACTGGTACAAATGAAAAAAAATCTTCTGAGTCAAAGGAAGAACATGATCATGCCACGCACACGCAGCAAGCTGACATTCAAGAAAACACAAAAGGAATCGACACGCTTCCAACCTTCCTAGACAAGCTTGATCCACAAATGAAAGAAATCTACACTGTCGCTGGACAAAATGCAGAACTATTAGACTGGATCCCATGTTATTGCGGATGTGGTGAAAGTGTAGGACATAAAAATAATAAAAACTGCTTTATTCGTGAAATTAAAAAGAACGGTGAAGTCGTTTGGGATTCCCACGCGACAACTTGCGTCAATTGCCTAGAAATCGCAGTTGAATCTGCTTCGATGAAACAAAAAGGAAAATCAACGCTTGAAATTCGTAACTATATCGACAATAAATACAAAGAAGGCTACGGCAAACCAACACCTACGCCAATGCCAAAAGCTTAAAAAACGAGGAACTTCCTCGTTTTTTCTTTTCATTCGCTTTTTTTCTTAACAAATTCTTTCAAGTGTATTTCCCCTTACTTTTCACACACTATATATAACTCTCGGTAAGGAGGGTACACAGTGCAAACATATAACGACTATGATAAAGCGCTCTATTACACGTATTGTTGTAATTGGGATAAATTACTCGTTCTAATGGTTCAAACGAACGATCAATTATTTTCTAAGCGTATCGAGCACTTTTTACACGCTTATCAATACAGTAAAGAACTGCCAGAAGTTGATAAACAGTTACAGCTCCTATTTCAATATATTGACCACGCATCTCAAAAGTCACATATAGAAGAAGTAGAGCAAATACAAATGTAAAATATAGCGCTATTCTCTTTATGAGAATGGCGCTTTTTAAAATCTTGATATCAATAAAAGTTTCTCCTTATAAAACTTTTATTGATAAACATATTTTTTCTTTCTTTTCTGTGCCACTTCATACTATAATTTAGTATGTAACTATTATAAGAGAGGTATAAAATATGGGACGAGAAAAAAAGCAAGAATATGCTTTATTTACCGCATGGGGAGCTTCTTTTATCGCTACACTAGGAAGTCTATACTTTTCCGAAATCATGAAATTTGAGCCTTGTGTCCTTTGTTGGTATCAACGTATTTTCATGTATCCATTCGTTTTATGGCTTGGTATCGCTGTAGCAAAGAAAGACTATCGCATCGCAAGTTATTCTTTACCAATCGCAAGTATTGGTGCTTGTATTTCTTTATATCACTATGCAATTCAAAAAATCGCAGCATTTTCAGCTGCCGGGGCAGCTTGCGGACGCGTACCTTGTACGGGAGAATACATAAACTGGTTCGGCTTTGTGACAATCCCGTTTTTAGCACTTATCGGCTTTATCACAATCGCTGTTTGTAGCTTTATTGTCATCAAAAACAAATAAGGAGATGAAAGAATGAAAAAAATGCTTATATTTGGTGGTATTATTATCGCCCTGTTTGCGGCAATCTTTGCTGTAACACAAATGGAAGAAAAAAATGCTTCAACTAGCCAAAAAATTGATAATGCTACCGGTAGTCAAACAGACGGTCCTGACTACTACACAAATAAAATCTCTCTTTCAGATCTCCAAAAGAATTTAGAAGAGAAAAAAGAACAAACTGTATACTTTTATCAAACATCTTGCGTTCATTGCCAAAAATTATCTCCTATTGTAGTACCAATGGCTAAAGACTTGAATGTTGATATGAAAGTTATGGATATCGAAAAATTAGATGCTCCTTGGGATGAATATAAAATTACAGGAACTCCAACAATCATTCATTTTAAAGATGGCAAAGAAGTGAGCCGTATTAGCGGCGAACAACCGAAAGACAAATTAAAAACATGGCTTGAGCAGACGAAGAAATAACGAGAAAAGGAAACTCCTTCTACACATGAAATGGCCGTAAAATCCCACACTAATGTATAAGGAGGGGGTTTTATGCCAGAAGTGAAATGCTCTGTTTCCAATTGCTCATTTTGGGGACAAGGTAACTTTTGCCAAGCAAGTGCAATCGTTGTTCAACCGGATGCACAAGAAGCAGATCAAATTGAAAACAGTTCGTATACAGGTGCTACTTTAACAAACGAAACGCTTGAAAGTTCTGTAACAACGAGTGTAGAGACTTGTTGTCATACGTTTAAGCCAAAATATTAAACATAAAAGCATACGATTAGTCGTATGCTTTTTTACATTCCTCTCCAAAAATCATGCATCATAAAAAAGTACAAAATAACAAGAACGACCGTCCCGCATAGGGTAATGCGCCGATATATACTCTTCTCTCCTTCCCTTGCTTTAACGAACGCCCAAATAAATCCGAAAAACAATATTACATCAGCATATGGAACATAAAAAGAAAAAACGAGAAACGCATACAAATACACGATAAATAAACAGGTCGTTACTAAGAAAACTTTAAATGCAAATTCACTTTTCATAGTATAACTGCCCCCAATCTGTATTGTATTATATTCAGCAAAATACAATAGTTGCAGTTAAACTCCAAGTAGAAATAAGCTACCGTCTATAATACGGTAGCCATTACGGAACATTGTATTTCCGTTTATATATATTACTTAAAGTCGAAGAAGGAATTTGCTCATAACGAATTTTTTCTCCTGTTTCATCTACAATATACAAATTGTTTCCTATATAATATATTCCATCTTTTCGTTTGGAATACACGGTATACCTTTCATTCGGTAATACCGTTTTTACTTTTGTTAACTGCCCATTTGGTTCTTGCCAATATATATTGACACGGTCTACTAACGTAAGTATTCCAATTTGCTCTTCTTCTACTTTACGACCATTCCAGCTCACAACACGATAGCCAAGCTTATTCGCTTCATATTCGGGGCTCGTATGAAAACGAGAAATAATTACTTTCGTCTGCAATTCCACTCGCTCATATAGCCACTGTATATCTCGGTCATGCATGCGAATACAACCATTTGATTCCCTACTTCCAATTGTCCATTCTCTATTTGTCCCGTGAATCGCGTATTCCTTTTTATCTAGACCGAGCCACCTCGTACCGAGCGGATTATTCGGTGCACCCCCAGCTATTTTTTTGCGATGATATTCTTTATTTTTATATTTAGTTATAATACAAAAATTCCCTTCAGGCGTTGGGGTACTGTCTCTTCCAGTCGTTATCGGAAATGTCCTCATATAGTTGCCATCTTCAAAAAAAGACAGCTGATTCGTCGTAAGATTCACTAGGATTAAATGATCTGTATTAGCAAAAGCACTAGCTGGTGGGCAGAAAAATAGGATTACGATAAACAATGCTTTCTTCATCTAAATCCTCCCTAGCACTAATATCATAATAAAGTGAAACTAATACTCAGTGGGGGTTTTGTCCATCCCCCACTGAGTATTAGCCCTCACCAATCGGGCATTTACGGACAGTTATCTCCTACCTAACTTCCTTGCATGCGCCGAATTTTAAGGTAGGAGTCTTACTGCCCACAAATAGCGGGATAAATGCAATTAGCCTTACTTTTCTCTTATAAATGAAAACTATCCATTTACAATAACGCCCCCATTTACATGTATCATCTGCCCTGTAACATAAGAAGAATCACTAGATGCTAAATATACATATGCTGGTGCTAATTCATATGGTTGACCTGGCCTTTGCATCGGGACATTACTACCGAACTGCGACACTTTTTTCTCATCAAAACTCGATGGAATAAGCGGAGTCCAAATCGGTCCCGGCGCCACACCATTTACACGAATACCTTTTTGCACTAACGACTGAGAAAGCGATCTTGTAAAAGCTACAATCGCTCCTTTCGTTGCAGAATAATCGATCAACGTTTCATTTCCTTCATACGCAACGATAGATGCCGTATTTATAATGACATCACCTTGCTTTAAATGAGGAAGTGCTGCTTTTGTAACATGAAAATAAGAAAAAATATTAATACGGAATGTTTTTTCTAGCTGTTCCGCTGTAATGTACTCTAATCCTTGCTGCGGATATTGCTGTGCGACGTTATTCACAAGAATATTTAAACTGCCTAGCTTTGAAACAGTCTCTTCCACAATATCTTTACAATGTTGTTCATTACTTAAATCCCCCGGCAACAACACACACTTCACGCCTTCTTTTTCAACTCGTTGTTTCGTCTCATTTGCATCTTCTTCCTCATCTAAATAAGCAATTGCTATATTTGCTCCCTCTTTTGCAAAAGCGATGGAAACAGCTCGTCCAATTCCGCTATCTCCCCCTGTAATTAATATATTCTTTCCTTTTAACTTTTCGCTTCCTTTATAATTTGGATCTTCAAACTTTGGAAGAGGATTCATTAACGATTCAATACCAGGCTGTTTATTTTGATGCTGCGCTGGCATTGTTAAAAAGTTTTTTTGCTGCGGCATAACTTCCTTCAACTCCTTTTCTCTTATAATGTGCACAATTATAAAAACTACTTACACATTAAAAAACCGCAATTCACAAGCAACCATACGGTTAATATTCGAATTTAAGACATAAAATATGAATTGTTCTAAAGTTTTTATGCAAAACTATTGCAAAATACATAAAAAACGAATATTATATATAACTGTTGTGGAAATTATTCGTAAAAAGAAAGGATGTTTATATGTTTAACCTTTCAAAACATAAAACTTCTATTAAAACTGAAATTACGGCGGGTATTATTACCTTCTTAACAATGGCATATATTATTGTCGTAAACCCTGTCATCCTTGGTGATGCAGGTGTTCCATTCGAACAAGCATTTACAGCAACAATTATCGCTGCTGTTGTCGGAACATTATTTATGGCGCTCTTTACAAACTTACCAATCGCAATTGCACCAGGTATGGGATTAAATGCTTACTTCTCTTACTCTGTTGTAAAAGCTCATGAAGGCATGACTTTCGCAATTGCATTCTCTGCTGTATTCGTAGCAGGTATGATTTTAATTTTGTTATCATTTACATCATTCCGTACAAAATTAATGGAAGTAATTCCTGAAAACTTAAAACATGCACTTACTGCTGGTATCGGTCTTTTTATCGCTTTTATCGGTTTACGCTTAACAGGAATTGTAACAAAACATGACTCTAACTTAGTTGGACTTGGTGATCTTCATTCCCCTCCTGTTTTACTAGCATTAGCTGGTCTTGGAATTACAATTATCCTTATGTCTTTAAATATAAACGGGGCACTATTTATCGGAATGTTATTAACTGGGATTATCGCTTACTTCACAGGTCAATTAACATTTTCAAATGGCGTTACGTCAATGCCTGGATTACCAGAAGGAATTATCGTTGCAAATCCAATTACTGCTGTATCTGATGTAATTAACTACGGATTATACGGCGTTGTGTTCTCATTCTTCCTTGTTACACTATTTGATACAACAGGTACATTGCTTGGCGTTGCACAACAAGGCGGATTTATGAAAGACGGAAAGCTTCCAAAAGCAGGACGAGCTCTTCTATCTGACTCATTCTCAGCAACAATTGGAGCTATGTTCGGAACAACACCATCAACAGCTTACATTGAATCATCTGCTGGTGTTGCAGCTGGTGGACGTACTGGTTTAACAACCGTTACAGTAGCTGTACTATTTGCAGTAGCAGCATTCTTCGGACCTTTAGTGAGCGCTGTTTCTGGCGTATCAGCTATTACAGCACCATCACTAATTATCGTTGGTAGTCTTATGATGGGTTCAGTTCGATATATTGATTGGGACACATTCGATGAAGCATTCCCAGCATTCTTAGTAATCTTAAGCATGCCACTTACATCAAGTATTTCAACAGGGATTGCACTTGGATTTATTTCATACCCACTTATGAAAGTGGCAAAAGGACAATTCCGTGCTGTTCACCCACTTATATATTTATTTGGAATTTTGTTTGCTTATCAATTGGTGTTCTTACCACATTAAAATCCCTCTTTATGAGGGATTTTTTTTATAAATAAAAAAGTAGAGCATCAAATTCCGATGCTCTACTTCCCTTTTGCAACAATCATACGAACTACTTTTAACGCAAGCAGTAAGAGAAAGTTCGCTACTGCTACAAGTCCTAAGAAGACTGCTATCATCAGCTCTCCCATTCCATTATTAAATACAAATATAACAGAAGAAATGAAAGCTAAAATGAACAATATGATCGTTGGTATATATTTAATAAACGACTTCTTATATGATTTTTTAGAAAGAAGAAATGTAATTAACAATGTCATAATAAAAACAAAATATACAGCAAATAAGAAAATCATACGAAAGCCTCCTCTACAACCAAACTACTTAAAAATAGATTAGAAACCTTTAATATTTCTCATTTACCTGCAATTCTTTACTATACATTTGAATGAAAACTGATGAAATAACCATTACCATCCCTACACTAAAACCAATAAGCTGATCCAGTAATATTTCATCATGAATGAGCCAACGAAGTAAAAATACACCACCAAAAATAAGCATCATGGTAAATCCAGTATGTCTAAGCCCTTTATATACATTTTCCATATGTATCACCTTTCTGCATAATTTTATCCATATTATACCATAATCTTCATTGAACATTACCATCCAGTAAATGTATCGTCCTCTGACAATGTGTAGCTACCTTTTGATCATGTGTAACAACGAGTACCGTTTTTCCTTGTTTGTTAATTTCTTTTAAAATGTTCATAATTTTTTGCCCGTTTTCTTGATCAAGAGCACCAGTCGGTTCATCAGCAAGTATAATTTTTGTATCTTGTGCTAAAGCCCTTGCTATTGCTGTCCTTTGTTGTTCTCCTCCTGATAACTCGTTAGGATATTTATTTATATGCTTCTCCAACCCTACCATCTCAAGCATTCTTTTTGATATTTGCATACGTTTCTTATGAGAAATTCTTCTATATACAAGTGGAAGCATTACATTTTCAATGGCTGTATAATCATCTAGTAGCGAAAAATTCTGAAATACAAATCCAACTTCCTTATTTCTATACTTATGGTAGTTTGACTTTAATGTGCTCGTATCCATTCCATCTAAAAAATACTTTCCAGCAGAGGGACTATCAATTAAGCCAATGATGTTAAGTAAGGTAGATTTCCCGGAACCAGATGGTCCCATAATAGCTATCATTTCGCCTTTTTCTATTGTAAGATTAATATCTTTTAAAGCACTAAAATTACTCTTTCCGAAGCCCTTAGCCACATTTGCGAGCTGAATCATCTATAACACCTCTTTCATATATGTATTTTTTATTTTTAATACATTGAAATAAATGATTGCATATATAATGAGAATCATTACAATTGATAACGTACTTATAACGATTAATGATTCTTTAGAGACTTGTAACGTTCCAAAGAAAGATACGGTACTATTTTCTAGCCCTTTCTGAATTTCAATTGCTCCGCTATTCTCCCATTGAAAATACGTAACTCCTATACATATCGATAAGATGAATAGCAACATATACTCAATAATAAATGGAAGACATATTTGAAAAGTACTTGCTCCTAACGCTGATTTAATAGAAATATTTTTACGCTCCATATAAAGCGCTGCCATTGATGTTAATAAAATCGATATAAATGAAAAAGATAAGACTGTACCGCTTAATAATAAGGGATATGACATATTATCAATGCCTTGCTTTTCGTTATCTAACAACTTATTCGGATTCGTAACATAGTACGAATACCCCTTTCCTTCTGTTACCTTTAATATTTTCTTTTGAAATTCATTTATATCCATTTTCTCATTTGTTTCTATAATTAACCCATTGTATAAAAGTTCTACACTATAGAATTCTATTTCTTCTGCTCCAATTGGTAAAATAGCCATGTCATCTAATAATGTAATACGATTATCCGATATTTCACCGCTCCGAGGATATGTAAATGGTGAATTTTTTTCTAAAAAACCAATTACTTTTAGCTTCATTTTCCCCGATGGTATGACATCACCAATAGATACCTTTTCTTTGTAATTAGCACCTAATATAACAGGTCTAATATCAAATACTGATTTATGAAATTCCGATTCCTCAAAATATCTTCCTTGTGACAGTCGCATATGAAAGTATTTATTAATATCTTTATCAACAATAAGAGTCTTTATCGTTCCATTTTCTTTTTTTAAGCTAAGTGAATAGTTACGGAACAAATAATTTGTTGTATTTGTTATTGATATCGTATTAGATAACTCTTGAATGAAATATTGATAATCATTTTTCGCTTTTTCTTCGCTAAACAACGTTATATCTTGCGTCGCATAAAGTTCATAGAAATTTTTATTAGTTGATAAATTGTTTGCTACTGTCATCATTTTTCGATATCCCGAAAGATTACTAATAAATTCTATAGCTGAAGAAAATGCAATAATTAAAGAAATTACTATAATCAAACTTGGTAACAACCGTTTTTTCACAGACCGTATAGAATCAAATATAAAAAACATGACGCCCCCTATGTTCTTAAATGTTTTCCGGGATATATATTTATAATGTGCTTGATCGGAATTAAAGTAACAAATATTGTAAGAGAAATTATAAAAACAACATTATATATCAATACATATAGTGTTAACGGTTTTAATAAGTATGTCTGAAAATACGTATGAATTATTCCAGAAAATATTGCTAGCGTAAGAAAAACCAACAACATCGCTACTAGAGAAATAAACAAAATTTGAATATATAGTTCGCAGTAAATAGATAGATTGGAAGCACCTACTGCTTTTTTTAATGAAATCTCTCTTTCTTTTTTATAAATCCAAAATAAAACTGCCGAAATGCCAGAAACGATTGCAACGAGAATGAATTTATAATAATACTTATTCGCTGGATCTATATGTGTTACATTTAGTTCCTGAAGATTGCGTTCATTCAGTATTTGAACCTCTCCCGAAAGCACCTCTTTGCTCCTATTAATAAATGTCTTTATTTCGTTATGGATGGTTGATGTAGGATTAACAACTGTTAACTGTAATTGTTTACTAGCGATAATACCTTTTTTAGATATAGTGGGTAAGTTTTGAAGCGGAATGTATATGCCCGCTACACCGACATCACTGTCTTTTCTCGATATAGTTCCTATTTTTTTATATGTATCATCAAATTCATATAATTCTTTTACATTCGTTTGATCACCAACAACCATATCATTTACATTTTTACGTTGAAAATATCGCCCTTCAGAAATATATGGCGTCCAATAATAATCATCTTTTAAGTTCACAGCTATAATTTTTATTGCACCTGAACTATTCAATGCTTTTAAATTTTCTACGTAAATATCACTTTTCACAAAAGTACTTTGAATGAAAGGAATGATTGATTCAAGCTCTTTTTCATTATCTATAGGGACAGTTAACATTTGATTCTTTTCTGGAAAACCGATTTGAAAAGCTGATATAAAATTCCGTTTAGACTCTGTTAAAAGCGCGGCTACTGATATAGAAAGAAAAGAAATAAAAAATGACATAAGAAGAATTACTGAAAACAGTTTGTTGCTTTTTATATTTTTAAAAGCTAAATACATGACTCGGCTCCTTTTAGATAAGAAGGAGATGATGAACATCCCCTTCTCCTTATCCAAATATTTATAAAGACAACTATTTAATATTTTTTATCACTGTAATCGTAAGTTCCTATTACTATCAAAGGTACCTTTGCAATCGTAAGTTTCCATTACTATCAAAATTACCTTTGCGTGTCTCTTCTTGATAGTCATTATCCTCATTAGCATAATGCTCAGAGTATAGTCCTTTTGCACCAAAGGCGTTATATGCACCATTACTCACAGTAGCACTTAATGCTCTTCCAGATTCATGGGATCCTAATTTATCCGAAGCGCTTTCAATGTATGAATTACTTCCATTTGAATTAATAAAAGAAATCGCTACTGAACAGCGAGATGCATTTTGATTCGTAGTCGTTTGAGCTCTGTAAGATAGTAGGTTACCACTTTTGTGGCCACTTAAAGTTGGGTAGAATGCACTTGTTGAGATTGATGTTGCTAATAATACTAAAGTCGTAATTGAAAAAACTTTTCCTTTCATTAACAATCACCTCATAAATTAAATAGTTTAGTAGCGCTACATCATCATAATATCCTTCAAATAAATTCTCCTCAATAAGATACCCCTATGTTTTACAAACTCTTTAAACACTTGAACATTAATACATTTTTAAAAAGTAACGTATAAGTAGCAATAATAAAAAAGACTGCGGAGAACTCTTTCTCCACAGTCTAATACTTATTTTTGCAAAAACGCTTGTAAATCTGCAAACTGTCTCTTTGCATCTTCATAGCCTTGTTCATATAAATTTTGTAGTTTTGCCGTATCTTTTTCCATACGATCTACTTGAAGCGGCACTTCTGGTCTAATAACAAATAAATTACCAGCTTGCTCTTCTTTTTCAATGTAGTGAAGTGTTTCATTATACACTTCATAACGAGTTAGCATCGTATTTACAAGGTTCGGATACTTTTTATAAGCTTTCGCAGCAACCCAGCCAAACTTTGATTTTTTCTTCGCGTAACCATGGTTTCTCGTTAAAATAACGACTGATTTTTCAAATCCATCTTCCTGTGCTTTACGAACTGGAATTGGATCTGAAATCCCGCCATCTAACAACTGCTTACCACGGTAATCTACTACTGGTGCAATGAAGGGTAATGAACTAGATGCTCGCAATAAATTTAGCGTATCAGCATTCGTTCCCTCTTTTTCAAAATAAACAGACCGTCCTGTTTCACAATCCGTTGTTCCTACAAGAAAACGCTCTGGGCTATTAAAGTATGTTTCAAAATCAAATGGGACATGTTTTTCTGGAATTTCATGAAAAATGAAATCCATATCAAATAGCTGACGTTTTCTCCATAAGTTTTTATATGATAAATACTTCGGATGTGATGCATAATCAATATTTACTGTCTTATTTCTATTTCTTTGCCTGGAAAGATACGACGCTGCATGACAAGCACCAGCTGATACACCGATTACATATGGAAAATATAAATCTTGTTCCATAAAGTATTCTAGTATCCCACCAGTATATACACCACGCATACCGCCGCCTTCTAATACTAACCCCGTATTTTCAAGCATGTTACTCTCTCCTCTTTATATATATTGACTCTTTAATTATTCACTATGTTAAGTATCTTTTTCTATTATATATGAGTTCTTTCAGAAATTATATTCAAAAGGCTTGAAAAGAAGGTTTTTTTTTCTTCCTAAGGGTAGCATCACATCAAATAAACCTTGACGAGTTTCTAATTGACTACAGAGTTGAGTAAGAGGTAGTAGCGATTTGTTGATTTAATCATACACATAAAGATAAAAAATGGTGCCCATGGCACTTACGTTTTCGTTTCATTCCACCTACTTCTATAACTAATTGATTAAGTATAGCGAGGGACATATATCGATATAACTCTTCGGCAAATAAAGACAACTCTTGTTTTTGATGCATATTCATAGAAAGCACGTTACTATTCTCATTAACATAAGAGAATAGTAACGTGCTTTTAACTTCAAGAATAGTCTTAATCCTTAAATTGGTGGATGTGAGATACCACCACACAGTTCTACATTATATATTTTTTCATTTTTAAGACCTTTCATGCCCTATATGACACTTACACTTATCAGTATGCACTGACCATTTTAATGATTCTCTTTCTCTCTTCATCAAATCATGTTTTTACTCGTATATGAATTATATAATTACGCTGCAGATACCGCGGTCTTTTTTCCCTTCCTCTTATTCTTTTTCTTATACCACCACATATACACACCAGTAAACATTAAAATAGATGGGGTAAGCCCACCAATCACATACAAGATCTTTGTAAATACTCCTCCAAATGTTCCTGTATGTAAAGGAAGACGCCATATTTGATATGTAAGTCCGCTATCTACTTTTGGGTCCAGCTTTGCTAATACTTTTCCACTATACTGGTCCATCCATACCTTTATATTCCAATTCCCCGGATCATATGAACGGCTCATCCGGATTTCCACAGCACCTTCTGCCTTGCCCTTTTTCGCTTTCTCCGGCAGTCTTACTTGCATAATTTTTCCTTGTGGTACTGCTTTTTCCGCTTCACTCAACAAGTAATCAAAAGGAAGCTTCTCTCCCGAAAGCGCTTTCGAAACAAGTGTCTCTTTTGATGGTGCCACACTAGATTTCGCTCCAAACCAACCAAAAATTGTTTTATCATACACCAACAGACCACCCGTTAACGAAACGATTAATAAAAACGGAACTGAAACACCTCCAATGACTCTATGAAGATCATATTGTTTTACATACGAATTCTTGCCCCGGCGTATAACAAATCCGCGTATCCATTTTTTAATCCCCGGCCACCATAAATATAAACCTGATAAAATAATGAAAAAGAAAATAAATCCAATGATACCAACAATCTCTTTCCCCTTAAAATCATTAAGAAGTAAATGATAATGAAGTTCCCCAACCTGATTAAAAAATGATTTTTCACCTAACTCTCCATTGATCCTACCATTTCCTGGATCGATGTAAACTTCTTGTTTCGCCTTTCCTTCTTTCAAATTAAATAAATAAACACCTTGAGCACTTGGTTCATCCGGGGTATATACCCGCTGAATCTCACCCTTTGGATGTACTGCCAATACAGCTTGAAGTGCTTTCTGATAAGTAACCTTTTCGCCTTCTGTTACTTTGTATAAATCAGGATGTAACACACGATTTAATTCGTGTTGAAAAACAAGCAAGCTCCCTGTCAATCCAATCAGCACAATAAACATCCCCGCTATCATGCTCAGGTATAAATGAATCTTTCCAATAACCTTACGAACTTTCATACATATCCCCCTCAATTTAATGAAAAATCAAATTAATATTAAAGATAATAATTATCATTGTCAATAAAAAGTTAGACTATTTTCATTCTCTTAACCTAGGTCTACTTCTAAGTGAATGTCTTTCTCTCACAGGAATAAAATTCCCATACTCTACAAAAAAGAAAATATGTAAAAAGCAAACTAGAGACTTCCCGAAAGGAGGTCTCTAGTTTAAGCTCTTTGATCCGCCACGATATGAATATCGATATACTTCGTTTCTCTCATAATTTCATTTACAATAGAACCTTTTCGAATTTCTTCCCACCGAGTTCTCGCCGATTGCCCAAGTAAAATTTGCGTTACTTGTAGTCTTTTCGCGACTTCAATAATAACATCCGCTGGCTTTCTTCCCTTCGCTTCTTCTAATACAAAGCTCGCATCAAATTGATTCGTCAGCGATTTCCACTCTTCAATTGTTTGCTTTTTTCCTGCTGAAAGAGAATCTATATTTTCTCTTTCAACGTTTAAGACATATAATTCAGCATTTAACCGATCAGCCATGCGCCATCCTCGTCTTATTAATTTTTCTGCTGTTGAACTGTATTGTACACAAACGAGAATTTTTTCTTTCACACCGATTGGTTCTATCACTGTTTGACTAATTTTCTCATCCATATCATCAGCAACCTCGCGAAGCGATAATTCCCTAAGTGCTCCTAAATTATTAAGCGTAAAGAAATTTTGTAAGCTTTGCTGAATTTTTTCTTCCTTATATATCTTTCCATCTATTAATCTCTTCCTTAATACCTCGGGCGTTGCATCAACAAGCTGAATTTCATTTGCTTTTTGCAAAATAAAATCTGGAATACGTTCCCGTACTTTTACATTTGTAATTTGAGCTACAATGTCATGAACGCTTTCTAAATGTTGAATATTAAACGCTGATAATACTGATATGCCCGCCTCTAACAATTCCTGTACATCCATATAACGTTTCTTATTTTTAGACCCAGGAATATTACTATGCGCAAGTTCATCCACCACAACTACTTGCGGCGCACGCTTTATAATTCCTTCCACATCAAGCTCATAAAATACCTTCCCTTTATAATCTATTTCTTTTAAAGGAATCTTCTCTAAATCAGCAATTGCTTCTTCTGTCTCGATTCTCCCATGTGTTTCAATTAAACCAATCACAATATCCATACCATCTTTTTTCATCTCTCTTGCATCAAAGAGCATTTTATAACTTTTTCCAACGCCTGGTGCAGCCCCTACATATAGCTTTAACTTTCCACGATTTTGCTGACGAATATATTCTAAATATTCCTCTGGTGTTCGCCTTTGAAACGTTGGTTTATAGTCATCCGCATACAAAAAACTCACAACCTTTCTTTCAAAACAACGCTACCTCAATCCGTTAGATTGAGGTAGTACTGTTACTATTTCATTAATTTCTGTAATTCTAAATTTAACTTTAAGACGTTTACGCGATCTTCTCCAAATAAACCGAGTGCAGCGCCTTCTGTTTGCTCCTTAATCAACTGATCCAGTGTTTCTTTCGGAATATTCGTTAATTTCGAGATGCGATCTACCTGCACAGAAGCCGCCTTCGGACTAATATCAGGATCAAGCCCTGAACCTGAATTCGTCACTAAATCTATCGGTACTTCTGTAACTGGAACCGCCCGGTTTTGTTTCTTCCAGTCTTCAATACTTTTCTCAACTCGTTTTGCTAAATCTGGATTAGACGGTGCATAGTTATTTGAACCAGATGCTTCTGCTTTATATTCTATACTAGAGACACGTCCATGAAAATAACGTGGATCTGTGAAATTTTGACCGATTAATTTAGAACCAATCACTTCATTTTTATCATTATATATTAGACTTCCATCCGCATTATCCTTCATTACTGCTTGTGCAATACCGGTAACAACAAGCGGGTATACAAGTCCGCATAAGACTAGAAATGTAAAAGTAATACGAATGATTGGTGATAGTATACTCTGTTTCTTCGTCATCTTTTTCCCCTCTTCCTTATATGAACAAGCCGACAATCATATCAATTACTTTAATTCCAATGAACGGAACGATAACTCCGCCAAGTCCGTAAATGAGTAAGTTTCTGCTAAGAAGTGCATTAGAGCTCATCGGTTTATATGCAATACCTTTCATCGCTAACGGAATGAGTAACGGAATAATAACTGCATTAAAGATTAGTGCTGATAAAATCGCTGAAATTGGCGATGTTAATTTCATAATGTTTAATGCTTCCATTTGCGGAATCGCAAGTGTAAACATCGCTGGAATGATTGCAAAATATTTCGCAATATCATTCGCAATACTAAACGTCGTTAACGCACCGCGCGTCATTAACAATTGCTTACCGATTCCTACGACTTCAATAATTTTTGTTGGGTTCGAGTCTAAATCAATCATATTTGCTGCTTCTTTCGCAGCTGTTGTCCCGCTATTCATCGCTAATCCAACGTCAGCTTGCGCTAATGCCGGAGCATCATTTGTACCATCACCTGTCATCGCTACAAGCTTCCCTTTATCTTGCTCTGCTTTAATAACCGCAATTTTATCTTCTGGTTTACACTCGGCAACGAATTCATCTACCCCTGCTTCTTTTGCAATTGTTGCTGCTGTTAACGGATTATCACCAGTACACATAACCGTTTTAATCCCCATTTGGCGCAATTGTTCAAAGCGTTCACGCATACCAGGTTTTACTGTATCCTTTAAATAAATTAAACCGTAAATACGATCATTCACTGCAACTACAAGTGGTGTTCCGCCCTCTTTTGAGATTAAATCTGCTTTTTGATTCACATCTTTCGGGATCGTTCCGCCTTGTGCTTGAACCCACTCAATCACGCTACCTACAGCACCTTTTCTCACTTTCGTTCCGTCCTGTAAATCGACACCACTCATTCTCGTTTCTGCTTTAAATGGAACAAACTCACCTTGTTCTGCAAGTTCTCGATTATATAATATAGATTTCGTTTGCACATATTCTATAACAGATCGGCCTTCTGGTGTTTCATCTAAAACAGAACTAATTGCAGCCCATTTTCCTACTTGCTCAATCGTTTCATTTCCTACAGGTAATAGCGTATGAGCCATTCGGTTCCCGAAAGTAATCGTACCCGTTTTATCTAAAATGATTGTATTAATATCACCCGCAGCTTCTACTGCTTTCCCTGACATTGCTAACACATTAAACTTTGTCACCCGGTCCATCCCGGCAATACCAATTGCGGATAATAATCCACCAATTGTCGTTGGAATTAAACAAACTAACAATGCGACAAGTACAGCTGTATCAATTTGAAATCCTAAATAATTTGTAAAAATCGGCAACGTTACAACAACGATTAAGAAAATAAGCGTTAAACTCGTTAATACTGTATTTAAAGCAATTTCATTCGGCGTTTTTTGACGAGCAGCTCCTTCTACTAACGAAATCATTTTATCAATAAATGATTCACCAGGATTACTTGTAATGACAATCGTAATTTCATCACTTACGACCATCGTACCGCCTGTTACGGAACAAAAATCACCGCCCGCTTCTTTTATAACAGGAGCTGATTCCCCTGTAATTGCAGATTCATCCACAGACGCTAATCCTTTCATAACTTCCCCATCATTTGGAATCATTTCACCTTGCTTTACAATAACAACGTCACCTTTTCTTAGATCAGTTGCTGAAACTTGAACAATGTCTCCATTTTCTTTTACAACATTTGCAAACACATCTTTCTTTGATTGTTTTAAAGAATCGGCTTGCGCTTTACCACGACCTTCAGCTAACGCTTCTGCAAAGTTAGCAAATAAAACTGTAAATAATAGAATAAGAGAAACTGTTATATTAAACCATCCTGGTACACTACTAGAACTACTTGGAAGAAAGGATAAAATTAACGTAATGATAAATCCAATTTCCACAACGAACATAATCGGATTCTTTATCATGACTTTCGGATTCAATTTCGCAAAAGATTGTTTCATCGCATGCGTCACGATATCACGATCCATCGTTTTCGCTTGTCTAACCTCATCTTCTACAACATGTACTTGTGGTTCGTTCACACTTTTTTCTTTTACTACTACCGGTCTCATCATTTACCCTCCATTACTTCAATGTAAGAAATTCTGCAATTGGGCCGAGTACTAACATCGGAAAGAATGTTAACGCACCGACAATTACAATCGTTCCGATGAAGATGCCACCAAATAAACCATTATCTGTACGGAACGTTCCGACTGTTTCTGGTACTACCGTCTTCTCTTTTAGTGAAGCTGCCACAGCTAACATCGTGATTAAACTGAAATAGCGCCCTAAAAACATAACTAAACCAGTCGTAATATTCCAAAATGGTGTATTATCTGCTAAACCTTCAAATCCAGATCCGTTATTCGCAGCTGACGATGTGTATTCATATACAACTTGCGTTAAACCGTGGAAACCTGAATGAGAAATCGCATCCGTTCCTAAACTTGTTGAAAGAGCTAATGCTGAAAATCCTAAAATAAGCAATGGATGAAATAGAATCGTTACCGCAATTAATTTCATTTCCTTACCTTCAATCTTTTTACCTAAAAACTCTGGTGTCCTTCCAACCATTAATCCAGATATAAAGACTGCAATAATTGCATACATAATAATGTTAATAAAGCCAGCTCCCACGCCGCCGTATACTGTATTCAACATCATATTTACAAGTGGAACTAAACCGCCAATCGGTGTTAACGTATCATGCATCGTATTAACGGCCCCTGTTTCAGCAGCTGTCGTTACTGTCGCATAAAGAGAAGAAAATACTGTTCCAAACCTTACTTCTTTTCCTTCTGTACTTCCTTGTACATGTTCGATACCCATTCCATTTAAAGCTGGATTCCCGTTTAATTCAGATGTCGTAATCGTTATAAATCCTAATAAAAACACCATGAATAATGAAACAAAAAGGATACGTCCTTGCTTTTTATTCCCTACCATTCGTCCGTACGTAAATGGAAGTGCTGTTGGCAATAACATCATAAGCATCATTTGCAAAATATTACTCATTTGTCCTGGATTTTCAAAAGGATGTGTAGAATTTGCCCCGAAAAATCCACCGCCGTTATTTCCAAGTTCCTTAATGGAAACGAATGAGGCAACTGGACCACGTAAAATACTTTGCTTCGCCCCATCAATTGTTTGTGCTGTAACTGCCCCGTCTAACGTTTGTGGTACACCAAGTGCGACAAAGACTAGCGCTGCAACAAACGCAATAGGAAGAAATACTCTCGTTAAAGCTCTCGTAAAATCAACGAAAAAGTTACCAAGTTCTTTTCCAGCAAGTCCTCTTATAAAAGCCATCACAAGAGCTAACGTCGTTGCTGGTGCTGCAAACATTAAAAATGTAATCCCGATTAATTGTGATAAATAAGATAAACCATTTTCACCGCTATAATGCTGTAAGTTTGTATCAGCCATAAAACTAATTGCTGTATTAAAAGCGAGCGTAGGCTCCATTCCTTCAATGTGTGCTGGATTTAATGGCAATACACCTTGTAATCTAAAAATGAAATATACAACAACAATCATAAATCCATTTAATAAAACTAATGATAATGCGTACTGTTTCCACGTTTGATTGTATGCTTTTACACCCGTAATTTTAAAAATAAGCTTTTCAAAAGGCCCGAATACTTTATCTAGCGTTTTACTACCTTGAAAGGCTTTCTCTAAATAAATCCCCGTCGGCTTTGCTACTAGAATAAACAAGAGCATTGTAATAACGACTGCGACCCAAATCATAATGAATGATTCCCCCTAATTAAAACTTCTCTGGATTTAATAATGCATATACTAAATACACCGTAATCACTGCAACAATAACCGATAAGGCAATCATCATGATTGCTTCCCTTCTTTCACAACTTTATCTGACCAACTTGCAAGACTTGCCATCGATGCAACTAACCCAACAAAAATCCCGATCATTACAACATCTAACATAACTACCCCTCACCTTTTGTTAAAATTTACCATATAGTTATCAAAAAAAGAACACTAAGCTCTACTTAGTGTTCGAAACGAACAACACAAAGTAAACCTCCTCTCTAAACGCTTACGAGGTTAGCTGTCGGATTCGGGCCTAAAGAGTAGCCCTACTTTCAAAATTGAAAGATTCACCCCAAGTGACGATGCACAAAATTGGTTCCCCCGCTCCATTTCTGGAACTCAGCGATTTTAGGTTTTTTTTGGAAATTTCATGAATGATTTATGAGAGTAAATATACTCCTCTATATTTCACTTGTAAAGAGGTAAATTACCTAAAAAAAGAAAATATTCTATCGTTTAAGCGTTTACAAAACATGTTTTTAATACTCTTTCATCTGTTTTCTCATCTTTTCTTTCTTTTTCATAGAAATGATGTTTTAAATATAAAAAAAAGAGCGAATGTATATAAGCGCCCACCTTAGGTGCGCTTAACATTCGCTCTCTTTTTCTTTCAAGATTTATTCTCCTCGTAAAAAAGCACGTAAATTTCTCCCTCGAATATACACTTGTGTCAATTCGGCATGTAACTGCTCATATTCGGTAATATCCGCCTCTAAATACAAAACATCTTTTGATGGTAATATAATATATGGCCCTGGAAAAAGAGGATCAATCTGGATCAATTTTTCTACTCTCTCTATCGATATCGCCCAACGATTCGCTATATCTCCTAGTAACAACACCTTCATATTCACTCTCCTCCGCCCTATTCAAAAAATAAAAAAGAAATGTTATCACAATTCGTAAACACGACAAATTTAGCTCCAATCGTTTCATAGAGCCTCGCTGGATATCGTTTATTTCTTGTAACAACAGTAATAGGTGCTTGGAAAGAAAAGCGAATACGTTCTGCGAAGAAGCTAACTATTGGAAACTCATCCCCTAACAAAATCACCTTCTTAATCCGCTCGCAAATACTAGTAAAGTCCTGCTCCTTATTACAGCTATAAGCTGATTCGAATCCATAATCCCTAACCTCAGCTGCTATCTGTTCATTTGCTGTAAAAATAATTACCTCATGCTGAAATGCTACTAGCTCTCTTAAACTCTTTATCTTGTTCTCTTCTCCAACACAAATAAGTGTTAGTTCCATATACCTCATCCTCCTTAGCATAAAAGAACTCAAACGTAGATTGATATTCCCCTATACTAATCAGACCGATGAAGTGATGTATCCATCATGGCACCGTCCTCTCTCAAGACGCTTACGAAGTTAGCTGTCGGATTCGGGCTTTGAGAGTAGCCCTACTTTCAAAACTGAAAGATTCACCCCAAGTGATGATGCACAAAATTGGTTCCTCCGCTCCATACAATTGGACTCAGCGTATGACAAAAAATGTATTCTGGCTGATATATTACTCTTGTATTTGGAAAAAGTAAACAAAAAAAGCCAGTTGTAAAACTGGCTTTTTCATTCTTCATGCTTATGCTTTATTCAATTTGTATGCAAAATGATTCGTCGGTCCATGACCACTGCCAATATTCAACGGCTCTTCAATTGCTATACTAATAAATCGTTTTGCTTTTTGAACCGCCTCTTCAATCGAATACCCTTTCGCAAGTCCAGCTGTAACTGCTGAAGCAAATGTACACCCGCTTCCGTGCGTTTGTTTCGAAGGAATTCGTTCACTTCTAAATTCAATAAACTCTTCTCCATCAAAGAGTAAATCAATTACTTCATTACCTTGATATTCTGCATGTCCGCCCTTCATAAGCACATATTTAGCACCTAATTCATGCAATACTTTCGCAGCCTTCTTACTATCTTCAACGTTATGAATCTCCATCCCAGTTAACACTTCTGCCTCTGGAACATTCGGTGTTACAACCGTTGCTACTGGTAATAAGTATTCTTTTAATGCCTCTACCGCTTCTTGTTGTAATAATGATGCCCCGCCCTTTGCAATCATAACAGGGTCTAGCACAATATTATTCCAGCCAAATTTCTTAATCTGCTCTGCCACAATTTGAATAATTTCAATGCTAAATAACATTCCTAGTTTCACTGCATCCGGTGTTAAATCCGTACCAATTGAATTCAGCTGTTCCGTAATACCTTCTAACGAAACAGGATATACCCCTTGCACGCCAAGCGTATTTTGCGCTGTAATTGCTGTAATTGCCGTCATTCCATATACACCAAGCTCTTGGAATGTTTTTAAATCTGCTTGAATTCCAGCACCGCCCCCGCTATCAGATCCTGCAATCGTTAAAGCTTTATTCACTTTCATCCCACTCATCCTTTTCTATCCAAAATAGCGATGATAAATTGTTTTCGCTTCACTTATATCTTTCGTTCCATGCACAAGTACACGACCATCTTTGAACGCAACTAATCTCTTTTCTTCAACAGAAAATGATAGTAAATATGGATTTATATTTAAATCCGTCACGCGACCTTCCAGCAGCTGTTTATATTGTTCAAAGTTCATTTCCTCTTTATGAGGTGGTCTAATTTGAACTGTATTTCTCCCGCATAACACCGCGGTCTTTGAAGTGTTTTCCTTATTTAAATACGGATATAACGCATTTTCACCACACGAAGGACAATTATGTTTACGAAGCTTTTGTACATTCATACATGAATATTCATTTTTCCATACATCAAATGACACAAGTCCATCTCGCAGCGATTCATATTCTTCTACTAACAGTTTCAGAGCTTCCGTAACTTGATGAGAAACAACAAGAGATACAGCAGGTGATATAATCCCCGCTGTATCACATGTCGCCCCGCCAAGCGGAATCGATTGTAATAAACAAGATAAACATGGTGTTTTACTAGGAAGAATTGTGTAAGATAAACCGTAACTTCCTACACATGCTCCGTAAATCCATGGAATAGAATGTTTTTGCGCTATATCATTTACAATAAAACGCGTTTCGAAATTATCAGTCGCATCAATCATTACATCAGCATTTGTAACAAGTTCCTCTAGCTCTTCAGCCGTTACATCTTGAACGAGGGCTTCTATTGTTACATCACTATTAATCTCTTCTAGACGCTTTTTAGCTGCTATAGCCTTCGGAAGGTTATTCTTCACGTCGCTCTCTGCATACAATTGCTGTCTTTGTAAATTACTCCAATCTACATAATCACGATCAACAATTGTTACCTTGCCAACACCAGCTCTTACAAACATTTCTGCATTTGCGCTACCTAGTGCACCCGCACCGATAATAAGCACATGCTTTTCTCGTATCTTTCGTTGTCCTTCTTCCCCAATTGGAGTAAATAATTCTTGGCGAGAATATCGATTATTCAACTACACTCATTCCTTCTAAAGGACTACTTGCTGTCGCGCAGCGTTTACGTGCAATACGACCAGCTTCAAAGCCTAAACGTCCTGCCTCAATACTTAATTTCATTGCCTGTGCCATTTTAATAGGATCTTTCGCACCAGACACTGCTGTATTTAACAACACGCCATCCGCTCCTAATTCCATTGCAAATGCTGCATCAGCTGGACTACCAATACCGGCATCAACGATAACTGGTACTGTCGCTTGTTCAATAATAAAACTTAAATTTAATGGATTCACAATACCAAGTCCTGAACCAATCGGTGATGCTCCTGGCATAATCGCATGCACGCCAAGTTCTTGTAGTTTACGTGCTAATACAACATCATCAGATGTATACGGAAGAACGATAAATCCTTCTTCCAGTAACATTTCAGATGCTTTTAAAGTTTCCACTGGATCCGGTAATAACGTTCTATCATCGCCAATTACTTCTACTTTTATCATGTCACAAAGCCCCGAAGCTTTTGCTAATTTTGCAATACGAACAGCTTCTTCAGCGTTTTTTGCCCCTGCTGTATTCGGTAATAACGTATATTTTTTCACATCAAGTTTTTCTAATAAGTTAGGCTGTTTCGCATCAAATATATCCATACGACGTACTGCGAATGTTAAAATTTCAGCTTCAGAACCGTCAATTGCCTTTTGCTGTACATCAAAATCAGAGAACTTTCCTGTTCCTAATAAAAGTCTAGAATGAAATGAAAATGGTCCAATGTTTAACATAATCAACCGCCTCCTACGAAAGTTACAATCTCAATTTGGTCTCCATCAAAAACAGATGTATCTCTATGATCATCTTTTTGTAAAATATCTTTATTTCGCTCTACTACAACAATTCTGTTATCTAACTCTAAATGTGTAAGTAGCTCAGCTACTGTTTTCACACTCGCTGGCACTTCAACTTGGTTACCATTAATTTTTAAGTTCAAACTTCCATCCCCTTTCTAAACCGTTTTAGAAAGCAATGAATCTAGCAAGTGATTTCCCTGCTTTCCTTCTATTAAATCAGCCATATACTGGCCAGAAACAGGACTTAATAAAATACCGTTTCGATAATGGCCCGTGCAAGCATATAAACCTTTTATTCCTTCATGCTCTCCCATATAAGGAGCTTCATGATTGGATTGTGGTCTTAATCCTGCCCATGTGCTTTCCCACTCTGCTTCTTTTAAAGCTGGCAATATTGTATAAGCACGCTCTAATATAGAAGTAATACTTTCTGGCTGTACAGTTTTATTGAACGTATGAGGCTTCATCGTTGCCCCAATTACGTAACGGCCACCACGTTTTGGGGTAATATAAAACCGTTCTTGGAAAATAGGAGCTTTCAAAAGTGGTTTCCTGCTTCTTACTGCAACAACCTCCCCCTTAACAGGATATGTACCCCAATCACTCTGAAAATAATGTAACAATTTCGTACTCCATGATCCTCCAGCGATAACGACTTTTTCGCATGTGATTACACCTTCGCTTGTCACAATTCCAGTCACTTTATTATTTTCAATACGAATATCAAACACTTCTGTCTGCTCATATATGTCCGCTCCAGAAATTGCTGCAGAATGTGCGAATGCTTTCGTAAGCTCTGGTGCAATAACGTGACCATCTTTCGGATAATATACCGCTCCGATAATTGACTCAGATAGAAACGGCTCTTTTTCTCGCAAATGGTCTCCCGTTAGAAAATAGGAATCTTCACCTGTTTTTTGCTGCCAATCCATAATGTGAAGAATTCTCTCTTTCTCATCCTCATTTTGAGCGATGCGATATATCCCTTTTTCCTCATAGCCAATATCAATACCCGTCTTTTCACGTAAAACTGTTGCAAGTTGTGGAAATATAGCACGGCTTTCTCTAGCAAGTTCAAATAGCGGATCATACGCATCCCATTCTGCCTGGACACCGAGTAAACCAGCGGCAGCTTTCGAAGCTTCGGATGCAATCTGTTGCTTCTCTATAATTGCTACTTTATGTCCTCTTTCTGCTAGAAAATGTGCAACTGAACTACCAATTACACCACCGCCAATAATCGCTACATCATACTTCTCACACATGTTTTCCCGCCCACTTTCTTATTGATTCCTTATAAGATTTCGCTCTGCTATACGGGTTACTACTACTTACAATTCCAGACATAACAGCAATTCCACTTACTTCACTTGCAAGAACATCCCTTGTATTTTCAGGAGTAATTCCTCCAATAGCTATAATCGGTATCGATAAGCTCTTTGCAATGTCCGAAATTTCCTCTAACCCTCTCGCTGGCACACCTTTTTTGCACTCTGTTGGGAATACGTGACCATAAACGAGCGAATCAGCCCCATTCTTAAAAGCCTCTATCGCTTCTTCTAAAGAATGGACGGAATAACCAACATGCAAATACGAAAACTTTTCTTTCACTGATCTTACATCTGTACTTCGATACCCTAGCTGAACACGCGGGATATTTAATAAAACAGCAATATCAATTCGGTCGTTTATAACGAGCTTAGATGCTGGAAAGCCTTTTTTTAAAAGGCTTTCCACACCTTCATATAATTCCTTCGTACTTTTCTCACGCTCACGAATATGCAAATAATCAATCTCACTCTCAATTTGCATCGCTACATTCACTAATTCTTCGAATGGCATATGGCCATTTGAGATTACATGGAGCTCATTTTTCATATTCATTCGCCTACTTTAAAATGTTTTCGAATAATTCATCAGCTGGAACGATTTCTTTCGTCATTCCTTTGTCTTTCAACCATTTATTTTGTTTCTCCCAAGACTCTTTTGAATCCGACAAGAATGGCTCATCTTTCGTTTCCATCTTCTCTAATAAAATTTTCATACTTTCCTTCTCAACTTCTGGTACAAGTGGGAAGTTTTCTTTTTCTTGATGATCTAATAAAATATTTAATGCTTCATCAGGGTTTTTCTTCATAAAGTCATACCCTTTTTTCGCCCCACGTAAAAAGGCTTGCAGCGCTTCTTTATCTTTTTCCAACGTTTTATCACCTGTTACAAACACAAGTTCATGATAGTTCGGTACTCCATAATCAGCTGGATTAAAGTACGCTGGTTCATGGCCTTCATGGCGCATAACAGGTACTTCATGGTTAATGTATGCCCCTGTTACAGCATCCACTTTTTTCGTAATTAATGCTGGTACCAAATCGAACCCAACATCAACTACTTTCACCGTATCAGGATTACCACCATCTTCTTTTATCATCGTTTTTAAATACGCTTCACTTAAAGGGGTTCCAGAATATCCTACTGTTTTTCCTTCTAAATCTTTCGGTGATTGAATGCCTGCTGATTTCAGCGATACGACATGATTTAATGGTGAACGTACGACAGCCCCAATTGATTTTACTGGAATTTGTTCATTTGCTCTGGCCATAACAACATCTGGCTGATAATATAGACCAACTGTCACTTTCCCTGCTGCAGCTAACGTTAATGGATCAGTCGGATTAGAAGGGAATTTAATATTTACCTTTACTCCTTCTTCTTTAAAGTAGCCTTTTTCAATTGCGGCATAAATAAAGCTATGCACCGCATTCGGATACCAATCAAGCATGACCGTTATTTCTTTCTCTTTCTTACTCTTATCTGATGCTGAATTACTCGAGCACCCTGCAATCATTGCAACTAATAATGTAAACACAAAGATGCGTTTTAAAAATTTCATGAATGCTTCCTCCAACTAATGAATTTCTTCTCTAACATAGAAATAAGTATGACGAAAAAAATAGCTAATAATGATAGCAATACAATTGGTGCAAATACACCCGCACCATCTAATTGGGTCATCATCCTTTTACTGAAATATCCAAGCCCAGCTTGTGCACCAAGCCATTCTCCAATCGCTGCCCCAATCACACTAAGCGGAACTGCAATTTTTAATGCTGAGAAAAAGTATGGAAGAGCAGAGGGCAACTTTAGCTTAAGAAAAACATCTTTTTTCGTTGCCCCATATGTAACTAGGAGCTCCTCCCATTCTTTTTTTGTACTGCGCAGCCCATCATACGTATTAACTGCAATCGGGAAAAACGTAATTAAAACTGTAACAACAACCTTACTCCAGATTGTGTATCCAAACCATAAAACAAAGAGTGGAGCAAGCGCGGTAATTGGAATCGTTTGTGAGGCAACTAATAATGGATAAAATGCTCTTTCCATCCATGTACTCGCATTCATTAACATTGCTAGCCCCACACCTAATACGATAGAAATAACAACACCTATTAAAACGACGGATAACGTTGCCGGTAAATGAACCGTAAATAATATGTCTTTTAGTTTCCATATCTTCATTACAATTGCAGACGGTGACGGTAAAATGTACATCTCATCTACAATTCTTGCTCCGATTTCCCACATAACGAGTAAAATACTAGAAAGGGTAATGGCAGGAACTAATTCTTTCAATCGGTTCATCATACAAGTACCTGCCTTTGTAACATACTAAGAATCTCATCTTTCAGCGCTAACACATCCGGTTTATATAAATCTTTTCGTGTTCGATTATGATCAAGCGGCACAATCCGCTCAGTCAATGTCGTTATCGGCTGCTTCTCCACTACTAAAATTCGATTCGAAAGGAACAATGCTTCTTCAACATCATGAGTGATAAATAAAATTGTTTTTTCCCACTCTTTCCATTGTTCAAACAACCATTCTTGCAAAGATGCCTTCGTTAAAGCGTCCAATGCGCTAAACGGTTCATCTAGCAATAATATCTCCCCACCTGTTAATAAAGTTCGGATAAAAGATACGCGTTGTCTCATACCACCAGATAAATCTTTCGGGTATTTTCCCTCGTATCCTTGTAAACCAAATTTATGTAACAGTTCCTTCGCCTTCATTTGCGCTTCTTTCTTCTGCACACCTTGGCATTCTAGTGGCAGGGCCGCATTCTCAATAATCGTCCTCCACGGCAAAAGCATATCTTTTTGGGGCATATACCCTACAGGATGACTCTTTGTTTCTGTCAGCTCTATCTGCCCAGTACTTGCCTCTTCTAAGCCTGTAATAAGGCGAAATAAAGTACTTTTCCCACATCCACTCGGTCCGATAATACTTACAAACTCTTTATCTTGTATAGAAGCATTTAATTCTTTGATGATTGGCTTCTCGTCATAATGAAAAGAAACATTATGAAATTGTAGTATGTTCTTGCTCCTCAAATCCCCACATCTCCTTACGATAGGACATATCCCAGAATAAATATTCAAATCGACTGGAATATAAGAAAATCTCCTCTAATCGGTCTAGCTCTTTCTCTGACTTTCCAACTGCCATCTCATTTAATAAATCTATTAACCAAATACAGAGGTTACCGTATTCTTCAGAACTATATCCTTGAATCCACTCTCCAAAGAACTCATGATCTCTCGCTCCAGGAATGTCATTTAAACGCTTTCCAATCTCCCAATAACTCCACATACATGGAAGAAGTGCCGCTACTAATTCTGCAAGTGTGCCATTTTGAGATACAGACATCATGTAATTTGTATAGGCTAAATTTTTAGCAGATGGTTTCGCTGATTCCATCTCTTGTGCAGAAATGCCAAGTCTTTTTGCATATTGTTTATGAATCGTCATTTCTCCATTTAATATTCCATCAATTTGTTCAGCAAACTTTCCCATTATTTGTGGATTCGTTGCTTTTACAACACCAATCGCATATAGCTTTGCATAATCTAACAAATATAAATAATCTTGAATAATATAATACTGAAATTTATCTTTTTCTAACGTACCATCCCCCATACCTACTACAAACGGATGATTATGACTCATCTCCCAAACTGGTTGCACAGTTTCTAATAATCTATCGCAAAATTTCATTTCTATTTCCCCCTTCAATATATGTATCTAAATAAAAAGCCACTTCTCTATATAAGAAGTGGCTACAGCAAATAAAAGGATAATTTATTCGTTGTTCCACTTCCCTTCGCTAGTATTACCTAGATCAGGTCTGTAAGGGTTAAGGATTATTCCTCTCTCAGCACATCAAGCACCCCTAGTGGTTTCAATATGAAATTTTCAAATAAAAAAGCCCCGTTTCTATACGCAAAGAAACGGGGACTCATTATTAGTGTCCGAAGTGCTTCCCTACGCTAGCATAATCTAGATCAGGTAATAAAAAGGATCAAAGGCTTACGGCCCACTCTCAGCTGGCAACACCAGCTCTCCTAGCAAACTATAAAATTATCACTGTCAGTATAACACCCTAATAAGACATCATCAACTATTTTAATTTTCTTAATTATCAACAAAGTTATACCATACTTATATTCTACTTCAGAAAATAAAATTCTAACTAATTGTATAAATAGGAATCATTATCCTCGAAAAATTTATTTTTATATTGATTTCATATTACATTTATGTGAATACACCCACTATATTATATCTTTATACTATAATAAAATTACAACTAACTATACAACTAGAGGAGGTCTCTATTATATGAATATGAAAGCTACTGCTTTAGCAGCAACTACTGTCGCAATTGCCTCGTTACTTCCTTCTATGGGAGAAACAAATGTACAAAAAGCAAATGCTGAACAATTATCTAATATTAAAACTGGATATGTCAAAGTCGATCAAGTAACCTTACATAAAGAAGATAACACAAATAGTACATCACTTGATACACTCCGCTTTAATACGAAAGTGGACATACTTGAAGCAACTAATGATTGGTATAAAGTATCTGTTAATAATAAAGAAGGTTATGTACAAAAAGATGCTATTCTACTAAAAAACAAACTTCAATCTAATAATCAATACATCGTCAATGCTAATGCATTAAACGTTCGCTCTGGACCTAATTTAGAATCTTCCGTTTTAGATATACTACCAAATGGTAAGTTCGTTACCGTTCAAGGAGAGCAAGGCGACTGGTATAAAATTTTACATAACGGCCAAACAGGTTATGTACAAAAAGCGTTCGTATCTAATGGCTCTCAGCCCTTAGTAAAAGGAACCACAGTTCAAAATAATACGAAATATACAGTTGCAACGCCAAAATTGAACGTACGTAGCAACGCTAGCACAAATAGCGCTCTACTTGGTTCCTTACAAAACGGTACACAAGTACAAGTAGTAGAAACAGTAGGAACTTGGTATAAAATTCGTTTTGGCACAGGGTACGGATATGTGGCAAAACACTATGTCGTACAACATCAACAGCAAACACAAGCTCAAACAGCTCAATCTTCAGCGATTCCAGCAGTTTTCAAATTCCCTGCTCAAGGACAAATCAGTTCAACCTTTGATATGCGCTGGGAACAAATGCATTATGGTATAGATATCGCGGCACAAGGTAACGTCTCCATTCAGGCTGCCGCTGCAGGTAAAGTTTTGAAATCCTATTATTCAGCTAGTTATGGCAATGTAGTGTTCATCGCCCATCAAATAAATGGGAAATTATATACAACAGTTTATGCTCATATGAAAGATCGCACTGTACAAGCTGGTGATCAAGTACAAACTGGACAATTACTAGGTCATATGGGAAATACAGGGCATTCATACGGGCAACATCTTCATTTTGAATTACATAATGGAGAATGGAACTTTGAAAAAACAAACGCAGTAAATCCACTGCCGTATTTAGTTAGGTAAATTGTATGCCACGCAATATACCTCTCTTAATTGAATACTTTGCCTTTTTAGGTTTAATCTGTTGTTTAATAATTTACAATACAAACACTGTATTTTTATCTATTATCATTGCCTTTGTTGCTTTAGAAATTATGATGGAATCATTCCAAGTGCAACTAAAACAAAAAGTTGCTCATATTTATAATGCTATTTTTCTATTAAGTGCCCTTATAACAAATGTTATTAGTAATGGCTTTTATTTATCTACCGTAGTTCCTGTATTCTTTATGGCTGTTTTATTATTCATAGCTAGATACATTAATGTCCCTAATAATAAAAAACATGAACAAGAAGCCTAGAAAGAGGAGACACTGTGTACCAATCTTTCAAAGATGACCCGATGAAATATATATTGGATTTATATGAAAAACTAAATACTTTTTTTGGTATACAAGGAAGTTATGCTGCACAATTTCTCCTTTATGGAATGTTATTTCTGATTTTAATTACTTTCTCCTTGTTTTACTAGCAAAAAAGGATCTCAAGTTTATGTGAGATCCTTTTTCATTTATATTAATTTTTTATATAGAAAATACTGTTTATCCACAAGCATATTTTTCATAAATAAAACTAAGATTATATTTTTTCTCTAAGCTCATTCTTTGTTCATCATCGCACCAATAGAAAAGAATATCATGAATCGTTGCATAACGCTTATTTTTAAGAAATAATTTAAAGAATGATGGTAAACAATCATGTAATTGTATAAATATATAATTGCGTAGTATTTCTTCTTTGTATTCAATACCCTTACAAATATACAGTAATTCTTCACAATAATAAGCATGCTGTGGAACTTGAATCATTTCAAAAAATGGTATGTATGATAATAACTTTCCGATAAAATAATCATATCGATCCATTACTCCTATTGTCATATGTTCCATCATTTCTTTCATCACATATAAATAATCATCTACATGGGTTGTCTTTAATGGATCTAATCGATCTGAAATTTGAGAAAGTACAGCTCTTTGACAAGCCAAAACTACTTGACTAGGTCCATAATATGATAGGAAATCTGTACACTTACGATATTTTCGCAGTAAGTCATGTGTATATAAATCATACACAAAAGTATTACAATATATCGCTAGACTCATCATATCACTATTCAATTGCTCTTTTGATAGTGCTTTAGCTCTCTTACAGATATAGAAAAATGTAAATTCTAATACTTCTTTTTGAGATAATAGCTGTTTACAATTTGTTATACACTTCTCATTAAATTTAACTCTATCCCAAATTTCTACATCCCTATCTGTTAATTCACCGACACGATATTTAATAACTAAGTAGTTTAAAGCAACCGCTTGCGTCAAAAGATCCCATGTTTCATATTCCAATGAAGTTTGGACAAATTCATCTAGCCCTTGGGTTGCCATAAAAGTATTTGCCTCTTCATACCAACCGATTTCTTGACATAAACGAAGAATACGTACTAAGGTTGGAATTTCATCTTTATGAAACTGCGGTAAATTCTTTACTCTATTCATTCCATAAACGATAAATGCTGCTAAATTTTCTTCTTTGTAAAATTCTTTTTCTTTCCACACTAATATAGTACGCTCTTTCCCTTCACCTTTTGGGTGACAAGGTACAAGTAAAGATAATAATTCAGCGAAATTATTTGGTTCTATATATGTATCTGTAACCAAATTCCAATTTGGATCGCCCTGTACAGCCCTCATATAATTCCCCTTCCCTTTTTATCCCGCTATTTGCAGACAGCAAGACTCCCACCTCAAAATTCAGCGAATGCGAGGAAATTAGGTGGGAGATAACTGCCCGTAAAAGCCCGATTGGTTCAACTAATAATCACTAGGGAATGGACAAAACCCTCAATAATTAAAGTTTCACTTTATCTACATAGGAAATATTAATTCATTATTACAACACCAACAATAAATATTGCTATATTCAAAATCTCTCATAATACTTATATCTATCAGTATATCATTTTTTCTCTTATTAAAAATTAGGAATGACAAATTTTAAAAAACTGTCGGAAATATTAACTATGTACTTATTATATAAAGTCTCAGATACATCAAGCTAATATATTAGTTTAATCCACATATACTAGAATAATGTATCTGATTTGTATACATAATTCATCCCATTATTTGCGGGCAGGAAAACTCTCGCTAATTAAAGTTTCGCTTTATTCCGTATGCTCCGAGATTTCACTTAAAGCGAATCCAGCTTGATCATCTGCCGATTCTCTTATAGCTAAATCACCTAGTGCTAGCATTCCAACAAGCTGACCGTCCTCAACTACTGGCAATCGTCTAATTTGATGCTGTGCCATTAATTCTGTAGCTTTTTCAATAGAATCATCTGGAGAAACTGAAACAATCTTTGTTGTCATTACATTTGTAATTTTATTAGATCCAGGATGTTTTTCAGCAATCCCTCGAACAACTAAATCTCGATCAGTAACAAGCCCAACAACCTGTTCATTTTCAACAACAGGAATCAATCCAACTGATTCTTCTTTCATTTTTACAGCTGCCTCATATACATTATCTAATGGTGTACAATGTATAAGATGAGTACTCATTAAATCCCTAACTCGCGTCATTTTTTATCTCCTCCTTTTAATACATACCATAGCTTTTCCTAAATCCCTCTATTTATTTCAGGAAAATAAGGTGAAAAAAGAGGATTACACATAATAAAAAAGAGTCAGCACATTGCTGACTCTTTTTTTATGACCCGTACGGGATTCGAACCCGTGTTACCGCCGTGAAAGGGCGGTGTCTTAACCACTTGACCAACGGGCCATGGCTCCGCAGGTAGGACTCGAACCTACGACCGATCGGTTAACAGCCGATAGCTCTACCACTGAGCTACTGCGGAATATATATGGTGGGCCTAAATGGACTCGAACCATCGACCTCACGCTTATCAGGCGTGCGCTCTAACCAGCTGAGCTATAGGCCCATATACTTACAGGGGCAGTAGGAATCGAACCCACACTGGAGGTTTTGGAGACCTCAGTTCTACCTTTAAACTATGCCCCTAAATGATGCCGACTAGAGGACTTGAACCCCCAACCTACTGATTACAAGTCAGTTGCTCTACCAATTGAGCTAAGTCGGCATAAAAAAATGGTGGCTCGGGACGGAATCGAACCGCCGACACGAGGATTTTCAGTCCTCTGCTCTACCGACTGAGCTACCGAGCCAACATAAATGGCGGTCCCGACCGGG
>NZ_NUVD01000081.1 GCF_002564555.1 Bacillus cereus | reverse complement strand
AACACGATGAAGCACTAACTCGTGTAAATTTGATTGAATTGTATAGATTTAGTTAAGTTTATCGTATCGGATAGACGTATGAAACAACAACTAAAAATCGCAGAACTTCTGAAACGAATTGAAACTTCAAAACAGCAAGATATCGAATTAGGTTCTTATGAAATCTATTTGTTTAGTGAAAATGAATTAGAAAAAGGACAAATCGGTTATCGATATGATAAACATAAAAATTCATTAATAAGTGAAGAGAACGGAAAGTGGCAAGAAGAATGGATTGTGATCGGATATGAAACAGATATGGGCGATCCTATTTTCGTGAATGTCGGTGATAAAGCTTACCCAGTTTATACAGCAGAGCGTGGTACAGAGACATGGCAGCCTGTTTATATCGGAAATATGGATGAGATTATAAACCAATTATAAGTAAAACTTTGAATCCGGTGCAAAGTGATGGGAGAGAAGCATGAAGTATATAAAAATAATGGGCATGATTGCATTTATTGGCGTATATATGGGAGGTTGCTCACAGGAGCAGCCGAAAAAAGAAGCATCATCTTCTGTAAGAGAAACGAGCAAAGAGAAAAAGGAAGACGCACCGATAGAAAAACAGCAAGAAGAACAAGAAAAGAAAGAAGAACCACAAGCAATTCAAACGAATGAGCAAGTAGAACCTAAGCAGGAGGAAGTGCCGGCAGAGGAAAAGAAAGAGGAAGCTATGCCAGTGCAGCCACCAGAGCAACCAGCACAAAATAATGAACAAAAATAGAGAGTAGGGAGAAGCAAGAAAAGTTTCTCGTTGTCATTGATCCAGGGCATCAACAAAAAGCAAATTTAAATTTAGAGCCGATTGGTCCAGGAGCAACTACTCAAAAATATAAAGTGACAGATGGGACAACAGGTGTTGTAACGAAAAAAAGAGAAGCTGTCCTTGTATTAGAAATGGCTTTTATATTAAAAGAAAAGCTTGAAGCAAAAGGTATGCAAGTATTAATGACGAGAACGTCACAAGATGTTGATATAAGCAATAAAGAACGTGCGACATTCGCAAATGATCATAAGGCGAATTTGTTTTTACGTCTTCATGCAGATGGTTCGGAAAATCCAAACCAAAGTGGATTTGCTGTATTGACGCCGGCAGAAGGAAGTCCGTATACGAAAGAGATTTATGCGGAAAGTCTTCAAATCTCTCAAACGATAGTAAATAAAATGAGAGAGAATCAGCAAGTGAAAGTAAATGGAATTAAATATCGAGATGATCTTTCGGGGTTTAATTGGGCAAAAGTTCCTGGCGTTCTATTAGAATTTGGATTTATGTCAAATCCTGAAGAAGATAAAAAATTATCTGACCCGCAGTATGTGAATTCTTTATTACAAAGCGTAACGGATAGTGTAGATGAATATCGGAAGAGTAAAGCTTAAACGCAGTCTTACATGAGAGGCTGCGTTTTTCCATATGAAAACACTCGTAAATTAGAATATTATGGATAAATATGACATGCTTAATTTTACCTGCACTTTTTGCCGAATGCTGATACAATAAAGGATGTTACTATTTAGTAGAAAGAGTGGTAAGCATGTTAGATTGGATGAAAAAGCTGTTTAACAAAGAGGAAGAACAAACAGCGATGAATAAAGAAGTACCGGAAAAAGTTGAAAGTCAGCCGAAAATTCCTCGTGTAAACCACTACACTGAAGCAAGAGAAGCACAAATGGCAAGTCGAAATGCAGGTAAATGCCGTTTTCCATTAGTACCGGATAATGGGTTCGATGAAGAGGATGTTATAGAAACAGGGCATTTTGAAGAACAACCTGTTCAAGCTGTAACATATGAAAATCCGCCTATTCAAAGAGGAATGAAAGTGGAACGAAGTAGACGACCGTATGTGGAGAAGGTAGTTGCTACATATGAAGAGCCGGAAGTGCAATATGAACCAGAGCGAGAGCCTATCGTAAAAAAGGCATCTGTACCAGCGCAAGAAAGTAGCCGTAGACCATTTCGTCCAACAGAAATGATTTCGCCGATTTATGGATATAATCGTCCTTCAGTAGAGAAAAAGGTAGAAAAGCAGGAGGAAGAAAAGGAAAGAGAAGATCTTGAAATATCTGTAGAGGGTAAATCAGTCGTTGATGCATGGTTAGAGAAAAAAGGATATACATTATCTGATTTCTCAGAAGGGCAAACAACGCCTTCTTCTAGTCGTGAGGCAGTTAATCAACAAGGGCAACAGAGTAAAAAGGAAGAGAAGTCAGTTGTTGATCAATGGCTAGAGAAAAACGGTTATGAAATTGAACGCCAAGAGCCTTTAGTAGAAGAAAAAGAAGTGGTTCAAGAAATAAATACGCCGCAGGAAGTTTCAGCGGATGAATTACTTCATACAACGGTAGCTGAGCGTATGGAAGATGCAAAGCAAGAAAACGATGTAGTGGTGCTAAATGAAAACATTTTACAAGAAGAGTCAGTAGATTCTAAAGTAGAGCATGAGGATACAATACCATCAGAAGAAATTAAACGTAATACAGAAATAGAACAACCTACTATGGAAGTAGAAAAACAAGCTCCAGAAGAATCAGTGATTGTCAAAACAGAAGAAAAGCTTGAAGAAACGATCATTGTGGAAATACCAGAAGAGTTTGAAGAAGTTACAGAGCTAGAAGAAGTAGTTGCGGAAATAGAAGATTCGGTGGAAGCAGAAGAAATTGCGGAAACAGAATCGTCAGTGGAAGCGGAAGAAATTGCGGAAACGGAAGAGCAAGTGGAAGCGGAAGAGATTGCGGAAACAGAATCGCCAGTGGAAGCAGAAGAAATTGCGGAAACGGAATCGTCAGTGGAAGCAGAAGGAATTGCGGAAACGGAAGAGTCTGTGGAAGAAGAAATTACAGAAACAGAAGCAATTGTAGCACTTGAGGAAACTCAGCGAGAACTAGTGTTAGAGGAAGTAACTGAACAAAAGAGCGAATTTATATATGTTGCTAAAGCTGATGAACAAACGCAGAAGGATGTTCAAAGCTTTGCAAATATTTTAATTGCAGAGGCAGAAGAACAGCCAGTCGTAGAAGAAATGCCAGTTGCACAAGAACAGCTAGTTGTAGAAGAAACGCCAGTCGTAGAAGAACAATCAGTTGTAGAAGAAACACTAGTTGTGGAAGAAACACCAGTTGTAGAAGAACAGCTAGTTGCAGAAGAAACATCAGTCATAGAAGAAACGCCGGTTGCAGAAGAAACACCAGTTGTAGAAGAAATGCCAGTTGCACAAGAACAGCTAGTTGTAGAAGAAACGCCAGTCGTAGAAGAACAACCAGTTGTACAAAAGGAAGAGCCAAAACGTGAGAAAAAGCGTCATGTACCATTTAATGTTGTTATGTTGAAGCAAGACAGAACGCGATTAATGGAAAGACATGCGGCTAGAACGAATGCAATGCAACCTTCTATGGGTGAACGCGTAGAGAATAAGCCAGTACACCAAGTGGAAGAACAACCAGTGAAGCAAGTGGTAGTAGAATCCCGAGTGGAAGAGCAACCAGTGAAGCAAGTGGTGGTAGAATCTCGAGTGGAAGAGCAACCAATGAAGCAAGTGGTGGTAGAATCCCGGGTGGAAGAGCAACCGATGCAACAAGTGGTAGTAGAATCCCGAGTAGAAGAACAACCAGTGAAGCAAGTGGTAGTAGAACCCCGAGTGGAAGAGCGACCGATGCAACAAGTGGTAGTAAAGCCAGTCGTAGAAGAACAACCAGTGCAACAAGTGGTTACAGAGCAAGTACAGAAGCCAATTTCAAGTACGGAAGTACAAGAGAAAGCATATGTTGTAAACCAAAGAGAGAACGACATGCGAAACGTATTACACACACCACCAACATATACTGTGCCGCCATTAGCATTGTTGGCAATTCCGCAACAAGCAGCGTTAGATAATACGGAATGGTTAGAAGAGCAGGAAGAATTATTAAATACGACATTTAATAATTTCCATGTTGGAGCACATGTTATTAATGTGTCACAAGGGCCAGCGGTAACTCGTTTTGAAGTACAGCCAGACCCAGGTGTAAAAGTAAATAAAATTACCAACTTAAGCGATGATATTAAGCTGAGTTTAGCTGCGAAAGATATTCGTATTGAAGCGCCGATTCCAGGAAAGAGTGCGATTGGAATTGAAGTTCCAAATAAAGAAAGTAAGCCAGTATTTCTTCGTGAAATTTTGAGAAGTCCTGTGTTTACAAAGAGTGAATCACCGCTTACTGTTGCGCTTGGACTTGATATTTCTGGTGATCCAATTGTAACGGATATTCGAAAAATGCCACACGGACTCATTGCCGGCGCAACTGGTTCGGGGAAAAGTGTGTGCATTAACGCAATTTTAACGAGTATTTTATATAAAGCGAAGCCACATGAAGTGAAGTTGATACTAATTGATCCAAAGATGGTTGAGCTTGCACCATATAATTCTGTTCCACATCTTGTAGCACCTGTTATTACTGATGTAAAAGCAGCGACAGCTGCGTTAAAGTGGGCAGTTGAAGAGATGGAACGCCGTTATGAACTATTTGCGCATGCAGGTGCTCGTGATTTAACTCGTTACAATACGATTGTAAGCGAGCGAGAAATTCCGGGAGAGACATTACCTTATATCGTTATCGTTATTGACGAGTTAGCCGACTTAATGATGGTTGCTCCTGGTGATGTTGAGGAAGCGATTTGTCGTATCGCTCAAAAAGCACGTGCTTGTGGTATTCATTTATTAGTTGCGACGCAACGTCCATCTGTAGATGTTATTACAGGTTTAATTAAATCAAACATTCCAACGCGTATTGCGTTTACTGTATCATCTCAAGTTGATTCGCGTACGATTATCGATATTGGGGGCGCGGAGAAATTACTTGGCCGTGGTGATATGTTATTTTTAGGGAACGGCACATCTAAGCCGGTTCGTGTACAAGGTGTATATGTATCGGATGATGAGATTGAAAAAACAGTTGATCATGTGAAAAAGCAAATGAAGCCGAATTACTTATTTAAGCAAGAGGATTTATTAGCGAAAACAGAACAGAGTGAGTCGGAAGATGAAATATTTTTAGATGCATGTCAATTTGTTGTAGAACAAGGGGGAGCGTCCACATCTTCTGTACAGCGAAAATTCCGCATCGGTTATAATCGCGCGGCCCGCCTCATTGAAGAGATGGAATCGCAAGGGATTATTTCTGAAGCAAGAGGAACAAAGCCGAGAGATGTCCTTATTTCTGAGGATGAATTTGCTGCTATGCAGGAAACAAATGTATAGTAGCAGGTTTTGCTGTATACTAAGAGAAAATGTTGGATAGTAAAGTAGGGAGTAAAGCGACATGAAAGAAATTGAATTAAAATTAAAAGGTGAAATAAATCGACTAACAAATAAAACATTTAAATTTGATGAGCGTGTTGGAGAAGGTTGGTTCTCTGCCGTTTACTTTTTAAAAACTAGAGAAATCATTGAAGAATTTCGCCCGAAAAGTGTTGTAACGATGCAGTTTTTCCAAAAAGAGAATGCAGTACTTTGCGGAACAGATGAAGTAATCGCATTGCTACAAACATTTGCCAAAAATCCTGAGGAATTAGAAATTCATTCTTTAAAAGATGGCGATAATATTAGTCCGTTTGAAACAGTTTTAACAATTCATGGTCCTTATGAAAACTTCGGATTTTTGGAAGGTGTAATTGATGGGATTTTAGCCCGTCGTACATCGGTTGCAACAAACGTATACAACGTTGTCCAAGCTGCACGTAGTGTAGATAAAGAAAAACCAGTTATTTTCATGGGAGATCGCGATGATCATTATACACAACAAGCTGGTGACGGTTATGCAGCATATATCGGAGGTATGAGCGCACAAGCGACGCATGCGATGAATGAATGGTGGGGCAGAAGTGGTATGGGGACAATGCCTCACGCATTAATTCAAATGTTTAATGGTGATGTTGTGGAAGCGGCAAAAGCATATCATAAGAAATTCCCAGAAGATGAATTAGTTGTATTAATTGATTACAATAATGATGTCATTACAGATGCACTTCGCGTAGCACGTGAATTTGGATCAACATTAAAAGGTGTACGTGTAGATACGTCTCGTACAATGATTGATCAATATTTCATTCGCCATCCAGAAGTACTTGGAACATTTGATCCACGTGGTGTAAATCCATCGCTTGTATTTGCACTTCGTAAAGCGCTTGATGAAGAAGGATTCCAGCACGTAGACATCGTTGTAACTGGTGGATTTGATGAGAAGCGTATTCGTGAATTTGAAGCTCAAAACGTACCTGTTGATATATATGGGGTAGGAAGCAGCTTATTAAAAATGAATATCGGCTTTACTGGTGATAACGTAGAATTAAATGGAAAACCAGAAGCGAAAGCTGGTCGTAAATATCGTCCAAATCCACGTCTAGAACGTGTGCAATTAGAAACAAAAGAAGATATGTAAAAAACAGAAAAACTGATAGGTGATTGACCCTATCAGTTTTTCTGTTATCATAGTATAGCGGCTTCTTTTTTGCTATAATGGATTTGTTATGGACATATAAAGAAGTACGTACGAGTTTATCCTGATAAGTGAAGGGAAAGAATAACTTCACTACATCAAAAATGTATGATGATTACCAAAATAAGAAAAGATTCATATACTGTCTTATAGATAGGCCGTTGTATTAGTTCGAAATGTTGGAGGTTCTTTAAGATGACAGTTTACCATTTTGTAGGAATTAAAGGAACAGGAATGAGTTCATTAGCACAAATTCTTCATGACATGAAGAATACTGTTCAGGGGTCTGATTATGAAAAGCGTTTCTTTACACAAGTAGCGTTGGAAAAGCGTGATATCTCGATCCTTCCTTTTGATAAAAATAATGTTAAAGAAGGACAAGTGATTATTGCAGGAAATGCATTTCCTGATACGCATGAAGAAATTGTAGCAGCAAAAGAATTAAACATCCCAGTACATCGTTACCACCACTTCTTAGGTGATCTTATGAATCAGTACACAAGTGTTGCTGTAACTGGTGCACATGGAAAAACATCAACAACTGGTTTGTTAGCCCATGTAATGCAAGGTGCACATCCGACATCTTACCTTATTGGAGATGGAACTGGGCATGGGGTAGAAAATAGTAAGTATTTTGTATTTGAAGCTTGTGAGTACCGTCGTCATTTCTTGTCTTACAATCCAGACTATGCAATTATGACAAATATTGATTTTGACCATCCAGATTATTTTGCAGACATCAATGATGTATTCAGTGCATTCCAAGAGATGGCATTGCAAGTGAAAAAAGGCATTATTGCATGTGGAGATGATGAAGAACTTCAAAAAATTCAAGCGAAAGTACCTGTTATTTTCTATGGATTTGGAGAAGATAATGATTTCCAAGCACGTAACATCCAAAAAAGAACAGATGGTACGATATTCGATGTATTCGTTCGTAATACGTACTATGATACGTTCAAAATTACAGGATACGGCAATCACAGCGTATTAAATGCATTAGCAGTAATCGCGCTTTGCCATTATGAAAACGTTGATGTAGAAGCGGTTAAACATCAGCTAACAACTTTTGAAGGCGTAAAACGTCGCTTTAATGAAAAGCCAATGGGAGAGCAAGTTATCATCGATGACTATGCACACCATCCTACAGAAATTAATGCAACGATTGAAGCTGCTCGTCAAAAACATCCAGAGCGTGAAGTTGTCGCTGTATTCCAGCCTCACACATTCTCACGTACAGAAAAGTTCTTAGATGAGTTCGCAGAAAGCCTAAGCAAAGCTGACCAAGTATACTTATGTGATATTTTCGGATCAGCACGTGAAAACAAAGGTGAATTAACAATCGAAGATCTGCAAAAGCGTATTGACGGCGCAGAACTAATTACAGATACAACAACGGATGTATTAAAGAAACATAAAAACGGCGTTCTAATTTTCATGGGCGCAGGAGACATCCAAAAATTCGAAGCAGCTTACGTTAAAGAAGTTCAAGTTGCAGAGAAGTAATAGAAAAGACGCATAGCTGTGGCTGTGCGTCTTTTTTTTGTGCTGTTTTGGCATATATAATTGTCGAAACGTCGATATGTTGGGGGACATTCCCTACTCATAAATGTTAGAATAATAAGAAAACTAAAAGGGGCTAAAAAACATGTTCACACTTAGAGTAGATGACGAAATCGAACTACAATTATTAGAGAAGCATCATAAAGAGGAATTATATCAATTAATAGACCAAAACCGTAATCATTTAAGAAGATGGCTCCCTTGGGTAGATGGGACGAAATCTGCTGATGCTTATGATGAAATTTTTCCGATGTGGTTAAAGAAATTTGCAGAGGGAGACGGTTTTGAAAGTGGTATACGCTATAAAGGAAAGCTTGTTGGGATGGTAGGCATTCATCCGGTGAGCTGGGGAAAGAAAGCGACGAGTCTTGGGTATTATCTTGCAGAAGATGCTGGCGGGAAAGGTATTATGACGCGTAGCGTAAAGGCTGTACTTCACTATGCATTTGAAAATTTAAAGCTGAATAAAATTGAAATTCGGTGCGGTGTTGGAAATGAGAAAAGCCGCGCAATTCCAGAACGTTTAGGGTTTAAATTAGATGGTATTTTACGAGATGAAGAATGGATATATGATCATTTTCAGGATATTGCTGTGTATAGTTTAGTAGCTTCAGAATGGAAAGAGATTCAAGGTAAGTAAGAAATTTTATGACAGATTGTTTAAAAAGGTCATTTGCAAATGGCCTTTTTTATTAATTAAAATGGAAGTAGTGGTATAATTTGGTTAGGGGGTGTAGGTATGAACTTTCCAATTCAAAGAAGTAAATCAGCAGTAATTTTCGTTAGTCTTACGTTAGCTTTTATGTTTGTGTATCCAATGGTCATGCTTTTCACAAATAAAGAGCATGGGATGTCAGCGTTAATTGGGATGGGTTTATGCTTCATTGTAAATGTACCACTCGTTTGGGAAGTGTTTATTAAAAAACATAAAGTAGAAAATGGTGTATTAAAGTACGGTATTTTAAACGATGATATTGTATTAAAAGATATAAGAATTATTCGTCAAGTTGGGAAATCCCTTGAAATTACGACGAATGCATATAAAGTACATATAATTGCGATGCCGCAAAATATGGAGCAGTTTTTGTCACTTGTAGAAAAAGAAAATCCACATGTGAAAATAGAAATGGTAGGGAAGAAATAAAGAAACGCTCGGAGTGCCTTCCGAGCGTTTCTTTATATTATTTTAAGTTCTCTGGATTTAAAGCTTCTAGTTCAGGTACAACGAAACGTCCGTCTTTACGGATTAGTACGTCGTCGAAGTAAATTTCTCCGCCACCGTATTCAGGGCGTTGGATGCATACTAAATCCCAGTGGATGTTAGAGTTGTTGCCGTTCCATGCATCGTCGTAAGCTTGTCCAGGAGTGAAGTGGAAGCTACCATCGATTTTTTCATCGAATAGGATATCTCCCATTGGATGTAAGATGTATGGGTTTACGCCGATTGCGAACTCACCAACGTAGCGTGCGCCTTCGTCTGTATCGAAGATTTTGTTAATGCGCTCTGAATCGTTTGCAGTTGCTTCAATAATTTGGCCGTTCTCAAACTTAAGTTGTACATTTTCGAATGTATAACCGTTGTAAGGAGATGGTGTGTTGTAAGAAACTGTACCGTTAACAGAATCGCGAACTGGTGCAGAGTATACTTCACCGTCTGGAATGTTTAAATGGCCTGAGCATTTAATAGCTGGAATGTCTTTAATAGAGAATGTTAAGTCAGTTCCAGGACCAGTTAAGCGAACTTTATCTGTTTTATTCATTAATGTAACAAGGCTATCCATCGCTTTATCCATTTTACCGTAGTCTAAGTTACATACTTCGAAGTAGAAGTCTTCGAAAGCTTCTGTGCTCATTTTAGCAAGCTGTGCCATAGAAGCATTTGGGTAACGAAGAACAACCCAGCGTGTTTTCGGAACGCGGATGTCTCTATGAACTTTCTTACCAACTGTTTGACCGTGAATTTGCATTTTTTCACTTGGAACGTCAGCTTGTTCGTTAATATTATCGCCAGAGCGAAGGCCGATATAAGCGTCCATATCTTTCATTACGCTTGCTTCATATGCAGCGATTTGCTCGAAATGTTCTTCAGTAGCCCCCATTAATAAAGAGCGATCTACTTGATGATCTTTTAAAGAGACGAATGGGAAACCACCAGCTGCATATGCTTCTTTAACAAGTGCAGTTACAAGTTCTTTTTGTAAGCCAAAGTTTTCAATTAATACTTTTTCACCTTTTTGTAATCGGATAGAGTAGTTAATTAAATTGTATGCTAACTTTTCAATGCGTGGATCTTTCATATGTAAAGCCTCCCTACTAATTATGTATCCTCTCCTATTGTAACCTACTTAGTGGAATTTGTTGAATGATTTATGTTACAGTTAACGAATAAGTATGAAAATTCTAATGAAAAGATAGGGATTAGAATGAAACGAAAATGATTGTATAATAGGGGAAAGTATGAAAAAGATAAAGGAAGTGATGAAATGCAAGTTCTTTTATATGTAAGTGCGGCTATTATCGCGGTTGCTTTCGCTGTATTAGTAGTGTATGTATGCAGAACGTTGTTATCGGTTCAAAAGACGTTAGAAAACGTTGCAAGTACATTAGAAGGTTTAGAGAAGCAAATGCAAGGGATTAGCGTAGAGACAGAGCAATTATTACATAAAACAAATGCGTTAGCTGACGATATTCAACAGAAGTCGCAGTCATTAAATAAAGTAGTAGCAGGTGTAGATGGGATTGGGACGACAATCCATTCTTTAAATACGAAACTTCGCAATGTATCTGAGTCTGTTACGGATGAAATTGAAAATAACGCAGATAAAGTAGCACAAGTTGTACAGTGGAGCAGTGCGGCAATTGAAGTATACAATCATTACCGTGCGACGAGACAAGAGAAAAAGATTGAAAAAGAAGAGCGTAAACTTGAGAAAGCTGAGCAGAAGGCTGAAAAGAGAGAGAAGCGCTCTAGACTTCGCATGAGAGGTGAGTAATGATGAGTATGATGAAGATTGAAACAATTGAAGAACTTGAAGCGTTAGTAGAAAAGAATGAGCCGTATGTTCTTTTTAAACATAGTACGACATGTCCGATTAGTCACGGTGCATACACAGAATTTCAAGCGTATTGCAGTGAAGAAAGAGAAGTACCAGCGTATTACTTGTACGTACAAGATGCGAGAGATGTTTCGAATCGTGTTGCAGAACAGTACAGTATTAAGCATGAATCACCGCAAGTGTTATACATAAAAGATGGGTTAGTAGTATGGAATACGTCTCATTGGAATATAAAAAAAGATGCTTTAGAAGAGAATGTAAAGTAAAAAAAGCAAGCGTAGATGCTTGCTTTTTTTGTCTCGTTTGTATGTTAAATATATATAATACAGAATTTTTATTTTGCTGAAATATATTTAATGGTACACTTTATATATGTTATTAAGCAAATTGACTTTTGAAAGTAGGTTTTAAGCAATGAAGAAAATGGCATTATCCTTCGCGGTCGTAAGCTTATTACTAGGAGCTTGCAGTAACGATACGATTAGCAAGAAGGATGAAGTTGTACAGAAAGATACGAAAGAGAAAAGTATGATTCCAAGAACTGCTGTTTCTAAGGATTATTATAGAACTGTTATTCCTTTAAAAGAACAAAAGGTGATTAATACAGTTAATATAAAAACGAATTCGAAATTAGATCTAGCAGAATTTGAAAGTGGTTTAATGAATATCGCTACAAAACAATTTGATACAGAAAATCATGTATTACAATTAAATCAGTATATTCCAGAGAAATTAATTGATGAATTAGTCACGAAACAAGGGGCACCAGTTGTGACGAATATTATAGAACAGGACTATTTCCAAAAACAGAATTCAAACGAATTAAGCTTATCTGGTGTTATGATTGGTTTAGCTATGTCTTCAAGTGTATCGAATGAAGAAGCTATTTCTAAAGGTACTGAAGTTGCCAAACAACTTATAGAAGCTATTAATAAAAATGATAAATATAACAAATCTCCAATTACGTTTGCTATCTTTAAGCAAGAAAGTACAAGTTCTTTAAAAGATGGTACGTATATTTCTAGTGCTGCCGTTCAAAAGAATGATACGAATCTTGGAAATTGGAGTACGATTGATGAAAAATCGTATTCATATCCTTCTGATGAATTTACACAAGCATATGGAGAAGATAATACAAAAATAAATGAATTTGCTAAGTCAATAAAAGAGTTTTCTCCTGGAGATTATATCCCAGTCAATGCTAAAGTTTCTTATAAGCAAAATCATATGGATAATTTAAATATGGATATCGTTATTAAATATAACGGTAAAACAGAATTAATGGCCCTTACTCAAATGGCTGCTCAAAGTATGTTAGAGAAACTGCCTAAAGATGCAAAAGTGCAATTACAGATAAAGTCTGAGAGTAAAATCGAGGCTGTTATTATAAAAGAGAAAAACAGCGATAAACCGTTTGTTTCCTTCTTATAAAAGAAGACAGTATTTATACTGTCTTTTTTTTGCGATAATGTTTTGTACTGCTCCATTCTGGGAGAGATTCTTATGAAGTTTTGGATATCGATTCATTGCTGTTTATCGTGTGACAATCACATATGTATCAGCTATAATAAATTATCTTAAAAAAGTAACATATAGGAATTTGAAAGAGGTGGCTTTCTTATGACATCACAACAACTAGGTCGTTTACGTTCTGAAATCGATCAACTAAATTTACAAATATTAGAGTTATTAAACGAAAGAGGTCGTCTCGTACAAGAGGTTGGTAATTTAAAAGAAGTACAAGGTGTGAAACGTTTTGATCCTGTACGTGAAAGAAATATGCTGGATGTAATTGCAGAGAATAATAATGGTCCGTTTGAAACGTCGACTTTACAGCATATTTTCAAACAAATTTTCCAAGCTGGTTTAGAGTTACAAGAAGATGATCATCGTAAAGCACTACTTGTTTCTCGTAAGAAAAAAATAGAAGATACGATTGTTGAAATAAATGGTGAAAAAATTGGTGACGGAAATCAACATTTTATTATGGGCCCATGCGCAGTAGAAAGTTATGAACAAGTACGTCAAGTTGCTGAAGCAATGAAAGCGCAAGGTTTGAAATTAATGCGTGGTGGTGCATTCAAACCGCGTACTTCTCCGTATGACTTCCAAGGACTGGGGTTAGAGGGATTACAGATTTTACGTCAAGTGGCAGATGAATATGATTTAGCTGTTATTAGTGAAATTTTAAATCCAAATGATATTGAGATGTCGCTAGATTACGTTGATGTTATTCAAATTGGTGCTCGCAATATGCAAAACTTCGACTTGTTGAGAGCAGCTGGTGCTGTAAATAAACCAGTTTTATTAAAACGCGGTTTATCAGCAACAATTGAGGAATTCATTAATGCGGCAGAATATATTATGGCAGGGGGAAATGGAAACATTATTTTATGTGAACGAGGTATTCGCACGTATGAGAGAGCGACGCGTAATACGCTTGATATTTCCGCTGTGCCGATTTTGAAGAAAGAAACACATTTACCTGTCGTTGTCGATGTAACGCACTCTACAGGGCGACGTGATCTTCTGCTACCAGCTGCAAAAGCAGCGATGGCAATTGGTGCAGATGCAGTTATGGCTGAAGTACATCCAGATCCAGCTGTCGCTTTATCGGATGCAGCGCAGCAAATGAATATCCCGCAGTTCAATGACTTTATGAAAGAATTAAAAGCATTTGGAAGTAAATTATAAAAACTTTGAAAGAAGCGTTCCGAAAAAGCATTTTGAATTAGCTTCTTCTTATTATATAGCGACTACAATTGTCGTTTTTTGTTGGTAAATCGGTATGTTTCAAAAGTTGCTGATATAAATTTCATACAGCTATTGATTGGACAGTAAGACCCTGGTCTCAAAATTTAGCTAGGGCGGAGATCAATTGTCCGTAAAAGTTCGATTGGTGAAGACGAATAATTAGTGGGGATGAATAAAAACCCCACTGATTAAAGTTTCACTTTATTTACTATCGTATTGTTTGAAAACGAAGTTCCTACTTATGAAACATCTATTTTTTTACAAAAAATGCCCTTTTTTCATAAAAAATACGAAAATACGAGGAAAGAAGCGAATTTTTTCGAAACTTTTGCGGGAAAATATTGTATGAGCCTGCGTTTTTATCGTATCATTAGTAAAAGGAAGAACTCGGGACGATTGGTGGCATCTGCAAATAGAGTTGATGTCTTTTTTTCATTCAAGTAACCGATACATAAAAATAGATAACAAAAATAGAAGGAGTGTGCGATGAGATGAACGTAACAATCTATGATGTAGCGCGCGAAGCGAACGTTTCAATGGCTACCGTATCACGCGTTGTGAACGGTAACCCAAATGTAAAGCCTACAACAAGAAAGAAAGTATTAGAAGCAATTGATCGTTTAGGGTACCGCCCGAATGCGGTAGCACGTGGACTAGCAAGTAAGAAGACAACTACAGTGGGTGTTATTATTCCTGATATCTCAAATACGTTTTATGCAGAACTTGCTCGTGGAATTGAAGATATCGCAACAATGTACAAATATAACATCATTTTAAGTAACTCTGACCAAAACAAAGAGAAAGAGTTCCATTTATTAAATACGATGCTTGGAAAACAAGTCGACGGAATTGTTTTCATGGGTGAAGATATTACAGATGTTCACATTGAAGAATTCAAAAAATCTCCAGTACCGATTGTATTGGCAGCGTCATTTGATGAGCAAAATGAAACGCCATCAGTAAATATTGATTATACACAAGCAGCTTACGATGCAATGAAGCACTTTATCGAGCAAGGACATAAGCGTATCGGTTTCGTCTCTGGTCCTTTTATTGATAAAGCAGCAAGCGCAAAGAAATTACAAGGTTATAAAAAAGCTTTAGAAGAAGCAAGTATTTCATATGATGAAAATCTTATAATCGATGGAGATTACACATATGATTCAGGTATCGAAGCATTTGAAAAGCTTTGGAGTAGTGATGAAAAACCAACAGCAATCTTCGTATCATCTGATGAAATGGCACTAGGTGTAATCCACGCAGCACAAGACGCTGGATTAAATGTACCAACTGATGTAGAAGTACTTGGTTTCGATAATACACGCCTTGCATTAATGGTTCGTCCACAGCTTTCAACAGTTGTACAACCAATGTATGATATCGGTGCAGTCGCAATGCGTCTATTAACAAAGTATATGAACAAAGAAAAAGTGGAAGATCACACTGTTATCTTACCTCACCGTATCCAATTTAGAAATTCAACGAAGTAAGTATAAAGAAGCTCACAGCGATTGCTGTGAGCTTTTATTCGTATTCAGGATAGTATTTTTTAACTACTGTATCTACAGTTTCATTTTTCTTAACGTGTAAAAACCTTGCGTACAATTCTTTTCCCGTTTCAAATGGCGTATCGTCTAATTCAAACACGTGTAGCACTTTTCGAAACTTCCACGTGACTTGCTCCTCGTACACATTGTCGTACGTTAATTCAGATTGTATAGCGAGCTTTTCACTTAGCACATGCGCTTCCTCTAAACTGTTCGCTTTAATGAGAATGATGCTTTCTTCAAAAAGTGTATCGTGATTCTCTTCATAATGCTCATCTATTTTACTAGGATTAGGCTCACCTGAATGGACAGATTCAAATAATAATTTTACAGCGTACATATAGAAAGAATCTCCTTATGCTGAATGTTTTAGTTTATAAATAATACTTGCTATAAGTGAAGCTGGTATTGTAAATATGTTACTTTGATAATGAGAATGTATTTGGGACTCTTCATAAGACATTCGCTATAGATGGGATAATTCCTTGTTATATGTCACATAAGTGCAAATTCAACTATTATAGGGCAATGTCATGTATAATAGAAAGAAAAGGCCTGTGAGGGGGGAAAAGAGATGATCGTTCTTTGGATAATTACGCTTTGTATGACTGCTATTTTTGCATACATGACGTTAAAACAAAATGGCTTAAAGCGATTTGTTCCAGGAAGTATTCTTGCAGGAATTGCCCTTATCACGTATGTAATTTCTATTTTTACTGAAAGTATTTCGATAGATGTAAGCACGAAATTGATGTTTATGGGTATTACGTTATTTGCAGGTAGCATTATGGTACTTATGGTTGCAGGAATTGTTTTATTTATTCATATGAATTCGGAAACGTTATAGCATATAAAAAAAGGCATGCCGCTCTCGGGACATGCCTTTTTCGTTCAATTATGCTCTATCTTTAGAAGAGCCTTGTTGTTTTAGTAAGTCGCGAATTTCGCCAAGAAGAACTTCTTCTTTTGTTGGTTCTGGAATTTCTTCCTCTTTTTCTTCTTCTTTTTTCAACGTTAGTTTATTAAACAATTTAATGAATAAGAAGATAGAGAATGCGATAATTAAGAAATCGACAACTGTTTGAATAAATGCACCATATTTTACAACTGCGCCACCAAATGTAAAGGAAAGTCCTTTGAAGTTTATTCCACCAAGTAGTAGACCAATTAATGGCATGATCACATCGCCTACTAATGAAGAAACAATTTTACCGAATGCACCACCGATTACGACCCCGATAGCTAAATCCATTACGTTCCCTTTTAAGGCGAATTTTTTAAACTCGTTCCACATGTGTTATTCCCACCCTTTCCACGATTCAATATGAAATTTATAATTCCTATCAACATATTCTATAGAAATTTATAATAGAAATAAAGAGGAAATGGTAATGAAAGTAAATTCTGAAAAATGTATCCGTTTTAATTTTTGTTTGCAGCGTGCAGTAGAGAGTGTAGTATTTGCTGAGTTTTAATCCTTCTAATCCATCTGTAATTGGTTTCGCATTATCTTGTACACATTCGATAAAATGATGAACTACATCTTCAAAACCACGTTGTTTTAACGTCGTATCCCATGGGGGTGAACCAAGCTGTAAAATCGAATTTTCCTGCTCAATTTCAAATGGATTCATATTTTTTATGCGGATGATTTTTCCTGTCGTGACAAGTTCAATTTGTTCTAAATTTGTACCAGTATGACGGTGCATTGCTGTAGAAAGTAACAGTCCATATAAACATCGATTCCTTTTTTCAGAAGTTTTATAGCATAGTCAGTTCGCTATCGCTTAATAATTTGTGTAGCATTCTTTCTTGGTTTTGTTTAGCTGTTTTATTCCCTGTTTTAGCGTATAAGGAAATTAAATGGTGATACGTAGTTTCTTCAAATGGATTTATAGATTGCATACGCATGCAAATATCAATTGCTTCAGTGTAACTCGCGCTTTCTATATAAAAATGAATAAGGGATAAGGAGTGTTGAAAATATAAGTTTTGTAGTCTGGTTCTTTCACCTTCGCTCCACCAATAGTCCATATCAATAAGGTAATCTCCAGTGTATAAAGAGAGGAATGCAATGTATGTATCTAATGTATCGCTACATATTTTTTTTGGAAGAGCGGCTGCTGCTTGTTCGAATAGATCAACATCAATCAAAATGTTTTGTAAATCGAGTTTATATCCGTCATTTACTCGAGTAATGTTTATATTCATTTCGTAAGCGTGGATGGTTCTTCGAATTTGATATATGGCTGAATGTAGATTTACTCTTGCTTGTTCTAAATCAGTATTTGACCAGAGTAATTCAATTAAAGTATCTCTATTAATAACTTTATTTCGATTATGAACTAAAAATAAAAATAGTTCTTTCGCTTTTTTTGTGCGCCATTTCTCTAGGAGGATTTTTTTGTTCTTTCTATGATCTACATAATGTAACTCACCAAGGCAATTGAGTAGCGAAGTTTCTATTGTAGAGGAATTAGTTTTTTCAATCGTCATGTCTTGCATAAGACGTTGAATAGTGTTGTGCAATCTTTCCCTCGTAATAGGTTTCATAATGTAATCCAATGCACAGATTTCAAATGCTTCAACCGCATAACGGCCATGTCCTGTAATGAAAACTATTTTTATATTTTTATGTTGTGATTGAAGTTCTCGTGCTAACATCACACCGTTTTTTTCGGGCATTTCAATATCAAGAAAGGCGACGTCAATTGTATGACGCTTACTATAAGAATTAAGAGATTCATAATCATTAAAGCAAACGATATCTTTAAAAACATGAAGTTTTTTTAACATTTTTTCAAGTCTTTGGAGTATTAATGGTTCATCATCAACAATAATTGCTCTCATAGTTTAGCCCCTCTTTCTTACAATCTTGTTTAATGATTTAACTCAAAACATATCACCAATAAATATTTAGACAAAATAGGACATTTTTCATTCCTATATATAACAAAAAATGCTTCATGGTAATTATTTGTAATTACTATTATAAATGATTCTGATTAATTGTTATATATATAAATTATCTAAATATTTATATTTTTTCGAATCTTGTTCAGTTTTTGTTCAGTACCCCAATTTATACTTTGGGCGTAAAAGTAATTTAGCGAAAAAGGGGGAAATGGGGCGAGATAAATTTATGTTAAGTGAGATGATGGAACGATGAAGAAGAACGTCACATTAGTTTTGTTGCTTCTACTTATGTTTCAAGTGATCAGCCCAGGAATAATAGCGTTTGCTACGAATACGGTAGAAGTAGTGCAGCATAAGGTAACAACTAAATCAACAGGGAATATGTGTTTAAGGGAGCATGAAGGGGAGCTAAGTTTTAAATGGCCAGCACCAAAACAAAAGAAAGTCGATTTTGTTATTGTGCAAGATGCAAGTGGAAGTTTTAAAAAAACAATGCCAGATGTGAAAAAAGCATTAAGTAATATTGTCAATAACTTAAACCCTGAGACAGATCGGGTGATGGTAACTAGTTATCAAGATTATAAGGGATATAAAGATAGTTACGGTGGGTTGCTTGGGAATTATGGTCCTGGAATCAAAACAACCTTGCAAGCTCGATTAACTAATAATTTCACCTCAGTAAAGAATGGTATCAATACAATTACTCCGGATAGCGGTACACCAACTGCCAGTGGTCTTCGGTTTGCGTTAGCTGAGTATGAGAAAGCGAAGGGACAAAACGACCCAGACCGAGAAACTGTTTTTTTACTTGTTACAGATGGTGTTGCTAATGTTCGAAAAGATGGCTATATTTATAAATTAACAAATCAAATAACGGATGAGGGTAAAGGTTATAAGTCGAGTGAATATGGGCAAGATTATGTAGGTGCTTTGAAAGAAGTAACTACAGAGGCTCAAAATATAAAAAACGCGGGATATAAACTTGTTACAGCTTTTTGGGAAGATAAAAGTATACTAGCAGCATCTGACCAATATTATGATAAATACGATACAAAAGTAGGGCCGTATGCAAGGCAAGAGTTAAAAAAGATGGCAACAAAACCGGAATGGTTTGTACTAGCAAATGATATTGAAGAGTTTACAAAAAATTTAATTGAAACCGTTACAAAAGTGACAAAAAAAGAAAAAGATAAGTTGATTTTAAATATTAATAATGATTTGCTCGTAACAGGTGTGCAAGGCTCTGGTCCAAATGGTGTTAATACAAAGCCTATTATACAAGGGAATCAAATAATTTGGGATTTAGACGGACAGCCAGAAGGAACGTATAAAGTCACTTATAAGGTGAAGGAAAAAACACCACAATCGAAAGAATTTAATGTTGCAGATGGATATTTTATTTTCTTTGATCAAAAGGTTGATATTCAAACTGTAAAAGCACTTCCGAATGAAAATGCTGTTAAGTGTACTACGGCGGTAACGAAAAAAGTTTCTGATTCAGATCAAAAACTGGTCGATGAGGCATTGTTAAATTCATTACATGAAGAATTTGTATATGATGTCAATTACAACTTTGGATTTGATGTGGAGTCAAAACAAGAAATCGTTATACAAGATGATTTGGAAGATATTTTAGAAGTTTTAGATACGAAATTAGTAAATGAAAAAGGCGAAGTTGTAAATATAGCGCCAGTTATAGATAAAGACAAGTCAATTGTAACGTATAAGTTACCAAAGCAAAATGGTTCGTATGCGTATTTAGCTGGTGGACAATATCGAGTAATAATTAAAGCGAAGATAAAGATTGGTACAAATATTGATACGATTAAAAATTACTTAGACAAAGGTGGCGTCCCGAATACGGCAAAGCTCATTATAGATAACAATCCAGTTATCTCTAACAAAGTCATTGTGAAGCCACCAATTGAAGAGCCGAAATTACGCAAGACTGTATCGGATGATGATGAAAAGAACGTGGAAAAGGCTACATTATCCAATGTAAAAGAGAAATTTGTTTGGAATGTGAAGTATGAATTTGGAAGTTCACCAAGTGGATACGATTCTATCGTATTACAAGATGATGTAGAAGATATTTTAGACATATTAGATGTGAAGGTCATCAATAAAAAAGGTGAAGTCGTAAATATAAAACCAAAAATTGATGCTACTAAGAAACAGGTAATGATTGAAGTACCGAAACAAGAAGGAAGTTATGTGTATTTAACAGGTGAAGTATATACGATGCAAATTACATCTAAAATTGCTGATGGTGTAAATCAATCAGAATTAGCACGTTATATAGTAAAAGGTGGAATCCCAAATACAGCAGAGTTAGTACTAAATAATAAGTCAGTGAAATCTAACGAAGTGTATGTGGTTCCTCCGAAGGAAAAACCGAAAGTAACAAAAACCGTTTCTACTCAAAATGAGAAAGAAGTGGAAAAGGGTACATTACAAGAGAGAAATGAAGAGTTTACTTGGAATGTAGCATATCAATTTGGTAATGATACCGCAAATTTAGAGAAGGTTACCTTACAAGATGACTTAGAGGATATTCTAGATATTTTAGATGTGAAGCTTCTGAATGAAAAAGGTGAAGTTGTAAAAGTAACACCAAACATTGATAAGCAAACAAAGAAAGTGACAATTGAGTTAGAGAAGAAAGATGGTTCATATGCATATTTAGCTGGTTTAAAGTACACGATGCATATTAAAAGCAAAATAACAGAAGGTACACCAGTAGAGGTATTAGCAAAATATATTGCAAATGGCGGCGTGCCAAATATAGCAGAGCTCGTATTTGATAATACGCCAATTAGTTCGAATAAAGTAGTTGTTATTCCGCCATCTATCGGTAAGATCGAAATTGAAAAGGTAGATGCAGCTGATGAAAATATTAAGTTGCAACATGCGGAATTTCAAGTCTTTAACCAAGAAGGAAAAGAAGTTGGAAAGTTAATTACAGATGAAAATGGCAAGGCTAGCTTAGAGAAACTACCGTTTGGAAAATATACAATTAAAGAAGTGAAAGCGCCGAATGGATATATGTTGCTCCGTGATCCAATCGAGGTCGAAATAACGGCAGCGACACCTATGCAAGTACTAAAAGTAGAAAACCAAAAAAGTGCATGGGAAATTCCAAATACAGGCGGTATGGGAACAAGTATGTTTTATTTGTTTGGTGCTTTTGTAATGATTTTAGTTGTGTTTTTATTTTTCCGTAAGAGAAATAGTAATTGCTAGAATATTATAATAGTAGAAGAGGAGAACGAAAATGAAAAAAATTTTAAGTATGTTTTTAATCTTTGTGCTAGCATTTGCTTCATTGCCAAGTATGTTAATAAAAGCGGAATCACCAAGTGGAAAAAAAGGTACGTTAACAATTCATAAATTTGAACAAGAGCCGGCTGGTAGTCCTGCTTTACAAGAAGGTAACTCTACAGGAGTAGAAATTCCTAAAGGTGCGAAGCCTTTAGCAGGAGTTGTGTATCAAATTAAACAAGTTGAATCATTTGGAACAATTACAAACGATGGAAAAATCGTTAAAGAAGACATCAAACCAGTGAATGGAGTTCCAATTGAAGTTGAAACGAATGCGGATGGAATTGCATTTTTTGATGATTTACCACTAGGTCGTTACGAAGTGAAAGAAATTTCTGGACCACCACATGTAAATATAGACCCAAAAACATACAAAGTTGATATCCCGATGACAAGTGAAGATGGGAAAGTATTAACATATGATGTTAAAATTTATCCGAAAAATGAAACGAAACGTGGTGCAGTAGAATTAACAAAAGTTGGTGTGAAAAATCAAGCATTAAAGGGTGTTCAATTCTCTTTATTTAAAGAAGATGGAACAGAGTTAGAAAAAGGTTTGGAGACAGATGGAGATGGTAAAATTCGTATCGGTAACTTAGCATACGGGAAGTATTATTTCTTAGAAACGAAAGCGCGAGATGGTTATGTATTGGATCCGAAAAAATATGAATTCTTCATTAAAGAATCTGGTGCTATTAATGAAGATGGAACAGTTAAGGCTGGTGAAGTAGTTAAAGTTGATGTGAAAAACTATGAAGAACCAACAATTGATAAGAAGATTAATGGAGATTTAAACAATTTACCAATTAATACGAAGACAGATTATAACTATGATATTAAAACACTAATTCCAGAAGATATTAAGGATTATAAAAATTATGTCGTAACAGATGTATTAGATAGTCGATTAGAAATTCAAGGTACACCAGTCGTGAAAATTGATGGTAAAGTAGTAGATGCAAGTGTTGTAGAAGTAGTTGTAGATGGTCAAAAAGTAACGGCTACTGTAAAAGATTTCTCTAAATTAGATAACAAAAGAGAGTTTCATTTACAAATTAAATCACAAATTAGAAGTGACGTAGAAACAGGAGTAGAGATTCCGAATACGGCAACAATTAATTTTAAAAACAAAGATGATGTAACAGGTGAGAAAGAAACAAAACCAGTTATCGTTACTCCAACGACTGGTAGTATTACATTAACGAAGGTTGATGGAAAAGATGGTAAGAAATTAGAAGGCGCAGAATTTGCGCTGCAAGATAAAGATGGAAATCCAGTAAAAATTGATGGGAAGGCTGTAGTAGGTACATCTGATAAAGATGGAGTAATTACATGGAATAAACTACCTTACGGCGAATATCGAATTGTGGAAACGAAAGCTCCAACTTATGAAAAGGAAGATGGTACAACAGGTAGTTATCAACAATTAAGAGAAGCGATTCGTGTAACGGTTGATGCAGATCATAAAGCAATTACACTTACTGTAGAAAATAATAAGAGTGGATGGATTTTACCTTCAACAGGTGGTATCGGTACAATCTTATTTACTGTATTAGGTCTTGTATTAATGATGGCAGCAGCATTTGTTTTCTTTAGAAAAAAAGCAACAAATAATTAATAAGCGATTTAAATGGTAATGAAAAGAGGAGAGGGGAGCCTTTCCTCTTTTTTGTATTTTAAAGCGGAAAAACGTTTTTGAATATATGTATCCAGCTATTTGCCGGGCAGTAAGACCCCCACCTCAAAATTCAGCGAAAGCAAAGAAGTTAGGTGGGGGGCGGGCTGATTAAAGTTTCACTTTATTATTAACACAATAAAGGAAGTGTGATATGTTATGATAAAGATTTTAAAAATTCTGTAATTTTATAAAGAGGGAATGAACATGTCTAAAAGAAAAATATTGATAATAGTATTCTTATTTATTCTTTGTATTGTCAGCTTTCGTTCCATTTGGTTCAAACAGTCTCTTTATATAAATCAACCACATGCTGAAGGAGGGGTAGTAAATTTATCAAATATAACATTTGGAGAAAAAAATTTAGTTACGTTAAATGGAGAATGGAAATTCTATCCGAATGTATTACTCACTCCTGAGCAAATAATGAAAAATGATAATGTTTATGAATTTATTAAAGTTCCGGGGAACTGGAAAGATGAAGTTGATAGCGCACGTAAAAAAGAATATGGTACGTATGCGTTATCTATTAAAGTGAAGAATTCGAATGCAAATTACGGCTTAAAAATACAGCGTGTTCATAATCAGTTCGATTTGTATGTAAATGGAGAACTTGTACAGGAAAGAGGAAGTATTTTTAAACCGAATGATGTACATAAAACTTCACTTACACCAACTGTCATAAAAGTAAAAGCGAATGAACAAGGGGTAATTGATCTTCTTATTCCTGTTACGAAAACGACACAAGAATCGAAACATGGTGGGATTACAGGTGGAGTGCGTTTTGGCAGTGAAAATGCCATTGTACAGGATAGCTTTAAAAATTTTATGATGCAAATTATTGCAGCGACAATAGTGTTTTTACATGGTATATATGCATGTATCATTTTTGTGATGAAGCCGAAAAATGTTGAGATTCTATATTTTTCACTGGGCAGTATATTTGCAGGTCTTACATTTTTAGTTACGGATGAACGTTTTTTGTTCTCTTTGTATGAATTTGATTTTCCGGCATATGTAAAAATTATATACATATCATTTGTAGGGTTTGCTTTATTTATTTTACTGTATATGAAAAGGTTTTTACGAGGTTATGGGGATAGTAAATTTATTTTATTTACTATTGTATTATGTGGAATTTATGTTTTTGTAGTATTGTTTTCTTCACCTAGACTTGTGCAAGATTTTGGATTTATATTGTTTTTTACAATTATTATTCCATTCATTTTAACCGCAATTATTGTTTTACGAGTGGTGAAAAGTGGAAAGTATGATTTAATCTTTTTACTTTTTGCAGTGATTAGTACTATTTCTGGAGTATTGTGTGCGAGTTTTAAAGAGTTTGCTTTCATTTATAGCATAGAGTTTGCGAGGATATTTGATGCGGATTTTTATCCATTTGATATTGTTTTAGCGATGGTATCATTTTCGACTTTTTGGTTTATCAGATTCTTTCGCACGAGTGATGAGAATAGTGAACTGGTTGGAAAATTAAAAGAAGAGCATCATAAGAAAGATCAATTTTTAGCAAATACAGCGCACGAACTTAGAAATCCGTTGCATGGGATGATGAATATTGCACAAAGTGTAATGGATGAAGAGAAAGCGATACATGATGAGAGTAAACAACATTTAAAACTATTAATGACAGTAGGAAGGCGTATGTCGTATTTGTTGAATGATTTAATAGATGTTACAAGAATGGAACAGAAAGGGATACAGATTCATACGAAACCGGTTGATTTGCAACCAATTATTACAATGGTGATTGATATGCAAAAGTTTATTGGAGAAGAAAAGAAATTACAAACTATCGCGAATATCCCTGAACGGTTCCCATTTGTATTAGCTGACCAAAATCGTCTTATTCAAATTTTATTTAACTTACTTCATAATGCAGTTAAATTTACGGATGAAGGGGCTATTACAATTGATGTTGAAAAACGAAAAAAATACGCGGTCATTCAGGTTACAGACACTGGTATTGGAATTGATAAAGAAGCGCAAAAGCGGATTTTTCTTCCGTATGAACAAGGTAGTGATTTATATGGTGAAAGTGGAGGCTTTGGGCTTGGGCTAAGTATTTGTAAACAATTAGTGGAAATGCACGGGGGGAAACTTACTGTGACATCCGTTTTACATAAAGGTTCTACTTTTACGTTTACATTACCACTTGCTGAAAAAGAAAAGACACAAGTTGTGTCAAAAGAAACAACTGAAAAAGTAGTGGAATTAAAACAAGTTGAAATGAAGGGTAATAGAGTAGGTAATAGAAGGAGAATTCTTGCTGTTGATGATGATCCTATCAATTTAAAAGTATTAAAGAGTATATTACCACAAGATGAATATGAACTTGAAACGGTGACAACCGGAAGTGAAGTTTTGGAGCGATTAAATATGGGGTGGGATATGATATTAGTAGATGTGATGATGCCGAAAATGTCAGGCTATGAATTAACAAAAATGATTCGTGCTCAATACTCTATTTCGGAGTTGCCTATCGTACTGTTAACCGCTAGATCGCAGCCAGAAGATATTTATACAGGGTTTCTTGCTGGGGCGAATGATTACATTGTAAAGCCTATAGATGCACTGGAATTAAAAGTGAGAATTAATGCATTAACAGAGTTAAAGCAATCAATTCATGAGCGAATAAGAATGGAAGGTGCTTGGCTTCAGGCGCAAATTCAACCGCATTTCCTATTTAATACACTAAATACGATTGCTGCATTAGGTGAAATTGATATTGTTAGGATGGAGAAATTAATTGTTGAGTTTGGAACGTATTTAAGAGTCAGTTTTGGTGAAGAAGGGGTAGCAGAAACCGTACCTATACAGCATGAATTAGATTTACTCCAATCATACCTTTATATTGAAAAAGAGCGATTTGGAAAGAGAATACAGAGCGTACTGGAAGTCGAAGATGGGATAGAGTGTGTAGTGCCACCTTTTTCTATTCAAACATTAGTAGAGAATGCTGTGCGTCATGGCATATTGAAAAAAGCAAAAGGTGGAAGCATTCATATAAAAATAGAGAGCATGAGTGGATTTATAAACATTTCGATTGCGGATGATGGGATAGGCATGTCAGATGAAAAAATAAAAGAAATATTAGTGAAAAAAACGAATCAAAAACAGGGAATAGGTTTATTGAATACGGATGCACGATTAAAACGGTTATACGGAACTGGATTAGAAATAAAAAGTGAACTTGGAAAAGGGACGATAGTTGCATTTCAGGTTCCGGTTATAAAAGAAAAGTAGCAGAGTTAGCCTGCTACTTTCTTTTTATAACAATTCGTAAAAATTTTGTGTAATAGAATTATAACACTCTGCTTCTTCTAAAAAAGGATAATGATTACTGCACTCAAATGGAACAAAGACAGAATTAGGTATGCCCTCATGCATCGCGATAGAGTACTGAATAGGGCACTGTACATCATGTCTTCCGCAAATAATTAGCGTCTTTGTTTGTATAGAAGGTAGTTGCTCTCTTAAATCAAATACAGAATGTTCTTGAGCGAAGGCGTTCATCCGACTGACGGACATTGTTTTTTGGATTGGTTTACAAAAATAAGCGTTATAGTTTTCAGGTTTACATAAAGATAATTTGGTCCGCTTAGTAGATAGTTCCTTTCGTTCTTCATTTGTAAGATGAGGGCTTTTTAAGTTTTCGATGAGTTCTTGCATATAATGAAACTGTGGGTGTGCTGGGTGATAAATACAAAATGGTGTTTCGGTATAGTTACTTGCTGCGGCTCCGGCCATGACTAATGATTGCAAGGAAGTTGGATATGTAATCGCATATAAAAGCCCAAGCATACCGCCTGTTGAATGACCGGCGAAATGCCATGTGGAAAATTGCAAAGCTTCTTTAATTGCTTCTAAGTCATGAATCGTTTCAATCATACTTAATTCGTTTTCTACTTTGGCTTTTACAGAGTTACCAGCGTCTCGTAAGTTAATGAGGAATACACGGTGGGTAGAAGTGAAAACATCCGCAAAGTAATCGCCAGTTTTATTAAATTGTGAATAGTGATGTGTAATGCAAAGTGGTTCACCAGCACCTTTTGTAAAGAGTTCGAATGTACCACGTTTTGTATTGATTATTTGTTGTGTCCACATAATATCACCCCTTTTCTTATTAGAGTCATAGATAGTCAGTTAGCAACTCGAAATATATCGATTTCCCGACAGAATCCGACGCTAAAATAAAAGGAGACCGTTCAAAAAACGAGTCTCCTTTTATTTAATACAAAGATTTTGTCATATTATTTCGAATAATTTCAAGAGATTTCGCTACAGTTAATGCATTTTTTTCTTCAATTTCTGGTTTCCTAGGGATAGGTTGATACATGTTGTCTGGATCTTCCCATGTGAGAGGAAGTTCTGTTTCTGCTTGTCCTTTCCAAGCGTTGATCCATTCTGGAGGGAGATAACCTGAGATGTTTTGGATGTTGTTCATTTCGAGCCAAATGAGTGCCCAAGCTCTTGGTACGACGCGCCATAGGTCGTAGCCACCGCCGCCGACAGCAATCCAGCGACCACCGCAATATTCATTAGCAATTTCGCGAGCGAGCTTCGGTATTTCACGGTAAATGTTTATCGTTGAACAAAGGTGTGTAAGTGGGTCGTAATAATGCGCGTCAGCACCGTTTTGCGTTAAAATAATATCCGGTTTAAAGTATGCGGCAACTTCTTTTACAACTGTTCGATAGGATTCTAGAAAAGATTCATCTTCTGTAAAGGCATCGAGTGGAACGTTAAAAGAATAACTATAACCATTACCCTGTCCACGTTCATTTACAGCGCCAGTTCCGGGGAATAAATAACGTCCAGTTTCATGTAACGAAATGGTGCATACGTTAGGGTCGTCATAAAAAGACCATTGTACACCGTCACCGTGATGAGCATCTGTATCAATATATAAGACGCGTAAACCGTATTTCTTTTGAATATATTTCATTGCGATGGAGCTGTCGTTATAAATGCAAAAGCCAGATGCTTTGCCGCGGAAGCCGTGATGTAAGCCACCGCCTAAATTAAGAGCGTGCTTTACTTTCCCGGAAAGGACAGCATCGACAGCTGTTAACGTACCGCCAACGAGTAATGCACTTGCTTCGTGCATATTTGGAAACATCGGTGTATCTTCTGTTCCGAGTCCGTATGTCATCGCAATTGATTTTTCTAACTTTCCTTCACCAGCAAGTTTTACCGCATTTATGTACTCCTCTGTATGAATGTAAGCAATCTCTTCATCTGTAGCCATTCTTGGCGAGATGACTTGAGAAGGGGAGATAAAACCGCTCTTTTGTAATAAATCATACGTAAGTGTGACGCGCAGTTGGTTAAAAGGATGATCAGGGCTAAACGAATAGCCCCGAAAGTCATCCGAATAAATAAACGCGCTACTCATGCTTGCATCCCCATGATGTTCGGCCATAATACGCGGTAGCCCTCTGCTTCAAGTGCATCAATCACTTTTAGAGGATTCATCGTTTGAATGCGGAAAACGAGTACTTTATCATTCTCATCTTTTGCTGGATAGACGAGAACGCTCACGATATTTATTTGCAAGTCGCTAAAAATAGCAACAACTTTGCCAAGAATACCAGGCTCATTTTTTACTTGAATTTCAATTTGTGAACTTGGTTGATGTGCTCCTGTTAGTTTCACTAACGTGTGCAGTACAGTGGATTCAGAAATGATTCCAACTAACTTTCCCGCCTTTGTCACAGGAAGGCACCCTATTTTATTTTCAAAAAATAAGGTAGCAATTTCCTCAACGAAATCAAGAGGATGGCAAGTCATAACAGGTTGTTTCATAATAAGGTCGAGCGGTTGTTTCAGCATAGCGAGTGGAACTTGTTCATCAAGAATTGATGGACTTGCATCTCTTACATCCCGATCAGAAATAATGCCTACGACATGATTATTTTGATCGACAATTGGAATGTGCCGAATGCCTTTCGTACGTATCGTTCGGATTGCTGTTTCGATTGTATCGTTTGGATGTAGTGTGACTACATTTTGATTCATAATTTCTTCTACAATCATTCCAGTTGCCCCCTTTATTAATACATAAAACGATTGTGAAAACGTAGACGATCAAACGCTTGAATAGAATCCGTATCAACGCGTTTACCGATGCGGACCATTAAACAGTTGGCGGGATGCGAACAAATTTCAGGATCATCTGTAGCCATCCATTGTAACCCACCAGCATTCATCATCTTTTCCATTACTTTTCGGTATTCCCAAACATTTAAGCCTGTTTGCTTTAAATCCCAGTGCCAATAATATTCAGTGGTCAATATAATGTAATCTTCCATATGATCGTCCATCATTGAAACTTCTAATAAGTTTTTTCCGACAGAGCACCCGCGGAAGGCTGGGACGACTTCAATTGCCCCGAGCTCAATTAAGTTTTCAATCTTTCCTTCTGACCATCTCTCGAGCGGATCCGGATACAAGTATGTAACATATCCAACGATCGTTTGGTCATGTCTAGCAATAATGAGACGAGCTTCTGGTAACTTAGAAATTTCGACAATTGCTTTATATTGCTGTTTGGCAGGACGAAACGCAACTAAATCTGGATGGAATTCATACATTTCAAGATTATGTGTAGAGACAGGACCTTCAATAATTAAAGTACCTTTTGCTGTTTTTAAGTTTCTAGCATTGTATATTTTTTTATGAATCAATGTATTGCTCACCACCTTGAGGGTTTGTGAATCTATTAATATCGTACTTTATAATATATGCGATGTGAATCGAAATTTGTCATTAAAAATTTGTCTAAAAATCAACAAATATACTGAAAATTTTAAATAATGTCATTATAATAGATAATAGAATACATAGGAGGGGGATGTAAAGTATGAAAGTAGAAACGCTTCCTGTCATTAAAGGAGAAAATAATTTGCCGAATTATGATGAGGCATACGCGAATTTTAACTGGGAAGAGGTTAATAAAAATTTTACTTGGAATGAAACAGGCCGAGTAAATATGGCGTATGAGGCAATTGATAAGCACGCGAAATCCGATCGAAAGAATAAAGTAGCTCTTTATTACCAAGATGGATCGCGAAAAGAGAAATATACATTTAAGGAAATGAAGGATTTTTCTAATAAAGCAGGAAACGTCCTGAAAAATTATGGTGATGTTGAAAAAGGCGATCGCGTTTTTATTTTTATGCCACGTTCTCCAGAATTATATTTCGCGCTTTTAGGTGCAGTGAAATTAGGAGCAATTGTTGGACCGTTATTTGAAGCATTTATGGAAGGTGCAGTTCGTGATCGTTTAGAAGATAGCGAAGCAAAGGTGTTAATTACAACGCCTGAATTGTTAGAGCGCGTACCATTAAATGATTTACCTGCTTTAAAAACAGTCTTTCTTGTTGGAGACAATGTAGAAGAAGGCGGTAAAACGGTAGCGTTCAATCCGTTATTTGAACAAGCTTCAAAAGAATTACATATCGAATGGTTAGACCGTGAAGATGGTTTAATCCTTCATTACACATCTGGCTCTACTGGTAAGCCAAAAGGTGTGCTTCATGCGCAAAATGCAATGGTTCAGCACTATCAAACGGCGAAATGGGTATTAGATTTAAAAGAAGATGATGTATATTGGTGCACAGCTGATCCAGGCTGGGTAACAGGAACTGCTTACGGTATTTTTGCACCGTGGTTAGTCGGAGCATCAAATGTAATTTTAGGTGGACGCTTTAGCCCAGAAGCTTGGTACGAAGCGTTGCAAGATTACGGTGTAACAGTTTGGTATAGCGCGCCAACAGCGTTCCGTATGTTAATGGGTGCGGGACAAGACGCAATTAAAAAATATGATTTATCACAAGTGCGCCACGTATTAAGTGTTGGTGAGCCATTAAATCCAGAAGTAATTCGCTGGGGTATGAGCGCGTTTGGACTTCGTATTCATGATACGTGGTGGATGACGGAAACAGGTGGACAAGTTATTTGTAACTATCCTTGTATGGAAATCCGTCCAGGCTCAATGGGTAAACCAATTCCTGGTGTGAAAGCAGCGATTGTTGATAATGAAGGAAATGAAGTGCCTCCATACACAATGGGGAACTTAGCAATTGCGAAAGGTTGGCCAGCCATGATGCGTGGAATCTGGAATAACCAGCAAAAGTATGAGTCTTACTTCATGCCAGGAGATTGGTATGTATCAGGTGATTCAGCGTATATGGATGAAGACGGATACTTCTGGTTCCAAGGACGTATTGACGATGTAATTATGACGTCAGGTGAGCGCGTTGGTCCGTTTGAAGTAGAAAGTAAACTAATCGAGCACGCTGCGGTTGCAGAAGCTGGTGTAATCGGTATTCCTGATCCAGTGCGCGGAGAAATCATTAAAGCATTTATCGCGCTTCGAGCAGGATACGAGCCATCTGAAGAATTAAAAGAAGAAATTCGTCAATTTGTAAAGAAAGGCCTAGCAGCTCATGCAGCGCCAAGACAAATTGAATTTAGAGACAAATTACCGAAAACGAGAAGTGGTAAAATTATGCGCCGCGTATTAAAAGCGTGGGAACTGAATTTACCAACAGGCGATTTATCAACGATGGAAGATTAAGAGAGGAAGGTCTGAACGAAAAACGTTCAGGCCTTTTTTTATGGTATTATAAACTCCTATGTATAAGTTAAAGGGGGCTGTAAAATGAAAACAGAAAAAGAAAAGATGATATTAGGAGAAATGTACATACCAGCTGATCCAGTTTTAGTACAAGAGAGAGAGCAAGCGCGCATATTAACGAGAAAATTCAATGATACGCCAGAAGTACAATTAAAAGAGCGTAGCGAAATCGTAAAAGAACTATTCGGAACGACTGGAGATAACATTCATCTAGAATCTTCTTTTAGATGTGATTACGGCTACAACATTCACGTTGGCGAAAATTTTTACGCGAACTTTGACTGTACAATTTTGGACGTATGCCCAGTAACAATTGGAGTGAATTGTATGTTAGCTCCAGGTGTTCACATTTATACAGCAACACACCCGCTTGATCCAGTAGAACGCATAAGCGGATTAGAATACGGAAAACCAGTTACAATTGGCGATAACGTATGGATTGGTGGAAGAGCAATTATTAATCCAGGTGTAACAATTGGACACAACGCGGTTATCGCATCTGGCGCCGTTGTAACGAAAGATGTGCCTGATAATGTAGTAGTTGGCGGGAATCCTGCAAAAATTATTAAAAAAATAAAATAATATTTGAACACATTGCCTTCCTCGTCTGTATACATTCATGAAAGAATAGATGAGGGAGGCTTTTATATGTCTAATAAGTTACTTCTTACTTTTGCTTTAATCGGAATTATCGTCGTATTTTCTTGTGGTCTGCTATTACCGATGCCAATTGGATTTAAAGTTTCAATGATTACAGTTGGGATTATAATGATTGTTATTTTTTCAATCATTATTCCGTTGGATAAGAAGTATATTGTACGAAAAAATGGAAATAAAATTGATTTTACAAAAACAAAAATATATTTTCGTTGGAATGTATTTGATACAATTTCGGTCTGTCTTGCAGTGTATGCATGTATATGTGTGCTGGCGTTAAATATTTTCGTTTTTAGTGGATTTACGATTCAAAACCCATATGTTCAATTTTTTACGCATCAGTCACAAGCATGGGTCATTGTCGCAAGTGCATATTTAATTTCCCGTATTTCATTAACGCTAAAAGGAATAAAGGAGATCAAAAAAAATGGCGCAGATTGGGATTGAGGAGGAGCTCATGCTTGCGTATCAAAGTGGGGATAAGGAGGCTGGGGAAAAACTATATGTTTTAATCAAACCAGCGTTATATACATTTTTGTATCGTTTTAATCGGGATGAGCAATTAAGTATCGACCTCGTACAAGATACATTTTTGATGTTAGAGCGTAAGAAACATATGTATGAACCTGAGAAAGGAAAAATAAAAACGTATTTATTTCAAATTGGTTATCGTCTGATGATTAATAAATTAAATAGAAGAAAAAAGTGGCGTACGCTTTTGCCATTTTTAGTGCCGATCCAGGAAAAAGAATTTTCTCACGAAGATCGGCTCACAGTAAGAGAAGCAATTTTGAAAGTTCCTGAAGAACAGCGAGCGGTCTTGATTCTTTCTTATTATCATGACATGCAGCAAAAAGAGATTGCGGAGATATTAAACATTCCGATTGGAACAGTGAAATCGAGACTCCATAACGGGATAAAGAAATTGAAACAATTGCTGGAGGTGGATGAAATTGAACGAAAATCCCTTTAAAAATGAATATAAATTACAGCAGCATTTAGATAGTGACCATATAGAAATACCGGATTTTCCAAAAACGGTAAGTCGCTTCGATCGATTAATCGGATTTCTTGCTTCTCCGGCGAAGGATCCTGTGGAAGCTACGATTGGAAATGATTTATCGATGGTTTTTCATGTATCGTTATTAGTTGGTATACCAATTCTTTCTCTTATTACAATATTCCTTGCAACGTTGTAAAGGATTGGCAAGGAGAGAAATCCTACCTCTATTTGACACGCCTATATAAATGATGGTATAAAGAAAAGTATATGAATAATTGAGCGTGGAAAGGGAGAAGTAGTGATCATTTCCCTGTTTTAGAGAGCTGATGGTCGGTGGAAATCAGCACATAGATGATCGCGAATTACGCCCCTAGAGCATCTTTTTTCGATTGAATTGTATTCAAGAGGAAAAAGACGGTGTTAAGCCGTTATGTAAATAAGGTGGTAGGCTTTTGTTGCCTGCAACTAGGGTGGTAACGCGATGATTAAAATCGTCCCTTATTTAAAGGGGCGATTTTTTTATGTTTTCAACCTTCACGCCAGTAATGAACTTAAAGGAGAGTATGTAGGATATGGGTATTTTACAAGATCTTGAATTTCGCGGTCTAATTAATCAGCAAACAGATGCTGAAGGCCTTGAGCAATTATTAGAAAAAGAAAGCGTTAAATTATACTGTGGTTTCGACCCGACAGCGGATAGCTTGCACATCGGTCATATGTTACCAGTATTAATGTTACGTCGTTTCCAATTAGCTGGTCACCAACCAATCGCACTTGTTGGCGGTGGTACTGGTATGATCGGTGATCCAAGTGGTAAAAAAGCAGAACGTACATTAAATACGAAAGATACAGTTGCTTACTACACAGAAAGCATCAAAAACCAACTTTCAAACTTCTTAGAGTTTGAAGACGTGGAAAACCCAGCAACGATGGCTAACAACTATGACTGGCTTGGTAACTTAGATGTAATTACATTCTTACGCGATATCGGTAAAAACTTCGGTTTAAACTATATGTTAGCAAAAGATACAGTAGCATCTCGTTTAGAAACTGGTATTTCATTCACTGAGTTCAGTTACATGATTTTACAATCATACGACTTCTTAAACTTATACCAACAACATAACTGCCGTCTGCAAATCGGTGGTAGTGACCAATGGGGTAACATTACAGCTGGTCTTGAATTAATCCGTAAATCAGAAGAAGATGCGAAAGCATTCGGTTTAACAATTCCGCTAGTTACAAAATCTGACGGTACGAAGTTTGGTAAAACAGAAGGCGGCGCAATTTGGTTAGACCCAGAAAAAACAACTCCTTACGAGTTCTACCAATTCTGGATTAACACAGATGACCGCGACGTTGTTAAATACTTAAAATACTTCACATTCTTATCTCATGAAGAAATTATTGAGCTTGAGAAGCAAGTAGCTGAAGCGCCAGAAAAACGTGCAGCACAAAAAGCATTAGGTTCTGAAATGACAAAACTTGTTCACGGCGAGGAAGCATTAGAGCAAGCAATCAAAATTTCAGCTGCACTATTCAGCGGTTCTGTAGCAGAACTGACTGCAAACGAAATCGAACAAGGATTCAAAGATGTACCATCTGTAGAACGTACTGCAGAAGATACAGTATTAATCGACTTACTTGTAGAAAGCAAAATCTCTCCATCAAAACGTCAAGCACGTGAAGATGTGACGAACGGCGCAATCTACGTAAACGGTGAGCGTACACAAGCGTTAGACTACGTTGTAACAGAAAACGACCGCATCGAAGGTAAATTCACAATCATTCGCCGCGGTAAAAAGAAATATTTCTTAATTCGTTACTAATAAGAAAAGAATTTAAAACAAATATCACCCCGAATTGTAGGCTGAAAAGTTTATGATTCGGGGTTTTTATGTATGAATTTAGATTGCCGGATCTTTTCTTTTAAATAGAATATAAAGAATTAATACGAGCATATAAAGTAAGCTAATTAACATAACGACAAATGCTGTGGGATAAAATTTTGCCGCATATATAAAGAAATCGATTTGATAAATATCGTCATAATCTGAAATGTACCCTTTAAAATGATTCGTAAACTTAGCGCTATATTTCCATTCATCAGGATGATCTATTAAATTACTCCCCTGATACCAACTCATAAGTGCTGAAGTAATAAACACCATAAATGCACTGCCTAATTGAACCATTTGGTTTATTGTCAAAACGAATTACACCCCCATTTTCTGGTTATTATATCGTAAGAATGTACTTTAATAAACTATTTTGGGGATAAAATACAGTTAGCAGATCTGAAACTTTTTTGTTGTAATCTCCTTTTCGAGTTCATACGGAAATCACATGTAAGCGGTATGATAAACGTATAACAAATAGAAAGGAGTGGTAAAACGAAATGTCACTAGAAGCGCTCATTATTTTTTCTTTGCTAAATGCGGGTCAGCTTGCAGAGAATACGAAGGTTGATGTACATAAAGAGCAGAAAGATGCTTATGTATATGTTCAAAAAGAGGAAACTAAATAATTTTATTTTATATATAAACGAAAAAGCCAATCCAGAGGATTGGCTTTTTGTCATTGCTTTGGAAAGGACGAGGGAATTCCTCCTTTTAAACATTAGCTAAAATTTGGTCATAGCACGAAATGATAAGTGGTTCCAAATCTTTTAAATCATTAACATTATCAATGAAAATTCTACTTACTCCCTGTGATTTCGGGGCTTGTTCAACAACGAAATTAGGGCATAGCTGTTTAGTAGCTTCTAAATCTAGTCTTACAACTAAGGATTTTGCATCTCCATCAAGGAAGAGACGTATAAACCATTTTGTGATTACACGATTCATGATGCAAAAGTAACTAATAGTATCTTTATATTTGAGGTCGCTAATGTCTCTTTGATTTTCAGTCAATATCTCTTTAACAATGTTAAAGGCAGTCAGTTCATCTTCAGTAGTGAAAATTCTATCTGTTTTGTCTTCTTTGTTAATATCTTCAATTATTTCGGCAGAAGCGGCTGCAACCAAGCTTGTTTCTATTTTCTCAGTTGTTTTTGTTTCTTTTGGTGTTAAACCATCACTGATTATTTCTAATAGTGTTTGATTAATTGACTTTTTAACAATTGGTCGGAATCGCTCTAAAACGTTATTTGTAATTCTAGTTGAGCTAAAGTCTTTAATTAGAAAACGAAGGAAGTCATCTGAAGGGTTTTTAAATAATTCTTTAATTGTAGAGTTTAAATTAGTCATATAAATAAGCTCTTCGGCATATTTTACGATTCCTTCAGCTTCAAAATTTTCTTTTGTAAAAGTTTCAATTGTTTCAATATCTACATTAGTTAAATTATCCATGCTGAAGGTAAAGAAAGGCTTTTCATCCATCACGTTGTCATTTGTTAAATCGGTATAAAATTTGTATTCTACACCATTAGTTAGTACCCCTATTTTGACATCTGGTAAAGCATTGAAATACCTAGATAGTTGCGCATCGTGTTTAAGGAGATTTTCTGTTACGGACTTTGCCTCAATTAAAATAATTGGAACACCATTTTTGAAAACCGCATAATCGACTTTTTCGCCTTTTTTAGTCCCGAAATCTGCAATATACTCAGGTCTAACTTCTAAAGGGTTAAAAACGTCATAACCTAGCTTTTGAAGAAAAGGAATAATTAATGATTGTTTGGTCATTTCTTCGTTAGTTATGTACTCTTTTCGTTCTAAAACTTGGTTAGCTATTTTATTTATGTCATTTCTAAATTCCATATCAACGTCTCCTTGTTGTAAAATTTTAATAATTCCTAATATTAATATTATTCTACTATGAAAATTCATAATATAACAGAAGTTCGTATGAAAATAAGTAGGTTATTTTTTACTTGCATTTGATTAAATAAAAAATTATTTATTTTAGGTGAGGATGTGGTATGGTGACGTTTTTATATTACGTGGGATATAAAAAATATGGTGAGAATTGAAAAAAGCCAATCCAGAGGATTGGCTTTTTGTCATTAACGAGAGTAGAACTCTACGATTAATGCTTCGTTGATTTCAGCTGCTAACTCAGAACGCTCAGCGTGACGAGTGTAAGTAGCTTCTAATTTATCAGCATCGAAAGTTAAGTATTCTGGTACGAAGTTGTTAACTTCGATCGCTTCTTTAACAACAACAAGGCTGTTAGATTTTTCGCGAACGCTGATAGTTTGACCAGGTTTTACACGGTAAGATGGGATATCTACGCGAGATCCATCAACTGTGATGTGACCGTGGTTTACTAATTGGCGAGCTGCACGACGAGTGCGAGCTAAGCCCATACGGTAAACTAAGTTGTCAAGACGAGCTTCAAGAAGGATCATGAAGTTTTCGCCGTGCTTACCAGGCATTTTACCTGCTTGGTCAAATGTGCGACGGAATTGACGCTCAGTCATGCCGTACATGTGACGAAGTTTTTGTTTCTCTTGTAATTGTAAACCGTATTCTGAAAGTTTCTTACGTTGGTTAGGACCGTGAGGACCTGGTGCGTAAGGGCGTTTTTCTAATTCTTTTCCTGTGCCGCTTAGAGAGATTCCAAGACGACGAGACAGTTTCCAAGCTGGACCTGTATAACGAGCCATAGTTGACTCCTCCTTTAAAAATGTTTTTATTTACGTAAAATAAAAACAGACGTAATCGATATTTACGGGCATTTTGTTTTCATGTACCTTCGCTCCAGCAGCAGGGAGTTACGAGATACACCTCCGTAGAGGAACAAAATACAAACGATAAACTCACATTACAAGGCTGCCTTTTTATTTTACACAAACGCTATTATATCTTTTACCCAGAGTTTCGTCAAGCAAGCACGTTTTTGTTTTATGCATATAAATTTTGGAAATTAACAAGAAGGAATTTAAAACAATGTAAAAGAAGAGAGTAGAAACACAAGTAAAACGCTTACATAAAATAAAGTAAAACGTTCATCAAATTTTTATTGATGAATATGCGGCAATAAAAACATAAAAGGGGATGTTTTTATGAAGAAGAAGCATATGGAGACAGCGTTAATTCATCACGGTTATACATCTGAGGAACATAAAGGAAGTTTAACACCACCTTTATTTCAAACGTCTACATTTACATTTGAGACTGCGGAGCAAGGCGAGGCGAGTTTTGCAGGAGTAGATCCATCTTATATTTATTCAAGGCTTGGAAATCCAACTGTGAAATTATTTGAAGAGCGTATGGTGGTGTTAGAAGGAGGAGAAGAAGCGCTTGCCTTCGGTTCCGGTATGGCAGCAATTTCAGCAACTTTAATTGGTTTTCTAAAGGCTGGAGATCATATTATTTGTTCAAATGGATTATATGGATGTACGTACGGATTTTTGGAAGTGTTAGAAGAAAAGTTTATGATTACGCATTCGTTTTGTGATATGGAGACAGAGACTGATATTGAAAATAAGATTCGTCCCAATACAAAGCTTATTTTCGTTGAAACACCGATTAATCCAACGATGAAATTAATTGATTTAAAACAGGTGATCAGGGTTGCGAAGCGAAATGGCTTACTTGTTATTGTTGATAATACGTTTTGTTCACCTTATTTACAAAGACCACTTGAACTTGGTTGTGACGCTGTTGTGCATAGTGCGACAAAATATATTGGTGGTCACGGTGATGTTGTGGCGGGTGTAACAATTTGTAAAACGAAAGCGTTAGCTGACAAAATTCGCCCGATGCGAAAAGATATTGGCGGTATTATGGCGCCGTTTGACGCATGGCTATTGTTACGCGGGTTAAAAACGTTAGCAGTAAGAATGGATCGTCATTGTGATAATGCAGAAAAAATTGTGTCGTTTTTGAAAAATCATGACGCGGTAGAAGGTGTTTGGTATCCAGAAGGAGATGTGGCATCTCGTCAAATGAAACGAGGTGGCGGCGTTATTTCTTTTTCGATAAAAGGCGGAAAAGAAGAAACGCAGTCGTTTATCAATGACCTTCATTTTATTACAATTGCGGTAAGTTTAGGCGATACAGAAACTTTAATTCAGCATCCAGCGACGATGACGCATGCGGCGATTCCGGCTGAACTAAGAAAAGAAATGGGTATTTTCGATAACTTAATACGCTTATCAGTCGGTTTAGAAGCGTGGGAAGATATCGTTTCTGATTTGGAGCAAGCGTTAAAGAAAATATCTACTGTTAGTAATCAATAAAAAAGAGCGAGCTATCGGTTTCGTACAGGATGTACTCAATCGATAACTCGCTCTTTTCTTGTTATATATGTTTTAGGAGTGTTTCCACGAACTTTTCTAAATAGTGCTGATCTACTTCGTCGAAACGATTTTTTTCAGGGCTATCAATATCAAGTACACCAATGATATTTCCATCTTTCATAATCGGTACAACGATTTCTGAATTCGAAGCACTATCACAAGCGATATGTCCTGGGAATTGGTGAACATCCGCTACAAGCTGCGTTGTTTTCGTTTCAGCTGCCGCGCCGCAAACGCCTCGTCCGAATGGAATGCGCACGCAAGCAGGCATTCCTTGGAATGGTCCAAGAACAAGCTGATTTCCTTCTGTTACGTAAAAGCCAACCCAATTAACACGATCTAAAAATTGGTTTAATAATGCGGACGCATTTGATAAGTTTGCGACTACGTTTGATTCGCCAGTTAATAATGCATCCAGTTGTTTAATTACTGTTTCATATTGCTGTTCACGAGATCCTGCATAACTTTCTTTAGTAAACATGGAAACAACTCCCTTTTTATCGAGGTGTGTAAAAAATTAGCAAAATACGATGTATTTCACATGACTTTGTCGATAGAAAATTAAAGGAATTTGTCTTAAAAGTCAAGAAATTTAAATTATAGCTGTTCAGTGAGGGGAAGTGAGCGCATGAAACAGACGAAACAAAAAGTAATTGATGCGGCAATATCGTTGTTTAATACAAAAGGGTATGATGGAACATCGGTGCGAGAAATTGCAAAGCGAGCGGATGTGAATGTAGCGAATATTTCATATTATTTTGCTGGAAAGCAAGGTTTATTAGAACAGCTTATTACTGATTTTTTAGAAGGATATATTCATGTGATTGAAATGTCGTTTGAACAGAGAGAGTATTTGTCGGCTAAAGATGTGATGGTGCAAATGGTGCGCGGGATTTTACGATATCAATTTGAAAATAGGGAGCTGACACGTTTCTTTTACCGAGAGCTTTCGCTTGATACGACGTTAATTCGTGAAGTGATGACGATTTATTTTTCAAAAGAAAGATATTATATAGAGCAAATTATTAGACAAGGTCAGACGAAACAAGAGTTTCAAAAGGTATCTTTTACAATGTTTATGACGCAATTAAAAGGTATGATGAATATGCCGTTTTTATATCCGCAATATATATCAGAAGTATTGCATTCGTTTCCGTCCGAGACATTTTTCTTAGAAATGTACACGAAAGAAATTGAGCAATGGATGGAACAAGCATTGTGCAAAACGAATATGTATTATGAATTGCCAAGAGCTGTTCATATGTGAGAAATCCCCACCTAACGGACTGAGGTGGGGATTTTTGTAGTTTCTTTTCTTTGCAATAATCGACATATACAAGAGTTCAAAACGAACGTTCCCGATTGGTGAGTATTCGTTTCACTTTATTTTGTATCTCATATGAAAGAGTGCTTGTTATTACAATCATTTGAGGATGGGCGGTAAAGTAGACGGAAGGTTGAGTAAGATTACGGTTGCATGGAAAGAAACATGAAATTTTAAAAAAACTAGGTCAAAAACACGCCATAACATGGTATGATTAGTACATTGTTAGTTGTTAAATATAGGGGAATTCCCTTTTTATACATAATGCCTTCCATTTCATAAACGGAACGGACAAAAAAAGAGATATAACTAGGAGGCTTTTTTGCATGGATTCTATCCTGACGATCGTTATCATTGTAGTAAGCTCTATTCTAGTGCTGCTCATGATAGAGCTTGTGATAAGAAATCGTTCATATAAAGATATTGAAGCACTGGAGCAGTGGAAACAAGAAATAAAAGATAAACCTGTGGCAGATGAGCTAAAACGGGTGAAAGATTTAAATATGACAGGTCAAACAGAAGAGCTGTTTGGTAAATGGCGTGAAGAGTGGGATGAAATTGTCTCAACAACCCTTCCGAAAGCTGAAAAAGATTTAGGGCAAGCGCGAAAATTCGCCTCGCAATTCTCCTTCCGAAAAGCAAAGCATGCGATGAACGAATCCATAAGTGGTTTAGATGACGCTGATAATCGTATTACTGGTATTTTAAATGAATTACAGCAACTGTTAGAAAGCCATGAGAAAAATAGCTCGGAAATTGAAGGGTTACGTGATACATATCGTAGTATGAAAAAGAGTGTTCTTGCTCATAGACATATGTATGGAGCAGCTGAGCAGAGAATTGAAGAGATGTTAGACGTTGAATCTGAGAAGTTCAAAACTTTTGAAGAGGCAACAAATAATGGTGATTATTTAAAAGCGAGAGAAATTGTTATTAGTTTGGAAGAAGGTTTAGCAGATTTAGAAATCATTATTCATCAAATTCCGGACTTATTGGTAGAGTGTCAAGCGACGTTACCGGTTCAACTGGAAGATTTATTACACGGCCATAATGATATGGTAAGCCAAGGTTATGTATTAGATTACTTGGAAATCCCTAAAGAAGTCCGCGATATGACGAAACAACTACAAACATGTTTAATGGATATACAGGAGCTTCATATAACCGAAGCGGCTGAAAAAGTAGAGAAATTAAAAACTCGTTTAGATGGTTTCTATGATCAACTGGAACAAGAAGTGCATGCGAAATATTATGTGGAGCAAAAAACATTTTCTGTTTATGAAGATTTAGAAGAAATTCGCACAGAAACGATTGAAACGAAAGCAGAAACACAACTTGTGAAACAAAGCTATCAGTTACAAGATAAGGACATTGAGTCTCAAAAAGTAATTGAAAAGCAAATGCACATTTTAATGAAACGTTTTGAAGTAATGCAATTACGCGTTGCTGAACAAGATATTGCTTTCTCTATTATTCGTGAGGAACTAGAAGAGATTTATGAGCAATGTGAAACGTTGAAAGTACTTCATGAAGAATATAAAGAAATGCTACAAACGATGCGTAAAGAAGAATTTGAAGCGCGTGAGAAGTTACAAGAAATGCGAAATACAATTTTAGAAACGAAACGCTTTATGCAAAAGGCGAATTTGCCAGGTCTTCCAGAGAGCATTATGGAGGATTTGCAAAGAGGACAAATGGCGATGCAAGCTGTATATGATCAATTAGAAGTAAAACCGTTAAATATGAATGCTGTAAATAGCAGTTTAGAAGAAGCATACACAACTGTTAACGGTGTAGCTGAAATGACAGAAGAGTTAATTGGACAAGCGTATTTAGTTGAAAAATTAATTCAATACGGTAACCGTTACCGCAGTCATGATGAGAGCCTTGCAGAAAGCTTGAATTATGCGGAGAAATTATTCCGTGAATATCAATACGATGCAGCTTTAGAACAAGCGGCTTCTGTATTAGAGCAACTTGAGCCTGGCGTTGTTCAAAAAATAGCTGAATATGTAGACAATGAGCAAACCCTTTCGTAAAGGGTTTGTTTTTTTGTGTAATTTTAAAGGCGATGTTGCTATAATGAATAGCGGAATACAGTAAGGTTATTCGTTTTAAAATAAAACGAAACCTTTGAGTAGTTTTAGCGTAATTACACGTATTTATGATATGATTATACGATGTGATAGCGCTGAAAGGGGAAGAACGATGATCTATTTTGATAATAGTGCGACGACGAAGCCATATCCAGAAGCTCTTCAATCGTACGTGACGGTTGCTGGGAAATATTTTGGTAATCCTTCTTCTATTCATTCGCTTGGAGGAGAGGCAGAGCGTCTACTAACACAATCAAGAACGATTGCAGCGCAGCTTCTTCACGTTAAGCCTTCTGAAGTTATTTTCACATCAGGTGGAACGGAAGGGAATAACCTTGCGATTAAAGGGATAGCGATGAGGAATCGTTCGCGCGGCAAACATATCATTACAACAAATATTGAACACGCGTCTGTGTTTGAAGCATATAAGCAATTAGAAGAACTCGGGTTTGGTGTAACATATTTACCGGTTAACGAGCATGGTGTTGTATCGGTAGAGGATGTAAAACGAGCGCTTCGTGAAGATACGATTCTTGTGTCAATTATTCATGTGAACAACGAGACTGGAGCAATTCAGCCTGTTGCTGAAATTGGAACATTATTATCGAACTATCCGAAAATAAGATTCCACGTGGACCATGTGCAAGGAATAGGAAAAGTACAGCTTGATTTATACGCTTCTCATATTGATCTTTGTTCAATATCTGGGCATAAATTTCATAGCGTAAAGGGAACAGGACTTCTTTACGTACGTGATGGTGTAAGATTAGATCCAATCTTATCAGGTGGTCAACAAGAGCTCAAGTATCGATCAGGTACAGAAAACTTACCTGGCATTGTAGCGATGGTGAAAGCACTTCGTATGACAATGGAACAAGTGAAAGAAAAGATAGCTCATTTACAAAGTTTACAAACAGAGCTTGTCCGTTTCTTTACAGAAATGGAAGGTGTAACGATTAATACGTCACTTGCATATGCAGCACCGCACATTTTAAATGTGTCGTTTGTCGGTTTAAAACCGGAAGTGGTCGTTCATGCTTTAGAAGAGCACGGCGTATATGTATCAACGAAGTCTGCTTGTTCTTCAAAAGCAAATGAAGTGAGCCGAGTACTCGTGTCAATGGGAGTACCGCACGCTGCAGCTGCAAGTGCGATTCGCATTAGTCTAGCGCCGGACAACACGATGGAAGAAGTAAAACAGTTTGAAGGTATTGTAAAAGAGACAATGCCAAAATTATATGAAGTGATGAGGTAAAGAAATATGATGACATATGAATATATTTTAGTTCGTTATGGAGAGATGACGACAAAAGGAAAGAACCGTTCTAAGTTTGTAAGTACGTTAAAAGATAATGTGAAATTTAAATTAAAAAAATTCCCAAACATTAAAATTGATGCAACACATGACCGTATGTACATCCAATTAAATGGCGAAGACCATGAAGCGATTGCTGAAAGATTGAAAGATGTATTCGGTATTCATAAATTTAACTTAGCGATGAAAGTACCATCAGAATTAGAAGATATTAAAAAAGGTGCATTAGCAGCTTTCTTACAAGTAAAAGGTGATGTGAAAACATTTAAAATTACAGTGCACCGTTCTGATAAGCGCTTCCCAATGAAGACGATGGAATTACTTCCAGAAATCGGTGGGCACATTCTAGAAAATACAGAAGACATTACAGTAGATGTTCATAATCCAGATGTGAATGTACGTATAGAAATTCGCAGTGGTTACAGCTATATTATGTGTGGTGAGCACATGGGAGCTGGCGGTTTACCAGTTGGTGTTGGCGGAAAAGTAATGGTACTTCTTTCTGGTGGTATCGATAGCCCAGTAGCAACTTACTTAACGATGAAACGCGGCGTATCTGTGGAAGCAGTTCACTTCCATAGTCCACCTTTCACAAGTGAGCGTGCGAAACAAAAAGTAATCGATTTAGCACAAGAGTTAACGAAATACTGTAAACGTGTAACACTTCACCTTGTTCCATTTACAGAAGTGCAAAAGACGATTAATAAAGAAATTCCTTCTAGCTATTCTATGACGGTAATGCGCCGTATGATGATGCGCATTACAGAGCGTATTGCAGAGGAGCGTAATGCACTTGCGATTACGACTGGTGAAAGTCTTGGACAAGTAGCGAGCCAAACGTTAGATAGTATGCATACGATTAACGAAGTAACAAACTATCCTGTTATTCGTCCGCTTATTACAATGGACAAATTAGAAATTATTAAAATTGCAGAAGAAATTGGAACATATGATATTTCGATTCGTCCGTATGAAGATTGCTGTACAGTATTCACACCAGCAAGCCCAGCGACGAAACCAAAGCGTGAGAAAGCAAATCGTTTCGAAGCGAAATATGATTTCACGCCGTTAATCGACGAAGCTGTAGCGAACAAAGAAACAATGGTATTACAAACAGTAGAAGTAGTGGCGGAAGAAGAAAAATTCGAGGAACTTTTCTAAACCCATAAATTACCACATTCAAATGTGTATGAAGTCATGTTGTTTATCACACTCTATACTCACAAGGAGGTGATACAACATGGCAAGCAACAATAAATTAGCGGTATCTGGTGCTCAAGCAGCATTAGACCAAATGAAATATGAAATCGCTCAAGAGTTTGGTGTTCAACTTGGAGCTGATGCAACATCTCGTGCTAACGGTTCTGTTGGTGGCGAAATCACTAAACGTCTAGTTTCACTAGCTGAGCAACAATTAGGCGGTTTCCAAAAATAATCCCATATACGATGGCTTAGAAAGAGCGGGTTCTCCCGCTCTTTCTTTTTGTTTTTTTTTGTCGTTATAAATGCATTTCGACATAGGTATAAAAAAATTGTCAAAAGAAGAGGGTTCAAAATTTACTGAAAATTCTTTATTATATAAGAGAGGCATAGAAATAAAGGAGGATTTTTTATGAAGAGAGAGGAATTATTGGCGCCACCATCTTATAATTTAGTTTCAGAAATAGAGAAATATACAGGTGATAAAGAGAAGCTTGCTTTAATTTGGCAAGATGATAAAGGGAATAGACGAGAAGTTACATATTTTGAATTAATGCAAGGTGCGAATAAAATTGGAAACGCTTTTATAAAAAGTGGCTTACAAAAAGGGGACAAGCTCCTTATTATGATGCCGCGCTTAATTGAAGCCTACATGACGTATATTGCTGCGATTAAAGCAGGATTTGTCGTAATTCCAAGTTCGGAAATGTTGCGCAAAAAAGATATCGAATACCGAATTGGACACGGGGAAGTAAAAGCGATTGTAAGTTATGAACCATACATTGGACAATTTGATGATATAGAGGCGATGGACTCTCTTCAAAAGTTCGTCCTGAGCGAGCAGTCAGTAGATGGATGGATCAATTTAAAAACAGCATTAGAAACAGAAAGTGACATGTTAGAGATAGTGAAGACAGATAAAGAAGATATGGTCTTTTTATCTTACACGTCAGGGACGACAGGAAACCCGAAAGGTGTCGTTCATACGCACGCGTGGGCATACGCTCACTTACGTACGAGCGCCCCAAATTGGCTCGGAATTGAAGAGAATGATGTTGTATGGGCAACAGCTAGTCCAGGCTGGCAAAAGTGGATTTGGAGCCCGTTTTTAGCAACTCTCGGTTCAGGTGCAACAGGGTTTGTGTACAACGGTAAGTTTGAACCGAAAACGTATTTAAATTTATTAGGTGATAATAAGGTGAATGTGCTTTGTTGTACGCCGACTGAGTATAGATTGATGGCAAAGGTAGAAGACTTAAGTAAGTACAACTTAGAAGCGTTACATAGCGCTGTATCAGCAGGTGAGCCGTTAAATAGAGAAGTTATTGAAACGTTCCAAAAGCATTTCGACATTACAGTAAGAGATGGCTATGGACAAACGGAAAACACATTACTTGTTGGGATAATGAAAGGAATGGACATTAGACCAGGATCAATGGGAAAACCGACGCCAGGCAACCATGTTGATATCGTAAATGAGGAAGGCGTTCCCGTACAGGTAGGAGAAGTTGGTGATATTGCAGTTCACATTGAAACACCGGCCCTCTTCAAACAATATTATAAAGACGACGAGCGCACAGCGATGCAATTCCGCGGTGATTATTATATTACTGGTGATAAAGCGAAGAAAGATGAAGATGGCTATTTCTGGTTTGAAGGGCGCGGTGATGATATTATTATTAGCTCAGGTTATACAATCGGACCGTTTGAAGTAGAAGATGCACTTGTAAAACATCCATACGTAAGAGAATGTGCTGTTGTCGCAAGTCCAGATGAAATTCGCGGAAGTGTCGTGAAGGCATTTATCGTATTAAGAGAGAATATAGAAAAGAACGAAGAAACATTGATCCCAGTACTTCAACAACACGTCAAAGAACTTACTGCACCATATAAATATCCTCGTAAAATTGAATTTGTAGATGAACTACCAAAAACGATTTCTGGAAAAATTCGCCGTATTGAACTTAGAAAACAAGAGATGGAGATTCCTTCAAAATAATTTTGAAAATAGGGAAGTAAATAGTTGAATGAAATGTAAAACGTATGATATTATAAAAACGAACACAAGTTCGATTTTATAAATTTAAAAAAGAGGTGTCCGTATGATTTTAGGTATTAATCCGTACTTAGTTTTAGATGGTGGTGGGCAAGAAGCTGTACAGTTTTATAAAGAGGCGTTAGATGCAAAAGTAGAAATCATGCAAACTTTTGGTGACATGCCTGAAAATCCAGAATACCCGATTCCAGCTGAAGCAAAAGAGCGCGTTGCACATGCTACTTTAAAAGTTGGTAATACGGAACTTATGATTTCTGATACATTCCCAGGTAAAGGGCATGCGATCGGATCTCAAGTAACAATCGCAATTCAAATTAGTAATGCAGAAAAAGCGAAAGAAGTATTCGATAAGTTACAAGAAGGCGGAGAAGTTATTATGCCACTTCAAGAAACATTCTGGAGCCCAGCATACGGACAAGTAAAAGATAAATTTAGCATTGAATGGCAAATTACAACGAATCCTACTGAACAAAAGTAATTTTTAGAAAAGCACCATGTTTTGAAATGGTGCTTTTTTTATACAATAAAAACAAAGGAGATGAAATATATGGGAGAAATTTGGTATGGCGGCACCATTTACACGATGAAAGAAGAAAATGAAAAAGTGGATGCTATTTACGTTGAAAATGGCATCATTGTTGATGTGGGGAATAAAGAAGAGTTAGAAAACCGGTATTCAGAAGTGAAGTCGTGCGATTTAAAAGGGAAAACAATGATTCCAGGTCTCGTTGATAGTCATATGCATCTTATTGGGCACGGGGAGAGGTTACTCCGTCTAGATGTATCAAATTGTACGTCTTATAGCGAAGTGCTTACTCTTGTTCAGAGGCGAGTAGAAGAAGCGCCAAAAGGTTCTTGGATTATCGGAGAAGGATGGAATGAAAATAACTTTACAGACACGAAAGATGTTCATGTAAAAGACTTAGATGCAATTTCAAAAGAACATCCGATTTTATTAAAGCGCGTTTGTCGTCACGTTACATGGGTGAATTCATACATACTGCAAGAAGCGAACATAACAGAAGCGACGCAAGATCCGAAAGGCGGGAAAATTGGGCGGGATTCATCAAATAAATTAACAGGGCTTTTATATGAACAAGGACAAGAATTAATTAAACATGTTCAGCCTGAAATTGATGAAGCTTATTTGCAAAGAGCGCTGCAAACGGCGATAAAAGACTGCTGGCAATATGGATTAGTTGGCGGACATACAGAAGACTTAAATTATTATGGTGGCTTTAGAAAAACGTACAATGCGTTTTCACACGTTATAAAAGAAATGCCGTTTAAAGCACATTTACTTGTTCATCATGAAGTAGCGGATGAACGAAAAGAATATGAAAATGAGCACTACATTGAATTTGGGGCGATGAAAATTTTTTCTGATGGCTCTTTTGGCGGAAGAACAGCTTTATTAAGTGAACCATATGAAGATGCGCAGGAAACGAATGGAGTTGCGATTTTTTCACGTACAGAGCTTGCAGAGTTAGTGAAGAAAGCTCGTGATTTACATATGCCAGTTGCCATTCATACAATTGGTGACTTATCGCTTGAATATGTCATTGATGCACTCGAATTATATCCGCCAGCAAAAGGATTACGTGACCGCATTATTCATTGTCAGCTCGCTCGTGAAGAGTTGATTGAAAGAATGAAACATTTGCCGGCTATTATCGATATTCAGCCAGTCTTTGTTTCATCGGATTTCCCGTCAGTCATTGAAAAACTAGGAAAGCATCGTCTTCGTTATGCATATGCTTGGAAGACGTTACTAGATGCAGGATTACACTGCAACGGTGGATCAGATGCGCCAATTGAACAAGTGAATCCGTTTTTAGGTATATATAGCGCTGTTACACGTAGAAGTTTTATTGACGGCGTATGCTATATGCCAGAAGAAAGGCTAACAGTATATGAGGCTGTTTCTTTATTTACAACAGGAAGTGCCTATGCAATCGGAAAAGAAGCGAAGCGGGGGCAAATTACAACAGGATATGAGGCAGACTTTACGATATTAGATCGCGACATATTTGAAATCGAGTCAGAAGAAATAAAAGGAGTACAAGCAGAAATGACAGTAATTGATGGGGAAATTGTGTATAGAAAAGGTGCGTAAAAATATATTGACTTACCGACAAAAAATGACAAGAAAAGTTGCCGAATAATAGAGAGGGCTACCCGCGTTAATAGTGGGAAATAAAAAACCGACAAATTATGATTTTTCATAATTTGTCGGTTTTTTTAATACTATAAAAACGTTCTCTGTACTTTTTCCCAGAAGGAGTTATTTTTTAATTTAACTGTTTTAATTTGTTTATCGCTTAAGCGTACGACAGCTTTTTCAACTTGTTTAATGCTAAGCGCTTCATTATCCATGCCGATAACAGGATAATCGTTACCGTCTGGTCTAAGTCTTAAAGTTAATGTACGTTCGTGATTTAAAATGAACGGTGAACCGAGTGTACGGTATGTGTTGTTGTTTAAGGATGCTAATTCACTCACTTGGAAACATGGGATAAGTGGATCAACAACCGCGCCATGTAATGATTTATTGTAAGCTGTACTTCCCGTTGGGGTAGAAACAACTAAACCGTCGCCTCTAAATGTTTCGAAATATAAATCATCAACGTGAACATCCACAACGAATGTTTTAATAATGCTAGAGCGTAATGAGAACTCATTTAAACAATGGAAAGATGTACCTTGATCTACATCAACGTGAATTGTTGGATATTTTCGCACTTCAATTTCATTTTTTGTAATTTCTTGAAGGGCTGTATCAACGTGATCAATATGGAAATCGCAGTAGAAAGAAATTTCATCTTTCGTAGAAATCCCTGCGTATAAGCAATCTTCTCTAAAACCAGTTTTACGAACGGCTTGTAAGAAAGTTGCATCATCTCCAACACTGACGATAGCGTTTGCATTTTTTGGATGATCTAATATGGTAAATCCATTCTCTTCTAAAATACGATAGATAGGTTTCATCTTTTCAACGAACGTTACTTTGTCATCACCATAAAAGAAAAATAAATTGCGACGATCTGCCATTATGTATCCCTCCACTGCAGTTAAATTTTCTGTTTTTCGTGCTACATATCACTAGAATGTATTCACGATGATATGTTCAAATAATATATTTCGATACAAATTGTCAAAATACCTTTTTATTTTTAGAAAAATTTTTATATTCAATCTTACGGCGGTCTGTTTAATGATGAATAAACTTGTCGATAATGGGTACGGAGTGAAAGGATGGTACGAATGAAATGGCTCGTAATTGGAATGATAATTTTTCTACTTTTTATTTTACTAATACTATTATCGAAAATATCGCTTAAAGTGACGGTTTTATATTCAGAAATGGAAAAGCAATGTTTATTTCAAGTGAAAATATGGATGATTCGATATACGTTTGATGTATTGGAAAGAATTGAAAAACAGCAGAAAAAAACAGGGCAGAAAATCGAAAAGGCTGAAGAGGACGGCGGACTAGACAATAAAATTATGGCACAACTTGATAGCATTGGAGAATTGATAAAAAAGCTTCAAGAAGTTCATACTATTGCTAAAGATTTTCTCAAACGAGTGAAAATCAATGGTTGGAAATGGCATTCGCAAATTGGAGCAGGCGATGCAGCTATTACTGGAATTGTCACTGGATATGCATGGGGGACAAAAGGAATGGCTGCTGGAGTTGTAGGACAATATATGCATATTGTCGACGTACCAGAATTTGAAATTACTCCTGTTTTTCAAGGGAAAGGATTTGCTTCAAGATGTGAATTAACGGCGTCCTTTCGTATATTTCGTACTGTGAAAACAGCGGTAAAACTATTCGTGTTTATGAGAAAGCAAAGGTCTGGTATGACAGAAAAGCCTGTTCAAGCATAGGGGGGATATAGAGTGGACCATCCAATTCAAGGTTTAATGACAACCGCAATGCAGCATTTAAAACAAATGACTGATGTAAATACAATTGTTGGCGATCCAATTAAAGCGGCAGATGGAAGTGTAATTCTTACCGTTTCAAAAGTAAGTTTCGGATTTGCTGCTGGTGGAAGTGAATTTGGTAAAGTAGAACATTCAGGCCGTCATCCATTTGGCGGGGGAAGCGGTGGAGGAGTTTCTATTAATCCTGTTGCTTTTCTTGTTATAAATGGAGAAGGTGTAAAAGTGTTGCATCTAGATAAGCAAACACACGTCATCGATAAAATAATTGAATTAGCGCCACAAGCTGTTGATAAAGTGAAGGAAATGATGGATAAACGAAAAGAAGAGGATCCGGAATTTCAAATTTAACGAATAGAGAAGCTAATCAATAGGTTAGCTTCTTTTATCCCGTTAATGCCCGATTGGTGAAGGCTAATAATCAGTGGGAGATGAACAAAACCCCCACTGATTAAAGTTTCACTTTATTTTTTTGTAAATAAAGCGATTTTATTTGCATTATCGATAGCGACAAACTATCATTTACATTGTACATATTTTGTTTAAATAAGGGAGGATTTTCAAGTGGCAAACGTAACTTTTAAAGGTAACCCAATGACTTTAGTTGGAACAGAAGTTAAAGTTGGCGATCAAGCGCCAAACTTCCAAGTATTAGCAAATGACTTATCTCCAGTAAGTTTAGAAACATACAAAGGCGAAGTAAAATTAATTAGTGTTGTACCTTCAATCGACACAGGTGTGTGTGATGCACAAACACGTCGTTTTAACCAAGATGCAGCAGGTATTGAAAACGCGAAAGTATTAACAATTAGCGCTGATTTACCATTCGCTCAAAAACGCTGGTGTGCAGCAAACGGTTTAGAAAATGTTGTAACACTTTCTGACCACCGTGATCTTTCATTCGGTGAAGCTTACGGCTTAGTAATGAAAGAACTTCGTTTACTTGCTCGTGCAGTATTCGTAGTAGATAGCAATGACAAAGTAGTTTACGCAGAATACGTAAGCGAAGGTACAAGCCATCCAAACTATGAAGCAGCATTAGAAGCAGCTAAATCTGCAAAATAATGCAAAGGAAATGACCTCTTATAAAGAGGTCGTTTTTTCTCATATATTGCTGCATAACGGTACCAATATATGAGAAAAAACGTTATATCATATATAACTTAAAGGGGAGCTCTTTGCAGGAGGTCGCTTTTTCTTTTTGGAAAAAATCACTTTGTGGTATGATATAAGTTATGTGTAAAAGAGAGAAGGAGGAATGTACGTGAGTCAGACAGTGGAAACATTATTTTCTATTTTCGATTCTTCTGCGGTAGTTTTACGTAAGGAATTAGATGTAACATATTTAGAGGCGCTTGTAGAAACAGGGGATAACTTGTTTGAAGGAGCGATTTTACAAGAGGAATTATCCGAAGCAGCAATTGAAAGGCTGAATCGTGAATATAGTACGTTTAATGAAGAAACATATAAAGGGGAAGAAATTCGTAAAGCATTTCAGCTAGCCATTTTAAAAGGAATGAAAGAAGGCGTGCAAGCAAATCATGAAATGACGCCTGATGCAGTTGGAATGTTCATGAGCTACTTATTCCATAAATTTATGCAAGGGCAAAACGAAATTACTGTTTTAGACCCTGCAATTGGAACAGGTAACTTAATGACTACAGTGTTTAATAGTGCCAAAGAAGAAATAGCAATGAGTGGATTTGGTGTAGAAGTGGATGAAGTGCTAATTAAACTTGCTTTAGTAAATGCGAATTTACAAAAGCATGCAATCGAATTCTTCCATCAAGATGGACTAGCACCACTTTATATTGATCCAGTTGATGCAGTTGTTTCAGATTTACCAATCGGTTATTATCCAAATGAAATCGGTGCAAGTGAATATAAGTTAAAAGCAGATGAAGGAATGTCATATGCGCATCACTTATTTATTGAACAAAGTGTGAAACATACGAAAGAAGGCGGCTACTTATTCTTCTTGGTACCGAACTTCATTTTCGAAAGTGATCAGGCGCCAAAATTACATGCATTTATTAAAGAAACATGTTTTATACAAGGGTTATTACAACTACCTGTTTCCATGTTTAAAAACGAGAAAAATGCAAAAAGTATATTTGTGCTCCAAAAGAAAGGCCAAGGTGTAACAATGCCGAAACAGGCGCTATTAGTGGAATTACCTAAGTTCTCTAACATGAAGGCTATGGAGAACATTATGGATCAATTGAATACTTGGTTTGCAACACATAAATAATACGATATATATGTAACAGGGTTAGTAATTACTATAGTACAGTTGTATATGATGTGTAATATTTTTTAGTATATACAAGATTTAACTGAATTTTTTTGAAATCTGTAATATATTTTTTTTCTTGGTGTTACAATTTTTTCACTTGAAATATATCTCAGACGATGTTTAAATTAAAATCGTGAGTATAAAATTTACTGATGATGAAACGTTTTCATAATGAGTAAGTTTAATTAGATAAAATCGAGCGGTTTGTGGAATGATCCACACAACTACCAAGAGAAAAAGGGGCGAAAGACTAGATGTCAAAAATCATCGCGATTAACGCAGGAAGCTCTTCCTTAAAATTCCAATTATTTGAAATGCCAAGTGAAACAGTATTAACAAAAGGTTTAGTAGAACGTATCGGTTTAGAAGATAGTATCTTCACTATTACTGTAGATGGCGAAAAACAAAAAGAAGTTACAAGCATCCCAGATCATGCAGTAGCAGTTAATATGCTTCTTGCAAAATTAACTGAAAACGGAATCGTTAAGTCTCTAGATGAGATTGGCGGTATCGGTCACCGTGTTGTTCACGGCGGCGAAAAATTTGCTGACTCTGTTTTACTTACTGATGAAGTATTAGCTGATATCGAAGAATTAAGCGATTTAGCACCACTTCACAACCCAGCAAACATTGTTGGTATTAAAGCATTCCAAGAAGTATTACCAAACGTACCAGCAGTAGTAGTATTTGATACAGCATTCCACCAAACAATGCCGGAATCTGCATTCCTATACAGCTTACCATATGAGTACTATGAGAAATTTGGCATCCGTAAATACGGTTTCCACGGAACTTCTCACAAATATGTAACTGAGCGTGCGGCTGAATTATTAGGTCGCCCACTTGAAAGCTTAAGCTTACTTTCTTGTCACTTAGGTAACGGTGCAAGTATCGCAGCAGTAGAAGGCGGTAAATCTATCGATACTTCTATGGGCTTCACTCCACTTGCTGGTGTAACAATGGGTACACGTTCTGGTAACATTGACCCTGCGTTAATTCCATACATCATGGAAAAAACAGGCCAAACAGTAGAAGAAGTTCTTAACGTATTAAACAAGAAAAGTGGTATGTTAGGTCTTTCTGGATTCTCTAGTGACTTACGTGACATCGAACAAGCGGAAGAAGAAGGAAACCACCGTGCAGAAGTAGCGCTAGAAGTATTCGTAGGACGTATCCATAAGTATATTGGTTCTTATGCAGCTCGTATGAAAGGTGTAGACGCAATCATCTTTACAGCTGGTATTGGAGAAAATAGTGCTCTAATTCGTGAGCGTGTATTAGAAGGCCTTGAGTTCATGGGCGTATACTTCGATCCAAAACGTAACGACATTCGTGGCGAAGAAGCATTCATCAGCTTCCCACACTCTCCAGTAAAAATTATTGTAATTCCAACTGACGAAGAAGTTATGATTGCTCGTGACGTACTACGTCTTGGAAATATTGGTTAATATATGAAAAGAAAGACGAGATCCTATAGGGTCTCGTCTTTTTTCTTTTGGATATATTTCAAAATTCCATCTGGATATAGTACTTGTTCTTTCTGAATGAATGCCGTAATGGGAATCCATTTCGCATATGATACGTTCTGTTCATCTTGTATATTCACTTTTTCTCTTTCATATAGTGAGGTGTCTAATAAGCGTAAAGAGTATAGTTGAATGATTTCATGACCGATTTCTTTACCTAGATGAAAGATGTTTTCTAGGCAATCTAAATAGTCGATAATTTCTACGTCTGTATGAAGCTTTTCTTTAAATTCTCGAATAACGGTATCTGCTGATTTCTCACCAAGTTCAATGGAACCGCCAAGAGGTCGATAAAAGATTTCGTCGTCCATATTATATTCTTGTACGAGAAGTCGATCATGATGTATAGCAATGCCAAAAGCTTTTGCGCGTGGGTACATATATAATCGCTCCTTATTTGTTTGGATAAGGACGATTATACTGTAGCTAAGTAGCAATTAGTAGCATTGTATTCGGGTAGATTGTCTCGAACTTATGTTGTAAATAAAGAACTTGCAATGTACAAGCGTATTTGCAAATATGTTACAATAGAAAAAAATCGAACGAGGTGGTTGTTACGATGCGATCGAAGCGAGAACAAGCCATTTTAGACAATATAAAGGAATGGGAAGCGCAATTAGTTGAGCAAGAAGCGACCGATTTTCAAAAAATGTTTGATAAATGGTTACATACTGCAATTGCGAAATTACCTGAGAAAAAACGAAAAGATTTCTTTACGAAAGCAGATGGATGGCTCTTTCATTTGCATGCGCTGATTCAAAGTTCACAATCACAGTTAGAGGCGCGTAATCGTATTTTAGGAACGTCGAGATTATTTGATGAATCAATTGAACAACTTGAAGATTTGAAAGCATTATCTATTGATCAATTAACATACATAGCAGAGCAGCAAACAGCGCGTCACCGTCTATATTCATTTGTACAAGGCGGAGCAACGGGGGCTGGAGGTTTATTATTATTAACAGCTGATTTCCCGGTTATGATCGCTTTAAATGTGAAGGCTGTCCAACTTATTGCGACATCATTTGGGCATGATGTGAACAAGCCTTATGAAATGATGCTTGCGTTAAAGGTATTTCATGCGTCATTACTACCAGGAAGACTTCAGCAATACGCATGGTACAATTTACTGCAAGAACTGGAGCAAGAAGATTCGTTCTTCTATGAAGGAGACGAAGCGGTATTAAAACCAGCTTCTACTGAGGTTGTGCTAAAACAAATTTTAAAAACATTTTCGATTTATGCGCTTCGCCGTAAATTATTCCAAGGCATTCCAGTCATCGGGATGGCAATCGGTTCTACAGTGAATTATCGTCTAACAAGAAATGTTACTGAATTTGCGAATAAATTTTATCAAGTGCGCCATATAATCGAGAAAGAAAAAAGAACGTAAAAAAAAAGCGAGAGGCCGAAGCCTTTCGCTTTTTTAATTTGTTGCATGTTTTTTTGGCATTGGAATAGATACTGGTTGCTTTTCTGCTGTTTTTTCTGCTTTTGGATAATAAATTAAATCCAATGTTTTTGCCTGTACGGCAATCGAAAGAATAGTAAAAGCAATTTCTGTCCAATTTAAATAATATAATGAAAGCGCAAGAACAATCGCGTCAAAGACGAAGAAAATTTGCCCAATTGTAAAACGAGTTCGTTTACTTAGTACAATTGTTAAAATATCGTCTCCACCGGTTGCACCGCCGAATCGCAATATAAAACCGAGTCCAATACCAGCTAACGCACCGCCAACTATCGCAGCTACAAATAAATTATTTGATAAATCTACCGTAAATGGAGAATAATTTTCCATAAGAGAATAAAATACTCCGAATGAAATTGAACCTAAGAATGAATAACCAACCATTTTTCTACCTAAAAATGAAGTACACAGTAAAATAATTGGGATATCCATTATTACAGTTGAAATAGATGGTGAAATATCATAAAAATTTTGGATGAATAGTGCAATTCCTACAAAGCCACCTTCTGTTAAGTGGTTTTGGAAGTGAATGTGATATAGCGCTGCTGCTAAAATAAATGAACCGATTAAAACCATAAAAACTTCTTTAATAATTTGTCGACTTTGGATGTTCCTCATCGTTATTCCTTCTTTCCGTAGTTAGTAGTCCTTTTTGTGTTGTAAACTAACTACGAGCTCACATGTAGCTTCAGTTAGTTTACGAAAAAACTAACTACGCTATATGTCGCTGAAGAAATAACGAATAATCCTCTCGTCCATCAAGTTTCCCTACCTTCGTTTTAGTTTAAGTCTTAAAGCGACTAAACAAAACGTGGAGTAGGATTCTTCATTTAGCAACCCTGCTCTTCTTTGTTTTGTTTAGCTAGTAACAATTAAGTCCTAAACAAAACGCTACGTGTAAGAAGAGTCTTTTTTTTGCCAAATTATCCTTCGGGCAATCATAATTTCCCCACTCTCGTATTTTTTTCGCTAGACTAAAGTATCTGAGCTGAAAAATACGCTACGTGTATGATTCGTCAATACGATGCCACATGCTCCTTCGAGCGATCATGATATCAAAATCCCTTCCTTCAAGATTTATATTATTATATCATACTTTCAAAAAATGTATGCGGATGGAAACCGACAATAAACGGAGGGAATCTACAAAAATTGTTATGTTTAAATATTTTTGTAGAAAAGCCTAAGCTTTTTCTTAGGATTGGACAGTTTTTAGAAGTTTGTCCAATAAGTAAGAAAAGATAGGTTTTTATTCATTTGTATCGTTCGCTTCACTTTTATCTTTAAAAAGCGCATCCCAGCTAATCACGCTTAAAAAAGTTAAAGCGATAATAATGAAAGCTCGCATAAATCTGAGACCTCCTTTTGTACATAGTATATGAATAATTTGTTTCGGAATGTGTCATTTTTTTACCAGTCTCAACGGTTATGGGATTATATTAGTATAGATAGAGGAAAAGAGGAGTGAAGAGATGCTAAAAGGCATGTTAAAAAGAAAAGAAGTAAAGTGCATTTCATGTCAGAAAAAGATTGAATATGAAGAAGAGCTTGTTGCTTTTGTGAAGTTGCCAAAAGAAAGGAATATATTAGTTGGTCCGTTCGATGTATGTTTGGCAAAAACAGCGCACGAAATATATTGCAAAGCTTGTTACGACAAGAAAGCATGACCCAAAGTATATGAGGGACATGCTTTTTTCATTGGTGTGCTTTTCCCTCAGACACATTTTGAGTGAGTCGATACCAAAGCCAAAGATCATTAATGGTGGAAGCAAGATCGGCAATTTCTGAATTCAGTTTGCAAGAAATTCCGAAGTCTTCTTCGTTATTTAAATGATGTTGTTTTGCATTAATATAATGTTCGAGTTCTTTTATGCGATCAGGAATTTTCCCGCGAATTTGTTCCCATTTTAGTAAAATAGCATGTTGCATCTTTTCGGGGATGTCTTCCCAGTCTTCTTGTAAATGCGGAATTTCAATTCCTAGGTGTTCATCGTATAAGAAATACTTTTCCATAAGTTCACCCCCATTTTCCTGCTTATATTGTACATAAAAACAGAAAGAAGTTCGACGAAATTGTTTGAAAAAATTAAAAATGCCTATTGATACATTTTGTAAAAGGTGTTAAAGTGTGAATTATTATAAAAGAAAATGAATATTTATTCTTTAGGGGGATGCAAAAATGGAGAAGAAAAAAGTTGTGTTAGCATATTCCGGAGGTCTTGATACTTCCGTTGCAATTAAATGGTTACAAGAGAAGAATTATGATATTATCGCGCTTTGTTTAGACTTAGGGGAAGGTAAAGACTTAGCATTTGTAAAAGAAAAGGCACTTTCAGTAGGTGCAATTAAATCATATATGATTGATGTTCAAGAGGAATTTGCAAATGAATATGCATTGATGGCGATGCAAGCTCACACGTTATACGAAGGGAAATATCCTCTTGTCTCTGCATTATCTCGTCCACTTATTGCGAAAAAATTAGTAGAAATCGCAGAACAAGAAGGTGCAACTGCAGTTGCACACGGATGTACAGGGAAAGGGAATGATCAAGTTCGTTTTGAAGTTTCTATTCAAGCGTTAAATCCTTACTTAGAAGTGATTGCGCCTGTGCGTGAATGGAAATGGTCACGTGAAGAAGAAATTGCATATGCAAAAGAAAACGATGTACCAATTCCAATTAATTTAGATAGCCCATTTTCAATCGATCAAAACTTATGGGGACGCAGCAACGAATGTGGAATTTTAGAAGATCCATGGGCAGCGCCGCCAGAAGAAGCATACGAAATGACATTAGCATTAGAAGATACGCCGAATAAACCAGAGTATGTAGAAATTGGATTTGAAGCAGGCGTACCGACTACTTTAAATGGCACTGCATATTCACTTTCAGAATTAATTAAAATGTTAAATGCACTGGCTGGAAAACACGGCGTTGGACGTATCGATCACGTAGAAAATCGTCTTGTCGGTATTAAATCTCGTGAAGTATACGAATGCCCAGCAGCAATGACGTTAATTACAGCGCATAAAGAGCTTGAAGATTTAACGCTTGTAAAAGAAGTTGCTCATTTCAAACCGATGATTGAGCAGAAAATAACAGAACTTATTTATAACGGTTTATGGTTCTCACCTTTAAAACAAGCGCTCAATGCTTTCTTACAAGAAACGCAAAAGAATGTAACAGGTACAGTGCGCGTGAAATTATTTAAAGGCCATGCGATTGTAGAAGGACGTAAATCTGAATACTCTTTATACGATGAGAAATTAGCAACATATACTGCTCAAGATGAATTTAATCATGATGCAGCAGTTGGTTTCATTTCATTATTCGGTTTACCGACGAAAGTATACAGCCAAGTGAATCAAAAGAAGGTGGAAGCGTGAGCAAACTTTGGGGCGGACGTTTTACAGAAGAAGCGGAAGCATGGGTTGAAGAGTTTGGAGCATCCATCTCCTTTGATCAACAATTAGTAGGTCAAGATATAAATGGGAGTATTGCACACGTAACGATGCTAGCAAAGCAAGGCATCGTTACGGAAGAAGAAGCAGAGAAAATAAAGATAGGTCTTCAATATTTATTAAAAGAAGCAAAAGAGAATAAGCTCCAATTCTCAGTAGAGGCAGAAGATATTCATTTAAACATTGAAAAAATGTTAATTGAACAAATTGGCGAAGTAGGAGGGAAACTTCATACAGGCCGAAGTCGTAACGATCAAGTGGCGACAGATATGCATTTGTATTTAAAAGAAAAAGTAGAAGATATTATAAAAGCTACAAAACAATTGCAAACTGTTCTTGTTCATCAGGCGGAAAATAACATTGAAACCATTATGCCTGGCTATACGCACTTGCAGCGTGCACAGCCGATTTCATTTGCACATCATATTCTCGCTTACTTTTGGATGTTAGAGCGCGATGTGAATCGCTATGAAGATTCGTTAAAGCGCATTAACATTTCACCATTAGGAGCAGGAGCGTTAGCTGGGACAACATTCCCAATTGACCGAGAATATAGTGCGGAGCTTCTCGGATTTAATGGAATCTATGAAAATAGTTTAGATGCGGTAAGCGATCGTGATTTCATACTGGAGTTTTTAAGTAACTCATCTATGCTCATGATGCACTTATCACGCTTTTGCGAAGAACTTATTTTATGGAGTAGCCAAGAGTTTCAATTTATTGAAATGAGCGATCAATACGCAACGGGAAGCAGTATTATGCCGCAAAAGAAAAATCCAGACATGGCAGAACTTATCCGCGGTAAGACAGGAAGAGTATATGGCAACTTATTTAGCTTGCTTACTGTAATGAAAGGATTACCACTAGCTTACAATAAAGACTTGCAAGAAGATAAAGAAGGAATGTTTGATACAGTAAAAACAGTAGAAGGATGCCTTCATATTATGGCAGGCATGCTAGAAACGATGACTGTAAACAAAGAAAAGATGGGGCAAGCTGTGACGCAAGATTTCTCTAACGCAACAGAAATTGCCGATTACTTAGCAAACAAAGGACTACCATTCCGTCAAGCTCATGAAATTGTTGGGAAGCTAGTTCTACATTGCACACAAAAAGGAATTTATTTAGTAGATGTACCACTTGAAACATATAAAGAAATGAGTTCCTTATTTGAAGAAGATTTGTATGAAGTATTGTCACCATATGCGGCTGTAAAGCGTCGTAATAGTGCTGGTGGGACTGGGTTTGAGCAAATCAAAAACGCTTTGGAGAAGGCGAAAGGATTTGTTGGAGAGTTTGTAGGAATTAAATGATGTATGAGAGAGAAGGTAAGGTGCTTTTTTAGAAAGCACCTTACTTTTTTGTATTTAGATTTTTAGGGGGGGATCTATCATTTCATAATTATTTTTCATAATCATAAAATGATGTTTCTCATGTATCGCTAATAGTTGGATAGATTGAATCAGGTTAGGATAGTGAGCGATTGGATCTAAAAATACGATATGCCCTGCGATATTTTCTTCTATATTTTGAACAAGTTTTTTTATTTCATCTGTTTCACGGGAAAGTAATTCTTCTAATTCTTGTCCATTCATAGAATGATAGACCTTTTTTGAAGGGACTAAAATCCAAGGTGCTTTCATTCCTCTACCGTGCTTCTCTTTGTATTCGGCATAAATGTCGTGTATTTCAGTTTCAAATGGGGTATTTTTTCTTAGCTTTGCATAAGGGATAAGAGTGAGAGAGAATTTAATCGCTACTTTGAGCATCCTTGCAATTAAATATAAGTGATAAAAGTGTTCACCAGTAGACCATTTTTTGTCCTCTTTCCTATACCATAGTTGTTCTTGTGATAATGAATGGAGATGAGGAAGGAACTCGGTCCTTTGTACATGTAATGTTTGAAAATGCTTTGAGATATTTTCAGATTTCATATTTTGACATCCTCCACACTTCTTTTTCCTAATTATAACATTTTTCGTGAGGAGGTAAGTAAGCCTAGAGCATTTTGCTCTAGGCTTACAGTTTCATCGATTAATCATACTTATGTCGATCTTCCGTAATTCGAATATACTCAATATCCATCAAATCTCGAAGCAATGCACCGTTACTTAGTTCAATTCCGTGTTTTTCTTTAAAATGAGTGCGGATCGTATCTAACATTTCGATTTCTTTTCCATTCACATCTAAAATAATGCGTTCAGAATCATCCATATAGCATCCTCCTTTTCTAAACACATATATTTTGTCCGTCTATTTCTAAAAAATGTATGTTAACCTAATGTTAGGAAATAAGAAAGGAATGGAAGATGAGACGTATTTATTTTGTAGGGTTAATTTTGTACACGCTAATTGTATTACACGTTGCATTCCCAGTCATATTTTCATTTGAGAATGTCGAAACAGTACATGTCGTGATATTTATCTTTACGCTGTTTATAGTAGATTGCTGTATTTCGATAGGGCTTTGGAAAAGAAAACATGTACAGGATAAAAAAGAAATCGAACGGAAAAAGAGAAAACGTTCTTTTTGGATGACAACGTATTGTTTTTCTTTAGTGATTGCTGCTGCTTTTTTTAGTGAGTATGTTCCATTAGAAAGATTAAATATCGGATTTGGAGCGTTCGTATTTGCATATTATTTTTTCATGCACTTTCTTCCTTATATGAAAGAAAAGCGAGGAGAAGAGGAAGATCCGCTTGTAGAAGAAGCGAGAGAACAAGAGCATAAGAGAATAGAAGAAGATATACAGAAACTCGGAGAACAAAAATGGTATTTGAAATCAAAAATTATATATGTTCTTTGTTTTATAACGCCGCCAATTGGCTATTTGTATGTGTTCTGCCTTCGTAAAAAAATGACAGAAGATGCAAGGCAATCGTATTTAACGATAGCGACGATTATGATGGCGTTATGGTCTTTAAAGTTTCTTCCACCGTATGTGTTGGCAGTTACTATTGTTGTGATAGTTTGTCTTGTATTTATCGTGAAATATGTGAAATGAAAAACACCAAGCCCATGTGGACTTGGTGTTTTATTTATGAATTAAAGATCACCTTGCTCCTCATCACCACGAACAACAAGGACATCGCATTTCGCATAGCGAATAATATGTTCAGAGACGCTACCGATTAGGAAACGCTCAACAGCATTTAAACCAGTTGCACCACACATAATTAAATCCACTTTATGGTTTGGAGCGATTTCTTTTGAAATTTTAGATTTTGGATTACCGAAATCTAATACAGTTTCAACTTTTTCAAGGCCAGCTTCAAGTGCAGTTTTTTTGTAGTCTTCTAATAAGTCTTCTGCAAATAGATTTGCACGTTCAGCAATCGCGCGGCTATAAGCCTCTACAGCAGAGTATGCTTTTACATCAACAATATGAGCGATTGTTAATGTTGCATTGTTTCGTTTTGCAACTTGAATTGCTTTTTTAAAGGCTTTTTCTGCTTCTTTAGAACCGTCCACCGCAATTAAAATATTTGTATATGTATTATTCATAGTAGATTCCTCCCAATCATTTTTATAACCGTTTACAACTTAATTATAAAACAAAATTTGGTAATATGCTTGTCGGAAACGTTACAGAATTTTGAAAACTTTATTTTAATTCATTTTAGTTGTAATTGGAGTGAGAACTTGTTACATATGAAGTATAGCAATTTAAAAGGAGGCATGATTGTGAGACACGCGCTCATTACAGCCGGTACGAAAGGTTTAGGAAAGCGGGTAACAGAAAAGTTAATTGCTAGAGGATATTCAGTAACAGTAACATATCATAGCGATATAGATGCTATGGAAACGATGAAAGAAACATATAAAAACGTGGAAGAACGTCTACAATTCGTGCAAGCAGATGTCACGAAAAAAGAAGATTTACATAAAATAGTAGAAGAAGCGATGAGCCGTTTTGGCAAAATTGACTTCTTAATTAATAATGCTGGTCCATATGTATTTGAACGAAAAAAGTTAGTCGATTACGAAGAAGATGAATGGAATGAAATGATTCAAGGAAATTTAACAGCGGTATTTCATTTGTTAAAACTTGTCGTTCCGATTATGAGGAAACAGAAATTTGGCCGTATTATTAGTTACGGATTTCAAGGGGCAGATAGTGCGCCGGGATGGATTTATCGTTCGGCTTTCGCAGCGGCGAAAGTAGGACTGGTTTCATTAACGAAAACAGTTGCTTACGAAGAAGCAGAATATGGTATTACTGCGAATATGGTATGTCCTGGTGATATTATTGGTGAAATGAAAGAGGCAACGATTCAAGAAGCACGTCAGCTGAAAGATCGTAACACACCAATTGGTAGGTCTGGGACAGGTGAAGATATCGCAAGAACTATTTCGTTTTTATGTGAGGACGATTCTGATATGATTACCGGTACAATTATTGAAGTAACCGGTGCAGTTGATGTCATTCATAGACATCGCTAGAATAAAATAAAGTGAAGTTTCAAATAATCGGACAGTTTATCCTGTATACTTAAAAGTGTGGATAATACTGTCCTTTAATGTAAGATTAAATCTATCGGAAAACTCGTATTATTTTTTGTAAAATATTGAGATATTATGTTAAGATATAAGAGCGTAGAAAGCGCTTTAAAAAATGATTCAGGGGTCATTTCATAACTCAAGGGGGAACAAATAATGCGTATCGGTATTCCAACAGAAATTAAAAACAATGAAAACCGCGTGGCAATGACGCCAGCGGGAGCAGTACATTTAGTACAAAATGGTCATGAAGTTTTTGTTCAAAAAGGAGCAGGTTTAGGATCTGGCTTTACAGATGAAGAATACGTACAAGCTGGTGCGAAACTTGTTGAAACTGCTGAAGAAGCATGGAATCAAGATATGGTTATGAAGGTAAAAGAGCCAGTTGCAAGTGAATACGGCTATTTCCGTGAAGGTTTAATTTTATTCACATACTTACACTTAGCTCCAGAGCCAGAATTAACGAAAGCATTAATTGATAACAAAGTTGTATCAATCGCATACGAAACAGTACAATTAGACAATCGTTCTTTACCATTACTTGCACCAATGAGTGAAGTAGCTGGTCGTATGTCTGCACAAATCGGTGCACAATTCCTTGAGAAAAACAAAGGCGGTAAAGGTATCTTGCTTGCAGGCGTTCCAGGGGTGAAACGCGGCAAAGTAACAATTATTGGCGGTGGCCAAGCTGGTACAAACGCAGCGAAAATTGCAGTAGGCTTAGGTGCAGATGTAACAATTATCGACTTAAGTGCAGAACGTCTTCGTCAATTAGATGATATTTTCGGAAACCAAGTAAAAACGTTAATGTCTAATCCTTACAACATTGCAGAAGCTGTAAAAGAGTCTGATCTTGTAATTGGTGCAGTATTAATCCCAGGTGCAAAAGCGCCAAAACTTGTAACAGAAGAAATGATTCAATCAATGGAACCAGGTTCTGTCGTTGTAGATATCGCGATTGACCAAGGTGGTATTTTCGAAACAACTGACCGTATTACAACTCATGACAACCCAACTTACGAAAAATACGGCGTTGTTCACTATGCAGTTGCTAACATGCCAGGTGCAGTTCCACGTACATCAACTCTTGCATTAACAAACGTAACAGTACCATATGCAGTACAAATTGCGAACAAAGGCTACAAAGAAGCTTGCCTAGGCAATACTGCATTACTAAAAGGTATTAACACATTAGATGGATATGTAACATTCGAAGCAGTTGCAGAAGCACACGGTTTACAATACGCTGATGCGAAAGAGCTTCTTGAAAAAGCTCCTGCTTTATCATAATAGAGATACATTAGAGACCTTTCTTTTTATAAGAAAGGTCTTTTTTATATGGAAAAACAACATGTAAATAATTGTTATTTATTAGTGTAACTAAGCTTTCGTTATGATAATTTAGAATTATATAACAAAAAGAGGGGATTCGATGGGGAGAAAAAATAGGAAGAAAAAGCAAGCTAGGAGACAAAAATATATAAAGAAAAAACAGGAACAGAACATTCCAAATTCAAAAAAAATAGTCATTATGATAGAAAAAACGTTTCGGTATGTTTGTATGGTTCTATATGTGATTTTGTGTATGGGATCATTTGGGGTGCTTTACAGTTTTGGGATAACCCCGAATATTATTGAGAGTATTTTAGAGTTTATACTTGCCGTAATAGAATTAGTTTTATTCGTTATATTCTTTGATACAGTATGGCCTAGTCATGAAAGTAAGAGAGATAGGAAAAGAAAAAAGAGAAAAAAATCTTCATACGCTTCAAGTTCATCAAGTGGATTTGGTGACTACAGTAGCAACGATTGTAGCAGCTCAAGTGATGGTGGAGGAGATTGCGGAGGTGGTGGAGACTAAGTTGTTTTTCCTGAAGAACGACTAATGAAAGGATGAGACGAAAGATGGAAACTGTGAATTTAATAGAATTAACAAAGGGCATTCAAGATCAACATAAAAACTTCGTCGTTTCAAATGTAAATAGTCATTGCTTACGAATCGCTGTATTTACTGGTGAATATGATTGGCACTATCATTCTAATTCAGACGAATTATTTATTGTGCTAGAGGGAGAATTACTTATTGATTTTCAAGATGGAGAGACGGCGGTTTTAAAACCGAACGATTCAATTCTAATTCCCGCATGTACGATTCATAGAACGAGAGCATTAAAGAGAACGGTAAATCTTTGTTTTGAAAATATAGAGGCTGATACGATTATAGTGGAGCAATTATGAAAAAAATCTCTGTAGCCGAGTATAGAAAAGTTCTTCCGATTTTAGAAGGAAATATAAGAGCAACGACTTTTGCTTATGCGGTATGTGATCAAATGATAGATGGTGAGGTTTTTATAAACAAGCAATTAACAGCAGGACTAATTATTACAGCTAATGGCATTTATTATTTATTCGGTGAAACCCATGACCAAAGTTATAACGAAGATTTATTTTCGTGTATAAAAACAGCCATTGAAAAAACAGAGAAACGATTTACACTGTTTACTTCGAGTAAAGAGTGGGAAATGATGATTGAAGAGCGTTTTAGTAATGCATTTCGGAAAATCCCGCGAATGAAATTTCAAAGAGAAAGTTTTGAAGAGAGAAAACGAGATTTTAACAAAAATACATATGAAGTTAAGCGTATTGATAGAAGAGATATAGAACGAAGTAATGAATTTACAGAGGATTATTACAAAGAATATTGGGGATCAAATGAAGCATTTTTGAATAATGGCTTTGGATTTTATATAGAAAAAGATGGGATGATTGTAGCGGAATGTGTTTCGATATTTAGTGGGAATGGATTTGCTGAAATTGATATCGTGACGCATGAAGCGTATCAAGGGAGAGGGTTAGCTCAAGCTGTCGCAACACGTTTCATTGAACATTGTATACAAAATGATATTACACCATGCTGGGATTGTAATGCGGACAATATTCCCTCACAAAAATTAGCTAGTAAATTAAGCTTTCATAATCCAGTAGAATATAGCCTATTTGTACGTAAGAGAACGGGGGAATAAAAATGAATGTGGAATTAACGAGATTTAAAGTGAGGTCTGGTAAAAGTCATCGTGTAGATGAATGGATGAAGCTTCTTAATGACAATATGAAAGAAGTGCTTTTGACATTAAACGACGAAAAAATGTATGTAGAGACAATTTTCCGGGAAATAAGAGAGGGAGAAGAGTACTTATATTGGTATTCTGTGCAAGGAGAAGGCGGGGCTCTTGTCGAAAATTCTCATCATGAAATTGATAAAAAGCATTTAGAGTTTTGGTATGAGTGTATTGATGAGGAAGCACCGTCTGTTGATATGAAAACAGAAGTTGTTATGATTCAGGATGTTGTGAAAGAAGCGATGAAATAATAGAATAGTATTTTTGAGGAAAGTACATCAAAATGGATGTGCTTTTTATTATGCAAATTTTTTTGAAAAAGCTGTATACATTTTACGCTCTCAAACGTTGAGTATATAGAAAGGAGAGCAGGATGAGCCATGATACATTTGAATCGTTATTAATAGAGAAGTCAAAAGCCGTGTTTGGATACTTAATTAAGATTGGAGCAGATAGAAAAGAAGCGGAAGATATTGTGCAAGATACGTTATATAAAGCTTTATTGCTTATGGAGGAAATACCATTAGAGCATTTAACACCGTGGCTATTTAGGGTCGCGATCAATCAGCACCGAGATTTATACCGTAAAGAAAAAAGATTAAATCCCATTGCAATTGAATCGGTTGTTCTTATTGGTCAAAAGTCATTGGATGAAGTGCTTTTGACAAGTGAACTACAAGGTGAAGTACAAGAAATATTGGAGACGATGACGGATGATTATCGTCATATTTTACTGTTGAAATATGAATATGAACTATCTTATAAGGAAATTGCCATTTTATTAAGTATGAAAGAAGAAACAGTGAAAACAAGTTTGTACCGCGCGAGAAATCAATTTAAGAAATTGTATAGGAGGAGAAAAGATGAGTCGGAAGGACTTTGATTTGAATATGGATGATAAGCAGATGAAGACTTTGATGAAGAGAGCGAAGAGGAAGCAGTTTTGGCGAAACTGGCTTATTTCTATTTTTGCGTCCATTATTGTTATAGTAAGTTTGTTTTTGGGAGCAATGTATTTTTCTCAGCAAACGTTTAGAAAAATGGAAAGAGAAATGAATGCACTACATATGGTTCAGGGGCCTAATATCCGTTTCAGCGGAAGTATGTATTTAAGTCTTGGTATGACAGGAAGTACAGTAATATATAATTCTTATAAAAATATAGCCGGTCAGCCAGTGAAGTGGGTAAATGATATATATGAATCTGGTATATGGAGTTATAGTATGAAGCACTACAATGGTGAACTTGTTAGTTTAGATGAGGAAAAAAGGGGGGGAGAGGATGTTGTGATACCAGATTATAATGTACAAACAATGCAAAGGGAAATGAGGTTTTATTTACCTTTCGTTACTTATAAAAATTATGTAGATGATCTGAAAAATATCGGGGATTTGCAAAATAAAGTTGCGGAAGTGGCCCTATCTTTTGATAAATCGTATACAGCTGAACAAATTACTGAAATGCTTCCAAAAAGTGTACAGCCAGTTTGGTTTTGGGTAGATACATATAATGAAAAGAAAAGTGATTCTTATGTAGGGTTAAAAGATCCTAAAAATGGCGCAATATTAAATGCGGAAATGGCTAGAAATGTTTTTGGATTTGAAGGGAGTTATGCAAAAGTAAAAGAAGATGTGAAAAATGATGTAACAATAAACTCAAAAGAGTTTCTATACCAAATGAAGTATTTAGCAAAAAATAGTGAAGGTATACCAAGTGATTATTTTGAACAATATTATAAAGAAATAAAAAACATCAAACCAAAAGACCTACCAATATACGGTGTAGTCGTAACAGGAAAAACAGAGGATTTACAAAGTTTACAAGGAGCACCGTATATTAAGGCGGCTGTTAGAGGTGTAACAGTTGAGAAATATTGATTACAAGTGATTAATGTGAATAATCAGAAAATTTATGTTATAATATGGGAAAAGGAGGTTTATATGAGGCAAATACATGGAGCAATTTATATTTACATAACAATGTTTTTCGTGGCGATATCCTATGGATTGGGGCACGTGTATTCGCATCCTATACTAACTTTTTTAAGCGGAGCATGTATGGCGTTTGCGCTTCTTGTCCACCTTTTCTCAGTTTGGATCGTAAAATTTCAATTAAATATTAGTGAAATAGAAGAAGGCACTTTTTAAAGAGCCTTCTTTTTTTAGTAATATTGGCGAAGTCCTTGTAGTAATTTTTCAATTTCGCATTCGGTTTCTTCACAGATAGACAGTGTACGTAGTCTGAAAAATAAGCTACGTAAGAAAGATTTTATATTTCCGTATAGAAACTCATACGATTCAATATGTAGTGTTTGTTTTTGAACTTGTAATTGAGTTGCTAAATCACGAAGGGCTAATATGAGTACTTCTTCTTTTAGACCATTTTGTAGCATTGCGACAATAGGATAAACGAGACGCTCATCTTCTTCGTATTTGTAATAGATGGAATGAACACAAACTTTGTTTAATAAAGTTTGTAATATTTCTTCGTAATGTAAAGTTTCCAGTTTAGGACTATTCACAAGCGCCTCAAATGTATCGGAAGCATGAGCGATACTATGTGCCCAGCCACGTTCTTGGACATAGCCTCGTAAGTCATGTTCTTTGTTCATATATAAAATTAATTGATCTTTTACATTTGAAATATCAGTCTGTGATAAGAAATTATGATTTGTATCCGCATCTATAATGAGGGCGATTAATAATGTTGTAAATGCGCGGGTAAATACACTATCTTCGTCATCTGAATGAATCTTATAAAATAAATATTTTTCGCTGATGCTTTCTAATAATAATTTCTGTAATTGTGTATGTGAAATGTAGTCCTTTTTGATGAGATGATAAAAAGTAGAGTAAATAAGTTTGTCTCTTAAATAACTATCAGTAACACCGATATGCTCAAGCATGCTGGAACTTAAAGAATCAATATGAAGTGTGTTATCTAGTCTGTAATTATTATTACGAATTTCTTCTAATTGTTGTTGTAACATTTAAACCCTCCTATTTTAGAAAATTCTGTATATTAATAGTATAATGAGAGGAAGGAATAGACAAGAAATAAATGCTTTTGAATGGAGGTACATTATGAAGAGAGCATTATTCTTTCTTATTAGTATTTTCTTTTTAGGAAGTTGTTCAATTTCATATGTTACTTTTTCTAGCGAGAGCAAAAGTTGGAAGGGGCAATATAAAGGCCATATTGAGGATGACAGTGAAGATGGCATGTTTACGTTTCAATATAAGGGCGGAGATGGAAATACAGAATTGAAAAATTTAGAGATTGCTATTAATGGAGCCTTTAGTACAATGACACAAACGTCAGAAAATCATAAAGGAGCAAAGGTTGAAATGAAGTCTTCTTGTGTAAGTTGTGTACCCCTATCTAAAGATGAACCGATAGAGGTTGTGATTAAATGGAATGATAAGTATGAAGAGAAGATGGTGTTAAAGCGGAAATAGCAAAATAGAGTAGGGAGTTAAAAATGAATAGGAATATGAAAATTTCTATGTATATATTTTTAAGTGTCTTTCTACTTGTATTATCAGCGTGTACTACACAAGTAGAGCCAGTAGCGGTAAAAGCAGTACCGAAAGAAGGATATATTATAGTAAGAAATGACACTGTGTTTTTTGTCGGTGATAAGACGTTTGAAACAAAAGTAGAGTTACGAAATTATATGGAACAACAAATGAATAAAGAGTATCCATCAGATATAGTCCTGAGTTTTAAGGAGAAAGATGCATATAATAAACTAAAAACAGGGGATAAAATAAAAGTATGGTCTTCTCAAATACTTGAAAGCTATCCAGCAAAAATGATTGTAGAGAAATTTGAAATAGTAGAGAAATAGAAAAAGGCAGCAATCACGCTGCCTTTTTTATTATTTCACAAACTGCAATTCTTTCGGGAACTTCGTTAAAATTTCTGATCCATCTTTTGTGATGTAAATATCATCTTCAATACGAACGCCACCTACGTTTGGCACGTAAATACCTGGTTCGATTGTGAAGACCATACCTTCTTTTAATAGAGAATCGTTGCCTTCTTTTACATCTGGATATTCGTGGACGCTAATTCCAAGTCCGTGACCAAGGCGGTGTGGGAAGAAGTCTCCGTAACCTGCATCTGCGATAACAGAACGAGCAGCGTTATCGATTGCGCCAAGTGTAACACCTGGTTTACATGCTTCAACTGCTTGTAATTGTCCAGCAAGTACAGTGTTGTAAATGCGAGTTTGTTCTTCCGAAAGTTCACCAAATGCTACTGTACGTGTAATGTCAGAGCAATAACCTTCAATGATTACACCTAAATCAAATAGTACGAAATCGCCGCGTTTCATTTTGTTTGCGCCTGGAATACCGTGCGGAAGAGCAGAGTTTGCACCTGCTAATACCATCGTATCAAATGACATTTTATGTATGCCCTTTGTTTTTAATTCGTGCTCAATGATTGCTAAAACTTCTAGCTCGCTGCGATTTTCTTTAATTGCATTTACACCAACTTCAACAGCATAGTCTGCCATTTTAGCTGCTTCACGTAAAATAGAAAGTTCTTTTTCGTCTTTAATTAAACGAAGCTCGCGAACTTTCTCTTCAGCTGATTTGAAAGCTGCATTTGGGAATAATTTTGTTAATTCTTCGTAACGTTCTACGTTTAAATGTTCTTTTTCAATTGCAACTGCCTTCGCATCAATACCACGATCTTTAATTGCTTTTGCAATCATATCCCATGGTCGGTCTGTATCAGTAAATCCAATAATTTCATGTGCCCAGCCCGCGTTACGTGCTTGGCCTTCTTCCATTTTAGGACAAATTAAAATAGGCTCTTTTTCTTGGAATACAAACATACCAAGAAGTCTTTCATGTGGTTCACAGTGGAAGTTTGTCATGTAGAAGACGTTCGGTGTAGAAGTTAAGAACGCAGCTTCTACGTTTTTTTCTTTTAGCCATTGCATTAAATTTTCTAATCTAGCATTCATCGATTGGCACCCCCGAGATATTTAATTACAAATATAACTTTACCTCGGATGAAAGCGTTATGACAAGTAAATAGATGTTAGAAAAGACAGGAAATTGAGAAATCATGTAGAATAAAAAGTGAGAATGTGAATAGGGGAGGAATGTAGTAATGAAAATATCTTATCATGGGCATTCAGTTGTGAAAATTGAGGCGAATGGAAAAGTTATTTTAATTGACCCGTTTTTAACAGGAAATCCGAAAACAGATTTAAAGGCTGAAGATGTAAAAGTGGATGCAATTCTTTTGTCGCATGGACATGGTGATCATGTTGGAGATACAGTAGAGCTTGCGAAGAAAAATAATGCAGTTGTGATAGCTCCATTTGAACTAGCAACATTTTTAAGTTGGCAAGGTATAAATACACATCCGATGCATATTGGAGGTTCACATGAATTTGATTTCGGAAAGGTGAAGTTTACACAAGCTTTCCACGGCTCTAGTTATATTGATGAAGAAAATAAGACAATTACATATACAGGTATGCCAGCGGGTATTTTATTTACAGCAGAAGAGAAAACTGTTTACCATGCAGGAGATACAGCTCTATTCTCTGATATGAAGTTAATTGGAGAACTGAATGATATTGATGTAGCATTTTTACCAATTGGTGATAATTTCACAATGGGACCAGAAGATGCTGTGTTAGCGGCAAAATGGATTAATGCGAAAACTGTTGTACCGATGCATTACAATACGTTCCCAGTTATTGAACAAGATCCATATCAATTTGTAGAAAAGCTACAAAATGGTACAGGGAAAGTATTAGAAGCTGGAGAAAGTATTACACTATAGAAAAGAAACCCTTCATTTGAAAAGACAAGTGAAGGGTTTTTTACGTATGCAGTACAGCTTTTAAAGTTTGTGCTTGTTTTGGTGATTCTTTTCTTTTTGTACGTGGCTGTTCAGGTGTTTCATTCAATTCCATTGCAACTTTTTTCCCATCTACGAAAGCTAAAAATACAGCACCTACAACCTCTAAAAATTTTTTCATCATGTATTCGCTCCTTTGTTTCATTTCTTGTCTTAATTGTATAGGGAATCGAGTGGACTAACTATCGAACGAGATGACAATAGCATTACATTGTTGTAATGGAGTGACGGGTAGAATGTAAGGTTCATTTTGTTATAAAAAAATTGGTACAGATATACAAAGAGAGAGTGTAACAGTTTTGAAAATATAGTATACTGAAAATACAACACATGAAGAATTAAGGGAAAAGAAAGTATGGTGAAACCACTTGGCTACCAAACATAATCAAATTTTAGAACATATTAATAGCCTGCCAGTCGGGCATAAAATTTCTGTAAGGCAAATTGCGAAAGATTTGAGTGTAAGTGAAGGGACAGCTTACCGTGCCATTAAAGATGCAGAAAATAAAGGGTATGTTAGTACAATTGAACGTGTCGGAACAATTCGAATTGAACAAAAGAAGAAAGAGAATATCGAAAAACTGACATATGCAGAAGTCGTTAACATTGTCGATGGTCAAGTACTTGGGGGCAGAGAAGGACTACATAAAACATTAAATAAATTCGTAATCGGAGCTATGAAATTAGAAGCGATGATGCGTTATACAGAAGCTGGTAACTTACTTATCATTGGTAATCGTACGAACGCACACCAATTAGCATTAGAAACAGGAGCGGCAGTATTGATTACGGGCGGATTTGATACGGAAGATCATGTGAAGAAATTAGCAGATGAATTAAAACTGCCGATAATTTCAAGTAGCTATGACACATTTACAGTTGCAACGTTAATTAACCGTGCTATTTACGATCAGCTTATTAAGAAAGAGATTGTACTTGTCGAAGATATTTTAACGCCAATTGAAGAGACGTTATATTTAAAGCCAGATGACACAGTGCAGCAATGGCATGCGTACAACGAGGAGACAATGCATGGACGTTATCCAATCGTTGATGAAAATAAAAAGGTATTAGGTATCGTGACTTCTAAAGATATGATTGGTGTCGTAAAAGAAACGCCAATTGATAAAGTTATGACAAAACATCCGATTACAGTGAACGGTAAAATGTCTGTCGCAGCTGCAGCACGTATGATGGTATGGGAAGGCATTGAATTACTTCCTGTTGTGGATGAAGGGAATAAACTGCAAGGTATTATTAGCCGTCAGGATGTACTGCAGGCGCTGCAAATGATTCAGCGTCAACCACAAGTCGGCGAAACGATCGATGATATTGTAACGAATCAATTTATGACGCCGAAAGAAGCGAAAAATGAGCATCTATATCAATTTTCAGTGACGCCACAGATGACGAATTCAATCGGAACGTTATCGTACGGTGTATTTGCAACAATTGTGACGGAAGCAACGACTCGCGTCATTCGTGCGCAAAAGAAAAGCGATTTAATTGTTGAAAACTTAACAATTTACTTCGTAAAACCGGTTCAAATTGATAATGTTGTATCGGTTCATCCGAAAGTATTAGAAATCGGTCGTAAATTTGGTAAGGTTGATGTAGAAGTGCATCATGAAGGTAATGTTGTTGGAAAAGCATTGCTTATGGTGCAATTAATCGATAAATAAAAAGATGGAACAAATCGTTTTGATTTGTTCCATCTTTTTTTGATAGTTTAAGTTTTGAAACCATTATTAAAGATGTGAGTTTTAGCGGAATATGTATAAGGTGGAGTGGGAAAAATAATGGGAAGGTAACGTAAAAAAAGACAGAATATTATCTCTATTTAAGTTTATACTATGGTATAATTATATTGTAAGAAAATGTATTTCAGGAAGGCGGTATGCAATATGTCATCAGAAGTGCTCTTTTTTGGTGGTATCGCACTCTTTTATTTTCTTGTGATGATACCGTTCCAATATTTATACATACAAGGATTAAATGAAAAAAAGAAACGGACAGGATTATCTCAGAGAGAACTATATGAAAAAATGTCTTTTGAAGAAGAACAATTACATTTTCATGTGCAAGGAAATCCATTTAATATACCTTCTGCGTTTGTTGCATATATGATTTTGAAAGTTAGAGGACGTAAAAAAGCATCACAATGTTGATGCTTTTTTACGTTGCTTCATAAGCTTCGGCTTCTTTAACTGCTAATGGTAAGAAATGTTTATATTGGCGAAATCCATTAAATGTACTTGCACTGCCAAATAAAACAAATAAAACACCAACGATAATACGGGCAGTTGAGAGTTCTAAAAAGAATTGGTTTATCCCGAAGAATAAGACGAATGAACCGAGTGCCATAGCGGATTTTCCTGAGAGCCAACCTTTCTCCATCGGGCGGTTTGTACGAAAGTATTTTGTTTTGTAGAAGAGGTACAACATAAATGAGACGATAATACAGAAGACTAATACTGGCATAATGCACACTCCCATCGCTTTGTGAAAAATAATAGTGGAGAAAAAAGAAATATCTAAACTTTCTAACTTTTATTATAAAGCAATTGTTCGCATGTATGAAATACTTTCCGTTATAATGAAGGATAAAGTGAAACTTTAATTCGTGTAGGGGATATTTCCCCACACGAATTATTAGTTGAACCAATCGGGCTTTTACGTGCAGTGGATCTCCCACTTAACCTTGTCTCATTGTTTTCGATATGTTTGGAGGTGGGAGTCTTACTGCACGTTAATGCGGGATAAAGTGAAGAAGTTGAATAAAAAGGAGATTATACATATGCATGAGCAAATTTTAGGAGCAATTAAAGAGTTTGATACAATTATTATCCATCGTCATGTGCGTCCAGATCCAGATGCATTAGGTTCTCAGTGTGGTCTTGGTACAATTTTGCAAGAATCGTTTCCAGAGAAAAACATTTATATGGTTGGGTACAATGAGCCTTCTTTATCGTTTTTACGAGTAATGGATGATATTGAAGATAGTGTATATGAAGATGCGCTTGTTATCGTATGTGATACTGCGAACCAAGAACGTGTTTGTGATCAACGATATACAAAAGGGAAAATGTTAATTAAAATTGATCATCATCCAAATGAAGATCCGTATGGAGATATTACGTGGGTCGATACGACAGCGAGCTCTACAAGTGAAATGATTTATGAGTTCTATAGTTACGGAAAAGATAAAGGGTTAAAGATAACAAAAGAAGCAGCTCGTCTTATTTTAGCGGGAATTGTTGGTGATACAGGTCGTTTCTTATTCCCGAATACAACAGCGAAAACACTTCGTTACGTAAGTGAACTTGTTGACATGGATGTGAAATTCACAGATTTATACAATGAAATGTACAAGACGAAAGAAAAGATTGCTCGTTTAAACGGTTATATTTTACAAAACTTTACGATGGTAGAAGAAGGAGCAGCTTACATTAAATTAACGAAAGAAGTATTAGAAGAGTTTGACGTACTTCCTTCTGAAGCATCTGGTGTTGTTGGAGCACTTGGTAATATTGACGGATTAAAGGCGTGGGTTCTATTTTTAGAGGAAGACGATGTGATTCGTGTTCGCCTTCGTTCAAAAGGACCAGTTATAAATAAATTAGCAATGCAATATAACGGCGGAGGACATCCGATGGCTTCTGGTGCAAAAGCATCTTCTTGGGAAGAAGCGGATCGTCTATTTGCTGATTTACGTGAGATTTGTAAATAAGATTATATGTTAAAACGACAAGAAGGAGCGGCGCTAAAGCCCTCCTTCTTTATTTTTCTTTCTCTATAGCAATGCTAATTTCAAGCACAGTATCAAAAGATATTGTATCGACTTTAAAACGGTATATACGATCGTAATGTTTGTACGATTTATTTTCGATTGCCTTTTTGAGTAGGTCTTTATTTTTTGCGATACTTTGAATGTTTTTCGTTAAAAGATGTTGGAGGTCATTATGGATAGAAGTGGTCATATTTTCAAGTGTAAGGTTGTCTAAATCATATTTTTCTCGATTTATAATTTTTATTTTGATCTCTTGAATAGTTAAGAGTCGTTTGTTTTCTGTGTTCAATTTTTCTTGATCTTCGAGAAGGACGTGGAGCTTTGCTTCTTGCTTTTCTATAATTTCTCGTTGCTGTGCAATTTTACTAGCTTGTTCTTGTTGAAAAACACCGTATATGTACAAAAAAATAAACCAGCTCAACACGCCTCCAACAGCAGCACCAGCTAAAACCGAATACCACCTTTTTGCTGTATTGGCACTTGGTACTCTCATACATGTTCCTGCGTCAGCCATTTAATAATAATAAGACCCGTTTGCATACCACCAGTTGCGAAAAAGATAAGGAGAATTTGTTTTGCGATATCTTTCATATCCCCGCCAAAAAAACTTCTTTCAAAGCTATAAAAGGTATCAAATGTTCCACCGATTGCCGCAACGAGTGCCCAAATTCTTAAATTTTGGGCGAATTGATTAATGTAAGTTAGAGTTGGTTTTCCGATAAGAAATGCACCAAATCCACCAATTAATGAACCGCCAAGCATAACCCCAAAGGCAATAAAATAACTAATAATAAGCAGAGAGAAAAAAGTATGTTCTCTTACATCCATCGTCATTCCCCTTTCTTCTTCATATATATGGACAAAGTATAAGAAGTATGTTTTGATTTCCGCTTTCCTCATCACCTATAATGAAAGTAGTCAAATAGGTAAAGAGAGGGTACAACAGTGAAGTTTGTGCATTTACAATGTCAAACCGTTTTTAGTTTATTAAAAAGTGCTTGTAAAATTGATGAGCTTGTAGTCAGGGCGAAAGAACTCGGTTTTTCATCACTGGCTATTACAGATGAAAATGTTATGTATGGTGTTATTCCGTTTTATAAAGCATGTAAGAAACATGGTATACAGCCTATTATCGGTTTAACGGCGTCTATTTTTAGTGAAGAAGAAGAAAGGTCTTATCCCCTTGTATTACTTGCCGAAAATGAAATAGGGTATCAAAACTTATTAAAGATTTCTAGTAGCATTATGACAAAGTCAAAAGAAGGTATTCCTAAGAAGTGGCTAGCACATTATGCGAAAGGATTAATTGCAATTTCACCAGGTAAAGATGGAGAAATTGAACAATTATTATTAGAAGACAAAGAGAGTCAAGCTGAAGAAGTAGCTCGCGCATATCAAAATATGTTCGGTAATTTTTATATGAGTTTGCAGCATCATGCGATTCAAGATGAGCTGCTTTTACAAGAGAAGCTACCTGAATTTATTAATAAAGTAAACATTCCAGTCGTTGCAACAAACGATGTACGCTACATCAATCAAAGTGATGCACTTGTTCAAGAATGCTTATTATCTATTGAAAGTGGAACGAAAATGACTGATCCAGATAGGCCGAGGCTGAAAACGGATCAATATTATTTAAAGTCATCAGATGAAATGGGAGCACTATTTTCTCATGCTGAGGAAGCGATTCAAAACACAATAAAAATCGCGGAGCACTGCCAAGTGGAAATACGGTTCCATGTAAATCAATTACCGGAATTTCCGGTTCCATCTAACGAGACGAATGATACATACTTGCGCCGTGTTTGTGAAGAAGGCTTGAGGAAACGATATGGTACGCCGAAAGAAGTGCATATAGCGCGTTTGAATCATGAATTAAATGTCATTTCTCGCATGGGATTTAGTGATTATTTCCTCATCGTATGGGACTTTATGAAGTATGCGCATGAAAATCAGATTTTAACAGGACCAGGCCGTGGATCAGCAGCTGGCTCACTTGTTTCTTATGTATTAGAAATTACAGATATTGATCCGATTGAATACGAGCTATTATTTGAAAGATTTTTAAATCCTGAACGTGTGACGCTTCCGGATATTGATATCGATTTTCCAGATGTAAGACGTGATGAAATGATTCGATATGTGAAAGATAAATATGGTCAGCTCCGCGTTGCGCAAATTGTAACATTTGGTACACTTGCGGCGAAAGCAGCAATTAGAGACATTGCACGTGTAATGGGGCTGCCGCCGAGAGATATTGATATATTTTCAAAACTTATCCCATCAAAGCTTGGTATAACGTTAAAAGATGCTTATGAAGAATCACAATCGCTTCGTGAGTTTATTCAAGGAAATCTTTTGCATGAACGTGTATTTGAGATTGCAAAGCGTGTAGAAGGCTTACCGCGTCATACGTCTATTCATGCAGCTGGCGTTATTATGAGTCAAGAACCGTTAACGGGAAGTGTAGCAATCCAAGAAGGGCATAACGATGTTTATGTTACGCAATATCCAGCTGATGCATTAGAAGAACTTGGGTTGCTCAAGATGGATTTTTTAGGATTACGTAATTTAACGTTACTTGAAAATATAATAAAGTTTATCGTGAAAAAAACAGGGAAAGAAATTGATATAAGAAATCTACCTCTTCAAGATGAAAAGACGTTCCAATTGTTAGGAAGAGGGGATACAACAGGGGTATTCCAGCTTGAGTCAGGCGGTATGCGAAATGTACTTCGGGGGTTAAAACCGAATGAATTTGAAGACATCGTCGCTGTTAACTCGCTATACAGACCAGGACCGATGGAACAAATTCCAACCTTTATTGAATCGAAGCATGGAAAAAGAAAGATTGAATATTTACACCCAGATTTAAAGCCGATTTTAGAAAGAACATACGGTGTAATTGTATACCAAGAACAAATTATGCAAATTGCCTCGAAGTTAGCTGGATTTTCGCTTGGAGAAGCGGATTTATTGCGCCGTGCAGTGAGTAAAAAGAATCGTGATATTTTAGATCAGGAACGTAAGCATTTTGTGCAAGGTTGTTTGAAAAACGGTTATGAAGAGACGTCAGCAAATAAAATTTACGACTTAATTGTAAGATTTGCGAATTACGGTTTTAACCGAAGTCACGCTGTAGCTTACAGTATGATCGGATATCAGCTTGCCTACTTAAAAGCGAATTATACGCTGGAATTTATGACAGCACTATTATCAAGTGCAATTGGAAATGAAGATAAGATTGTGCAGTATATACGAGAAACGAAGCGGAAAGGTTTTCATGTTTTGCCGCCATCTCTTCAAAGAAGTGGTTACAACTTCCAAATAGAAGGAAATGCAATACGTTACAGTTTACTTTCGATTCGAAATATCGGGATGGCTACAGTGACGGCATTATTAGAAGAACGAGAGAAAAAAATGTTCGAAGATTTATTTGAGTTTTGTCTTCGTATGCCATCGAAGTTTGTAACAGAGCGAAATTTAGAGGCGTTCGTCTGGTCGGGATGTTTTGACGATTTTGGTGTTTCGAGAACGAATTTATGGAAAAGCCTTAAAGGAGCGTTAGAGTACGCAAATCTTGCCCGTGATTTAGGAGATGCTGTTCCAAAATCAAAATATGTACAAGGAGAAGAGCTCTCTTTTATTGAACAGTTAAATAAAGAGAAGGAAGCACTTGGCTTTTATTTATCGAGCTATCCGACAGCACAGTATGCGAAGTTAGGAAAAGAATTAGAAATTCCATCTCTCGCTCAGGCGATGCGACATAAGAAAAAAGTACAAAGGGCTATCGTGTATATAACTAGTGTGAGAGTGATTCGTACGAAAAAGTTGCAAAAGATGGCGTTTATTACATTTTGTGATCAAAATGATGAAATGGAAGCAGTTGTTTTCCCTGAAACGTATATACATTTCTCAGACAAGTTACAAGAAGGGGCCATTGTTTTAGTTGACGGTACGATTGAGCTAAGAAATCATAAGCTACAATGGATTGTAAATGGACTATATCCGTTAGAAGAAATGGATGTTTATGAAGAAAAGAAAGACGCATCTGTTTATGTGAAATTGCCGTCTCAGTATGAGAAAAAGATTTTAAATCAGGTTACGAAAATATTGTTTGATTATTCAGGTTTTGCGAAAGTACTAATTTATTATGAAAAGGAACATAAAATGGTACAATTATCTCGAAGTTTATCAATTCATCCAAGTGAAGAATGCCTAGGAGCACTTCGAGAAATTATCGGTGACGAAAATGTCGTTGTGAAAATATAATGGACAATTTCCCTACACTTCGATTATTATAGTAGTAGTGTTCGTGGTCAGACCACTTGGAGAAATTGATATCAGCAAGAAAATTTGAGGAGAGTGGATAGTTTGTCAACACTTCGTGAAGAAGCACTTCACATGCATAAAGTGCATCAAGGAAAATTAGAAACTGTATCAAAAGTAAAAGTAGAAAATGCAAAAGATTTAAGTCTTGCATATTCTCCAGGGGTTGCAGAGCCTTGTAAAGAAATTTATGACGATAAAAGTAAGGTATATGAATATACAATGAAGGGAAATATGGTAGCAGTTGTGACAGATGGAACGGCTGTACTTGGTCTTGGTAACATTGGACCTGAAGCATCTCTTCCAGTAATGGAAGGTAAAGCTGTATTATTCAAGAGCTTTGCTGGTGTAGATGCATTCCCAATTGCCTTAAATACAAACGATGTAGATAAAATTGTTGAAACTGTAAAATTAATGGAGCCAACTTTTGGCGGCGTTAACTTAGAAGATATCGCAGCACCAAACTGCTTCATTATTGAAGAACGTTTGAAAAAAGAAACAAACATTCCTATCTTCCATGATGATCAACACGGAACAGCTATCGTAACAGTAGCAGGTCTTGTGAACGCGCTGAAATTAGTTGGAAAGAAAATGTCTGACATTAAAGTTGTCGCAAATGGCGCAGGTGCAGCAGGTATTGCAATTATTAAACTTTTATATCGCTATGGTGTACGTGACGTTATTATGTGTGACCGTAAAGGTGCGATTTATGAAGGTCGTCCTGTCGGTATGAATCCGGTGAAGGATGAAGTTGCAAAATATACGAATAAGAATCGTATTGAAGGTTCTTTAGCTGATGTTGTACAAGGTGCGGACGTATTCATTGGTGTATCTGCAGAAGGTGCATTAACAGAAGAGATGGTTCGTACAATGAATGACGATGCAATTATTTTTGCAATGGCGAACCCAGTTCCAGAAATTATGCCAGAATTGGCAAAAGCAGCGGGCGCAGCTGTTGTTGGAACAGGTCGTTCTGACTTCCCGAACCAAGTAAATAATGTACTAGCGTTCCCGGGTATTTTCCGTGGTGCACTTGACGTACATGCGACACAAATTAATGAAGAAATGAAGATGGCAGCTGTACAGGCTATTGCTGAGCTTGTAGCAGAAGATGAGTTAAATGCAGACTATATCATTCCAGCGCCGTTTGACGCGCGTGTAGCGCCTCAAGTAGCGGCTTACGTTGCGAAAGCTGCAATGGAGACAGGAGTAGCTCGCCGTCAAGTAGATCCAAATGAGATCGCTGAGAAAACAAAACAATTAGCGCTGATTGGTAAAGAATAAGCGAGGAATTTCCATTGACATCATCAAATACAAAAGTATATCTCGAAATTGTAAAAAAAATCCGTTCCATTATGGAAGAGGATGGATTGGTAGCAGGAGATCGTTTGCCGTCTGAGCGTGAGTTAAGTTCACGATTAAACGTAGGACGTTCTTCCGTAAGAGAAGCATTGCGTGCTTTAGAACTGGTAGGATTGATTGAAACAAGGCGTGGTGAAGGGACGTTTATTCGAAACTTTTACGATAACGGTCTTGTACAATTAATCGCTCCGTTTCTATTGCAAGATGAGAAAACAATTCGTGATTTATTACAAACAAAACGATTGCTTGAAAAAGATATGATTCGAATTGTATGTAATTTACCGAAAGAAACGTTTTCTAAAGTACTAAGTAAATTACATCAAGTGCTTGAAGAAAATGAAATTTCAATTCCAACGCTTCATCAAACGTTCTTTAAAACACTTATTGAACAAGTCGATAATTATCTACTATATCGCATTTGGATGATCGTAAATGATTACGTCGCAACTCTTTCTTGTGAAATTTCAGGAGATTCTATTGAAATGTATAAAAAGCTTTATGCTACGTTGGAAATGAAGCAAGAAAATGATGCATTAAAAATTTACGATGAATTAGTAGAGAATATACAGTTTCACTCGTAATGTATAAAATTTGTCGAAATGACCATGACACGTTATGACAAACATTCTACCGCATAGCGGTTAAAGTTAAACGTAAAGAGAGAGGTTATTAGACAGATTGAGAAGATAAGGCTAACATCGAACTTTGGTGTTAGCCCCATTTTCTTCTTACGCTAACCTTAGCTCTCAACGAAGGGGGTCAAATTGTGCTAAGAGATTTATTCGTGAAAAAGAAAAAGTACGCTGCAATACCTTCAGAACAAGTACGAAAAGATGTACCAGATGGCGTTATGACAAAATGTCCGAAATGTAAAAAAATCATGTATACGAAAGAGCTTCTAAAAAATTTAAAAGTATGTGTGAACTGTGGGTATCATCATCCTATGAATGCATGGGAACGTCTTGATAGTATATTGGACGAAGGGTCATTCAGTGAGTATGACAAAGAAATGGTTTCATTAAATCCACTCGAGTTTCCAGGATATGAAGAGAAACTAGAGAACGATCGTAAGAAGACTGAATTGAATGAAGCGGTTGTAACTGGTGAAGGAACAATTGATGACATGCTTGTTGTTGTTGCAGTAATGGATTCTCGTTTTCGAATGGGGAGCATGGGCTCTGTTGTAGGAGAAAAAATTGCCCGTGCGGTTGAAAAGGCATACGACTTACAAGTTCCATTTATTATCTTTACAGCTTCGGGTGGTGCCCGTATGCAAGAAGGGATATTAAGTTTAATGCAAATGGCAAAAACAAGCGTAGCTTTGAAAAAGCATAGTAATGCAGGAGGATTATTTATTTCTGTTATGACTCACCCGACGACGGGCGGGGTTTCAGCGAGTTTCGCTTCACTTGGTGATTATAATCTTGCAGAACCAGGTGCACTTATCGGGTTTGCTGGTAGACGTGTAATTGAACAAACAGTGCGTGAGAAACTACCGGAAGATTTCCAAACGGCAGAATTTTTACTAGAGCACGGTCAATTAGATGCGGTGGTGCATCGCGATGATATGAGAGAATCACTCCGTAAGATTTTAGAAGTTCATCAAGGAGGGGAAATGGCTGTATGGCAGAGTTAGAATTTGAGAAACCAGTTGTTGAGCTAAGAAATAAGATTCGTGAACTGAAAGACTATACGAAAAACAGCCAGATGGACTTCAGTGAGGAGATTCGTATTTTGGAAGACAAGCTAGAAAATTTAGAGGAAGATATATACGGCAATATGAAAGTATGGGACCGTGTTCAAATTGCTCGTCATGCGGAAAGACCGACAACGCTCGATTATATTGAGCACTTATTTACTGATTTTTTTGAATGTCATGGAGATCGCCTATTTGGCGATGATGCAGCGATTGTCGGCGGCATTGCGAAATATAAAGGGATGCCTGTAACTGTAATTGGGCATCAGCGCGGGAAAGATACGAAAGAAAATATTCGTCGTAATTTTGGAATGCCTCATCCAGAAGGATATCGAAAAGCATTGCGTTTAATGAAACAGGCGGAAAAGTTTAATCGTCCGATTATTTGTTTCATTGATACGAAAGGCGCTTATCCTGGTAAAGCAGCTGAAGAACGTGGACAAAGTGAGGCAATTGCCCGCAATTTATTTGAAATGGCTGGCTTAACAGTACCTGTCATTTGTATTGTTATTGGTGAAGGCGGTAGCGGGGGTGCGCTAGGTCTTGGGGTAGGAGATTACATTCATATGCTAGAAAATTCCACTTATTCTGTTATTACACCAGAGGGTGCGGCAGCAATTCTTTGGAAAGATGCAGGAAAAGCAAAGGAAGCTGCAGAAGCGATGAGAATTACAGCAGTGGATTTGAAAGAATTAGGTGTAATTGACGAAATTATTCCAGAAGCAAAAGGTGGAGCTCACCGTAATGTTTTGAAACAGTCGGAAAATATAGACTTAATGATTCAAAAAACATTTGAACAATTAAACGGAATTTCGAAAGATGAATTAATCGAAAAACGTTATGAAAAATATATGAAAATTGGGCAAGTTTCGTTTTCAAACGCTTCCATTTGGATAAAATAATAAAAACGTGCGTTCCACTTCGCGAATGCACGTTTTTATTGTGAAAAGACACATCTTCTCCATTGTAATTTTATATTTTTTCGTGTTATTTTATTATAAGGTAAATAATCTTTATGAGGTGAGTACAAATGAAACGTATTGGTGTATTAACAAGTGGTGGAGATTCACCTGGTATGAATGCTGCCATTCGTGCAGTTGTTCGTAAAGCGATTTTCCATGATATTGAAGTATATGGTATTTACCATGGATACGCTGGTTTAATTTCTGGTCACATTGAAAAATTAGAACTTGGTTCTGTTGGCGATATTATCCACCGCGGTGGAACAAAATTATATACAGCAAGATGTCCTGAGTTTAAAGATCCAGAAGTACGACTAAAAGGTATCGAGCAATTAAAGAAACATGGCATCGAAGGGCTTGTTGTTATTGGTGGAGATGGTTCTTACCAAGGCGCTAAAAAATTAACTGAACAAGGATTCCCATGTGTTGGTGTACCAGGTACAATCGACAATGATATTCCTGGAACAGACTTCACAATTGGTTTCGATACAGCTTTAAATACTGTTATTGATGCAATTGACAAAATTCGTGATACAGCTACATCGCATGAACGTACATATGTTATTGAAGTAATGGGACGTCACGCTGGTGATATCGCATTATGGGCTGGTTTAGCTGATGGTGCAGAAACAATCTTAATTCCAGAAGAGAAGTATGACATGGATGATGTGATTGCTCGTCTGAAACGTGGTAGTGAACGTGGTAAAAAGCACAGTATTATCGTTGTAGCTGAAGGTGTTGGAAGTGCAATTGACATCGGTAAGCACATTGAAGAAGCAACAAGCTTTGATACGCGTGTAACGGTATTAGGTCACGTACAACGTGGTGGATCACCAAGTGCACAAGACCGTGTATTAGCAAGTCGTCTTGGCGCAAGAGCAGTTGAATTGTTAATTGCTGGTAATGGCGGACGTTGTGTTGGTATTCAAAATAATAAACTTGTTGATCATGACATTATCGAAGCGTTAGCTCAAAAGCATACAATCGACAAAGATATGTATCAATTATCTAAAGAATTATCCATCTAATCGGAATAATGTCTGATTTTTGGGAACGGTTTCATAATTTTCGGAGGTGCAATATGCGTAAAACTAAAATTGTATGTACTATAGGTCCTGCTAGTGAAAGTATTGAGAAATTAGAGCAATTAATCGAAGCGGGTATGAACGTTGCTCGTTTAAACTTCTCTCATGGTAGCCATGAAGAACACGGCGCTCGTATTAAAAACATTCGTGAAGCTTCAAAGAAAACTGGTAAAACAGTTGGTATTTTACTTGATACAAAAGGTCCAGAAATCCGTACGCACGACTTCGTAGACGGACAAGCTGAGCTTGTAACAGGTGCAGAAGTAGTTCTTTCTACTGAGCAAGTGTTAGGTACTGCAGAGAAGTTCTCTGTATCTTACGCTGGTCTTTATGACGATGTAGACCCAGGTTCTCGCATTCTAATCGATGACGGTCTTATCGAGCTTGAAGTGATCGAAAAAGCTGACGGAAACATCCGTACAAAAGTTTTAAACAGTGGAACTGTAAAAAATAAAAAAGGTGTTAACGTACCAAACGTAAGCATTAAGCTTCCTGGTATCACTGAAAAAGACGTAAAAGATATCATCTTCGGTATCGAGCAAAAAGTTGATTTCATCGCAGCATCTTTCGTGCGTAAAGCATCTGACGTATTAGAAATTCGTGAATTATTAGAAGCGCATAAAGCTCAATACATCCAAATCGTACCAAAAATCGAGAACCAAGAAGGTATCGACAACATCGATTCAATCTTAGAAGTTTCTGACGGTTTAATGGTAGCTCGTGGTGACATGGGTGTAGAAATTCCACCAGAAGAAGTACCATTAGTACAAAAACGTCTAATCAAAAAATGTAACGTGTTAGGTAAACCGGTTATTACTGCAACACAAATGTTAGACTCTATGCAACGTAACCCACGTCCAACTCGTGCGGAAGCAAGTGACGTAGCTAACGCGATCTTCGATGGTACAGATGCAATCATGCTTTCAGGTGAAACTGCTGCTGGTCAATACCCAGTAGAAGCAGTAACAATGATGGCTAACATTGCAGTACGTGTTGAAAAATCATTACAATATGAAGATATGTTCAAAAAACGTATTAAAGAATTCACTCCAACAATTACAGATGCAATTAGCCAATCTGTTGCGCACACTGCACTTGCTCTTGGTGTAGCTGCAATCGTAGCTCCAACAGAAAGTGGATATACTGCGAAAATGATCTCTAAATACCGTCCGAAATCTCCAATCGTAGCTGTAACAACTGACGAGCAAGTAGGACGTCGTCTTGCACTTGTTTGGGGTGTACAAGCATTTATGGCTGACAAGCGTGCAGCTTCTACTGACGAAATGTTAGATACTGCAATTCAAACAGGTATGGATGCAGGTCTAATCGGACTTGGAGACACTGTAGTAATCACTGCTGGTGTTCCAGTTGCTGAAACTGGTACAACAAACTTAATGAAAATCCATGTTGTTGGTGAAGAAGTTGCTAAAGGACAAGGAATCGGTCGTAAAGCTGCAAAAGGTAAAGTAGTTGTAGCAAAAACAGCTGCTGAAGCTGTAGCGAACGTAAACAAAGGTGATATCCTTGTTACAATAAGTACGGATAAAGATATGATTCCTGCAATCGAAAAAGCTGCTGCTTTAGTTGTAGAAGAAGGCGGTCTAACAAGCCATGCAGCTGTTGTAGGTGTATCAATCGGTATTCCTGTTATCGTTGGTGTAAACGGCGTAACAACAACTTTAAAAAATGGCCAAGAAGTAACAGTTGATGCAGCACGCGGAATTGTTTATAATGGACATGCGGAAGTGCTATAAGTAATACGGGGAGAAGGATCGGAGTCCTTCTCTTTTTTTTTACACAAAAAAGAGATATAGATAGCTTGAAAAGCCTGAAAATGCTTTAAAAAGCACTTCTTATGGAGTTTTAATGGGGAAAGGTTGTTTCTCTTTTTGGAAGCTTATAAGAGCGTTGTGGGCGCTTTAAAGGTAATGTTAGAAGAGATAATGTTTGAGTTTTTTTGATGGAATATGAAAGGGGTGCGGAACCGTGAAATGGTTGTTATTTTTACTTATTTTAATACCCGCGATTGAGATTACGGTCTTGATTGGATCCAGTCATGTAATAGGTTTATGGTCTACGTTCGCTATGATTGTATTTACAGGTGTTGTAGGTGTGTATTTGGCAAAACGACAAGGGTTCAAAGTGCTTAGGGAGATTCAATTTAGGTTAAATAGAGGAGAAATGCCGGGTGATGCCGTTCTAGATGGTATTTTTGTCTTTATAGGAGGTATTCTTTTAGTACTTCCTGGATACGTGACGGATATAATAGGTTTTATCTTTGTTATTCCTGTAACGAGAGCTTTATTGAAGCCGCTTGTTATGAAGTGGATGGAATGGAAATTTAGAAAGAACTCTACTATTATTATTCAGAAATAGTGCTTAGATTATAGCAATCTAAGCACTATTTTTTTTATTCTGCAAAAGCTTCATTGATGCGGGAGAGTAAAGTGTTGTTTTATCATGTTCGTTCTGTATTTTTGATTCAACGTATAATTTTGAATGCTGTTATTTTTTAACGCTGAATGGAGTTTGCTTGTATATATAAAAGATGAAATAGCGTCAAGTAATTACATAAGAGAAGAGAAAATATTAGTTAAAAGTCGCCTTTTGTAGATTTTTGTATATTTATTCATTTACATAAAAAGTAATAAATGTAAGTAATAATTATAAGGTTAATAGAATAAAAATGTATTTTTAACTAGAAAATGTGTTTTTTTATGCAAAAAATAAGAGCATTATCCTTTTTTAGGGAAATCCTCTTTAAAAAATGTAGTTAGTACAAAAAAGTACATTGAATAATCAGTGGGAAATTCCCACTGATTATAGTTAGATTTTTAGTTGTATATGAATTAGAAACAGTTATTTGGAAGGTGAACCTTTAATATATTTCCATAAGTCATGGAATACATGAGCTTTGTGTAATGTATTAAGTAGTACTAGTATGACTGGACCGATGATTAATCCTAAAAAACCAAAGAGCTTAAAGCCAACAAATAGAGCGACTAGTGTCGCTAATGGATCGAGGCCGATGTTAGATGAAAGTACTTTAGGCTCCATAATTTGTCTTTGGACAATCACGACGATGTATAAGATGAGAAGACCGATGGCGAATGCGGTGTCGCCAGTGAAAAATACGTATATAACCCATGGAACGAAGACGGCACCTGTTCCTAAATATGGGAGTAAATCTACAACCCCTGCAATAATTGCGATAGTAATGGCGTATGGTACGCGCAATATTAAAAGTCCAATTAGCACAATAACGGTTGTCATAGATACGAGTGTAAGTTGCGCTTTAACAAAACCGAACAGGGCTTTTCTTAAATCGACAAAAATAGTTTTTCCGTAGCCATGTACACGATTCGGTAGAAGTCGTCTTGCTTTCTGAGCAAGACGGTGCCAATCGTAACTAATGAAGAAAGTGGCTAATAAAACGAATACAAGGACAGTTAAAGTTGTTGGTAATGCGCTAATGAAATTTGTTAATCCACTTATAATGGCGGTTAAAAGTTCTTTCATTTGTGTCGTTGCTTCGGTTCCTAAGTTTTGGATGTTTTGTGTAATCGTATAGCGCTGCGGTTCTCCCAGATGATTAAATTTAGAGATTAAATCATCATAAAGAGGCATAATATGATTAAGTGCAAATTGCTGAGCGAATGCAACGATATCCGGAAACTTTATTGTAACAATTTGTAGTAAGTATGTTGTGGCAGATATTGCTTCCGTTACAAGGTATGTAACAAGTCCGACGATAGCTCCAAATACGAGAATTAAGCTAACGAGTACTGCTAGTGCACGAGGAAATTGTAGTTTTTGATTCAGGAAATTGACGACAGGATTAATTAAATAAGCGAATGCAAAAGCGATAATAAAAGGATAGATAAGCCCTGACATGTATAGTAATACATAGAATCCAGCTATCGTTGCTACAATGACAAACATGAGTCGCAATATCATATATAGTAAGTTTCGATTCAAAGATGTATACCTCCCATTCCAATTTGTATAATCCTAATTCGTTCAACTTATAACGAGTAGCATTCACTGATTAAAGTTTCACTTTATGTTATAGTGGAATGATGGATTTTTCCTGCTTTTTCAGTACATGATTGACTGTAAAAGCTTGGTGTGGATGCTTCTACCTATATGGTAAAAACTTCATTTTCTCTTCTTTTTATTTTACCTGTTTCTTATTAGAAAATAAAGGAGAGACGACCGTTTTCAAAAATGTATACGTGCTTCAATTTTTTGGTGAAAGTCCCGTTTTGTAATTTTAAAATACATAAAAAATGAAGTGGTTATCGGCAAATAGACATCGATATAGCATGTATAACGATAGGTTTAAATGTATTTTTGTTTGGAAACGAGTTCATTATTTTCAGAAAGGAAGTGCAAACATGATTAGTCAGTCAACGTTATTTTTATTCATACTACTTATTATAGGACTTATTGCTAAAAACCAATCGCTTACTGTAGCAATCGGTGTGTTATTTTTATTGAAGTTTACGTTTTTAGGAGATAAAGTCTTTCCTTATTTACAAACGAAAGGAATTAACCTTGGTGTAACAGTCATTACAATAGCAGTGCTCGTACCGATTGCGACGGGGGAAATAGGTTTTAAACAACTTGGAGAAGCAGCAAAATCGTATTATGCATGGATTGCTTTAGCTTCAGGTGTAGCGGTCGCTTTGTTAGCAAAAGGCGGCGTACAATTGTTGGCGACGGATCCTCATATTACAACTGCGCTTGTTTTTGGGACAATTATAGCGGTTGCTTTATTTAATGGGGTTGCTGTAGGTCCATTGATTGGGGCTGGAATTGCCTATGCAGTTATGAGTATTATACAGATGTTTAAATAAGAAATTTTATAGTAATATAAAAATTTTGAATTCTTCCTGTTCACAAAAGTCAGATAATTGTTTATAATAGGATTAGAAACTTTGAAAAGTTACATAACAGCAGAGACTTTACACCAGATAAAATAAAAACAACATAAAACAANNTTGTTTTATGTTGTTTTTATCATAAAACTCTTCGGAATTTATTTTCCTCACTAACTTGTTGTTCTGAGCGTGAGGATTCGGGGAGACATTCACGCTCATGCTTTCCATGTAGACAATGGACAATAAGAGGGGAACATCGCAACAAATTTGCATGATCGTGCATTTTGCTTGCCTAAAGAGTGAACGGGCGTTCATAATTTATAAGGGGAGCAAATAGATATAAGGAGCAAGGTTGGGAGAATTTTCAGGAAAAGGAGAGAATGTCATGACTGTTATTCGAGGTTTAGAAGGGGTAGTAGCAACAACATCATCTGTGAGCTCTATTATTGATGATACATTAACTTATGTTGGGTATAATATTGATGATTTAGCTGAGAATGCTACGTTTGAAGAAGTAGTGTACTTATTATGGCACCGCAAGCTTCCTAACGAACAAGAGTTAGCGGAATTTAAAGAGACGGTATCAGAATACTATAAAGTTCCAGATGAGATTTTAACATATTTGAAACAAGTAGATTTAAAAATTGCACACCCGATGTCTGTTTTACGCACTGCAATTTCCATGCTATCATTATACGATGAGAGCGCCGAAATAATGGATGAAAAGTCCAATTATTTGAAAGCGGTTAAATTACAGGCTCAAGTGGGCACTTTAGTTGCGGCTTATGCAAGAATTCGTAAAGGTTTAGATGTTGTTGAGTCAAGAAAAGATTTATCATTAGCTGCAAACTTCTTGTACATGTTAAATGATCGTGAGCCAAATGAAGTTGAAATTGAAGCTTTTGATAAGGCGCTTGTACTTCATGCAGATCATGAGTTAAACGCTTCTACATTTACTGCACGTGTTTGCGTAGCTACACTTTCAGATGTATATTCTGGCATTACAGCAGCAATCGGTGCATTAAAAGGTCCTCTTCACGGTGGAGCAAATGAAAATGTAATGAAGATGTTAACTGAAATTGGCGAAGAAGAAAATGTAGAATCATATATTCATAATGCTCTTCAAAATAAAGTGAAAATCATGGGCTTTGGCCACCGTGTGTATGAGCATGGTGATCCACGTGCGAAACACTTACGCGAAATGTCTAAGAGATTATGCGTGCTTTTAGGAGAAGAGAAATGGTATAATATGTCTATCAAAATTGAAGACATTGTAACAAAAGAAAAAGGTCTTCCACCAAATGTTGATTTCTATTCAGCTTCTGTATACCATTGTTTAGGAATTGACCATGACTTATTTACACCTATTTTTGCAATTAGCCGTATGTCAGGCTGGTTAGCTCATATTCTAGAACAATATGAAAATAACCGTTTAATCCGTCCGCGTGCTGATTATAATGGACCGACACACCAAGTGTATGTTCCAATTGCACAACGATAAGCGAAAAACACTATTTTGATAGTGAAAATACGCTTTCAAAAGTCTGATTTTTTCGGAAAGATGTAATGATTAGAATATTTTAATTTGACTAACGGTTTGAACTGAGGGGTGATTCCCTCAGTTTCATACATATGAAATTTCAAACATGGGGGTTATCACATTGACGACAGGTGAAAAAATTACTGTAACTAATGGTGTTATGAATGTACCAAACAATCCGATTATTCCATTTATTGAAGGAGATGGAATTGGTCCTGATATTTGGGCAGCTGCATCTCGCGTACTAGAAGCAGCAGTTGAAAAAGCTTATGATGGTGAGAAGAAAATCGTTTGGAAAGAAGTGCTTGCAGGGGAAAAAGCATTCAACCAAACAGGTGAGTGGTTACCAGAAGAGACTTTAAATTTAATCCGTGAATATTTAATCGCGATTAAAGGTCCACTTACAACTCCAGTTGGCGGTGGCATTCGTTCTCTAAACGTAGCACTTCGTCAAGAATTAGATTTATATGTATGTCTACGTCCAGTTCGTTATTTTGAAGGAGTTCCTTCACCTGTAAAACGTCCGGAAGATACTGATATGGTTATTTTCCGTGAAAATACAGAAGACATTTATGCTGGAATTGAATATGCACAAGGATCTCCAGAAGCAGAAAAAGTTCTTGCTTTCTTAAAAGAAGCAATGGGTGTTAATAAAATCCGCTTCCCAGAAACATCTGGTATTGGTATTAAACCGATTTCAGAAGAAGGGACAAAGCGTCTTGTTCGTGCTGCAATTCAATATGCAATTAACGAAAAACGCTCTTCTGTTACATTAGTTCATAAAGGAAACATTATGAAGTTTACAGAAGGTGCTTTCAAAAACTGGGGTTACGAAGTAGCGGAACAAGAATTCGGCGACAAAGTATTTACTTGGTCTGAATATGATCGTATCGTCGAAAAAGATGGAAAAGATGTAGCGAATAAAGCGATGGCAGATGCTGAAGCTGCTGGAAAAATCATCGTAAAAGATTCTATTGCAGATATCTTCTTACAACAAATTTTAACTCGTCCACGTGAGTTCGATGTTGTTGCAACAATGAACTTAAACGGAGACTACATCTCTGATGCACTTGCTGCACAAGTAGGTGGAATTGGTATTGCACCTGGTGCAAATATTAACTATGTGACTGGACATGCTATCTTTGAAGCTACACATGGTACAGCTCCAAAATATGCAGGTTTAGATAAAGTAAATCCATCTTCTGTTCTTCTTTCTGGTGTATTATTACTAGAACATTTAGGATGGAATGAAGCTGCGAAATTAGTAACTGCTTCAGTTGAGAAAACAATTGCTTCAAAAGTAGTAACATATGACTTCGCTCGTCTAATGGAAGGCGCAACAGAAGTGAAATGTTCTGAGTTTGCTAATGAACTTATTAAAAACATGGATGTAGCGATAATCAAAAACGCATAATTAAAGCGGGGGGTAAATTATGACAATCAAACGCAAGAAAGTTTCAGTCATCGGTGCAGGATTTACAGGAGCAACAACAGCATTCTTATTAGCACAAAAAGAACTTGCAGATGTTGTATTAGTGGACATTCCACAGCTGGAAAATCCAACAAAAGGGAAAGCGTTAGATATGTTAGAAGCGAGCCCAGTACAAGGTTTTGATGCTAACATTATTGGTACATCGGATTACGCAGATACTGCTGATTCTGACGTTGTCGTTATTACAGCAGGTATTGCGCGTAAGCCCGGTATGAGCCGTGATGACCTAGTAGCAACAAACTCTAAAATTATGAAAAGTATTACACGCGACATTGCAAAACATTCACCAAATGCGATTATTGTTGTATTAACAAATCCAGTTGATGCAATGACATATTCTGTATTTAAAGAAGCAGGATTCCCGAAAGAGCGTGTTATCGGTCAATCGGGCGTATTAGATACAGCTCGTTTCCGTACATTCATTGCACAAGAATTAAATCTTTCTGTGAAAGACATTACAGGATTTGTTCTTGGCGGACACGGTGACGATATGGTACCTCTTGTACGTTATTCCTATGCAGGTGGCATTCCGTTAGAAACGTTAATTCCGAAAGAGCGATTAGAGGCAATTGTCGAACGTACACGTAAAGGTGGCGGCGAGATTGTAGGCTTATTAGGAAACGGTAGTGCATATTACGCACCGGCAGCTTCTTTAGTTGAAATGACAGAAGCAATCTTAAAAGATCAACGCCGTGTATTACCAGCTATTGCGTACCTTGAAGGTGAATATGGTTATAGTGACCTGTACCTAGGGGTACCAGTAATTCTTGGTGGTAACGGAATTGAAAAAATTATTGAATTAGAACTTCTTGCAGATGAGAGAGAAGCGTTAGATCGCTCTGTAGAATCTGTACGTAACGTTATGAAAGTTCTTATTTAATCATTAAATATAAGCGGAAAAAGATTCGGGGCCCCGAATCTTTTTCTACTATTTATTAAAATGTTTTTTTGAAATAATATGAAAACGCTATCATTTGGTGTATCCTATAATGAAACTATAGACTTATACTATACATTGCCCTCATCATAGTAAATTTCGGATAAGGTATCGATTTTAGTAGGATAATAAGGTGAAAAAATCGGAGGGGGTTGTAACATGTTAAAGAAAAAAGTTCAAATTGGTCGTAGAATGGATGAGATTACAGTAGGAGAGAAATTATCTATCACTGAAAAAATTGAGGATAAAGATTTGTTATTGTACTTAGGGTTAACGAATGATGCCAATCCATTATATATTCAGCATGATTACGCATCCCAAACTCCGTACGAAAAGCCGATTGTACCGAGCATTATGCTAACAGGGCTCATTACAACGGCAGTTACGAAATATTTACCAGGTCCAGGCAGTCATATTACTAGGAAGGACCTTACGTTAGTGAAGCATGTTCACCATTATGAAACGTTACAAATCCACTTTGAAGTTGTGGCGGTTTCAGAGGAGGAACATACAATTGATATGCTTGTATCTGCTCATGATGAAAAAGGAGATACTGTTGTGAAAGGCTCATTAACAGTAACACCGCCTTATAAATCAGTTTCTATTATGGAAAAAGCATTAGATAATTTTTAAAAAATGAAAGTTCGAATGATATAAAAGTAGCGCTGGTCATATTCTTATTAAGGGTATGCTAGCGCTACTTTTTGTTTAGGGGGGAACAATATGACTGTGAAATGGGAAAGGGAAGATATTATTTTTGAAACGATAAGAGAAGCTGAAGTGTGGGCGGATTCGATCGCGAATGAAATGTATGGAAGACTATTTGATGGGTATGAAACACCTGACTATAAAATAGCGTATGCTCTTTCGTTTTTCTTAGCACAAAATCGAGAACTCAATATTCATACGAAAGTAGAATTTAATAACAATATAGAAGTGTATAAAGTATGGATAACAACACATTAATTGAGACGAATGTAATTGTTTTTTAGGAATAGCAATAGTACAATCTGAATCCATGAATAGACAATTATATTGAGGGGGACCTTGTTTTCTAGTATGATGAGAATAACGGGGAAAATACTAGGATGAAGAAGGTTTCAAGTCTATAACTTGGAGGAAAAGAATGAACAATCGTATTTTAGTAGTTGATGATGAGGAATTTATCTTAACTTTAATTGAATTTAATTTACAACAAGCTGGGTTTGAAGTGATAACAGCGATGGATGGAGAAATGGCGCTTCAAAAAGCGACTACAGAACGTCCAGATTTAATTATATTAGATTTAATGCTTCCGAAAATGGATGGTATGGAAGTTTGTAAAGAATTACGATTGCAGCGTGTCATGACACCGATTTTAATGTTAACGGCAAAAGATGATGAATTTGATAAGGTGCTCGGTCTTGAACTTGGGGCGGATGATTACATGACGAAACCGTTTAGCCCAAGAGAAGTTGTTGCTCGTGTGAAGGCGATTTTGCGCCGTACGAAATTACAACAAGAAGAACAAGTTGCAGAAGCGCCAGATGAAGATAGCATCACAATTGCAGAACTTAAAATTTTACCGGAGTTTTATGAGGCTTATTTCCAAGGAAGAAAGCTTGAATTAACACCAAAAGAATTTGAACTACTTGTTTATCTCGCGAAAAATAAAAGTCGCGTGTTGACGCGTGATCAATTATTAAGTGCGGTATGGAATTATGATTTTGCTGGTGATACACGAATTGTCGATGTTCATATTAGCCATTTGCGCGATAAAATTGAAAAAAATACGAAAAAACCGGCGTACATTAAAACGATACGTGGTTTAGGATATAAATTAGAGGAGCCAAAAGGGGATGAATAAATTTCGTTCCAGGCTTCTTTTTACATTTGTTTCTCTTATTGTATTTATTTTAGTTGGACTAGGTTTATTGCTAGAAACTGTGTTTGAAAACTATTATATAGATCATGCTAAAGAGAGAATGGTAAAAGAGACTAGGTATGTTGCCATATTAGCAGAAGAACAAGGATTTGATGATGTTGTAAAAAATCCGTATATATTTGAAAAGCTAGAAGAACAAATACCGGCTGCTATCCTATTTATGGATGAAAAAAAGAAAGTTCAATATAGCAAAGGACAACAATCTGCATTTAATCAAGAGACGATTAAAGAGCTTTCTTCGGAAGCAGCAAAACAACGAAATAAAGTGATTACGAAAGAAACAGATCAAAAGAATGAATTTTATCATGCGGTATTCGTTCAAGATGTAGCGGGTAAACAAGGGTATATTTTGGTGAAAAGTACAATTGATCCTTTGAGAAACGTACATCAAAAAACGTGGGGATTATTAATTATTGGATTTGTCATTGCTTGTCTCGTAGTAGTATTCCTTGGTGTGAAAATTACAGGGCAATATATTAGGCCGATTGAATCGGTTACAAAAGTGGCGATTGAATTAGCAAAGGGTAATTATAAAGCACGCGCATACGAAAGTCATTCAGATGAAACAGGGATGCTGAGCAAAGCGATTAATATTTTGGCACGCAATTTACAAGAGATGACACTCGAACAAGAAATGCAACAAGATCGTCTGCATACGTTAATTGAAAACATGGGAAGTGGAATGATTTTAATTGATAGCCGCGGGTATATAAATCTTGTAAACCGTTCTTATAAGGAAACTTTCCACGTAACAGACGAAGAATATTTAGACCGTTTATATTACGAATCGTTTCATCATACAGAAATTATTGAGCTTGTCGAAGAAATCTTTATGACTGAAGTGAAAGTGCGTAAGCAAATGTTATTGCCACTTGGTATTGAGCGAAAGCATTTTGAAGTATATGGGGCGCCGATTATCGGGACGAACCATGAGTGGAAAGGAATTGTTCTCGTATTTCATGACATAACAGAGCTAAAGAAATTAGAACAAATGAGAAAAGACTTTTTAGCGAATGTGTCTCATGAATTAAAGACACCGATTACTTCTATTAAAGGTTTTTCAGAAACGCTCTTGGATGGGGCGATGGATAATAAAAAATTCTGCGAGCATTTCTTGCATATCATTTTAAAAGAAAGTGAGCGTATGCAAGGATTAATTGAAGATTTATTAGATTTGTCAAAGATCGAACAACAAGGGTTTAAATTAAATATGGGGACCGTTGATATGAAAGGAATTCTTGAAGATATTCATATGGTGCTTGATAATAAAGCTGGAGAAAAAGAAATTTCTTTACAAGTGAATGTATTTAAACGTGTTTCCGTTATTGGAGATCCAAGTCGTTTGAAACAAATCTTTATTAATTTAATTAATAATGCAATCGTATATACACCGGCTGGAGGCATTGTTTCTGTTGAACTAGCAGAAGATAAATATAATGCTTATATAAAGGTGTCGGATACTGGAATTGGTATTAGTGAAGATGAAATTCCGCGTATTTTTGAACGTTTTTACCGGGTGGATAAAGCAAGAAGTAGAAATACTGGTGGTACAGGCCTTGGATTATCGATTGTAAAGCATTTAGTTGAGGCACATCACGGTACAATTACAGTGGATAGTAAGATTGGAGAAGGGACGACATTTACAGTTGTTTTACCAAAATCGGCAACTGAAAAATAGGACGAAGGATATTTACAATATATTAACAATGGCTTAATTAAATATTAATAAAGCTCTGTTAATATAATAGATGAAAACCCCTTCATCCAAGGAGTAATTTTGGACGAGAATAGTTGTGCTATTCTCGTCACTTCCCTTTTATGTTAATAACCGTTTGTATATATGATAGAAAATAACCGTTATTTTTCTTCTCTCTATTAGTCATGTTAATATAGAGAGAGGAAAGGAACGGTTTTTTTCTGTGAAAAAAATCATTTCAAATTTGTATGGGGAGGTTTGTAGTTTGGAAAAAAAAGTCGTATTAGTAGATGGTAATAATATCGCGTATCGTGCTTTCTTTGCACTACCGCTTTTAAATAACGACAAAGGTATACATACGAACGCAATTTACGGTTTTACAATGATGTTAATGAGAATATTAGAGGAAGAAAAACCGACACATATGTTAGTAGCGTTTGATGCGGGCAAAACAACGTTCCGTCATAAAACGTATAGTGAGTATAAAGGGGGGCGTCAAAAGACTCCACCTGAATTATCAGAACAATTCCCATTTATTCGTGAGATGCTTGATGCATTCAATGTACCGCGTTATGAGCTAGAAAATTATGAAGCGGATGACATTATGGGAACGTTAGCGAAAGAAGCGAGTGAACAAGGAGCAAGTGTAAAAGTAATTTCAGGAGATAAAGATTTACTTCAACTTGTTTCTGATAACACGCTTGTATGTATTCCTCGAAAAGGGATTACAGAAGTGGATGAATATACGACAGAAGCTTTATTTGAGAAATACAGCTTATCACCAAAACAAATCATCGATATGAAAGGTTTAATGGGAGACCAGTCTGATAATATTCCAGGTGTACCAGGAGTTGGTGAAAAAACTGCGATTAAACTGTTAACACAGTTTGAGACAGTAGAAGCAGTATATGAAAATTTAGATCAAGTAAGCGGGAAGAAATTAAAAGAAAAGCTAGAAGCAAATAAAGAACAAGCTCTTATGAGTAAAGATTTGGCGACTATCATTACAGATGCACCAATTACTGTGCATGTAGATGATATGGAATATAAAGGGTACGAACCGAGCGACGTTATTCCGATGTTTGAGAATTTAGGGTTTACATCTCTATTAAATAAGTTAGGTGTTACACCTGAGGAAACTGCTCCAGCTGAATTAGATGATATTACATTTGATATTGTGGAAGAAGTTACAGAAGAAATGCTTCAGCAAGATAGTGCGCTTATTGTTGAAGTACAAGAAGATAATTATCATAAAGCGGATATTCAAGGTTTTGGTATTCAAAATGAAAATGGTTGTTACTTCATTTCGGCAGAAACAGCTCTTAAATCAGATGCATTCAAAACATGGCTTGCAAATGGAGAAATGAGAAAGCATACATTTGATGCGAAGCGTGCTATCGTTGCGCTTAAGTGGAACGGTATAAATATTCAAGGAATTGACTTTGATCTATTAATTGCTGCGTATTTACTTGATCCAGCTGATACGGACAAAGATTTCCGTACTGTAGCGAAAATGAAAGAAACGCATGCTGTGAAATCGGATGAAGAAGTTTACGGAAAAGGTGCAAAACGAGCTGTTCCAGATTTAGAGGTAGTAGCGGAGCATGTAGCTCGTAAAGTGCATGTATTATATGATGTAAAGCAAACATTCTTAGAAGAATTAGAAAAGAACGAGCAATATGAACTATTTACAGAGTTAGAATTACCGCTTGCTCGCGTATTAGCTGATATGGAAGTGAAAGGTGTAAAAGTTGATACGGAGCGTCTTCGTCATATGGGAGAAGAACTTGCGGGTAGATTAAAGGAAATGGAACAGGAAATTTATAAGCTTGCTGGAACGGAATTTAATATTAATTCACCGAAGCAACTTGGGGTTATTCTGTTTGAGAACTTAAACTTACCAGTCATTAAAAAGACGAAAACAGGTTATTCTACATCAGCTGATGTACTAGATAAACTTATGGATCATCATGAAATCATTCCAAACATTTTACATTATCGTCAATTGGGGAAACTAAATTCAACTTACATTGAAGGTTTATTGAAAGTGGTACATGAAGATTCATCTAAAATTCATACTCGTTTTAATCAAGTGTTAACGCAAACAGGTCGATTAAGTTCAACAGATCCTAACTTGCAAAATATCCCAATTCGATTAGAAGAAGGAAGAAAGATTCGTCAGGCATTTGTTCCATCAGAAGAAGGGTGGATTATGTACGCGGCCGACTATTCACAAATCGAACTTCGTGTATTAGCTCATATTGCAAATGATAAAGGGCTAGTTGAAGCGTTCCAAAATGATATGGATATTCACACGAAAACTGCTATGGATGTATTCGGCGTTGGAAAAGATGAAGTAACTTCGAATATGAGACGACAAGCAAAAGCGGTTAACTTCGGGATTGTGTATGGTATTAGTGATTACGGACTATCACAAAACTTAGGAATTACAAGAAAAGCGGCAGGGGAATTTATTGAAAAGTATTTAGAAAGTTTCCCTGGTGTAAAAGAATATATGGATGATATCGTAAAAGATACGAAACAAAAAGGATACGTAGCTACCTTATTAAATCGTCGTCGTTATATTCCTGAAATTACGAGTCGTAATTTCAATTTACGAAGCTTTGCTGAGCGTACAGCTATGAATACACCAATTCAAGGTAGTGCAGCTGATATTATTAAAAAAGCGATGATTGTTATGGCAGATCGTCTAGAAGAAGAAGGATTACAAGCGCGTCTTCTTCTGCAAGTACACGATGAATTAATCTTTGAAGCACCAAAAGAAGAAATTGAAAAATTAGAGCAGCTTGTACCTGAAGTGATGGAGCACGCAATTGAACTAGCTGTTCCGCTGAAAGTTGATTATTCTTACGGTCCAACTTGGTACGACGCGAAATAAGGACGTGATGAAATGCCTGAATTACCAGAGGTTGAAAATGTTAGACGGACGCTTGAAAATCTTGTGACGGGAAAAACGATTGAAGATGTCATCGTTACCTATCCCAAAATAGTAAAACGACCGGATGATGCGGAACTCTTTAAAGAAATGCTAAGAGGCGAGACAATTGAAAATATAAAGCGAAGAGGAAAGTTTTTGCTTTTATATGTAACGAATTATGTTATTGTTTCCCATTTGCGTATGGAAGGTAAGTTTTTACTGCATCAAGAGGATGAGCCGATTGATAAACATACGCATGTCCGTTTCTTATTTACAGATGGAACTGAATTACATTATAAAGATGTGAGAAAGTTTGGTACGATGCATCTCTTTAAGAAAGGTGAAGAATTGAATCAAATGCCCCTTGCTGACTTAGGTCCGGAGCCATTTGATGCAGAATTAACACCAAAGTATTTACAAGAAAGATTGCAAAAGACAAATCGTAAAATAAAAGTCGTATTATTAGACCAGCGTCTTTTAGTAGGGCTTGGAAATATATATGTAGATGAAGTTTTATTCCGTTCTCACATCCATCCAGAACGAGAAGCGTCATCTTTAACGGAAGAAGAAATCGAGAGAGTGTACGAAGCGATTGTTACAACGCTAGGCGAAGCAGTGAAGCGAGGCGGAAGTACAATTAGAACGTATATCAATTCGCAAGGACAAATTGGTTCATTCCAAGAACTTCTCAATGTATATGGAAAAAAAGGAGAACCGTGTGTGACTTGCGGTACGATTTTAGAAAAAACAGTTGTTGGTGGAAGAGGAACACATTACTGCCCAATTTGTCAGCCTAGAATATAGAAAAGAGATAACATCGGATAGGCATTTGTCATATACATACAGCAGAGCTATGTATAAGGGAGGAGCTTACCGATGTACCTTTATTTATCTCTTATTTTATTAGCTTTTACATTAAGCTTAGATAGCTGTAGTGTAGGGCTAACATATGGTTTAAGAAGTGTAAGAATTCCACTAAGATCAATTATAATTATCGGAATCTGTTCAGCGGCTGTTATGCTTGTTTCAATGGGAATTGGACATATGATCGCGAAAATTTTTTCACCTGTTATCGCAACGCGTATCGGTGGGCTTGTTCTTATTGGAATCGGGATTTGGGTATTATACCAATTTTTTCGGAGTGAAAAAAAAGAAGAACCGAAGCAAGAAGAGAAGGTTTGGAAATTAGAGATTGCTTCACTAGGACTAGTGATTCAAATTTTACGGAAACCGACTGTTGCCGATTTTGATAAATCAGGAACTATCTCTGCAGGAGAAGCGCTACTTCTCGGTATCGCACTTTCCGTGGATTCGTTTGGTGCTGGAATTGGCGCATCTTTATTAGGTTATGCACCTGCTATGATGGCGCTATTAGTTGCAGTTATGAGTTCTTTGTTTTTATTTATTGGAATGAAACTTGGAACGATGTTATCGAATATGAAATGGTTACGAAAATTTACATTCCTGCCTGGGGTATTACTCATTATTATTGGAATTTGGAAAATGTAAGCATGGGCGTGGAACATTAGTTTCGCGCCTTTTATTGTGAGGAGGAGAAGTATTATGACAGTAGTAATTGGATTAACAGGAGGCATTGCAAGTGGAAAAAGTACGGTGTCTCAAATGTTTCGTGAACTGAGTATACCAGTTATTGATGCAGATATTATTGCGCGAGAAGTTGTAGAACGAGGGAAACCAGCATATAACAAAATTGTAGAGGTATTTGGAACGGAAGTGTTACAAGAAGATGGAGAACTGGATCGACCAAAACTAGGAAGTGTCGTTTTCTATAATGAAGAAAAACGATTGCAGTTAAACAAAATTGTTCATCCGGCAGTGCGTGAGGAAATGAATATGCAAAAGGAAATGTACATAAAAGAAAGTATGCAAGCGGTTGTGTTAGATATTCCTCTTTTGTTTGAAAGTAAATTAACAAGTCTTGTTGATCGCATTTTAGTTGTAGCGGTTACGCCGAATACACAATTAGACCGTTTAATGAAACGAAATAACTTTTCAGAAGAAGAAGCAACAGCACGTATTCAATCTCAAATGCCGTTAGAAGAAAAAGTGAAGAATGCAGACGAAGTGATAAATAATGATGGCACAATTATGGAAACGAAAACACAATTACAGGTAATTTTGAAGAAGTGGAACATTATTGATTAAAAAATTGTGAAATTAATGAAAATGCTTAGTGACATTCCTCCTTTTTGTGTTATACTATTATTGGGATTAGAGATAAATAGTATAACGCATTCAAGGGGGATAACATATTATGACTCGTGTGGCAATTAATGGATTTGGACGTATTGGGAGAATGGTGTTTCGTCAAGCAATAAAAGAAAGCGCATTCGAAATTGTAGCAATCAATGCAAGCTATCCGTCCGAAACGTTAGCACATTTAATTAAATATGATACAGTACACGGTAAGTTTGCCGGAACAGTGGAAGCATTTGAAGATCACTTATTAGTAGATGGGAAAATGATTCGCCTTTTAAACAACCGTGATCCAAAGGAATTGCCTTGGAAAGATCTAGGTGTTGAAGTTGTAATTGAAGCAACTGGTAAATTTAATTCAAAAGAAAAAGCAATTCTTCACGTTGAAGCTGGAGCGAAAAAAGTTATTTTAACAGCGCCTGGTAAAAATGAAGATGTAACAATTGTAGTTGGTGTGAACGAAGACCAATTAGATATTACAAAACATACCGTTATTTCAAATGCATCTTGTACAACAAACTGTTTAGCACCTGTTGTGAAGGTGTTAGATGAGCAGTTCGGAATTGAAAACGGTTTAATGACAACTGTTCACGCTTATACAAATGACCAAAAAAATATTGATAACCCACATAAAGATTTAAGAAGAGCGCGTGCTTGCGGACAGTCAATCATTCCGACAACGACGGGTGCTGCGAAAGCGCTTGCAAAAGTTCTTCCACATTTGAATGGAAAACTTCATGGTATGGCACTTCGTGTACCAACACCAAACGTGTCTCTTGTTGACTTAGTAGTAGATGTAAAACGTGACGTGACAGTTGAAGCTATTAACGAAGCATTTAAAACTGTTGCAAACGGTGCGTTAAAAGGGATTGTAGAATTTAGCGAAGAGCCTTTAGTGTCTATCGACTTTAATACAAATACACACTCAGCTATTATTGATGGTTTATCTACAATGGTAATGGGTGATCGTAAAGTGAAAGTACTTGCTTGGTACGATAACGAGTGGGGCTACTCTCGTCGTGTTGTAGATCTTGTAACGTTAGTTGTTGATGAATTAGCGAAACAAGAAAATGTACAACATATTTAAGTGAATGAGGGAGAGGGCAATGGAATATATGCCCTCTTTTTTATTTTTTTCTGAAAAGGAAAAAAATTATATGAGTATATTTTCGGAAGTGGACATACCACGAAACCTTGGGATTACTGCATTCGTGAATCATTTATTTTTTTTAGGGAAAAGTAAAGAAGAAAATATGACAGAAAATCGAAAAAACTGTTGTTGCAAAATGAAAATAAACAAAGTATACTAACACTCGTAAACTTAAGAGCTGAGGTACGTAGTCACTACTTAAAGGGTTAGGACCTCTCTGGACTAACTTTCCCCCGTGGTAGTGGAGCAAGCCAAATTGCAAATTAGTTTTCAATTCGAACAGTTAGATTAAATTTACAAGGGGGAACTGTAGAATGGATACTATGGATACGATGGGTCGTCACGTAATCGCTGAACTTTGGGATTGCGATTTCGACAAGCTTAATGACATGCCGTATATTGAACAATTATTTGTGGATGCAGCACTAAGAGCTGGTGCTGAAGTACGTGAGGTTGCTTTCCATAAATTTGCACCACAAGGTGTAAGTGGAGTAGTAATTATTTCGGAATCACATTTAACAATTCATAGCTTTCCGGAGCACGGTTATGCAAGTATTGATGTTTATACTTGTGGGGATCGTATTGATCCGAATGTTGCTGCAGAATATATTGCAGAAGGTTTAAACGCGAAAACGCGTGAGAGCATCGAGCTTCCTCGAGGCACTGGTAGCTTCGAAATTAAGCAGAGAGAAACAAAAGCTCTTTAAAAAAGAACATAATTGATTTAAAATGTAAAGAGGTGTATAATGCACCTCTTTTTTAGTTTATAAAAAAGGGGAAATCTAACGTACTCATTAGTTGGATGAAGTGTGCCCTTACAGGTAAGTTAGCGCTTCATCTATCGTCTGATTTGAAGATGTGGCAGCTGGTTACTAGGGTATGATAAAACGAGATGATGTGTTTAAACTTAAAGTGGTAAGAGCGTTAGAATGAGTTGTATAATATTGTATATATATTTTTACGTGAAGTGAGTAAAGAAAAATAAAGATCAAATTGTAAAGGAGTGAATGAATTGCGTTGTCCATCCTGTTCTCATAATGGCACAAGAGTGTTAGATTCGCGTCCGGTAGACGAAGGGCGCTCTATTCGAAGAAGGAGAGAGTGTGAAAGTTGTTTAAGTCGCTTTACGACATTTGAAAGAGTAGAAGAGTCACCTCTTATCGTTGTTAAAAAAGAAGGTACACGAGAAGAGTTTAATAAAGAAAAGATTTTACGTGGTTTAATTAAAGCGTGTGAAAAAAGACCCGTATCTTTAAGACAACTAGAGGAAGTAACACAAAGTGTGGAACGTGAACTTCGTAATTTAGGTATTTCAGAAGTGAAAAGTGATATGATTGGTGAGATTGTTATGGAAGAGCTTCGTGATATCGATGATGTTGCTTACGTACGTTTTGCTTCTGTATATCGTCAATTTAAAGATTTAAATGTATTTATTGAAGAATTAAAAGATATACTGCAAAAAGAAAGAGAATAGAAGCCCTATTCCATTCTCTTTACATACTGTAAGGAATGAGATAAGAGAGCTAAAAGCGTAAGCTAATAGCTCTTTTTCGCTAATAAAATATATAATGAAGATAGAACGAATGAATTAGAGGATAGATTGGACGAGAGAAAGGAAACGCAAGAATGGAAAAACAGTCATGGATGGAGCTATTGCCGATTGATCGTTATAAAGTAAGTGCGAAAGGGCTACTACATAATTACGACCGAAAAGTGTTAACGATGTTGTATCAGCCGTTAATAGGTAGTAGAGCTTTTAGTTTATACATGACGCTATGGGGAGAGTTAGAGCAAGATCGTGTATTTGGAAAAGAGAATACACATCATTCCCTTATGGTGACCATGCAAATGCAACTTCCCGAAATATATGAGGAACGAGTGAAGTTAGAGGCGATTGGACTTTTAAAGGTATATATCAAGAAAGAAAAAGATATTCGAATGTTTATATACGAGTTGCAACCGCCTTTATCTCCAAAGCAGTTTTTTGATGATATTGTTTTAAGTATCTTTTTATACAATCGATTGAGTCGGACAAAATATAATCAAGTAAAGCAATATTTCTTAGAAGAAGAATTTGATTTTGCTTCTTATGAAAATGTTACGCGTTCTTTCAATGATATCTTTGGTTCGTTTAATCCTGGACAGCTCGAGCATGCGCAAGAAGACCTTCGTATTCCGAAAACGACAGCTATGCCAAGTAACGAGAAGGGAGAGGCTCCGAAAGTTTGGAATAATTTCTTTGACTTCTCCTTATTTGTAGATGGATTGTCTGCTCTTGTTCCTAAAAAAGCGATTACAGATCAAGTACGAGAATGTGTTATTACACTTTCTTACGTGTATGGTGTAGATGTGTTATCGATGCAGAATATCGTTCTTGGTGCGGTGACGGAAATGCAAACAATTGATATTGAAAGGCTTAGAAAAGGAGCACGTGATTGGTATCAATTTGAAAATGGTCAAGCGTTACCTGTATTAAGTGAAAGAGTGCAGCCTCATAGTGCGCGTATGATGAACGAGAAAGAGCCTTCTACGCAAGAAGAGATGCTAATAAAACAGTTAGAGGAAATCTCGCCAAAACAACTATTGAAAGAGATCTCTGGCGGTGCAGAGGCGACGAAAGCAGATTTGCAAATTGTTGAAGATGTAATGATCAATCAAAAATTAACGCCGGGAGTTGTGAATGTACTTATTTATTATGTTATGCTACGCTCAGATATGAAACTTGCGAAAACGTATGTGGAGAAGATTGCTGGGCATTGGGCACGCAAAAAGGTCGGTACAGTAGCAGAAGCGATGGCGCTAGCGAAAGAAGAAAACCGTCAATATCAAGAGTGGGCTGAGACGAAGAAAAAAGGCCGTCCGGCGAAGAAAACAGTACGACAAGAAATGGTGCCAGATTGGCTGAAAGAAGAGTCGGAAGAACAAGAGAAAGCAACTGTGAAGAAAGATGTAAGTAAGAAAAAAGATGCAAGTACATTAGAAGATGAACGAAAAAGATTGGAAGAAGTGTTGAAAAAATATAAGCGTGATTAATAGAAGAGAATGAACGCTCTTTGAGGTGAGAAAATGGAGCATATTCAAAATTCATTTGCAAAATTAATGGAAAATGAAAACTTTAAAAATAGATATGAAGTATTAAAGGCGGAAGTGATGGCGCATCCGCGTGTGAAAGAATTTATAGACGAACATCAAGGTGAAGTAACGACTTCTATGATTGAGCGCAGTCTTGTGAAGTTATATGAATACATTGGACAAAGTGTAGGTTGCGCGGATTGTCCGGATTTAGGGTCATGTAAAAACATGTTGCAAGGATATGAGCCAAAGCTCGTTATCCAAGGTAAGATGATTGATATTCAATATGATCGCTGCATTAGAAAAGTAGCGTATGACGAGAGAAAGAAATATGAAAAGCTTGTTCAAAGTGTATATATGCCAACTGATATTTTACAGGCAACTATGGAAAACCTAGACCCTACCGAGTTAGACGCACGTATCGATGCGATCGGTGCAGCGAATGAATTTTTAAGTACATATGAACCAGGTAAAAAAGTACAAGGTTTATATTTGTACGGTAAATTTGGTGTAGGGAAAACGTATTTGTTAGGAGCAATTGCAAATGAACTTGCTCAAAAGAAAATAAGTTCGATGCTCGTATACTTCCCTGAATTTTTACGCGAAATTAAAAGTTCGATTCAAGATAATTCGATTGGGGAAAAGATTGATGCGGTGAAACGCGTCCAAGTTTTAATGTTAGATGATATCGGGGCAGAAGCGATGTCGAGCTTTGTGCGTGACGATGTGCTCGGCGCAATTTTACAATTCCGCATGCTAGAAAACTTGCCGACGTTCTTTACGTCTAACTTTGATTTCAAGGAGCTGGAACATCATTTAACGTATACACAACGTGGTGAAGCGGAAAAAATGAAAGCAGCTCGTATTATGGAACGAATTAAATATTTAGCGAAACCAATTGAAATTGGTGGGAAAAACCGACGTCATAAGTAAAAGAGCAAGCTGAGAAGCTTGCTCTTTTGTATTATAGCGATATTTTCCTTTCAAATATGGGCTCGAAATATTCAGGTTAGCCGGAACTACCGATTGTAGGGGCGAAAATTTGTATGAATCTCTATCTGCCTCTAGCGCGTGCTCTTGAATTACTTTTTGGTGATCTTCAGTTGGTTTTACCCGCATAAAACCTCAAGATGATTCGATTTTTACAAATTTACCTTCAAATATTTTTATAACCTGTTTTATTGATGGATAAATTATACAATAAAAAAATATATGAGCTTGTATCATTTTTTTCTCCCTCCCTTAATATATATGAAACTAGCAAGTTGTACTGAGTGGAATGTCTAATGATAGAAGATTGTTTCTGCTGAGAGACTTTACCACGGCGGACTCTTAAAGGGTCTTTAAACCCTTTAGAGCGGGGATAAAAGGGGGGACAAAAGTGATTGAAATTTGCTTCGAAGAAAAAAATGATGCTATGCACGTATATAGACAACTACTGAAAAGAGCGGAGATATTATATAAGGAAACAAGTGTGTACTTACAGGAACAAAAAGTTGTGATTCACATACCGGGACGTGAATCGAATTATATTGAAAAGATTTTATTGCCAGTAATGGTGTATTTCATTGTGAATGTGAAACAGAATGAGTGGATATATACAATCTTAAAAGAAAAGTTTTTTTATGAAGAACAAGAAGAGTGCCATCAAATATTGCATATGGCACAGGAGATTTTAAAGGGAAGAAGAAAAGGAGTAGCGCAGGATTTAACACGCAATACATTTGAAGCATATATTAAGTCTTCTTTAAATAACTGGCTTTGTGATCCACTCTCATTCTCGTTTTCATCATATGTTCGTTTTCGTCTTCGTACATATAGAGAAATGGTAGCCAGGCTGGCTGAAGTGGCAATTGATGAGTACAAGATGGAACAAGAGTATCAAATGTTCATTGAGACGCTCCGGCAACAAGTTAGTAGCCGAAAATCGCGTTTGTCCTGTGTGCATCTTATCTTTGATGAAAGTTTTATTTTCTATGATGATAAAGGTAGACGTTTAAAACAGGAGAGATTGGTCCAATATATAGATGAAGATTTATTAAAGCAAAAGGATGTATATATTGATACGAAAGTAATTGCACCACTTCTGTCTATTTCGCCGAAAAAAATTTATTTATATACGAAAGAACAAGATCATAATATGATTATTACTTTGCGAAATGTATTTCAAGAACGGCTACAATTACATGGATTGCATGAGTTTGAGCGCAATGTGAAAAATTTAAAAAATAAAGGTAACGCCCTTGATTTTCTAAGTTTTTGAGCATATAATTACCTACATAAATGAAATATATTGAAATGTCATGATGAGGACATGAGTAGTTTTCTACGATTTCCAGAGAGGGAAGCCTTAGGGTGTGAGCTTCCTAGTACGGGATTATTACTTACCACCTCTAAACTTTAGCAGTGAACGGTTTTTCTAGTAATTGCTAACGGACAACACCGTTATGTTGAACTTGAGCAATTAACAATGATGTTAATTGGAACAAGGGTGGAACCACGAATTCAACACTCGTCCCTTTTTATGGGATGAGTGTTTTTTATTTTGAAAAAAAAGAGGAGTGACCAGTGATGGCAGATGTAGTTAAAATTACTTTCCCTGATGGAGCTGTGAAGGAGTTTCCAAAAGGCGTAACAACTGAAGAAATCGCAGCTTCTATTAGCCCAGGCTTAAAGAAAAAAGCTGTGGCTGGAAAATTAAACGATGAGATGATCGATCTTGTTACACCAATCGAAGAAGATGGTGCAGTTTCTATTATTACATTAGATTCTGAAGATGGCTTATACATTTTACGCCATTCAACAGCCCACCTTTTAGCACAAGCGTTAAAACGTTTATATAAAGATGTTAAGGTTGAGCTTGGCATTGGTCCAGTAATCGAAAATGGCTTCTACTACGATATTGATATGGAAGAAGCAATTACAGTTGAAGACTTCAAGAAAATCGAAAAAGAAATGCAAAAAATCGTGAACGAGAACTTAGAAATCGTTCGTCATGAAGTACCACGTGCAGAAGCAATTCGTCGCTTTGAAGAAATCGGCGATGAGTTAAAATTAGATTTAATTAACGATCTTCCAGAAGATGCAGTTATTTCAATCTATGAGCAAGGCGAATTCTTCGACCTTTGCCGTGGTGTTCACCTTCCATCTACAGGGAAAATTAAAGTGTTTAAATTATTAAGCGTTGCGGGTGCTTACTGGCGCGGCGATAGCAATAATAAAATGTTACAACGTATTTACGGTACTGCATTCGTTAAGAAAGCAGAATTAGATGAGCACTTACGTATGCTTGAAGAAGCAAAAGAGCGCGATCACCGTAAATTAGGTAAAGAATTAAAACTATTTACTAATAGCCAAAAAGTAGGACAAGGTTTACCACTTTGGTTACCAAAAGGCGCAACAATTCGTCGTATTATCGAGCGTTACATCGTTGATAAAGAAGCAAGCTTAGGCTATGATCACGTATACACTCCAGTACTAGGAAGCAGAGAGCTTTATGAAACTTCTGGTCACTGGAACCACTACCGTGATGGCATGTTCCCATCAATGGAAATGGATAATGAAGAATTAGTTCTTCGTCCAATGAACTGCCCTCACCACATGATGGTTTATAAAAATGATATTCACAGCTACCGTGAACTACCAATCCGTATTGCGGAACTTGGAACAATGCACCGCTATGAAATGTCAGGTGCGTTATCTGGATTACAACGTGTACGCGGAATGACTTTAAATGATGCGCACATTTTCGTTCGTCCAGATCAAATTAAAGAAGAGTTAAAGCGTGTTGTGAACTTAACTCTAGAAGTGTACAAAGATTTCGGTTTAGAGAACTATTCATTCCGTCTATCTTATCGTGACCCAGCAGATACTAAAAAGTATTATGCGGATGATGAGATGTGGGAGAAAGCACAAGGTATGCTAAAAGAAGCGATGGATGAAATGGGTCTTGATTACTATGAAGCTGAAGGTGAAGCGGCATTCTACGGTCCAAAACTTGACGTTCAAGTTCGTACTGCTCTTGGAAAAGACGAAACACTTTCAACTGTACAATTAGACTTCTTACTTCCAGAACGCTTTGAATTAGCTTACGTTGGTGAAGATGGTAAACAACATCGTCCAGTAGTAATTCACCGTGGTGTTGTATCAACTATGGAACGCTTCGTAGCCTTCTTAATTGAAGAATACAAAGGTGCATTCCCTACTTGGTTAGCTCCAGTTCAAGTACAAGTAATTCCGGTTTCTCCGCAAGTACATTTAGACTATGCGAAGAAAGTACAAGATGAATTACGCCGTGCTGGTATGCGTGTTGAATTAGATACTCGTGAAGAGAAAATTGGTTACAAAATCCGTGAAGCACAAATGCAAAAAATCCCGTACATGCTTGTAGTAGGTGACAATGAAGTAACTGAAAACGGCGTAAATGTACGTAAATATGGTGAACAAAAATCAGAAACAATCGCATTAGATGCTTTTGTTGACATGATTAAAGTAGAAGGAAAACGATAAGAAAAAGCCGCGGGATACCGCGGCTTTTCTATGTAATATAAATGAGGGGAACTAGAAATAATAACCATGTAACACTTATCACAAAAAAGTATTGCAAGTATGCTAGTTGTTTGTTACAATATTTCTTGTTGTTAGTAAAACACATCGCGTCTTCTTGACAGACGTCATGTCCTATGATAAACTCATCAAGGATAATAGAATATTGTTTTGTGGAACAAGTAGAAGCACCCGCTTCTCACCTGATGGACGCATTCGCAGTTAGCAGGTAAATGTATTTCTTACTTAAGATTTTACAAGTGTGGGTGTCGTATGCCCGCACTTTTTTTGTCGGGTTCTATGACTACAAAATATGTTCTGAGAAAACCTTGGAGGTGGCTTACTATTAGCAAGGATATGATGATTAACGAGCAAATTCGTGCACGTGAAGTACGTTTAGTTGGTGCAAATGGCGATCAACTTGGAATCAAGTCTCGTAATGACGCTTTAGACTTAGCTGCAGGTCTTAATCTTGATTTAGTATTAGTTGCTCCAAATGCGAAACCGCCAGTATGCCGCATTATGGACTACGGTAAATTCCGCTTTGAGCAACAGAAGAAAGAAAAAGAACAGCGCAAAAATCAAAAAGTAATTAGCATGAAAGAAGTTCGTTTAAGTCCAACAATTGATGAACACGACTTTAACACAAAACTTCGTAATGCTATCAAGTTTTTAGAGAAAGGCGACAAGGTTAAAGCGTCAATTCGCTTTAAAGGACGTGCCATTACTCATAAAGAAATCGGTCAACGTGTTTTAGATCGCTTCTCAGAAGCTTGTGCTGAAGTTAGTACAATCGAATCTAAGCCTAAAATGGAAGGACGTAGTATGTTCTTAGTTTTAGCACCGAAAAACGATAAGTAATAGATAGAGGAGGAAATACCTATGCCTAAACAAAAAACTCATCGCGGCGCTGCAAAGCGTTTCAAAAAGACTGGATCAGGTAAACTGAAACGTTCTCACGCTTACACAAGCCATTTATTCGCTAACAAATCTACAAAAGCTAAACGTAAACTACGTAAAGCTGGTGTAGTAAGCGCTGGTGACTTCAAACGCATTCGTCAAATGCTTGACAACTTAAAATAAGTTCGGCTGATATATAGAACAATTAGGAGGTAATATTATGCCAAGAGTAAAAGGTGGTACAGTTACTCGTCAACGTCGTAAAAAAGTAATAAAATTAGCAAAAGGTTATTACGGTTCTAAAAATACATTATTCAAGGTTGCTAACCAACAGGTTATGAAATCTCTAATGTATGCATTCCGTGACCGCCGTCAAAAGAAACGTGACTTCCGTAAATTATGGATTACACGTATCAACGCAGCAGCTCGTATGAATGGTCTTTCTTACAGCCGCTTAATGCACGGTCTTAAAAATGCTGGCATCGAAGTTAACCGCAAGATGCTTGCTGACTTAGCTGTTCATGACGAAAAAGCTTTCGCTGAATTAGCAACAGTTGCAAAAAACAACATTAACTAATTAATTAGTTGAAACCTTAGAAGAATTTTCTTCTAAGGTTTTTTTATTTGCATGTATTGCAAATATTCAATGGTTTGGACAATTACCTACTTATTATCGTTATCGATATGACAAAAATAATATAAAAGCTATAGCGATATAGAAGAATATACGCATGAAGTTGGGAGAATCCTCCTGGCTTTTTTTCATTTATGTTCCTTTGGGAAGAAGAGTATCTTTCCTAGCCGAAACTACACTGCTATAATGGAGAGATGATATGGAACTTTCATCGGAAGAACAATCTAATAGTGATGATTGAAACGTATTTGTAAATTAAGGACAAGCTATTTTATAAAGAGGTAGATAGCTGACTTATTAATAAGAAGTAAAAAATAATAATGAACTTTGAGATGAAACAACATTGTTGCGTAAAATGCGATGTTGGAGGAGGACAATAGAATGGACTTACTACAACTATTTAAATTACAAAAAGAATTAGATGATCGTATTGTGAAAGAACATGACTTACAACCGAAAAAGCTATTAAAAGAAAAAATGTTAGCCCTTCTTGTAGAAATTGGAGAACTTGCAAACGAAACACGCTGTTTTAAATATTGGAGCAATAAACCGGCTTCAGAACGTGAAGTTATATTAGAAGAATACGTAGATGGATTGCATTTTATTTTATCAATCGGAATTGATTTAGGTATTGATAAAAACTTCTTATTCTATAAATGTGCACAAACAAATAAAACACAAGTAGAAATTTTCTTAGACACATATGCGAAAGTGATTCGTTTTACAGATCAACCATCTATTACGAACTATATTGAATTATTTACAAGCTATCTTCGACTTGGGCAAGCGCTTGAATTTGAACAAGAAGAGATTGAAAAAGCGTATTTAGATAAAAATGAAGTAAATCATCAGCGTCAAACACAAGGATACTGATTTAATTTTTGAATATTTTAATTTCCTTTTGTATAATGAAGTGACTGAAGAAAAAGGAGGGTGTTGGCAATGACAAAATTAGACGCGACATTGACAATGCTAAAAGAGTTAACAGATGCACGTGGTATTGCTGGTAACGAGCGTGAACCACGTGAAGTAATGAAGAAATATATCGAGCCGTTTGCAGACGAACTTTCTACTGATAATTTAGGAAGTTTAGTTGCGAAAAAAGTTGGGGAAGAAAACGGCCCGAAAATTATGGTTGCAGGTCATTTAGATGAAGTTGGCTTTATGATTACGCAAATTGATGACAAAGGTTTCCTTCGTTTCCAAACGGTTGGTGGCTGGTGGTCACAAGTTATGCTTGCGCAGCGCGTAACGATTGTAACGCGTAAAGGAGATGTAACAGGTGTGATTGGTTCAAAGCCACCGCACATTTTACCTCCAGAAGCACGTAAAAAGCCAGTTGATATTAAAGACATGTTCATCGATATTGGTGCTTCTAGCCAAGAAGAAGCGATGGAGTGGGGCGTACGACCTGGAGATCAAGTTGTACCTTACTTTGAATTCCAAGCGATGAAGAATGAAAAAATGTTACTTGCAAAAGCATGGGATAACCGAATTGGTTGTGCAATTGCAATTGACGTATTAAAACAATTAAAAGGTGAAAAGCATCCAAACGTTGTATACGGCGTTGGAACTGTACAAGAAGAAGTTGGCCTTCGTGGTGCGAAAACGTCTGCGAATTATATTAAACCAGATATCGCGTTCGCAGTAGATGTTGGTATCGCTGGAGATACACCAGGTGTAACGTCAAAAGAAGCGCAAAGTAAAATGGGCGATGGTCCACAAATCATTTTATATGATGCTTCTGTTATTGGACATACTGGCTTACGTGATTTCGTAGTTGATGTTGCTGATGAATTACAAATTCCATACCAATATGATTCAGTAGCTGGTGGTGGAACCGATGCAGGTGCAATTCACATTTCTGTAAATGGTATTCCATCTATGGCAATTACAATTGCAACACGTTATATTCATTCCCATGCGGCAATGTTACACCGCGATGACTATGAAAATGCAGTGAAGTTAATTGTGGAAGTTATTAAACGTCTTGATAAAGAGGCTGTACATAACATTACATTTAATTAATAGAAAAAGCGAGGGAGGATATCCTTCGCTTTTTTATGTTTTAAAAAGGTCGCTCTAATCCTGCGGCAGTATGGGTTCCTAAAATAATTAAGCGCGTTAATTGCATTGCCATAAAATGTGGGGTATAGATCATACCCTTTTTAAGCCATGACATAATCATTCCTAGATGAGCGCCAGTAACATAGCTAATGAGAATATCACGAGGGACCATAAGCTTTTCGTCGTTAGGCTGTGAAATAGATAAGCTTAACGTTAAATATGTTTGAATGGCTTTCATCATTTTATGAGTATAGTTTCCAGCTGCTTTATCACCAAGCATAACGTTATAAAATTTAGCGTTTTCTGCGATATGCTCAAATAAAGCCAAAAAGGTTGGATGTGGTGAATCGAATGTCAGTTGAAACTCTTCTTTATTTCTAATTTTCGGTTTAATTACTTCCGTTAACTTCTCTAACATTTCTTCAATACTTTTTTCTAATAGGTTATATTTATCCTGGTAGTGGCTATAAAACGTAGCGCGGTTTACAGGAGCACGTTCTGCGATATGTTGCACAGTTACATTTTCAAAACCTTTTTCGCCTACTAAAGCGACAAAAGCATCCTGTATGAGTTGTTTCGTCCGCTTTACACGTGGATCATTTGTATTTTTAATAGACATTTTAACTTCTCCTCGTTTAGTTTTTCGCACTTAAACAACACATTTATATTATATTGTTGTTTAACCGACATTTCATACTCAAATTGTCGGTTGTAGATTCAAAATAATTATTTATAATTATAAACGATAGTCCTTCAGTAATCAGCACCGCTCGCAGGCAGACGAATTACAGTTTACACTGCAGATGGTGTGATTTTTTTGTTTAAAAGTTAATATAATTAACAATTAAACAATATAAACAATAAGGATGTAAATAGTTTAGAAAAAAATTATATGCGATATAAGGAGAGGAATGCAATGAATCAGTTTCGAAGAATGGTCATTATTAACATTATTACATTAATTGTATTAGTTGGTGGCGGCATTGGCGGTTATTACTATTACAATCAAACGGAAAATTACTTAAAAACAGAAAATGCAAAGGTTGACGGGAAAGTAATCCCAATTGCATCACCAGTAGCTGGTAAATTAACAGACTGGAAAGCTGAAGTAGGAAAAAACTACAATGAGAATGATAAATTAGGTGCTGTCACTGTAGCGGGAGCAAATGGAGAGCAAACAGTAGATGTAACAATTCCGCAAAATGCAACAGTTGTACAATCAAACGCGACGACAAATGCTTTTGTTGGAGCAGGTAGCCCAATTGCTTACGCATTTGATATGAACAATTTATGGGTAACAGCAAACATTGAAGAAACAACTATTGATGATGTTCAAAAAGGTCAAACAGTAGATGTGTATGTAGATGCATACCCAGATACAACGTTAACAGGAAAAGTAGAACAAGTTGGATTAACAACAGCAAATACATTCTCAATGTTACCATCAAGTAACGCAACAGCGAACTATACGAAAGTAAAGCAAGTTGTACCAGTTAAAATTTCTTTAGATCATAGTAAATCATTAAATATTGTTCCTGGAATGAATGTGTCAGTTCGTATTCATAAGTAAGGGGGAGATGAGATGTCCTCAATTGCAATTGTAGGATATGCACTATTTTGTATAATCGTCTTCTTCCTTGTAAATCGTCTTTTACGAAAGAAAAAAACGAACGTGGGAGAAGAACAAGTCCCAGCCGTAAGTAAAATAGAAGTAAGTAAAGCAGAAACAGTGGAAAAAGAACTTGAACAAAAACAAGAAACAGAAGCTTCTAACGTTGTGGAATTAGAAACAGGGAAGCAAGAACAAGTAAAACAGGAAAAAGAAATGCTGAAGAGACAATTGCCGATAGAAAATGTGAATGTAAAAGCAGTTGTAACGGTATTAATTCTTGGTATGTTCATTTCTATTTTAAACCAAACGATTATTAATGTTGCATTGCCTCCATTAATGAACGAATTTAACGTATCAACTTCAACGGCCCAATGGTTAATTACAGGCTTCATGCTTGTAAACGGAATTTTAGTACCAATTAGTGCCTTTTTAGTTTCACGATTTACGTATCGTAAATTATTCGTAGCCGCAATGTTATTCTTTACGGTAGGATCTATCATTTGTGCTACATCAGGTAACTTTACAATGATGATGACGGGCCGCATTATTCAAGCGGTCGGTGCAGGTATTTTAATGCCAGTTGGTATGAATATCTTCATGACATTATTCCCGCCTCATAAACGCGGAGCAGCGATGGGATTACTAGGGGTAGCGATGATTTTAGCACCAGCTATCGGACCAACTATAACAGGTTGGGTGATTGAAAATTATAGCTGGAATTTAATGTTCTACGGTATGTTTGTGATCGGTTTAATTATTACGTTCTTATCTTTAAAATTCTTCACACTAGCACAGCCGGTGTCTAAAACAAAGTTAGATGTATTTGGTGTTATTAGTTCAAGTATTGGACTAGGAAGCTTATTGTACGGATTTAGTGAAGCTGGAAATAATGGCTGGACTAGTGCAGAAGTTATTATAACACTGATCATCGGTGTCATTGGTTTAGCGGTATTTATTTGGAGAGAGTTAACAACGGACAATAAAATGCTTGATTTACAAGTGTTTAAATATCCAACGTTCACTTTCACATTAGTAATTAACGCAATCGTAACGATGGCATTATTTGGAGGTATGTTATTACTTCCGGTATATCTGCAAAATATTCGTGGCTTTACGCCGATGGAATCTGGTCTACTACTTCTTCCGGGATCATTAATTATGGGGATTATGGGACCAGTTGCAGGTAAACTATTTGATAAGTATGGTATTCGTCCGTTAGCAATTGTCGGATTAGCCATTACAACATTTGCGACATATAAATTTACAACGTTATCGATGGATACACCGTATATCGTTATTATGACGGATTATATTATACGTTCAATTGGTATGTCATTCATTATGATGCCAATTATGACAGCTGGTATGAACGCACTACCGATGAAATTAATTTCTCACGGTACAGCAACGCAAAATACGTCAAGACAAGTAGCTGGTTCAATTGGAACAGCGATTTTAATCACACTTATGACGCAACAAACTACTGCTCACGTAGCAGATTACGGCAATATGTTAACAACATCAAATCCAATTTTAGTTGATAAAGTACACGGCATGGGCCAAAGTTTAGCGGCCTTAGCTGGATCAGCACAAGCAGGAGACGCGATGAGTACGCAACTATTATTTGGGCAAATTTCAAAGCTATCTGCAATTAACGGTATTAATGATGCCTTCTTAATTGCAACAATATTAGCAGGGATTGCTTGGGTGTTATCATTCTTCTTACCATCAGGCAATAAACGAAATAGAAAAGCAGGGAATTAATTTCCCTGCTTTTTTGTTTTTTAAAGAGTTTGAAGTTGTGATAAAAGAATAAAGAGAGGTATCGTGATGATACCTCTCTTTAATTCAAGAATGCCAACATATTATTCATAATATGAAATAACATAGCTGGAATAATGGATTTTGTTTTTTTACATAAAATAGCCATTAATAATCCCATGAAGAAAGTAATTACCATCACTCCGAGTGAGTATGTGTGTGCGATACCGAAGAAGAAACTTGTTAAGACAGCTGCAATCCAAAATGGAAAACGCTCTGATAAGAAGCGAAGTATGAAGCCGCGGAAAATGAGCTCTTCAAAAATAGGTGTGAGTATTGCAAAGCCAATAAGTAGTAATGTTTGATATTGATTAAAAACTTCTAAGTTTAGTGCAGAAGATTGTTGCTTTGTTGCGTCTTGGAATACATAATTTAGCATGACGAAGTTAAGAAGAATATTTAATGCGAAAAACAGGAGCAAGTATATATATGTACGCCATTCTTTGAGTGCCCTAAAGTTAAATGCTTCTATTAGTAGTCTTTTTGCCGGTTCGTATTTGAAAATGAAGAACAATAAAATCCCTAGTTGCAATGCGATACTTGTCGTATTTGCAATAGAATCATATAAGGCTATTTGCTTTTTATTTGTGAGACCAGTTGTATAAATCATTAAAGGTAATGCTAGAAATAAAGTGATAAGCCCGGTTCCAAAAAAAGCAAATAAGACAGAACTAATAAATTGCCCCCATGACATGGAGTGTTTCTGTTCATATGGAAGTTGTGTAGCGGATTGCATGTATAAAATCACCTCTTTTACATTCTTATATACAATTATACGGTATTATTATTTATAATGTTATGCTCAAATATTACATACAAAGTTAGAAATTTAAAAATCGCACTTCTTGTTACAGGATTAGTAAAAATAATAAAAGAGGTATCACCCTATAGTGATGCCTCTTTCTCATTGATAACTATGTTCAGTTTTGTTATTCGATTGCTCGATTTGTAATTCACGCTCTACCAATCGATCTAACTGCTGAATTGCTTTTAGTGCTTTTTCATAAGAAATCGTTCGGTAATGATGCGCTCCGCCCGGTTCTTCATCTGCTTCATCCGCCCATTTAATAATGTTTTGCAGTGGAGTTCTCTCAAGTGTTTGTTCTACTAAGAAAGAATCAGTATGCAATAGAATTGCAACAGAAATTTCTTTTGCTAGTTTCGGATGTTCTCCTAATCTAATAAGCAATTTATGAGCTCTTTCTGCGCCTTTAATAGCATGTATATCATTCTTTTTATATAAGTCATAGTCCCATTCGCCGCCTGTGTACCACGTATGGTGTCCGATATCATGAAGGAAACCGGCTTTTGTTGCAGCATCGACTGAGGCGTGATGCTTTTTAGCTAAGTGAAACGCATGGTAAGCGACAGCAATCGCGTGGACCATCCCAGAACGGTTTACGTATTTTTGTGTAATATGGTGTTTAAAAACTTGTTCAAGCGTAATACGGTGCATAAAACATTCACTCCCTTTATCCCGCTTTAACGGGCAGTAAGATTCCTACTTCAAAATTCGGCGAATACGAGGAAGTTAGGTGGGGAATCAACTGCCCGTAAAAGCCCGATTGGTTCAACTAATAATTAGTGGGGATGAACACCCCTCCCCACTAATTAAAGTTTCACTTTATCTAATGGTGTATATGAAGAAAATCGATCGGTTTAAATGTATTTTGAACATTGTACTCCATCAATCAGCGTTAGTAAAGTAGAAATGTTTAGGAAAAGAAAAATTTTGTGGGCATAAAAAAATCACCTTAGTTTTTTCTAAGGTGATTTTTTATTGTTTATTTTTTTAATCCTTGCTCCAATGTTTCTAACATTTCGTGTTTTTCGTTTTCATCAGCATTTTTCCAAATGACTTCGAATAAAACGCCAAGACCTGGAAGCATTTTTTCTTCGCCACTTTGAATTGCATCAACAATTGTTTCTTGTAATTGGTCTTGTGAATTTCCAGATACATTCGCTAATACAGCGCCGCGTAAATTAAAACTCATCACTTTCACCTCTTTTTCAGAATTGAAACTGACGTTAGTTTTTGTTCTTTTTTATGTAAATATGTATGAAAAATAGGCTATAATGATAAGACAAGAAGAGAGGGAAATACATATTATGAAAAACATTGATTCAGTACAAAATCCGCGTGTGAAGCAGTGGAAAAAGCTGCAAACGAAAAAAGAACGCGATAAAAAAGGTTTATTTTTTGTAGAAGGATTTCATTTAGTAGAGGAAGCTTTAAAAGCAGGAGTTGTAACAGAGCTTATCGTTTCAGATCAGACAGACCTTCCGAAGGATTGGACGGTTAATGATGTGGAAATGTATATCATTCCAGAAGCAATTGTGAAAGTACTTCGTGAAACAGAAACGACGCAAGGTGTATTTGCTGTTTGTGAGAAACACGAAAAAGAAGTAGCTCTTACTGATGGGAAATTCCTTTTATTAGATGGCCTTCAAGACCCAGGTAATTTAGGAACGATTATTCGTACAGCTGATGCAGCTGGTATTCATGCCGTGGTGCTTGGAGAAGGTTGTGTTGATGTTTACAATAGTAAAGTACTCCGCTCTACACAAGGTTCTATTTTCCACTTACCAATTGTAAAAGGAAACTTAGAAGAATGGGTAGACAAGTTAAAAGAAAATAACGTCCCTGTATATGGAACAGCTCTTGAAAATGGAGTTCCTTACGGGGAAGTAACACCTGCCGGAAGTTTTGCATTAATTGTAGGAAATGAAGGAAGTGGCGTACGCCAAGAAATTCTTGCGAAAACAGATCAAAACTTGTATATTCCGATTTACGGCGGGGCAGAATCATTAAATGTTGCAGTTGCAGCAGGGATTTTAACGTATTATTTACAAAGCCCAGTTGCGAACAAATAAAAAACTTCTTATAATAAGTTGAAGTACATGTTCATAAAAAAGTGGTGAACTGAGTATCGAACTTTTTTGAACATACAATAAAAGTATAATATTGAAAAACGTTGATAGAGAAGAGTAGCTTACAAAATCGCCATATAGGGAGAGAGTGCCGTAGACTGAAAGCATTCTTATGGTAGACGGAAGTGAATTCACCTCTGGAGTTGACGCCAGGACCATGTATATGTAAAGGCGTTCCGGTCAGAATTGATCGTTATAACTAATGAGTGGGCAGACTTGTTCTGTCAATTTAGGGTGGTACCGCGAATTTACCTCGTCCCTTTTTGGGAGCGAGGTTTTTTTATTTTTAAAATTAGGAGGGTTCCAAATGGAAGCACGTTTAAAAGAGCTAAAACAACAAGCGTTAGCGCTTATTGAAGAAGCGAAAGAGCTAAAAGGCTTAAACGACGTACGCGTAGCGTATTTAGGGAAAAAAGGCCCAATCACAGAAGTATTACGTGGTATGGGAAAATTATCAGCAGAAGAGCGTCCACGTATGGGTGCATTAGTCAATGAAGTACGTGAAGCGATTCAAACGCGTCTAGATGACAAAATTGGTAACTTAGAAAAAGCAGTAATTGAAGCAAAATTAGCTACTGAAACAATTGATGTTACACTACCAGGTCGTCCTGTTGAAACAGGTTGCCACCATCCGTTAACAGCTGTTGTAGAACAAATTGAAGATGTATTCATCGGTATGGGTTATGAAGTAGCTGAAGGAACAGAAGTAGAAAAAGACTACTACAACTTCGAGGCGTTAAACTTACCGAAAGATCACCCAGCGCGTGATATGCAAGATACATTCTACATTACAGAAGAAACGTTACTACGTACACATACATCTTCTGTACAAGCGCGTACGATGGAAAACAATAAAGAAAAAGGCCCAATCAAAATTATTTGTCCTGGTAAAGTGTATCGCCGCGATGACGATGATGCGACACATTCACATCAGTTCATGCAAATTGAAGGTCTTGTAATTGACAAAAACATTCGCATGAGTGACTTAAAAGGTACACTGCAAGTATTCGTGAAAAAGATGTTCGGTGAAGACCGTGAAATCCGTCTTCGTCCAAGTTTCTTCCCATTCACAGAGCCATCTGTAGAGATGGATATTTCTTGTATGATGTGTCACGGCAAAGGTTGCGGCACTTGTAAAGGAACTGGCTGGATTGAAATTTTAGGAGCAGGTATGGTTCACCCGAACGTACTTGAAATGGCTGGTTATGATTCAAAAGAATATCAAGGTTTCGCATTCGGTATGGGCGCAGAGCGTATCGCAATGTTGAAATACGGCGTTGATGACATTCGTCATTTCTATACAAATGATGTACGTTTCTTACAACAATTCAAACGAGCGTAAGGGAAGGAGAGGATAAATATGTTCGTATCATATCGTTGGTTACAAGAGTATGTAGATATTAAAGATGTAACAGCACAAGAACTAGCAGACAAAATCACGAAAAGTGGTATTGAAGTAGAAGGTGTTGAAGTATTAAATAAAGGTGTAAAAGGTGTTGTAGTTGGTCACGTATTAGAATGTGAAAAACACCCAGAAGCTGATAAATTAAGCAAATGCTTAATCGATATCGGTGAAGAAGAGCCAGTTCAAATTATTTGTGGAGCTGCTAACATTGCAAAAGGTTTAAAAGTACCAGTTGCAAAAGTTGGTGCTGTACTTCCTGGTAACTTCAAAATTAAAAAAGCAAAACTACGTGGTGAAGCTTCTCACGGTATGGTTTGTGCTCTTCAAGAGCTTGGTATTGATGGGAAATTAGTTTCGAAAGAATACGCAGATGGTATCTTCATCTTCCCAAGTGACGCTGAAGTTGGTGCAGATGCACTTGAAATTCTAAACTTACATGATGAAGTACTTGAGCTTGGATTAACACCAAACCGTGCAGATTGCTTAAACATGTTAGGTGTTGCATATGAAGTAGCTGCTATTTACGGTCGTGAAGTGAAACTTCCAGCTATCAACTTACAAGAAACAGCAGAAAAAACTTCGGATTACATTTCTGTAAGCGTAGAAGCGAAAGAAGAGAATCCATTATACATTGCAAAAATGGTGAAGAACGTAAAGATTGGTCCATCACCAATATGGATGCAAACGCGCCTTATGGCAGCTGGCATTCGTCCAATTAGCAATGTAGTTGATATTACAAACTACATTTTAATGGAATACGGTCAACCGTTACATGCATTCGATTACGATAAATTAGGTTCAAAAGAAATCGTTGTTCGTCTAGCGACAGAAGGCGAAAAAATTCAAACGTTAGATGATCAAGAACGTGCATTACAAAGCCATCACCTTGTAATTACAAACGGCACAAAAGCTTTAGCAGTTGCTGGTGTAATGGGCGGAGCTGATTCTGAAGTTACAAATGACACAGTAAACGTTCTAATTGAGTCTGCATACTTTGCAGGTCAAACAGTGCGCCGTACATCAAAAGACTTAGGTCTTCGCAGTGAATCAAGCGCACGCTTCGAAAAAGGAATCGACCCAACACGTACATTTGAAGCAATTCAACACGCAGCTGCTTTAATGGCGAAATACGCTGGCGGTGAAGCACTTGAAGGTGTAGTAGAAGCTGATAACTTACAAGTAGAAGAGCGTACAGTATCCGTTACTGCTGAAAAAGTAAACCGTGTATTAGGTACAAATATTTCTGCGAGTGAAATGGGTATAATGTTCACAAACTTAAAATTCCCATTCACAGAAGTAGAAGGAACATTCCATGTAAATGTACCAGCACGTCGTCCTGATATTACAATTTCAGAAGACTTAGTAGAAGAAGTGGGCCGTCTATACGGTTATGACCACATTCCAGTTACACTACCTTCTGGAACGATGACGCGTGGTAAATTAACAGCAGCGCAAACGAAACGTCGTAAAGTACGTCGCTTCCTAGAAGGTGCTGGTTTATATGAAGCAATTACGTATTCATTAACAAGCGCTGACAAAGCGAAACAATACATGGTTGAGCCAAACGAAAAAGCACCTGTAAACCTTGCGCTTCCAATGAGCGAAGAGCGCAGCCAACTTCGTTTAAGCTTAGTGCCACAATTGTTAGAAGCAGTTTCATACAATGTTGCTCGTAAAAACGACAGCGTCGCTTTATACGAAGTAGGTTCTATCTTCTTACCAACAGAAGCAGGAGAACTTCCGAAAGAAGAACAACATCTTGCAGGTGTTATGACAGGTCTTGCTCTTCACCATGCATGGCAAGGTGAGAAGAAAGTAGTAGACTTCTTCGTTGTGAAAGGTGTACTAGAAGGATTATTCGACGTACTAGGCGTTGCAAACCAAATCACTTATGTACCAGCAAAACGTGAAGGTATGCACCCAGGCCGCACAGCTGACATCGTATTAGATGGTGAAGTAATTGGTTTTATCGGTCAATTGCACCCAGAAGCAGAAAAACAATTAGATGTGAAAAATACATTCGTATTCGAATTATCTCTTGCAAAAGTATTCGGCGCAGACGTTGAAGAAACTTACTACTCAGCAATCCCACGTTTCCCATCTATGACACGTGACATGGCTGTTGTAGTAACAAAAGAAACAAAAGCTGGTGAAATGAAGCAAGTCATTGCTGAAGCTGGCGGAGAACTTCTGAAAGACGTAACACTATTCGACTTATACGAAGGCGAGAAAATGGAAGAAGGCAAGAAATCACTTGCATTCTCTATGAACTACTTCGATGCAGAACGTACATTAACAGATGAAGAAGTAACAGAAGCACATAACCGTGTATTAACAGCGGTAGAAGAGAAATTTGGTGCGGAGTTACGTAAGTAATAAAAAATTGCCGGATTTAATTCCGGCAATTTTTTTTATGAAATGATTGTTAAAAGGTGTCGGTAAGTCGATATATTATAAAAATTGCTGATATATTTTCTGGCGTCTTGCATCTTTCTCCCGAATGTAGTACATTAATTTTAGTTTAACAAAATGAAAGACGATGATAAGGAAAAGTAGTATATACTATAATCCAAAGCGAGTCAGGGGCGGTGAGAGCCTGATGAGGCGGTATATGTGAAGAACACCTTGGAGTTGCTAACCGAAATTGAATCTTGTATTCAAGAGTAGACTTAGACGGGAATCCGGCCTGTTACAAACCGGGAAGTATGTATTACATACGAGTTAAAGTTGGTCTTTATGACAAATTGGGTGGTACCGCGAAGTTTAACCTTTCGTCCCTTTATGGATGAAAGGTTTTTTTGTATTTAAATATATGAGCAAAGGAGAATTTCACTATGGAAAACACATTAGTAAAAAGTCTGTATAGAGATACAGAAAAGTATGCAGATCAAACAGTACAAGTATCAGGGTGGATTCGTAACTTACGTGATTCAAAAGCATTTGGTTTCATCGAATTAAACGACGGTAGCTTCTTCAAAAGCGTTCAAATCGTTTTCGATACAGAATTAGAGAACTTCAAAGAAATTGCAAAACTTCCACTTAGCTCTTCAGTTAAAGTAGAAGGTAAAGTAATTGCAACGCCTGGAGCGAAGCAACCATTTGAAATTAAAGCAGAAAAAATTGATATTGAGGGCTTATCAGATTCTGATTACCCACTTCAAAAGAAGCGTCATACGTTTGAATACTTACGTACAATCGCTCACTTACGTCCAAGAACAAATGCATTCTCTGCAACGTTCCGCGTACGTTCTATTGCAGCATTTGCGATTCACCAGTTCTTCCAAGAGCGTGGATTCGTACATGTTCACACACCAATCATCACTGGTAGTGATACAGAAGGTGCGGGCGAAATGTTCCGCGTAACAACGCAAGATTTAAACAACGTTCCAAAAGGTGAAGACGGACAAGTTGACGAATCAAAAGACTTCTTCGGTAAAGAAACAAACTTAACAGTAAGTGGACAGCTGAACGCTGAAGCTTATGCATTAGCATTCCGTGATGTATACACATTCGGACCTACATTCCGTGCAGAAAACTCAAACACAACTCGCCACGCGGCTGAGTTCTGGATGGTTGAGCCTGAGATTGCATTTGCTGAATTGGGCGACGTAATGAACCTTACAGAAGATATGCTGAAATATGCAATGAAATACGTACTAGAACATGCACCAGAAGAAATGGAATTCTTCAACAGCTTCGTTGACAAAACAGTTCTAGAGCGCATGAACAACGTAATTAACTCTGACTTCGGTCGTATCACTTATACAGAAGCAATTAAAGTGCTTCAAGAGTCAGGCGCTGACTTCAAATACCCAGTAGAATGGGGTATTGACTTACAAACAGAGCACGAAAGATACTTATCAGAAGAAATCTTCAAACGCCCTGTATTCGTAACTGACTATCCAAAAGACATTAAAGCATTCTACATGCGCTTAAATGAAGACGGTGAAACAGTAGCTGCTACTGACCTTCTAGTTCCTGGCATCGGCGAATTAATCGGCGGAAGCCAACGTGAAGAAAGAATGGACGTTTTAGTAGACAGAATTAAAGAACTAGGTATGAACGAAGAGGACTACTGGTGGTACTTAGAACTTAGAAAATACGGCGGTACAAAACACGCTGGATTCGGTCTAGGTTTCGAGCGCTTCCTAATGTACATCACTGGCATGGCTAATATCCGTGACGTAATTCCATTCCCAAGAACTCCAGGTTCTTCTGAATTCTAAAATGTGAAAAAAGCGAGAGGATTTCCTCTCGCTTTTTATTTTGCATAGTTTACTACCCCTTAGCAAAAAGTAACGCGAAGGGGTGAATATAAATGGGTAAAAAAGTGAAAACAGATCATTCAAGATCAGTCCTAGGTTCTCCAGAGGTGGAAGGACAAGGAACAACTACGCATGAAACCGGTTCTCATAAAGTATCTTCATCTAATAAGAAGCAGAAACGAAGCTAACATAAAAAAAAGGAGGGTCTTGGCGGCTCTCCTTTTTTTTATGTATTACATCTTGTTATTTATCTTTTGTCTAATCGATCTAAGTAGTAATACAAGACGTTATGATTATTTCTAATCCATCTGAATCTACCAGTGCATCTACTGCTCCTATGCGTATAACAATTGGAATTATCGTAGCATTGTTCTTTTTAGGAATCGCGTTATTATGGATTATCCCATTTCTAAAAAGAAATTGGCGTAACTGTATGGAGAAGGGGTTGCCAAAAATCATATATCAATCATAAAAGGCGAAAAGAATTCAATTCTTTTCGCCTTGTTTAGTTCATAAAAATCCTGTCGATACTAAAAGTAGTTATTTTTTCAATAAGCGAAACGCCTTCTCTGTATTAGCAAAATGCAGCTTCACAAACTCAGGTAATCTTTCTTTACCAAGCTTTTGAATTAATTTAGCAGCGGCAATATCAACTTGTTTACCAGCACCTTTTGGAAGCGGCATACCGGCTTTTTTACTTAGTTCGTCAAACTGTTTTACGAATGAGTAACGAGCTAAAATGGAGGCAGCGGCTACTGCTAAATGGACGCTTTCACCTTTTGTAGCGAAATAAACATTTTCACGCTGTACCTGTTTTTGTTTTGCTAAATATTTGTAGTATGTATCAGGTTGTGTGAATTGATCGATTAAGATACCTTCTGGTTTTGTAGGTGCCATTTTCGCTAATAAGTTTGTAATAGCTTTATTGTGTAGTAAAGCTTTTAGTTTCCCTTGGTTGTTTCCTTTATCAAACAGCTCGTTATATTTTTCGTTATGAAGGACAAGAGAGCTGTAAGGAACAACGTGAAGAAGTTGTTTTGCAATCGCAGTAATTTGAGCATCGTTTAAGTTTTTTGAGTCTTTTACACCAAGTTCTTTTAAAAGTGGAATTTGCTTGGCATCCACATATACAGCAACTACTGTCATCGGCCCGAAATAATCACCAGTACCTACTTCGTCTGATCCTAGAATAGACATTGTGCCGATGGAAGCGGGCGGAGCATAACGATGCGAATCGACCGATTTTTTTACAGCTGTTTTCGGTGTTTGAGAGACAGTTTGCCAACGAGAAGCTTCTGCTTGAGCACGGCCTCCTTGGAACATTACTTTTCCAGATTTATACGCTGTAATCGTGCAAGATGGCACCTTTGCCATAAAGATACCGCCTTGCGGAATTTTCGGGCTTAGCGCTTGTTTATATTGTTGTTTCATGTCTTCAATTACTGTAGAACTTGTTTGTATTACGATAGAATTTGACAAGATGGTCGCTCCTTTTTTTATATTGTTATTTTTATCATATCGGATTGTTCTTTCTGTTTCCATATTATGATGGTTCATGGTATTATAAACTTTAGGATTCTGTACGTGATTGGAGGCCGGTGAGTTGTCACAACAAAAGGGAAATAAAAGTCGAATTAATGTAGAAATATATGGCCAACAGTATTCAGTTGTTGGCGATGAAAGTACAAGTCATATCCGCATGGTAGCAGCGATTGTGGATGATAAAATGCGCGAACTCAATGCCAAGAATCCTTCGCTTGATACGAGTAGACTAGCGGTATTGACGGCGGTAAACGTCATACACGATTACATAAAATTAAAAGAAGAACATGAGAAATTGAAAGAAAGTATGACAAAAAAAGGAATGGAATAACATGATTGATATTATTATCATTTTACTGCTTGTTATGGGATTTTTCCTTGGCTTACGCAGAGGGTTTATTCTGCAACTTGTAAAGTTAACAAGCTTTATTATCGCATACCTTGTTGCATACTGGTACTGTAAAGATTTAGCGCCAGCACTTGCGAAATTTATTCCGTATCCATTTGATAAAAATGTATCTGTTCCAGAATGGATTGATGCAAATAATATTGAGACAGTATTTTATCAAGCACTTGCGTTTATCTTATTATTTATTATTACAAAAATCGCACTTTCATTGCTTGGTAATTTGTTAAACATGTTTGCAGAAATACCGGTGTTAAAGCAAGTGAATGCGTTTGCGGGGGCAATCCTCGGATTTTTAGAAGTGTATATTATTTTGTTTGTCTTAATTATCGTTGGAAACATTCTTCCGATTGAACAAGTACAAGCACCATTACAAAAATCAACAATTAGCAAAATAATTGTAGACGATACACCGATTCTTTCTGAAAAGGTGAAGGAACTATGGCAGACAGGTAGCAGAGTATAACTTCTCTTTTTTCAGAAAGAGAAGTTTTTTTCTATGAAAGAAAGGCGGGGTAATGATGAAAGTAAATAAAAAACAAGTTATTAAATTACTAGAGACAATCGGCCTGTTTATGGAACTAAAGGGCACGAATCCATTTAAAATATCTGCATTTCGTAAAGCGGCAGCAGCATTAGAAAGTGATGATCGTAGCCTTTCTGAAATTGAAGATTTCACAAAAATTCCTGGTATTGGAAAAGGAACGGCAGCGGTTATTCAAGAATATATAGAGTCGGGAACATCCGAAGTATTACAAGAGCTTGAAAAAGAAGTACCAAGTAGCTTATTGCCGTTATTAAAACTACCAGGCCTTGGTGGTAAGAAGGTAGCTAAGTTATATAAAGAACTTGGTGTTGTTGATATGGACTCGCTAAAAGCTGTTTGTGAGGAAAATAAAGTACAAGCTTTAGCAGGTTTCGGCAAGAAAACAGAAGAGAAAATATTAGAAGCAATTGATCAAGTAGGATCTCGTCCAGAGCGTCTACCAATTGCGATGGTATTGCCTATTGCCGGGGAAATAGAGGAGAAATTGTCGAACATTGCTGAAGTGATTCGTTTCTCTCGCGCTGGTAGCTTACGCCGCGTTCGTGAGACAGTGAAGGATTTAGACTTTATTATTGCAACGACAGAACCAGCAGCAGTACGTGAGCATTTATTACATTTCGATAATATGATTGAAGTAATCGCGAGTGGTGATACGAAAGTTTCTGTTCGTCTTCAATACGAATACGATATTTCAATCGATTTCCGCTTAGTAAAACCAGAAGAGTTTATTACAACGCTTCACCATTTCACAGGATCAAAAGACCATAACGTAAAAATGCGTCAAATTGCAAAAGATAAAGGCGAGAAAATTAGTGAGTACGGTGTAGAAAACTTAGAAACAGGTGAAGTGAAGACATTTGAAACAGAAGAGGAGTTCTTTGCTCATTTCGGTCTTCCATTTATCCCGCCAGAAGTACGTGAAGATGGAAAAGAAATTGAATTAATTAAAGAGTATCCAAACTTAATTCAGTTCTCTGACATACAAGGTGATTTACATATGCATACAACGTGGAGTGATGGTGCTTTTTCTATTGAAGAAATGGTACAAGCATGCCGTGCCCGTGGATATAAGTTTATGGCGATTACGGACCATTCACAATACTTAAAAGTAGCGAACGGTTTAACGAAAGAGCGTCTTCGCGAACAAGCGAAAGAAATTGAGCGCATGAATGAAAAATATCCAGACATTACAATTTTACGCGGAATTGAAATGGATATTTTACCAGATGCCTCGCTTGATTTTGATGACGAAGTATTAGCAGAACTAGATTATGTCATTGGAGCTATTCACTCTAGCTTCTCGCAAGACCGTGAAACGATTATGAAACGCCTTCGCAATGCACTTGAAAATAAGAATGTCACGATGATTGCTCATCCGACAGGACGTCTTCTTGGACGCCGCGAGGGTTATGATGTAGATACAGATTTACTAATCGAACTTGCGAAAGAAACAAATACAGTTCTAGAATTAAACGCAAATCCGAACCGTTTAGATTTAAGCGCGAAATTATTAAAGCAAGCACAAGACGCTGGTGTAAAAGTAGCGATTAATACGGATGCTCATACACTTGAAATGTTAGAGGATATGGAAACAGGTGTAGCAGCAGCGCGTAAAGGTTGGATTCAAAAAGATAACGTGATTAACACATGGGATATTGAACGTTTATTAGACTATATTAAACGTAATAAGTAACACAAGGGGGACCTGCAACATGTTAGAAAGAACGTTGCGTGTATTAGAATACAATAAAGTAAAAGAACAATTACTTGAACATACAGCATCTTCACTTGGTCGTGATAAAGTGAAGAATTTAGTGCCGAGCACTGACTTTGAAGAAATTGTAGAAATGCAAGATACAACGGATGAAGCAGCGAAAGTCATTCGTTTAAAAGGTAGTGCACCATTAGGTGGTATTACGGATATTCGCTCAAATGTGAAGCGTGCAAAGATCGGAAGTATGTTAAGCCCAAATGAACTACTTGATATTGCTAATACGATGTACGGTAGTCGCAATATGAAACGTTTCATCGAAGATATGGTTGATAATGGTGTGGAACTTCCGATTTTAGAAAGACATGTCGCTCAAATTGTATCTTTATATGACTTAGAAAAGAAAATTACAAATTGTATCGGTGATGGCGGTGAAGTAGTCGATAGCGCAAGTGATAAACTGCGTGGTATTCGTACTCAAATTCGTACTGCGGAAAGCCGTATTCGTGAAAAGTTAGAAAACATGACGCGTTCTTCAAACGCGCAAAAAATGTTATCAGACGCGATTGTAACGATTCGTAACGAACGTTACGTAATCCCAGTAAAACAAGAATACCGCGGCGTATATGGCGGTATTGTTCACGATCAATCTGCTTCTGGACAAACGTTATTTATTGAACCACAAGTAATTGTAGAATTAAATAACGCACTTCAAGAAGCACGTGTGAAAGAAAAACAAGAAATCGAACGCATCTTATTGATGTTAACAGAAGAAGTGGCAGTGGAAGCGGATATCGTTTTATCGAACGTAGAAGTAGTGGCAAATCTTGATTTCATTTTTGCGAAAGCTTTTTATGCGAAGCGAATTAAAGCAACGAAGCCAATCGTAAATAACGAACGCTACATGGATTTAAGACAAGCACGCCATCCGCTTATTGATCCGGAAATTATTGTGCCGAATAACATTATGCTCGGTAAAGATTTCACGACGATTGTTATTACAGGACCGAATACAGGTGGTAAAACAGTTACACTGAAAACAGTTGGTATTTGTGTATTAATGGCGCAGTCTGGTCTTCACATTCCAGTAATGGACGAATCAGAGATTTGTGTATTCAAACATATCTTTGCTGATATTGGTGACGAGCAGTCGATTGAACAAAGTTTAAGTACGTTCTCCTCACATATGGTGAACATTGTTGATATTTTAGAAAAAGCTGATTTTGAAAGCTTAGTTTTATTTGATGAATTAGGTGCTGGAACCGACCCACAAGAAGGGGCTGCACTAGCAATTTCAATTTTAGATGAAGTGTGTAACCGCGGTGCTCGCGTTGTTGCTACGACACATTATCCGGAATTAAAAGCATACGGATATAACCGTGAGCAAGTTATTAATGCGAGTGTGGAGTTTGATGTGAACACGTTAAGCCCAACGTATAAATTACTAATCGGTGTACCAGGACGTAGTAACGCCTTTGAAATTTCGAAGCGCCTTGGATTATCTGATCGCGTTATTGACCAAGCACGTAACCACATTAGTACAGATACGAATAAAATTGAAAATATGATTGCGAAGTTAGAAGAAAGTCAAAAGAACGCAGAGCGTGACTGGAACGAAGCAGAGGCGCTTCGTAAGCAATCTGAAAAACTGCATCGCGAATTACAGCGTCAAATTGTTGAATTTAACGAAGATCGTGATGAACGATTATTAAAAGCGCAAAAAGAAGGGGAAGAAAAAGTCGAAGCTGCAAAGAAAGAAGCAGAAGGCATTATTCAAGAACTGCGTCAATTGCGTAAAGCACAGCTTGTAAATGTGAAAGACCATGAGCTTATTGAAGCGAAGAGCCGTCTAGAAGGCGCGGCGCCAGAGCTTGTGAAGAAACAAAAAGTGAACGTGAAAAATACTGCGCCGAAACAACAATTACGCGCAGGTGATGAAGTAAAAGTATTAACGTTCGGTCAAAAAGGTCAACTACTTGAAAAAATAAGTGATACAGAGTGGAGCGTACAAATTGGTATTCTGAAGATGAAAGTGAAAGAATCCAATATGGAATACATTAATACACCGAAGCAAACAGAGAAAAAAGCGGTCGCAAGTGTGAAGGGTAGAGATTACCACGTTTCATTAGAACTTGATCTTCGTGGTGAACGCTTTGAAAATGCAATGGTGCGCGTTGAGAAATATTTAGACGATGCACAACTTGCAAGCTATCCACGTGTATCAATTATTCATGGTAAAGGAACAGGAGCACTTCGCCAAGGTGTACAAGATTACTTGAAGAAGCACCGCGGTGTAAAAACATTCCGTTACGGTGACATGGGCGAGGGAGGCCTAGGCGTAACAGTTGTCGAATTAAAATAGCAAACAACGAAACAAAAGGGGCAACCATTATATGTTTATGGACAAACTTGCAAAAGTATTGTTAGCTTGTTGTGGAATATTTTTGGTGATTGGGGTTATTTATTTAGTTGTTTTTGCGAAGTAAAGGAGCGTCAATCGTGGCATAATGATATTGCCATAGATTGACGCTTTTAATATATATGAAAAGGAATAAGCTATGAAAATCAACCAATACATAAGCGAAGCAAAATCCTGCTCAAGACGCGAAACAGACCGCCTTATTAAAGCGGGACGCGTGACTATTAACGGTGAAATATGTACGCACGGTGCACTCGTGAGCGATGGTGATGTTGTAACGATTGATGGACAGGTTATTGCAAAAGAAGAGAAAGAAAAGGTGTATATCGCCTTTCATAAGCCGGTCGGAATTACTTGTACAGCAGCTGAAAATATTGAAGGAAACATCATTGATTATATCAATTACCCAGAGCGAATCTTTCCTGTTGGACGGTTAGATAAAGCGTCGGAAGGACTTATTCTATTAACGAATGATGGTGCGATTGCCAATCAAATTTTACACGGTGATCATGAGCACGAGAAAGAATATGTTGTCACTGTCGATAAGCCTTTTACAGATTGGTTTATTGATGAGATGTCCAGCGGTGTAAAGATTAAAGATGGTATGACGAAGCCATGTAAAGTGACGAGAGTTGATCAGTCAACATTTCGCATCGTTTTAACGCAAGGGATGAACAGGCAAATTCGTAGAATGAGCCGTGCTTTCGGGTTTACTGTAATAAAGCTAAAGCGAGTGCGCATTATGAATATAGAGCTAAATGGACTAGAACCTGGAAAATGGCGAAGCATTACAGCAGAAGAATTAAACATATTAACAGGGCAGTTATAAGGGGGGAAGTTTTCTCCCTATATTTTTTTGTCAGAAAAAATAAAACTATTGATTTTTTTGAAAATAGCCCATATAATAAAAAAAAACAAGTTTCGACAAAATATTTTATAAAAGTAATGATGAGGACATGAGTTGTTTTCTACGATTCTCAGAGAGGGAAGCCTTAGGCTGTGAGCTTCCTAATACGAAAAGACAAGCTTACCACCTCTAAACTTCAAGAGTGAACTGCATGCATGATGCATTGTAATTCTTGACGGATAAAACCGTTATTAATTTACACGAGCTATAAAATGAGCTTATTTTGTTATAAATTCATTTTATTAGAATAAGGGTGGAACCACGATTTCAACACTCGTCCCTTTGTTAGGGACGGGTGTTTTTTGCGTTCTTTTATAGGGAAGTATGCTTGAAAGGGAACATGTGACGGATTTGAATTCAGAATATTTTGTGATTATTTTTTTTAGGAGGTTAGTAGAAATGAAATCATCTTTAAAGTTTTCTGAGATGTTTGCAATAAGTTTAATGTTATTTGCACTATTTTTCGGTGCAGGTAATATGATTTTCCCACCAGCGTTAGGACAAGGTGCTGGAACAGATGTATGGATCGCGTTGTTTGGTTTTATCGTAACAGGCGTTGGATTGCCTTTATTAGGAGTAATTGTTATAGCCTTGAAGGGAGATATTAACGAGCTGGCGGGACGTGTACATCCTGTATTCGCTCTTGTTTTTATCACTGTAATTTATTTATGTTTAGGCGTATTCGTAAGTGTGCCACGTACAGGAACGGTTGCTTATGAAATGAGTGTTGCACCGTTTTTACCAAGTGAGATAGCTGGTCAATCATATCCACTTGTTATCTTTACATTTATTTTCTTTGCGGTAACTTTCTATTTAGCTTTAAACCCATCGAAATTAGTGGGCCGCATTGGTAAAGTGTTAACGCCCATTTTATTAGCTGTTATTGCAATTATTGTAGTGAAAGCACTTATTACACCAATGGGAGAGTTTGGTGCACCGACAGAAGCGTATAGTGCTCCGCTCTTTAAAGGTTTTATTGACGGATATTTAACTTTAGATGGACTTGCAGCACTTGTTTTCGGAAATGTTGTCATTAATGCTTTAAAAGCAAAAGGTGTTACAAATAAGAACAGCATTGCGAAAGTAACAATCTTTGCAGGATTTATTGCAGCACTTGGTTTATTACTTGTGTATGTAGCGCTTGCTTACCTTGGAGCTTCTAGTGTATCACTTGGAATGGGTGCGAACGGAGGAATTATTTTAACAAACGTTGTGAATCATTTGTTTGGAAGTTACGGAACATTATTACTAGGCATTGCAATTACAGCAGCATGTTTAACAACTTCTGTAGGTATTGTTGCAGCTTGTGGAGAATATTTCTCTTCTTTGTTACCGAAGCTTTCATATCAAAAAGTCGTTTTCATTTTCTGTGTATTAGCATTTATGGTAGCAAATCTTGGTTTAACTCAGTTAAACGCATTAGCATTACCAATCTTAATCGCAATTTATCCAATTGGTATTGTGCTTATCGTATTATCACTTGTTGAAAATTACGTTCGTCTTCCATTAGCGATGTATGTAGGAGGTATTGTAGGAGCGTTCGCAATCAGTTTCTTTGATGGATTGCACAATGCAAACCTTCAAATTGCAGCGTTAGCACCTATTTTAGATAAGATACCATTATACAGTGTAGGAATTGGCTGGTTAGTTCCAGGTATGATCGGTATAGGATTCGGTTATATAGTTTCTAAGTTTCAAAAGCATGAAATTGCTGTAGAAAAATAGTGAAAAGAGGCTTTCTATGAAAGGAAGCCTCTTTTTTTGTGGAAAAAGCCATATATGTAGAAATTCAGATATTTAAAATTTTATACGTAATATAGTTGACAAAAAAATTATGAGTAGGCTAAGATTGACTTAGTTGTGGAAATATTGGAAGGAAAGTGAGGAGTGAAAGATACAAGGTTTTCTATAACTATATCATTTTTGTAAATAGAGGTGATAGAACAGGGGAATGAGTACTTTTATTTTTTTTACGTCCTATTGAGAATGATAATCAATAAAATAAATGGGGACGTATCTTAAAATATAACCCGATCTTTATAAGAAATAAGGGGGTTATTATTTTTTAACCGCAAGTGAGAATGATAATCAATAATATCGATGCTGCATAAATGTACAACAATTTAATACTGGTAGAGGATTATTATTTTTTTATCATGAGTTGATAATAATTATCATTTTCAAAAAAAGTAAGGGTAAAAGATAAACAAGGAGGAAGTAAGTCAAATGAGAAAGTTTTCTGTATTATCTGCTTTTATTATCACATTCGTATGCATGCTAGCTTTTCTTGTACTGCCGTACGGACAAGCTTCAGCAAAATTAGCTGACGGTACTTACGATATTAACTATGTAATACAAAAGGCGGAAAATGAATCGGCTTCAATGGCAAATGATTATTTTGAAAAACCAGCTAAGTTAGTTGTGAAAAATGGTGAGATGAGAGTTCAAGTTCCAATGAATCATAGTGCTTGGATTACAGAATTTAAAGCACCTGAGAATGGAAATTTTGTTGATGCAAAAGTAATTAGCAAGGACGAATCGGCTGATAAAAGAACAGTTGAATTTAAAGTTGATGATTTAGCAAAACCGTTAGGGGTAAAAATTCATGTTGTTGTACCGAGTGCAAACTATGACCATCATTACACAATTCGTTTTGCATTTGATGCGAATGTAAAAGCTGTGGGTGGCGATAACGGCGTAGTTGCTACAACAAACAATAATGACCAGGCGAAAACAGATCCACAAGTAAAAGAAGAGAAAACAAAAGTAGAGAACAAAGAAGCAAATAAAGAGACAAAAAAAGAAACCAATGAAAGTGGAAATGCTGAAAAAACGGATAATCCAAAAACAGGCGACGAAGCACGTATCGGATTATTTGCAGTGTTACTTCTTATTTCAGGTGTTTTCTTAATTCGTAAAGTGAAGTTAAGCAAATAAATATTTTGAAAGGTGATGAATATATGTTTAAACAATTTAAAATGATGATTGCTGTATTTGCTGTTTTATTTACGTTTATAGCAACACTAGGCTTACAAGATGTAAAAGCTGCCACAAAACTAGCTGATGGAAAATATAATATTGCTTTTACTGTATGGAAAGGCGATAAAGATGAAGCATCTAGAATGAATAGTTATTTTGAAAGTCCGGCAACATTAATGGTTAAAAATGGTAAACAATATGTTTCATTTAAAGTGAAAGATAGCGCTTCGATTAAGAGTTTACAAGTGGAGAAAGATGGTCAATTCGTAGAAACAACTGTGTTAAGTGAAAATAAAAAAGAGAATACTAGAATTGTAGAATTTGAAGTAGCTGACTTGTCAAAAAAACTAAATGGTAAGGTGAAAATTAATATCCCAATTATTAATTATAATGCTTCATATGATATTCGATTCGTATTTGATGAGAATAGCGTTAAATAATTATAAAAATTTAAAAGGAGCGTCATTTCATTGAACAAGTATCTTAAGATTGTTGTCGCGATGTTTTTAATGATATTTACCTTTGTTACAACGTTACAACCGCTTGCGGCTCAAGCTGCTAGTCAACTAGCTGACGGTGAATATTCAATTGGTTTCAAAGTTCTTAAAGACACATCAGATGAAGAATCTATGATGAATCAATACTCTGTAAGTCCAGGAACTTTAAAAGTGAAGAACGGGAAAATGAAAGTATCCTTTACGTTAGAACATAGTTCATGGATTACAAAATTTGAGACAGAAAAAAATGGCCAGTTTATTGCGACGAATGTAGTTAATGAAGATAAAGAAAAAGATACAAGAGTCGTAGAATTTGATGTGGAAGATATAGGGAAAGTATTAAACGCGAAAGTAAAAGTAGACATTGACTTTTTAAATTATCATCATGACTACGATGTGCGTATTGCCTTTGATCAAAACAGTATTAAACCAGTTCATGTAGAACAGCCAAATGAAAAAGAGGACCCAGCTAATAAGCCAGATCCAAATGAAAAACCTGATCCGAGTCAGAAGCCCGACCAAAAGCCTGACCCAGATCAACAACCAAATTCTAACACAATTACAGATGGTGAGTACAGCATTCCATTTAAAGTGTTAAAAGATCAAACAGATGAAGAATCTAAAATGAATACTTACATGGTAAATCCAGGAGTATTAAAAGTAGAAAATGGTAAGAAAAAAGTAACTGTAACACTAAAAAGTAGCTCATTAATTAAAAATTTCCAAACGGAAAAAGATGGTGCATTTGTTGATGCAAAAGTAGTGAGTGAAGATAAAGAAAAAGATACAAGAGTCGTAGAATTTGAAGTAAACGATTTATCAAAAAAACTAAATACAAAAGTATTTATCGAAATGGCATCAAGAAACTATAAGCAAACGCATGATGTACAACTTTTATTTGAACAAGATCAAATGAAACAAATTAAAAATGAAGAAAAACAACCAGAAGGCGAGAAACA
>NZ_NUVD01000095.1 GCF_002564555.1 Bacillus cereus | reverse complement strand
GCGAAAGCAGAAAAAATCAATCAGATCGTGCAAGGTTAAATCCTAAACACTAGAACAATGGGTCTTCCGCCTCGAATCATCTAAGTCAAAATGGATAAGATGAACGTTCAACGACTATCTCGTATAACTGACGAGAGTACACCACAAGCCTATGGTGGTGGAAAAATCCTCTATCTTTAAGTAGATAAACATATAGTCTGCGCTCATGTGAAAACATGAGAAGTTCATAAGAGAACTGGCTAAGGAATTGCGCCCTTAGTTGAACAAGATAAATTTTATTAAATCTATCAAACTTCATTGAAAATATCGAACGTACGTGCTATGTTGGGTTCAATGAGGTGAGAATAATAATGAAATTTTCACGAGTTAGTCAAGTATCAGAATTAACAGGTTTGCATCCGAGTAGTCTAAGGAGAATGCTGGTGGAACACGCTACTATTCAGAAGAACAAATCTTTCATTAAAGGAGTTAAATTCTGATGATATTGGCGAAGAAAGTCAGACTGATTCCAACGCCTGAACAAGAGCAAGTGCTTAGAAACCATGCCGGTGCTGCAAGATTCGCTTATAACTATTGTAAAAGAATGAGTGATAGATACTATAAGCTATTTGGAAAATCTGTTTCACAGTTAGCTTTACAGAAACGATTTACAAAGATCAAGAAGCGAAAGAGATATGAGTGGTTAAAAGACATTAATGCACAAGTGCCCAAACAGGCTTCAAAAGATTTTGATACGGCGAGAAAACATTCGTTCAAAAAGTACAAAAATGGTTATCACACTTCTTATAAATCCAAAAAAGATTTAATCCAAGGATTTTATGCCAATTATGAAAGACTGATTATAGGAAAGAAAGTAGTTCATATTCAGTCCATTGGAGAAGTGAAAACAAGCCAACAACTACCAAGAAATAAAAAACCATCAAATCCAAGAGTTACATTTGACGGTCGTCACTGGTGGATTAGTGTAGGATTCCAAGAAGACTTTGAATCACAAGAACTAACCAATGAGTCGATTGGTGTGGATGTTGGTTTAAAAGAGCTGTTTGTAGCTTCTAATGGTACGAAAGAACGAAATATAAACAAAGATGCCAAGGTTAAAAAACTTTTGAAAAGGAAAAAGTCAGCGCAAAGAGATATGTCTAGGAGATTTAAAAAAGGTATAAAAATTCAATCTGCCGGATATGAAAAAGCGAAAACTGAGCACCTGCGGTTATGTAGGAAAATTACGAATATCCGAAATAACCATATCCATCAAGCAACAGCTAAATTGGTGAAAACCAAACCAATGAGGATTGTTGTGGAAGACTTATCTATCTCAAACCTGTTAAAAAACAAAAAACTATCGAAAGCATTTTCATTTCAAAAATTACACTTCTTCTTTCAATGTTTATCATACAAGTGTGAGAAGTACGGCATTGAGTATGTAAAAGCTGATAAATGGTTCGCTTCAAGCAAGATTTGCTCATGTTGCGGAGTTAAATACGACCATTCAGTTCAACCAGAAGGACAGTGGAGTTTAAANNTGTTATACCCCTCGTCCCTTTGGGGCTGCGAGAACACGATGAAGCACTAACTTGTGTAAATTTGATTGAATTGTATAGATTTAGTTAAGTTTATCGTATCGGGAAGTTACAAAATATTCATCCGCTTGGAATGACAATTATAATAGGGACTTTATTTGCGAGATTTGCTACTTCAATGAGCATTCCTTTTTTAGCAATTTATTTAACAACTGTTAAAGACGTTTCAGCTGGAATGACGGGTGCTATTATTGGAACAAGTGCGCTTGTTGGGGTGTTTGCTAGTTTTATTGGGGGTAATTTGTCGGATCGATTTGGTCGAAAGAAGATTATAATATGGTCCATGATTGTTTGGGTGTTTGTATTTATAGGTTTTTCACTTGCAGATCATGTTTTAAGTTTCTTTTTATTAAACGCTTTGAATGGATTATGTCGGTCTTTTTTTGAACCGACGTCAAGAGCATTATTATCAGATTTAACGAAACCAGAGTATCGTTTACTTGTATACAATTTGCGTTACGGTGCAATAAATGTTGGGGTGGCGATTGGCCCGCTTGTCGGATTACAGATTGGAAGCGCAAAATCAACAATTCCGTTTTTAGTAGCAGCTGGAGTATACATTCTATATACAGCTATTTTAGCGTTCCAATTTAAGAAATATCCACTAGAAAAAAAGAAAGTAAATACAGAAAAGCCTGTCACAATGTTAAATGCAATTCGTATTTTGCGAAAGGATGTAGTATTTTTAGTTGCTTTAGTCGGTATTATTTTGAGTAATTGTGGCTTTTCACATTTTACAACTACAGTATCTCAATATTTTGCAAATGCACATATATTTCAGGATGGAGTAAAGTTGTTCTCATATATGCTAGCTTTAAATGCGATTATTGTAGTGACTATTCAATACCCTGTTATTCAAATGTGTAAAAAGTATACACCGTTAGCATCGATTATGGTTGGAACCTTATTTGTGAGCGGGGGATTGTTTGGATTTGGGATAATAGAATCTATGTTAGGGGCTGCTGTTTGTACATTTATTTTTACAGTGGGAGAAGTTTTGATGTTTTCAATGACGGATGTATTTATTGATGAGATAGCTGTTTCACATCTAAAGGGAACCTATTTTGGAGCGATGGGATTCTCTGGAATTGGGGGGGTGCTTGGTCCGTGGTTTGGGGGAGTACTTCTCGATTACTACGGGTTCCAAAATGGGTATTTCGTATTTTCAGCGCTAGCTATCATTTCAACTATATCGTTTCCAGTTCTGTTAGTTGCAAAAAGTTTGTTGAAAAAAAGATATGATAGAAATTTTAATATAGAAATACGTGCGAAATAACATAAGCCCCAGTAAATGACTGGGGCTTATGTTTGTATTTATAGTAATCGTTAATTTGAAAAAAGAACTTTTTTTTCATGTTTATTAGCAACTTCATTTTTAGAAATATGAATGGCTAAAAATCCATTCTCTAGGCAGGCTAGCATCTTTTTATAAATAATATTAGCGGGTAAAGGAATGGTCCGCTGTAAAGAAATATTTTTATGAAGTATGCATATGTTTAGGCCTGTCTCCATCTTTTTAATGAGTACATTTTGTTCAGTCACATTTGGTACATCTGTTTCCAAAATGTATTCTTGTTCAGTTTCACAAAGGTCAATATGAATTTGATTTGGAAAACTAAAGTTACTACAGGAATCAGAACAAAATTGATCCATCCATTCTTCGAAACCATCAACATGAAAAAGACAATCCTTCTTTTTCTTGCCCATGTAAGATACCCTCCGTAAAATATCAATTCATATCATGTTATGCATGAATCAAATAGAGGTGAAGAATAAATGGCGAAATATAAACATTTTATGTTGAATATGCACAGTATGTGAATAGTTTCTTATTACATATCATGATGTGCATGGTTTTTTTGGCGTGAATGGTTACGGTTTTTTACTTTATGAGAACCGCTTAATGGTTCAGGTTGTCCTTTTTTCTCTTTTGATTCACGATTGTTTTTTCCCATTGTATGTGACACCTCCTCTTTCTTTTTAGAATGAGAGAAGTTGGCGATTTTATACGAGAATGTTTTTAGAAAAAAGGGTAAAGATAAATGGGACTAACTATTACAGAAAGGGGATCATATAATGCCATATCATAAAGATAAACAACAAGCTTTTCAAGCGGCACAGCAAGGGGTTACACAAGCAGAGAATACATTTAACAACATTGTGAAAAATGATCCAAACTACGGTCATGATTTAAAAGAGTTACGCCAAGAGGTTCAGGAAGCATATGAACAGATTCAAAATGCACTAGAGGTAGCTTCAGAAACACAACGTCCACAACTTGAGCAATATGAAAATAATCTCCAAAATATTATGCGAAATGTAGATCAAATAGAAAAGTAAATGAGGTTGTTGAGTGTTCGACAACCTTATTACTTTAACAAACACTATGTTGAAACAGAAAATTTTTTTATTAGTTTTTTCTTTACTATGCGCAGTACATATATTTCAAGTGGAAAAAGTGGAAGCGAAAATGTTGCTCAGAAAAGAGCTAGAACCAACTGGTTATGTAACGTGGGAAGTACCTAATAATGAAAAGATTATTGCAATTACATTTGATGATGGACCAGATCCAACTTATACACCACAAGTTTTAGATTTATTACGTCAATATAAAGCGGAAGCGACCTTTTTTATGATTGGATTTCGAGTTCAGCGTAATCCCAATTTAGTAAAGCAAGTGTTAAAAGATGGGCATGAAATTGGTAATCATACGATGAATCATTTGTATGCGAATAATTCATCAGATGAAAAATTAAAAAATGATATTTTAGATGGAAAGAAATATTTTAAAAAATGGGTGAAAGAACCTTTGTTATTCCGTCCCCCAGGCGGATATATTAATGACGCTGTATTTAAAACAGCTAAAGAAGCTGGGTATCAAACTGTTCTATGGTCGTGGCACCAAGACCCACGTGATTGGGCAAATCCAGGGGTTGAATCTATTGTAAATCATGTAGTGAAAAATGCTAAAAGTGGAGATATTGTATTGTTACATGATGGAGGAAACGATCGTAGTCAAACAGTAGCGGCGTTAGCGAAAATTTTGCCAGAGCTTCACAAACAGGGCTATCGATTTGTAAAAGTTTCGGAATTATTGCAGTATAAACATTAGAGAAAATCCCAAAAGGCAGGCGTACCTTTTGGGATTTTTTATTACTGGTTCTTTTTACGTTTCTTATTATTTTGTCGCTCTGCTGGAGTTAAAGGTTCGTTTGCAAATTCTTCATTGTAACCTGTTCCTTGTCCTTGTGCAGAAGCAGCATTCATTCCTGAAATAACATGATTTGCTTTTCGTTTACCCATTTTATTTCACCTCTGTCCTGTTTCTTATATGAGCAGTTCATAACACGTATGAACTGTAAGTAAAGCGCTGAAAGAGTACTTTACTTTATAGTAATAGTATTGATAAGGAGTATGGACACTATTCAAATTTAGAAAGATAAAGAAAACTTATGATAATCCATAAGTTTCTTATTATTTACTTATTTAGAAAGTTGTAATAAGATATTATTGTAAGGTATTGAAAAGTTTGTCTACATTTTATATTCAGACAACTTAGTCACGTTTAACAGGGGGGAAACATAATGGTCAAACATAATCCATTTCAATCACGTGCAACTTTTGAAGTAGATGGAAAGACGTATCATTATTATCAATTGAAAGCGCTTGAAAACGCAGGGGTTGGCAACGTATCTCAATTACCATATTCGGTTAAAGTTTTACTTGAATCTGTACTTCGTCAAGTAGATGGACGTGTAATTACAGAAGAGCATGTTACAAATTTAGCGAAATGGGGAACGAAAGATGTTCAAGATATCGATGTTCCATTTAAACCATCTCGTGTAATTTTACAAGATTTCACTGGTGTTCCAGCTGTTGTAGATTTGGCTTCGCTTCGTAAAGCAATGGCAGATATGGGCGGAGATCCTGATAAAATTAATCCAGAAATTACTGTAGACCTTGTAATTGATCACTCTGTACAGGTTGATAGAGCGGGTACAGCAGACGCGCTTGCATTTAACATGGACTTAGAGTTTAAACGTAATGAAGAACGTTATAAATTTTTAAGCTGGGCACAAAAATCATTTGATAACTATCGTGCAGTTCCACCAGCTACAGGTATTGTACACCAAGTAAACCTTGAATATTTAGCACCGGTTGTTCACGCGGTGAAAAATGCTGAAGGTGACTTAGTTGCATACCCAGATTCATTAGTTGGAACAGACTCTCATACAACGATGATTAACGGTATCGGTGTTCTTGGATGGGGCGTTGGTGGTATTGAAGCAGAAGCAGGAATGCTTGGACAGCCTTCATACTTCCCAGTACCTGAAGTAATCGGTGTGAAATTAACGGGTACACTTCCAAGTGGTACTACAGCAACTGACATTGCATTAAAAGTAACACAAGTATTACGTCAAAAAGGTGTAGTTGGTAAATTTGTTGAGTTCTTTGGTAATGGTCTAAAGAGCATGCCTTTAGCTGACCGTGCAACAATTTCAAATATGGCACCAGAATACGGCGCAACTTGTGGATTCTTCCCAATCGATGATATTTCTTTAGAATACTTACGTTTAACAGGTAGAGATGAAGAGCAAATTCGCGTTGTTGAAGAATACTGTAAAGCGAACGGTTTATTCTATACAGCAGACAGTAAAGATCCAATTTACACTGATCTTGTTGAAATTGATTTAAATACAATCGAATCTAACCTTTCTGGACCGAAACGCCCACAAGATTTAATTCCACTTTCAGATATGAAAGATGCGTTCCACAAAGCTGTTGTAGCACCAGTTGGAACACAAGGACTTGGATTTAATGAGCAAGAGTTCGATAAAGAAGTGAAGGTTACATTAGAAGATAAAGAAGTAACGATGAACACAGGTGCGATTGCCATCGCTGCAATTACAAGCTGTACAAATACATCAAACCCATATGTATTAATTGGGGCAGGTCTAGTTGCGAAGAAAGCAATTGAAAAAGGACTTACAGTACCTGAGTATGTAAAAACATCATTAGCACCAGGATCTAAAGTTGTTACTGAATACCTAGATAAATCAGGTTTAACAACATATTTAGATCAATTAGGTTTCCAAACAGTTGGTTACGGCTGTACGACTTGTATCGGTAACTCTGGTCCATTAGCAGAGGAATTAGAAGAAGCAATCGCAGCAAACGATTTATTAGTAACATCTGTTTTATCTGGTAACCGTAACTTTGAAGGTCGTATTCATCCACTTGTAAAAGCGAACTATTTAGCATCACCACCACTTGTTGTGGCATATGCACTTGCAGGTACTGTTGATATTGATCTGAAAAATGATGAAATTGGTAAAGATGCAAATGGCAATGCTGTTTACTTCAACGATATTTGGCCATCAGCTAAAGAAATTGAAGATGTAGTTCAAAGTGTTGTTACATCTGAACTGTTCAAGAAAGAATATGCACAAGTATTTAACAGCAATGAGCGCTGGAATGAAATCCAAACTTCAAATGAAGCTTTATATACTTGGGATAATGACTCAACGTATATTCAAAACCCACCATTCTTTGAAGGTTTATCTAAAGAGCCAGGTGAAGTTGAAACATTATCAGGATTACGCATAGTTGGTAAATTTGGTGACTCTGTAACGACAGACCACATTTCACCAGCAGGTTCAATCGGTAAGCATACACCAGCTGGACGCTACTTATTAGAAAACGGCGTACAACCAGTTGATTTCAACTCTTACGGTTCTCGTCGTGGTAACCATGAAGTTATGATGCGTGGTACATTTGCAAACATCCGTATTAAAAACCAAATCGCACCAGGAACAGAAGGCGGATATACAACATATTGGCCAACTGGTGAAGTAACATCTATCTATGATGCTGCTATGAAATATAAAGAAGATGGAACAGGTCTTCTAGTTGTTGCTGGTAAAGATTACGGTATGGGAAGTTCTCGTGACTGGGCTGCGAAAGGTACAAACTTATTAGGTATTAAAGCAGTAATCGCAGAAAGCTTCGAGCGTATTCACCGCAGTAACTTAGTATTAATGGGCGTATTACCACTTCAATTTAAAGATGGCGAAAGCGCTGAAACGTTAGGTCTTGTTGGTAACGAGTCATTTGAAATTCAAATTGACAAAACAGTTAGACCACGCGATCTTGTAAAAGTAGTTGCAATCGATGCAGATGGCAATGAAAAACAATTTGAAGTAGTAGCTCGTTTCGATAGTGAAGTTGAAATTGACTACTACCGTCACGGTGGTATTCTGCAAATGGTTCTTCGTGAGAAAATCGAAGAGTCTAAAGTGTCGAACTAAATAATTGAAATAAACGATAAGGAAGCTAACAATTGTTAGCTTCCTTATTTTATGGAAAGGGATGAAACCATTTGGTTTCATCCCTTTCTTTTTACTATAAAAAATGGAGGGAACGTTATGAAAGAATATAAAAAAATATTGTTACCGCTACAGAAAGAAAAAATGTTAGTAATAGCAGCTATATGCAGTGGATCCTTCGCAGCTATTTTAAACTTATCCCGTCCGATTTTCATGGGATTAATTGTAGATAACCTGATCCAGCGGGAGTTAAAGGGAGCGTATCTTTATATTACTTTGTTTGCAGTTAGCCGTTTGTTAATGTGGGTGAACAATCTTTCATTTAATTATGTAAGTTCAAAAGCGAGTCAGCGAATATTACGAGAGAAGCGTATAGATGTATTGCGTCATTTTTTCTCGTTACCCTTTGAAGAGAGTGAGAAGATTAAACAAGGAGAGTTAGAGACATTAGTTGTGTCTGATATTCCGAATTGGATTAGGTTATATGGTTCTATATTAATAGAATATATACACGCTATTGCGCAATTTATCGGTGCGTTCATAGCACTACAACATATAAATATACAGTTCATATTGTGGGTAACCCCGTTTTTATTTTTAAGTGCAACGGTTCCGATGTTAATGGGGGAAAAGGTAAGAAATATTGCAAGCATTGCTCAAAAAAATCAATCAAGTGTTGTAGAGATGGTGTCACAGTTTGTAAAAGGAGCACAAGATTTACGTAGTTTGCAAAAGGAAAAATGGGCCATTCGCTTATTTAAGGGAGTAACCGCACAATCTTATAAAAAAGAAGTAAAGAAGACGATGATGCAACACTGCATTGGAGTAGTTGGAACAGTGATTGAAACAGGAGCATATATCGTTGTTCTCATTATAGGTGCGCAAAAAATAATAAAAGGGGAAATGGAAGTTGGTTCACTTGTTGCAGTGTTAGCTACAATTGAAATGCTCTTTTTTCCAGTCCGTTACGTGGGCGATTTATTAATGATGACACAAGTTGCAGTCGCTTCAGCAAATAGAGTTTTTTCTTTTCTAGATAAACGAGTGGCAGATAGTAATCGAGAAAGATCGATGGGGATGACGATAACAAATGTTTCATTTCAGGAGAGTGATGAAGAGAAATGCAGAATTAATAATATTGATTTGCAAATTCATCCTGGTGAACTCGTTATTATTGTGGGAGAAAGTGGTGCAGGAAAAACAACGCTTTTAAAATTAATGACAGGTTTGTATAAACCATCTAAAGGTAGCATCGTTTATTACGGAAATGAGGCTCGTATGACTACAGTGTGGCAAGAACCTCGTTTTTTTCGGACGACAGTAAAAGAGAATATGTATTTCGGGGAAGAGGGTTTAGAAAAACAATTAGAAAAAACTGCTGAACTTGTAAACGTAACGCCGATTATTAGTGGGTTACCTGAAGGGATTAAAACTGTACTACATAAAAGCGGTGAAGAGTTTTCGGGAGGAGAAAGAAAACGTCTTGCATTATTGCGAGCAATTGGTTCAAATCCGAACTTTATTATTTTAGATGAACCAACTGCGGGATTAGATCCGAGCAATCAAGAAGTTGTTTGGAATATGATAGAAGGACTAGAAGGAGAAGTAACGAGAATTGTGGCAACACATGATGTAGAGAAAGCGATACTAGCAGATCGTGTTGTCATCATGAGAGAAGGAAGTATTGTTGCATGTGGAAGTCCTGAAAAATTAATAAATAGTCATTCGTTTTTTAAGAGATGTGAATAAAGATAAGAGCACTGCTCTTATCTTTATTCATCATCATTAATTTGATACTCGATAGAATCTGAATGGTTAAGATCAACGTTAAATGTAGTAGTCATATAAAAAGTTACAATACCAAGGATTACGAAAAGGACAAATGAGACTAGAGAGACGTAGAGACAAATTCGTCCTACTTTCTTTTTCTCAGGTTCTTTACTAAAGAGTGAAATGATCCAAGTAATAATACCAATTGGGTATAAAAGAAAACTAAGAATGTATAAAAGTATTTTTTCAAATGAATTCATAAAAAATCCCCCTTTTTGAAGGTTTTAACACTACTGTTATATAAGAGAGTAAAGAAAACACAGTAAATAATCCAAGCATCTAAGCTTTGTAAAGCTAGGGTATATCAAAACTAGAGATAGTAATGAAAAATAAAGGTAAAAAAGTGAATGGCTCAATTAGAAAATATGTATCCCCTTGTATACTTTTTTTCTAATTATATGATGAAAAGGGAATTTTTTCTATCTAAATAAGAATATTCTAATTATTTTGACTGTGAATATTTCCAAGCTTGTCCGTATAAGCTAAAATAAGGTATATAGTATGTTGATGGATATGTTAAAAAAGATAAACACGTTAGGGTGATATAAAATGTGGCGGAAGCTTACGATTATTGTAGTGTTACTTTGTTTAGCGGGATATGCGGCTTATGAACAGTTTGGTAAAAAAGATCAGGCGGTACAAGGGAAGCAAGAAAAAAGTGAAGCTGCTATGAAAGAGATGATCGCACGGAACGGTATAGAAATAGGAAAGAATGCACCAGATTTTGAATTAACTAAGTTAGATGGAACGAATGTAAAGTTATCGGATTTAAAAGGGAAGAAAGTAATTTTAAACTTTTGGGCAACGTGGTGTGGACCTTGCCAGCAAGAAATGCCTGATATGGAGGCTTTCTATAAAGAACATAAAGAAAACGTAGAAATTTTAGCAATCAATTATACTCCTTCAGAAAAAGGTGGGGGAGAAGAAAAGGTAAGCAATTTTGCGAAGGAAAAAGGAATTACTTTTCCTATTTTGTTGGACAAGAACATTGATGTGACAACAGCGTATAAAGTAATTACCATCCCAACTTCGTATTTTATAGATACGAAAGGTGTCATTCAAGATAAGTTTATTGGGCCGATGACTCAAAAAGAGATGGAGAAACGGGTTGCAAAATTAAAATAACGGTGAAAAGGTAGAGGTGGAAAGTTACCATTTCTGCCTTTTCTTTTTCACGTAGTGATAGCAGCATGTTATGATAAAAGAAATATAAACGTTTAGAGATAAAGGAGGGGTTGGAGTGGGGAATGTATCCTTACCGTTAGATTATGTTGTAATCGATTTTGAAACAACAGGATTTAACCCTTATAATGATAAAATTATTCAAGTTGCAGCAGTGAAATATTGTAATCATGAACTAGTAGATCAGTTTGTTTCATATGTAAATCCAGAGCGTCCAATTCCGAGCCGAATAACGAGTTTAACAGGTATTACAAATTATCGTGTTTCAGATGCGCCGACAATTGAAGAAGTGTTGCCTTTATTTTTAGCATTCTTACATACAAATGTTATTGTGGCTCATAATGCTTCTTTTGATATGCGTTTTTTGAAAAGTAATGTAAATATGCTAGGATTACCTGAGCCTAAAAATAAGGTGATTGATACGGTGTTCTTAGCAAAAAAATATATGAAGCATGCGCCTAATCATAAACTTGAAACGTTAAAGCGAATGCTTGGAATTCGTCTGAGTTCTCATAATGCATTTGACGACTGTATTACGTGTGCAGCTGTGTATCAAAAATGTGCATCTGCTGAAGATGAAGGGAAACGAAAAGTAAATAAGGCTGTATTTGATGAAACTGTGGTATACGAAGCAGTGAAAGCAATACTTGCACGCAATAAACGTAATGTAGAATGGCTGCGTTATATGAACGTAGGCAGTTACTTAGATATAAAAGCTTTTTATCCAGTTATGAGATTAAAGGTAAAAGGCAGAAAGAAATACGTATTAACAGAAATAGTAGAAGATGATGTGAAAGAAATATGTACGAGCTTAATATGTGAACCAGCTTTAAAAAGTGAAATTGGCAATACGAGAATTATGCTTAATAGCTTAGACGATGTTTTGAAATTAGAAAGTTATATTTTAGAACAGTATGATTTTGTATTACAAGCGCTTGAAGAGTATAAAGAAAATGAAACAAATGCAGATGAAAAATTAAAAGAGTATTTAAATGTTAGGGTATAAAAAACTCCGTGTACAGTAAATTGTATACGGAGTTTTTTTAGAGGAGTACTAAAACATAAAATTTTCTTGCAAATCTGATTAAAGAGTTTTTCATTTGCTCATACTATGTAGTAAGAAAGCGAAGGAGAAAGGGTGAGCAGCATGAGAAGAAGTCGCCGTAAATCGTTTGAAGAACTTGTAAATGAAAATAAACAACAATTATTAAGTGATCGCGATGCAATCGATCGCATTGAAGAACGTATTGAAAAACGTTATGAAATGAAACTTTTTAAGCAAGCTGAATAATTCTTAACACTAGTACGATACTAGTGTTAAGGAGGCGATAGTAATGGGTAATCCGAAAAAGAATTCAAAAGACTTTGCACCAAATCAAATTGGAACACAATCGAAAAAAGCTGGTGGAAATAAAGGGAAGCAAATGCAAGACCAAACTGGCAAACAACCGATTGTAGATAACGGTTAAAGAAAAGGAGAATGTTGCATTCTCCTTTTTTATATGTAAATGAAACGAAGAATTAAATATTGTAGCATGAAAAAAGGGCTGACAAAAGTCAGCCCTTTTTTGTAATTGTAAAGTTTTCAACGAGTAAACGCCAATTTTGCGGGAAGGGTAAACCGATTTTCCAGTAACTAATGCCACCGATACCTTGTTCTTTCATTAAATTGAATTTACTTTGAACAGACCGTGAATCTTCAAACCAAACTTCGTGTTGTACGCCGTTTTCATCAAAGTAATTAAAATGGGGGGCTTGAGCTGTGAAATCATAGCGGATAGGAACATTGTATTTACGTGCTAATGCGACGGCTGCGACAGAACTAACAGCTTTTGCGGGTGGATTTCCTTGTTTAAACGGAAGTTTCCAATCGAAACCGTATAAATTTTGACCCATCATAATTTTTTGTGGAGGCATTTGAGATTTTGCATATTGAAGTACTTCTTTTACAGGACCGATAGGAGAAATTGCCATCGGTGGCCCGCCTTGCCAACCCCAGTCGTATGTCATAATGACGACGAAATCAACAATTTGCCCTTGTGTTTTATAATCATGTGCTTCAAAGAATTTTCCTTTTTGAGTGGAGCTTGTTTTCGGTACAAGCGTTGTACTTAATGTATATCCGCTAGGTAAGCGTGTTTTCACATTTCGTAAAAAGCGATTATATGCTTCGCGATCTTCAGGCGCCACATTTTCGAAATCGAAATGAATGTCTCGCATACCGTATTTTTCAGCCGTTTGCAAAATGTTCGTAATAAATTTATTTTGAATGGTTGGATCACGCAACAAAACAGATGTTAATTCAGAACTAAAGTTCCCGTTTTCGATATTTGTAATAACGAGCATAGGGATGGTTTTCCCTTGCGTTGCAATATTAGCGATTTTAGCTGTTTCAGTAGGTTCTTTTAATGTACCATCTCTTTTTGCTTCAAAGCTGAAGTACGCTAAGTATGTTAAAAATGGATTAATAGCACGTGTAGCATTTACTAAACTTTCTTTTATTGGAATTGTTGAAGGTTGTAAATAAGCGATGGAATCTACGGCTCGCTTTGCACCTTTTGGTATATATAATTGTTGTCCGACATGGAGAATGGATTTTAAAGATAGATTATTAACTTTAGCTAAACTAGCGAGGGGAACGTTATATGTTTGAGAAATTCGATACAGGCTGTCACCAGGCTGTACGTAGTAGTTATTTCCTTTCGTATTCACGATAAGTGCCTGACCGACAACGAGAGTTTCAGCTGGATTTAGTCCATTGTCTTTTACAATTTCTTCAGGTGTAGATCCATATTTTGATGCTAAGCTATAAACACTATCACCGCTACGAACAGTTATAATTTGAATCATGTGCTTGCCCCTTTCGGTAAAAGATTCACTGTTTTTATTTTATTTTTGATTCCGCTGTATTATGATTAAATGTATGCAAGGTAGCAGAAGTGAAAGAAGGCGAATAGAAATGTTTGTAGCAGAACATGAAGTTGAAATCCGTTATGCGGAAACTGATCAGATGGGTGTTGTTTACCATTCAAACTATTTAGTGTGGCTCGAACTTGGGCGCACGAAACTTATACAAGAATTAGGATTTTCCTATGTGGAAATGGAGAAAGAGGGAATTATTTCTCCTGTATTAGACTTGCAAATTTCATATCGTAAAGCAATGCGTTACGGAGAAAAGGCAATTGTGAAAACTTGGATTGATAGTGTGAGCCCGCTTCGTGTTGTATATGGATATGAAATTTATAATGGTGAAGGCGAGCTTTGTATCACAGCCACTACAACGAATATTTGTGCGAAAAAAGAAGGATTTCGCCCTGTATCATTTAAAAAATTATATCCTGAGTGGTATGCGAAGTATGACGAAATTAAGAAAAAATAAAAAAGCGTGGCAGCAGCCACGCTTTTTTATTTTTCATAATTAAATTGAGGAAAATCATCACAGTCGTTAAGTGTAACTAATAAATTATGTCCATCGAAGAACCACTCATCATCGCCTTCAATAAAGAAATTAATGCTTTCCTCTTGAATTTGAACAGCAGGATGTGCAGGGTCATCTTTACGAATACCTAAAGAAAGTCCTTTTTGTACAGTACTGCAACCACCGTATTGTACGAAAAAGCGTAGTGTTTCACCTGATTGTAAGTTTAATTCGTTTTTATACCATTGTGCTGCTTCTTTTGTTACGGAAAGATTCATGTATAGTTCCTCCAAGTTATATTACTTTTTCTTTAGTATAAAAAATAACGCAAAAAGACGCTATTAATATGCTTCACGTTTTCTTTTTGCGTTATGTGGGTTGCGATTTTATTTTTTCTTTTTTGAAAAATTTGCTTTCGGTTCAGTTTTATTTATAATTCGTCCGATATTTGCACGGTGTTTATAAATAACCATACCTGCTAATAAACACATCGCAATAATGAAGATTTTATCCCCGCTAACAATGGATGCAATAACAGCAACGACAGCTGTTACCATAGAAGAAAGTGATACGTATCTTGTTGTAAATAAAAGGGTGAAAAATACAACAGCTAATATTGCAAAAACAACTGGTGAATAGCATAATAGCACTCCAGCAGAAGTTGCAACTGCTTTGCCACCACGGAATTTCGCGAAAATCGGATATACATGTCCAAGAACAGCTGCTAATCCGAACCATAGCGGGTGAACATCTAACCCGAAAATAATCGGTAGACCTGTTGCTAATGTACCTTTTAAAATGTCAGCAATTGTAACGATAAAACCTGCTTTTTTCCCTAACGTGCGGAATGTATTTGTTCCGCCTAAATTACCGCTTCCATGCTCACGAATGTCGATTCCATAACCAATTTTCCCAACGACTAATGCAAATGGAATCGATCCAAGTAAGTAGGCAACGATAAATAAAAGATATGTAATAATCATGAGTTCAGTCTCCTTTATACAAATGTGTTGATAAAGGGTAAAAAGAGTTTTTCCTGTTTATTGTACCACACATTTGTAAAGAGCACATTTCTTTTTTGTAAATGAAAAATTCATTATTTCGTGAAAAAAATTTCACAGGAATGTTACATTTCTCACAGAAACAGTAAGACTATATGTAGTAACATTTTAATCAAAAGACAACAACATATTGGTGGAGGGTTATAAATGTTACGAAAAAATACACGTGGAGAAGAATTAATGAAAATGTTTGAGACAATTGTCCACGGCAATGAACAAGATTTAATGCAAGAAAACGCAAATGTAGATGGCCGCTCTCCAATGGGAGTAATGGGAACGTTCGCATCTGAGAGTGCGAAATATTATGCAGTAGAAAATTTATTATCAGATCAAGTGAAAAAAGCGATAAATCAAAATATATTATATCCACATGATTTAGATTTTTATGCGACAGGAACGACGACTTGTTCGCAAATTCCGTTAGCACAAATGCTTGCTAACGGTTTTCATACTGGACATGGACATATGAGACGACCGCAAGATATTAAAAGTGCATTGGCCCTTTCTTCTATTATTTTTCAAGCGAATCAAAATATGCAACACGGTGGTCAATCGTTTGCACTCTTTGATATTGATTTAGCTCCCTATGTGAGGAAAACAGTAGAGAGACATAAAAATCGATTACAGTCATATCCGCTTACGAAAGAACAAATAGAGGAATTTGCATGGAAAGAAACAGAAAATGATACGTATCAGGCATGTGAGGCTTTCGTTCATAACTCAAATAGTATGCATAGTAGGGGCGGCGGACAAGTACCGTTTATTTCTATCAATTACGGAACAGATACATCAAAAGAGGGAAGACTGTTAATTAAACAATTGTTAAAAGCGACGCAAGCTGGACTTGGAAAAGGAGAAACACCCATTTTCCCTATTCAAATTTTTAAAATGAAAAAAGGTGTGAACTTTGAAGAATGTGATCCGAACTATGATTTGTTTGAATTAGCATTAGAGACAACCGCAGAGCGATTATTCCCTAACTTTTCATTTTTAGATGCTCCATTTAATGCAGTGCATTATGATGGGCGACCTGAAAGTGAAGTATGTTACATGGGATGTCGCACTCGTGTTATGTCTAATATACATGGAGAAGAAACAGCAATAGGAAGAGGTAATCTGTCGTTTACTTCTATTAATTTAGTGAAATTAGGGCTAATTAGTGGATCGAAAGAAGCGTTTTTTGAAGCGCTAAATTATTACTTAGATTTAGGAATTAAGCAATTATTAGAGAGATTCACGTATCAATGTACGAAGCGAGCGAGAGATTTTAGATTTTTATATTCACAAGGTGTATGGCGTGGTGGAGAAACATTACAGCCTGAAGATTCAGTAGCACCGATTTTAAAGCAAGGGACGTTAAGTATTGGTTTTATCGGCCTTGCAGAATGTTTAGTAGCTTTAACTGGAAAGCATCATGGAGAAGACGAAGAGTCATGGAAACTTGGGTATGAAATCATTTCCTTTATGAGAGAGCGAATGGATAAGGCAACGGAAGAACATCAACTCAATTTTTCTGTAATTGCAACGCCAGCGGAAGGGTTATCTGGAAAGTTTGTAAAGAAAGATAGAGAAGACTTTGGTGAAATTAGTGGTGTGACAAATCATAATTATTATACAAATTCATTCCATGTACCGGTTTATTATGATATTCAAGCGATAAATAAAATTCGTTTAGAAGGACCGTTCCATGCTCTATGTAATGGGGGGCATATTACGTATATTGAGCTAGACGGGACAGCTATGCATAACAAAAAGGCGTTAAAACAAATTGTACAGGCGATGGCAGAGTATGGTGTTGGGTACGGTTCAATTAATCATCCTGTTGATCGTTGTAAGTGCTGCAATTATCACGGAGTTATTGGAAATGAATGTCCGAGCTGTGGAAATGAAGACGAGGCAAATATAGAAAGAATTCGCCGAATAACAGGATATCTTGTAGGAGATATGTCGAAGTGGAATAGTGCGAAACGTAGTGAAGAGAAGGATCGGGTGAAGCATAAATGAAAGTTATGAACATCATTCATGATAGTGTAGTGGATGGAGAAGGATTGCGGACAGTCGTGTTTTTTGCGGGCTGTCCGCATCGTTGTTTAGGCTGCCATAATCCGAAATCGTGGAATATTTGCAATGGAACTGAAATGACAGTAGAAGAAATTGTGAAAGAGATTGAAAGTAATCCATTAACTGATGTAACATTTTCAGGTGGAGATCCATTTTTTCAAGCTTCTGAAGTGAAAAAAGTGGCAAAAGCCGTGAAAGAATTGAAAAAAAATCTATGGATGTATACAGGTTATATGTTAGAAGAGATACAGAGTTCTCAAAATAATGATATGATAGAGTTGTTACATTATGCGGATGTTTTAGTCGATGGAAGATTTGAAATCGAGAAAAGAGATTTAACACTTCCATTTCGCGGAAGCTCCAATCAACGTATTATTCGATTGAAAGAGTAAAAAGGCGGGATAGATTATATGAATAAAACAGTATTGCTAGTTGAAGATGAAAGAAGATTACGTGAAATTGTTAGTGATTATTTTCGTAATGAAGGCTTTGAAGTAATCGAAGCAGAAGATGGAAAAAAAGCGTTAGAATTATTTGCTGAACATACAATTGATTTAATTATGTTAGATATTATGTTACCAGAAATAGATGGATGGTCTGTTTGTAGACGAATTAGAAAAGAATCAGCAGTACCAATTATTATGCTGACAGCACGTTCAGACGAGGATGATACATTACTAGGTTTCGAATTAGGTGCAGATGAGTATGTAACAAAACCTTTTAGCCCGAAAGTACTAGTAGCTCGCGCAAAGACATTATTGAAACGTGCAGATGGTGCAGTAGGAGTAGCTGAAGAAAATGCTATGTCATTAGCAGGGATAGATGTGAATCGACTATCTAGAACTGTTTTAGTAGATGGAGAAGAAATTATATTGACGCATAAGGAGTTCGAGCTTCTCGTTTATTTAATGGAGAACAAAGGAATTGTGTTGTCACGTCAACATTTATTAGATCAGTTATGGGGATATGATTACTACGGTGATGACCGAACGGTTGATACACATATTAAAAAACTGCGAAATAAGCTAGGAGATAAAGCGAAGCATATCGGTACTGTCATTCGAGTGGGTTACAAGTTTGAAGAATAATCATAAAGGTTACTATGCCCTTTAGCTTGAGAATATAGCAAATTTACATTCTCCTTTATAGGTGGAAATGTACAAAAAATACTTTTATTGTCTACTATGGTAGATAAGAGTATTTTTTTAATTGGATTTCACGATGAGTTCACAAGAAGGACACAAAACGTGGCTATACTGAAAATACGAATTCACCAGAGAGGGGAAATAAAACATGGGATATTACGACGGACCAAATTTGAATGAAGAGCATAGTGAAACGAGAGAATTGAAAAAATCAGGCAGTAAAAAAGGATATTTCTTCACAGGTTTAGTGGGAGCTGTAGTCGGGGCGGTTACGATTAGTTTTGCAGCACCTTACATGCCGTGGATGCAAAATAATGAGGCAACAGTTTCATCATTTAATTCAAATCAACAAGTAGAAGGTACGGTAGCTCCTGTATCAAATAAGGTAAAAGGAGAAACTGATTTACCAGGTATGGTTGAAGGTGCAAAGGATGTTGTAGTTGGTGTAATTAATATGCAAAAAGTCGTTGATCCATTTGCGATGCAACAGACAGAACAAGAGCAAACAGCTGGTACAGGATCAGGTGTTATTTATAAAAAAGAAGGAAATAAAGCATATATTGTAACCAATAACCACGTAGTAGATGGTGCAAATAAACTTGCGGTAAAACTGAGCGACGGCAAGCAAGTTGATGCAAAATTAGTTGGTAAGGATCCTTGGTTAGACTTAGCAGTTGTAGAGATTGATGGATCTGCTGTTAATAAAGTTGCAACTTTAGGTGATTCTAGTAAACTTCGTGCTGGTGAAAAAGCGATTGCGATTGGTAACCCGTTAGGATTTGATGGTAGTGTAACGGAAGGTATCATCAGTAGTAAAGAACGTGAAATTCCAGTAGACATTGATGGAGACCAACGTCCAGACTGGCAAGCACAAGTTATTCAAACAGATGCAGCAATTAACCCTGGTAATAGTGGTGGCGCATTATTTAACCAAAACGGTGAATTAATTGGAATTAACTCAAGTAAAATTGCGCAACAAGAAGTTGAAGGGATTGGATTTGCAATTCCAATTAACGTTGCAAAACCAGTTATTGAATCGCTTGAAAAAGATGGAGTAGTGAAACGCCCAGCTCTTGGTGTAGGTGTTGTTTCATTAGAAGATGTGCAAGCTTATGCATTAAACCAATTAAAAGTACCAAAAGAAGTAACAAATGGTGTTGTATTAGGTAAAATTTATCCAGTATCACCGGCAGAAAAAGCTGGTTTAGAACAATATGATATTGTAGTAGCATTAGATGATCAAAAAGTAGAAAATTCACTTCAGTTCCGTAAATATTTATATGAAAAGAAAAAAGTAGGCGAGAAAGTGGAAGTTACATTCTATCGCAACGGTCAAAAAATGACGAAAACAGCTACGTTAGCAGATAACTCAGCTACTAAGAATCAATAATCGGAATAAAAGAAAGTCTCTTTCATGTTGAAAGAGACTTTCTTTATCGGCTATACTAAAGGAATAGGAGGGATTAATTATGACAATTGAAAACCCAACTCGTACGGAAATTGGTGAAGTATTGAAGAAAAGCAAAACAATTGCAGTTGTTGGATTATCAGATAAGCCAGAACGTACATCGTATATGGTTTCAAAAGCAATGCAAGATGCTGGATACCGTATTATTCCAGTAAATCCAACCGTTGATGAAGTGCTTGGCGAAAAGGCAGTTTCTTCGCTAAAGGATATTAAAGAACATGTTGATATTGTAAATGTATTTCGTCGCTCGGAGTTTTTAATGGATGTTGCAAAAGAATTTGTTGAGATTGATGCAGATGTTTTTTGGGCACAATTAGGAGTACAAGATGAAGATACGTACAAACTTTTAAAAGATAAAGACTATACTGTAATAATGGATCGTTGTATTAAAGTAGAACATGCGATGACAAAATAGTTTAGATTGTAAAGGTAGAAAGATTGATTCAGCCCTCTATATGTACAAGCAGGGCCGATGAACGAGGTGTTCATCATGAGATTTTTTAAAGGCTGTTTGTGGGGATTGTTACTCGTTATCCCATTTTGGATATTGATCATTTGGATCATGATAAAGGTTTGGAATGTGTAATCTTGGAATACATATCCATTTCTCGTTGACAAACGATTATTTTTCTGAAATAGTAGCCTAGAGGAATCCTTGTGAAAAAACAAGGATTTTTCTATTGAAAAAGGTATATAAAAGAGATAAGATAACTTGCCAAAACGATAGGTTAGGCGTTATTCTATAATAGAAACATATGTTCTGATTTGATTAGGAAAGGGGCAAGGAGTTTGGCGAAGCATCAGTTCCAATACAATGAAGATGCAATTCAAGTGTTAGAAGGACTTGAAGCCGTTCGAAAACGCCCGGGTATGTATATCGGGAGTACGGATAGCCGTGGATTGCATCATTTAGTATATGAAATAGTAGATAACTCCGTTGACGAAGCGTTAGCGGGATTTGGCGACGAAATTTCTGTCGTAATACATAAAGATAATAGTATTAGTGTTATTGATAAAGGGCGAGGAATGCCTACGGGAATGCATAAACTTGGGAAACCTACACCTGAAGTTATATTAACTGTACTTCATGCTGGTGGTAAGTTTGGACAAGGTGGCTATAAAACAAGTGGTGGTTTACACGGTGTTGGGGCATCAGTTGTAAACGCATTATCAGAATGGCTAGTCGTAACGATTAAGCGTGATGGTAACGTTTATGAACAACGCTTTGAAAATGGTGGTATCCCTGCAACGACGTTAGAGAAAATCGGGAAAACGAAAGAATCTGGTACAACGATGCACTTTAAACCAGATACAACGATTTTCAGTACAACAAATTACAATTATGAAACATTATGTGAGAGATTACGCGAATCAGCATTCTTATTAAAAGGAATGAAGATTTCAATAAAAGACGAACGAAATGATTTAGAAGATGTATTTCATTATGAAACAGGAATTGAAGCTTTCGTTTCATATTTAAACGAAGAAAAAGATTCCATTCATCCAGTTGTATACTTCACTGGTGAACAAAATGGGATTGAAGCAGAACTAGCATTTCAATTTAACGATGGTTACTCAGAAAACATTCTTTCGTTTGTAAATAACGTACGTACAAAAGATGGCGGAACACACGAAGCGGGATTTAAGACAGCGATGACACGTGTGTTTAATGAGTATGCTCGTAAAGTTTCACTATTAAAAGAAAAAGATAAAAACTTAGAAGGTACAGATATTCGTGAAGGTGTAGCAGCTATTGTTTCTGTACGTGTACCAGAAGAAGTACTTCAGTTTGAAGGACAGACAAAAGGAAAACTAGGTACAAGTGAAGCTCGTTCTTCAATTGATGCAATTGTATCAGAGCATTTAGCTTACTTTTTAGAAGAAAACCCGGATGTAGCTACACTTCTTGTGAGAAAGGCAGTTAAAGCAGCGCAAGCACGTGAGGCTGCTCGTAAAGCGAGAGAAGAAGCACGTAGTGGTAAGAAGAAGAAAAAATCAGAAGGTACTTTAAGCGGGAAGTTAACGCCTGCACAATCACGTAATCCGCAAAAAAATGAATTATATTTAGTAGAGGGTGACTCTGCTGGTGGTTCTGCAAAGCAAGGACGAGACCGACGTTTTCAGGCGGTATTACCATTACGTGGTAAAGTAATTAATACAGAAAAAGCAAAACTTGCTGATATCTTTAAAAATGAAGAGATTAATACAATCATTTATGCGATTGGCGGCGGCGTAGGAAATGAATTTGATGTTGAAGATATTAACTACGATAAAGTTGTAATTATGACTGATGCCGATACAGATGGAGCACATATTCAAGTATTGTTACTAACGTTCTTCTACAGATATATGAAACCACTTATCGAAGCTGGTAAAGTATTTATCGCACTGCCTCCTTTATACAAAGTAAGTAAAGGTAAGGGAAAGAGTGAAGTTATTGAATACGCATGGTCAGATGAAGAATTAGATGGTGTAACGAAAAAAGTTGGAAAAGGCTATATGTTACAGCGTTATAAAGGACTTGGTGAAATGAATGCGGATCAATTATGGGAAACAACTATGAATCCTGAAACACGTACATTAATTCGCGTGAAAATTGATGATGCAGCAAGAGCGGAACGCCGCGTTACAACGTTAATGGGCGATAAAGTAGAACCTCGTCGTAAATGGATCGAACGCAACGTACAATTCGGTATGCAAGAAGAGGGTAATATTTTAGAAAATGAAATGATAATGGAGACGGAGGTGGAATAACATGCAAGCAGAGAAGTTTCATGACCTCCCGCTTGAAGACGTGTTAGGTGACCGCTTTGCACGTTATAGTAAATATATAATTCAAGACCGAGCGCTTCCAGATGCGCGTGACGGTTTAAAACCGGTACAAAGACGTATTTTATACTCTATGTATGTAGAAGGAAACGTACATGATAAAGCGTTTCGTAAATCAGCTAAAACAGTAGGTAACGTTATCGGTAATTATCATCCACATGGTGATTCCTCTGTATATGAGGCGATGGTACGTTTAAGTCAAACTTGGAAAGTGCGTAATGTTTTAGTTGAAATGCATGGTAATAATGGTAGTGTTGATGGGGATCCAGCAGCGGCAATGCGTTATACAGAAGCGCGTTTATCGCCAATCGCATCGGAGTTATTACGTGATTTAGATAAAGAAACAGTAGAATTCGTGTCAAACTTTGATGATACGAGTGAAGAACCAGTTGTATTACCAGCAGCGTTCCCGAACTTATTAGTGAACGGATCTACAGGAATTTCTGCTGGTTATGCAACAGAAATTCCTCCGCATCATCTTGGAGAAGTTATTGATGCGACAATGATGCGTATTGATAAGCCAAATAGTACTGTTGATGATTTATTAACAGTTATTAAAGGACCAGATTTCCCAACAGGCGGTATTATTCAAGGGATTGATGGGATTAAAAAGGCGTATGAAACAGGTAAAGGTAAAATTATTATTCGCGGAAAAGCAGAAGTTGAAATGATGCGCGGTGGTGGTAAACAGCAAATCGTAATCACTGAGATTCCTTATGAAGTGAATAAAGCAAACCTTGTTAAGAAAATGGATGAATTACGTCTAGATAAAAAATTAGATGGAATCGCTGAAGTTCGTGACGAGACGGATCGTACAGGTCTTCGTATTGTTGTAGAATTAAAAAAAGAAGCAAACGCTGAAGGAATTTTAAATTATTTATATAAAAATACAGATTTACAAATCCCATATAATTTTAATATGGTAGCGATCAATAATCGCCGTCCAACACTTATGACATTACCTAAGATTTTGGATGCATATATTGGACATCAAAAAGAAGTCATTACGAGACGTTCACAATATGAATTACGAAAAGCAGAAAATCGTCAACATATTGTAGAAGGTTTAAAGAAAGCATTATCGATTTTAGACCAAGTAATCGAGACAATCCGTGCTTCAAAAGATAAGCGTAATGCGAAAGATAATTTAAGTGCAAAATTTGGTTTTACAGAAGCGCAATCGGAAGCAATTGTATCCCTGCAATTATATCGTTTAACAAATACAGATATTACAGCATTAGAACAAGAGGCGGATGAGCTTAATAAGAAAATTATAGAGTTACAGTCGATTTTACAAAGTGAAAAAAGATTACTTCAAGTAATTAAAACTGATTTAAAGAGAGTTAAGAAAACATATAGTGATGATCGCCGCGCTATTATTGAAGAACAAATTGAGGAAATTAAAATAGATGTGGAAGTGATGATTCCACAAGAAGATGTCATCGTTACTGTAACGAAAGAAGGATATGTGAAACGTACTGGATGGCGCTCGCATAATGCCTCAAACGGAAAAGACTTCGGTATGAAAGAGGGTGACATCTTACTCGAACGCTTTGATACAAATACGACAGAGACAGTCCTCTTATTTACGAATAAAGGTAACTATATATATCTTCCAGTATACGAAATGCCAGATATTCGTTGGAAAGATTTAGGTCAGCACGTTGCTAACATTGTTTCACTCGACCGAGATGAAACGATCATTTGGGCAACTGTCGTACCGAACTTTGAAGAAGAAAAACGATTTATCGTATTTGTAACACGAAATGGCATGATAAAGAAAACAGAATTAAATCAATATAAAGTACAGCGCTATTCAAGAGCGTTCGTCGCTGTAAACTTGAAAAAAGATGATGAAGTTGTCGATATATTTGCAACAGATGGAACGAGTGATATTGTTCTTGCGACACATGGTGCATATGCACTGATTTTCCATGAAGATGAAGTAAGCCCAGTTGGTGTAAGAGCTGCTGGTGTAAAAGCGATTAATTTAAAAGAAGACGATTATGTCGCTTCTGGTAAACCGTTAAACGGTGAAAAAGACCAACTTATACTTGTAACGCAGCGTGGTGCTGTTAAACGAATAAAGGCGTCAGAAATTGAAAAATCAACGAGGGCGAAACGAGGTCTTGTTATTTTCAAAGAGTTAAAACGTAATCCGTACCGTATTGTCGGTATTGAAATTGTTCGGGACGATGAATTAATTTACATGAAGACAGAGAAACACATTGTAGAAGAAATTGATCCAAAAGCGTATCGAAATAAGGACAGGTATAGTAACGGTAGTTTAGTGCTAGATGTTAATGATACTGGTGAAGTAGTAGAAACGTGGACAAAGAAAAGACCAGAATAGAAGAAGCATCTTGCTATGAATAGTAGCAAGGTGCTTTTTGCTAGGCAAATTATTATGTATTAAAAAATAATCTTGTTATAATATTGAAGTGAAATCGTTCTCATAAATGGAGGGGCACATGAAAAAAATAGGTGTAGGGATTGTAGGGTTTGGATTTTCTAGTACAACATTTCACATCCCATTATTACAAACGATAGAAGAATATGATATTCGTGCTATTTTATCATCAAAAGAAGAAGTGGTGAAACAAGCATTACCAAATGCTGACGTTGTTGGCACAATTGAAGAATTAGTGAAACGAGCTGATATTGAATTAGTTGTCATCACTTCACCGAATACAACTCATTTTCCATATGTAAAAGAAGCGATTTTACATGGTAAGCATGTAGTTGTGGAGAAACCATTTGTTGTTTCAATTGAAGAAGGGGAAGAACTTATTTCATTAGCAGAGCGACATAATGTTGTGTTAAGTGTATATCACAATCGTCGTTTTGATAATGATTTCTTAACGATAAAGAAATTGTTAGAAGAAAAAAGAATAGGAAATGTATACGCATACGAAGCGCATTTCGATCGTTTCCGCCCACATGTACGCGATCGCTGGCGAGAAAAGAATTTACCAGGTTCAGGTATATTATATGATTTAGGATCGCATTTAATTGACCAAGCGTTATCGTTATTTGGGAAACCGGATGCGATAAGTGCAGATGTAATAAAACAGCGACCAGATGCAGAGATTGATGACTATTTCCACGTTGTACTACATTATGGCGTTAAGCGTGTCATTTTACATAGTAGCAGTTACGTGAAACAAGCAGGACCGCATTTTACAGTACATGGAGATAAAGGATCAATCGTGAAATACGGTATGGATTCACAAGAAGAGCAGTTAAAGAATGGAATGAAGCCGGGGGATAACGGTTATGGAGTAGACGTTGAAGAGAATTTTGCTACTTTAGAAACAGAAGAAAGATTGGAGCGCATTCCAACAGAAGCCGGCTGCTATGACATGTATTATAAAGGTGTAAGAGATAGTATTGTAAATGGCGAAAAATTACCCGTAACAGCACAAGAAGGTTTAGATGTTATTAAACTGATTCAATTAGCGATTGAAAGTAGTGAAACAGGTAAAGTCATTTCTGTAAAATAAAAAAGACACGAATTTCGTGTCTTTTTTATTTTGCGTGCCCAGCTAAGCTGGGCACTGCTTGCTGGTGAAAGTCCAGCCTAGGTAAGAGCCAAGTCGCCTAGTAGCTGACAGGCAGCTGGTGGAGAAATCCTAAGGTTGAAGCCCTGTGACAAAGTAACTTCTACTAGAAGTGCGAGCGAATCAACAGACCGTAACATAAAGTGAACCTTGCCGCCTCGTTAAAAGAAACCTAGCGATAGGACAAAGGGAAGTCGAGCCTGGAGAATATAGGCGAAGACCATGGAAGATGTGAAGAACTTGGAAATACGACATCGAAGAATCCCTCGGGGTAAGGAGGGCGGTATGTTGAGAAAGTAGTGTCTGGAACTGGGGAGACCCTCCTTTGCCCTTTCTTTCAGAAAGGAGAGGGGAAACCTATAAGCATATGCGAAATGGTGGACTGTAAAGAGGGAGTCGGAGGAGGTCATAGTACTGAATATCATAACGACAACACAACGTTATGTAGGGAAGGACCTCTACTTTGTTCATAAGTTGGAAGGAGGTAAGAGTGAGTGAATGCTGGAAAACTAGCTAACTACACCGATGTAAAAGCTCAAGAACTTTGGAAGACTTTATATCTTTGTGCCAAAGAAAGTTCAAGTCGTAGGTTTCACGCGTTGTATGACAAAATATATCGTCCTGACATATTGGTTGAAGCATGGAGAAGGGTAAAACGGAATCAAGGGAGCGGTGGAATTGATGGACAGACGATTGAAGAAATCGTGTATCAATATGGAGAACGAAACTTTCTCAATGAATTATATATAGAATTGAAAAGTAAATCCTACCATCCACAAGCTGTAAGAAGAACGTATATTCCAAAAGGTGATGGGAAACAAAGACCACTTGGAATTCCCACGATCAAAGATAGGGTTGTACAAATGGCAACGAAATTGGTGATAGAACCTATCTTTGAAGCTGATTTTCAAGAATGTTCGTATGGATTTCGCCCGAAACGAAACGCACATCAAGCGATATCGAAGATACGGAAAGCGAGTAAAACATCTCACTGGATTGTAGATGTGGACATACAAGGATACTTTGACAATATTAATCATGACAAATTAATGAGGCTTCTAGAAAGAAGAATCAGTGACCGAAGAGTGTTGAAACTCATTAGAAAATGGTTGGAAGCGGGAATCATGGAACATGCGCAATTTCATGAAACGACAGTAGGTACACCACAAGGTGGCGTGATATCTCCTTTACTTTCTAATATATATTTAAACTATATGGATACCATTTGGGAAAAGAAGTGTAAACATCTTGGGGAACTGATTCGATATGCCGATGACTTTGTCATCGTATGTCAAACAAAACAACAAGCACTAGAGAGTATTCAGATACTACAATCTATTATGAATAAATTAGAACTTACAATCCATACAGAAAAGTCGAAGTTAGTGAATACGTGGGATGGAAACGAGGGATTTGATTTTCTAGGATTTCACCACCGAAAATACCCTAAACATGTAAAAGGCGGGAAGAAAGTGTATGTGATGGCACATATTCCGAGCCAGAAAGCCATGAAGAAAATGCGGGAACGCATTAAAAGATACACAGAGCCGAGGAACAAACTGTATTTACAATTGGAAGAGATGGTGAAAGGTTTAAATAGAATTCTGCAAGGGTTCAAAAAATTATTATAGCTTATCTTCAATTGGACAGAAGTGGCTCGGTAAAATAGATTGGTACGTCTTAGAACGGCTTAACCTTTTCTGGAATAAGAAAAGAAATGTTCGAAAGAAACATGGTCATATCAAGGGTTTGATGAAGAAAACAACATACACACTCGTGAAAGTAGGAAGCTAGAACAAGCTGAAAGCCAAAGAAGGAAGAACATCGGAAAGCCGTATGAGGGAAAACCTCACGTACGGTTTGATGAGGGGAGGCTGAAACAGAAAAGAGATGGCAAAGCCATCCCTAAAGAAATTTAATCTGTTTCAGTTTTCTACTCTACTGTGGAACAGAAAGACCATAAAAAAACATTGTAACTATATCTTGTATATGCTTTTCTCGATCTCTTTCAAGAAGTTTTGCTCCGAAATCATCACCTAATTTAGTGAACATTTGAATGTAAAGTAACATCATTTCTTTTGAAAGGTGAGGATTTATTTCATTTTTACGCTGAGCTCGTTCTAATATTTCTAAATACCAGGGCAGGATTTTTTCGTTTTGATAACGATAAATAAACTCTCGGAGCGCTTCGTCTTTTTGCATCATTTGTAACAACATATCGGGCTGAAATAACCCACCAGTTTCCATTTTTCTAATAATCATTTTTTGCATCATTTCGTGAAAAGGTATATCTTCAGCTGCTAATTCTTTATAGTAATGGAATTCGTTCTCTACAAATTCTTGTATAAGCTCTCTAAATAAAGCATCTTTACTTCCAAAATGATTATAAATTGTAACTTGAGAAACGTTTGCTTCTTTTGCAATATCTTCTATTTTCACTTCATTAAATCCACGTTCTGAAAATAAAACGAAGGCTGCTTTTTTAATGGCACGTTTTTTCTTTTCTTTCACTTTTTCAAAACCGTTCAATGCAATCACCTCAATTAAAATATACAAGAAAATGTAGGTGAAAACAACATTTTTGAAATATGGACATATAAATATTTCAAAAAGTTGTTGCGAATATGAAAGATGAGGAGTACAATAATTTTGAAATATCATGAATAAAATATTTCAAAAAATGAGGTGGAATTATGATTTCAGTTCAAGATGTCACAAAACAATTTTCAAATGGAAAAGGTTTGTTTCATATTACATTTGATGTGAAAGAAGGGGAAGTATTCGGTTACTTAGGACCGAATGGTGCTGGGAAATCAACAACGATTCGTAATTTAATGGGGTTTATAAAACCGACATCAGGTAAAGCGACAATTTTCGGATTAGATTGTTGGAATGAAGCAGCGAAAATTCAAAGAGAAGTTGGCTATCTACCAGGAGAAATTTCTTTTATTGAAGGAATGAATGGATTAGAGTTTTTAAAGTTAATGCAAGGAATGCGTGGGCTAAAGGATACGAAAAGACGAGATGAACTAATAGAACGTCTGCAATTTGATGTGAAAACACCGATTCGAAAAATGTCTAAAGGGATGAAGCAAAAAGTAGGGATTGTCGCTGCATTTATGCACGATCCAGAAGTACTAATCTTAGATGAACCGACATCAGGGCTCGATCCACTTATGCAACAAGTGTTTATAGATTTAATACTAGAGGAAAAGCAAAGAGGGAAAACGATTCTTATGTCCTCACATATTTTTACTGAAATTGAGAGAACGTGTGATAGAGTAGCGATTATTAAAGACGGTCGCCTTGTAACGGTTGAAAATATTCATGATTTACAAGGAATGAGACGACAGGTGATAGATGTAACAGTATCATCTCAAGAGGAAATACTGTCACTTACACAATCAAATTTACAATTCGAGGCTGTGAAAGGGAAAACAGCATCAATTATTGTGCAAGGAAACTATCAAACTGTTTTACAAATACTTTCAAATTATAATGTAACTGCACTTCAAACGAGAGCGACTGATTTAGAACATTTATTTATGCATTATTACGATAAGAAAGAAGGGATAAAGCATGAATAAGCAATTGTTTTTAGCTAGTTTGAAAGAAACGCAAAAAAGTATTTTGAGTTATGCGACTGGTGCCGCTCTATATTTATGGTTATTAATTTGGATATTCCCGTCAATGGTTTCAGCGAAAGGTTTAAATGAATTAATAAGTGCTATGCCTGATAGTGTGAAAAAAATTGTTGGTATGGAAAGTCCGATTCAAAACGTAATGGATTTTTTAGCTGGTGAATATTATAGTCTATTGTTTATTATTATTTTAACAATTTTTTGCGTAACAGTTGCGACACATTTAATTGCTCGTCATGTAGATAAAGGAGCGATGGCATACTTGTTAGCGACGCCTATATCTAGAGTGAGAATTGCCATTACGCAAGCGGCTGTTCTTATATTGGGATTATTAATCATTGTCTTTGTTACGTATGTAGCGGGTATATTAGGTGCAGAATGGTTTTTAAAAGATAATAACTTAAATAAAGAATTGTTTTTGAAGATAAATGTAGTCGGAGGGCTCATATTTTTAGTAGTTAGTGCATATTCATTTTTCTTTTCTTGCATATGTAATGATGAAAGAAAGGCACTGAGTTATTCAGCAAGTTTAACAATTTTATTTTTCGTATTAGATATGGTAGGTAAATTAAGCGATAAGTTAGAGTGGATGAGAAGTCTATCATTATTTACGCTGTTTCGTCCGAAAGAAATTGCTGAAGGAACGTATAGTATATGGCCAGTAAGTATAGGCTTAACTGCTGGAGCGATTTGTATCTTTATACTAGCAATTGTAGTATTTAGGAAGAGAGATTTACCGTTATAAAGTAGAAAGTCCACTGAAAAGGTGGGCTTTTTTGTTTAATAGTATATCATTTATGATTAATTGTTATATACTATTTAAAATTTATCCATAATAGTGTAACATAATAAAGGGGTTCAAGTTAAATAGCAAGGGGGCAATTACATAAAATAAAGGATTGTCAATGATTGAAATCGTATGGGAGAAATGAAAAAACAGGGGAGTATTTAAAAATGAGGATTGCAAAGAATTTAACATTCCAAGTTATTGTGGCAATTATTTGTGGTATTACAGTAGGTGCAATTTGGCCAAGCGTCGGACAACAAATGAAGCCAATTGGTGAGACGTTTATTAATATGATTAAAATGGTCATTGCACCAATAATCTTTTTAACAATTGTACTTGGTATTGCAAGTATGGGTAGTATGAAAAAGGTAGGACGCGTTGGTGGGAAAGCGTTATTATATTTTGAGATTGTTACAACTTTCGCTCTTGTTATTGGTATTATTGTAGCGAATGTCGTACGCCCTGGGGATGGATTAGATCCTTCAAAATTACAGGGTGGAGATGTTTCGCAATATGTCCAAACAGGGCAAGAAATGCAGTGGATGGACTTCTTTTTACATATCGTTCCTTCTAATATGTTTGAGGCATTTGCTAAAGGGGATATTTTACAAGTGTTATTCTTCTCCATTTTATTTGGTGCAGGGTTAACGATGCTTGGAAAAAATGGACAACCTGTTATCGATTTTTTTGATAGATTGTCGAAAGTGTTCTTTAACATATTATCGATTGTTATGAAATTGGCACCAATTGGGGCATTTGGCGGAATGGCTTTTACAATTGGTAAGTATGGTATAAGTACGTTAATACCACTTGGTAAATTAATGATTTGTGTATATGCGACAATGGCATTATTTGTTTTTATCGTTTTAAATTTTATTTGTAAATTGTATAAATTTAGCTTGTGGAAATATTTAGCGCATATTAAAGAAGAAATACTCATTGTTCTAGGTACATCATCATCAGAATCTGTACTGCCGCGTATGATGACAAAAATGGAAGACTTCGGGTGTTCAAAGCCGGTAGTAGGTTTAGTTATTCCAACGGGCTACTCTTTTAACTTAGATGGAACGACAATTTATTTATCAATGGCAACCATATTTTTAGCACAAGTTTTTCACGTCGATCTTTCACTAGGTCAACAATTAACTATAATAGCTATTTTGTTAGTTACATCTAAAGGTGCAGCAGCAGTAACAGGTGGAGGATTTATTGTACTAGCATCTACGTTATCTGCACTGAATGTTATCCCATTAGAAGGGCTAGCACTTTTACTTGGGGTTGATCGTTTCATGTCAGAAGCACGTGCTATCGTTAATTTAATTGGTAACGGTATTGCGACTGTAGTTGTTGCAAAAAGTGAAAATGAATTTAATGAAGAGAAGTATACGAGCGTAGTAGAAGAAATGAAAAGAGAGAAAATGGCCGGATAAAAAGTCAGCATTGCTGGCTTTTTTGTTTTTGTAGGAAAGATGTTTTTTGTATACACTAAGTATTAACAACTAGTAATGAAATGAATAAGATGAATGTTATTAAGTCAACACATGTGTATGAATGAGAAAAAAAGGTTTGAACAATATGTGGAATTTTTATGAATATTACTGTAATAAAATAATTTTTTAAAAATTTTCAATAATAACACTTTACAAATTTTTAAAAATTAGTAGAATAAGAATTAGTAAGAATCGTCTGATAAATATATAAAGAAAAACAGAATTATCAGAAAATTCTCGAAAAGATATCGTTTAGAATTAGGGAGGGTACAGAAAATGAAAAAGAAAAAAATGAAAAAACTAACAGCAGTTGTAGCACCGGTTTTAGCAATGAGCATGGCGTTAACAGCATGTTCTACATCAGGTGGAGACAAGAAGGCAAGCACGGATTCTAGCTCTAGTGGAGATAGCAAATCAGGAGAAAAACTAGCAGCGAAACAAGTGTTGAATCGAACAGTGACACAAGAGATTCCAACGATGGATTCTTCAAAATCAACAGATACAGTATCTTCACAAATGCTAGGAAATACGATGGAAGGGTTATATCGTCTTGATAAAGATAATAAGCCTATTCCAGCTGCTGCAGAATCTAGCACGAAAAGTGAAGATGGCAAAAAATATACATTTAAACTACGTAAAGATGCAAAATGGTCAAATGGAGATCCAGTAACTGCGAAAGATTTCGTATATGCTTGGCAACGTCTATTAGATCCAAAAACAGCTGCTGAGTATGCATTTATCGCATTCCCAATTAAAAATGCAGAAGTGGTTAATAAAGGAGAAAAACCTGTAACTGAATTAGGCGTAAAAGCGGTAGATGATCTTACGCTTGAAGTTGAATTAGAGCAAGCGGTACCGTATTTCTTAAACTTAGTAGCATTCCCATCATACTATCCGTTAAACGAAAAGTTCGTAAAAGAAAAAGGCGAGAAGTTCGGTTTAGAGTCTGATACAACAGTTTATAATGGACCATTCGTTCTTAAAGATTGGAAGCATGAACAAGGATGGCAATTAAAGAAAAATGATCAATATTGGGATAAAAAGACTGTAAAACTTGAAGAAGTTAACTTTAGTGTTGTTAAAGAGGCTGCGACTTTAGTCAATTTATATGACAGCGGTCAAGTTGACTTTGCATTATTAAATGGAGAGTTCGTTGATAAATACAGAAGTAAGAAAGATGAATTCGGAACATATTCACAAGTGAGTACGTATTTCATTCGTATGAACCAAAAACGTGATGGACAAGATACACCATTAAAGAGCAAAAAACTGCGTGAAGCAATTGCGCTATCAATTGATAAAAAGAATTTAGCAAACGTAATTTTAAATGATGGATCAAAAGAAGCTGATTTCTTAGTACCAAAAGGCTTAGCGACTGGACCGGACGGTAAAGACTTCCAAGAAACATTTAAAAATGGTTTGAAACCAGATCCGAAAAAAGCTGCTGCAGCTTGGGAAGAAGCGAAAAAAGAACTTGGAAAAGATCAAGTTACAATTGAATTCTTAAACTACGATACTGGTAATGCGAAAAAAGTTGGCGAATATATTAAAGACCAGATTGAGAAAAACTTAAAAGGTGTAACAGTTAACATTAAACTTCAACCATTTAAGCAAAAACTGAAATTAGAAAGTGAGCAACAATATGATATTTCATATGGTGGTTGGAATCCAGATTATGCAGATCCAATGACGTTCTTAGATATGTTTGAGTCTAAGCATTCTCATAACCAAATGAGCTTCTCAGATCCAAAGTATGATGAAATGGTGAAAAAAGCTGGAACTGAATTAATGGGTGATGCGAAAAAACGTTGGGAAGAGTTAGGGAAAGCTGAAAAAACATTACTTGAAGAAGATGTAGCGATTGTACCTTTATATCAACGTGGAGATTCTTATGTTTCGCAACCAAATGTAAAAGGTGTAGTAAAACATAATATCAGTCCAGAATTTAGCTTTAAGTGGGCATATGTGACTGAAAAATAATAGAGTTGAAAAAGCATTTTAAAGTGGCTGAGCTACTTTGAAATGCTTTTTTTAGTGTAGTTAAATAGAGAAGAATAAGGCGTATAGTATGGACATATAAGTAGATGGGGGATACATTATACTAAATTACGAAGATTAAAATCAGAATATTTAAAATAAAACTATTTACAAATCCGAAAAAAAGAGTAGAATAACATTAGTTGTAATTTTCTGAAAAATCATTCGTTAGCAAGGGGTCTCTCAAGGGTTGGTAATGTACATATAATTAGGGAGGATACAAAAATGAAGAGAAAAAAGATGAAAAAGTTAACAGCAGTTGTAGTACCAGTTTTAGCGATGAGTGTTGCATTGACAGCATGCTCTGGATCAGGTGGGGAAAAGAAAACGACTACTACATCAAATAGTGGGGAAGAAAAAAAATCTGATATTAAATATGCAGAGAAGCAAGTATTAAATCGTACGGAAAACCAAGAAATTCCGACGATGGACACTTCTAAATCTACTGATACGTTAGGGGCACAAATTTTAGGAAACACGATGGAAGGGTTATATCGCCTTGATAAAGATAATAAGCCTATTCCGGCTGCGGCAGAATCTAGTACGAAAAGCGAAGATGGCAAAAAATATACGTTTAAACTGCGTAAAGATGCGAAATGGTCAAATGGGGATCCTGTAACAGCAAAAGATTTCGTGTTCGGATGGCAGCGCTTACTTGATAAAAACACAGCTGCAGAATATGCATTTATTGCTTACTATATTAAAAATGCAGAAGCGATTAATAAAGGAGAAAAACCTGTAACTGAATTAGGAGCGAAGGCGGTAGATGATTACACGCTAGAAGTAGAATTAGAAAAACCAGTACCGTACTTTTTAAATTTATTAGCATTCCCGTCCTATTATCCGTTAAATGAAAAATTCGTAAAAGAAAAAGGAGAGAAGTTTGGTTTAGAAGCGGACACAACGCTATATAACGGGCCATTCGTAATGTCTTCATGGAAACATGAACAAGGCTGGCAATTGAAGAAAAACGATAAGTATTGGGATAAGAAGACTGTGAAATTAGAAGAAATTAATTACAGCGTTGTAAAAGAAGTAGCTACAAAAGTAAATCTATATGATACAGGATCGATTGACTTTACATTACTATCAGGAGAATTTGTAGATAAATATAAATCGAATAAAGATGAGTATGGTGAGTATGCAGAATCAAGTACATTCTTCTTACGTTTAAATCAAAAGCGTAACGGACAAGATACACCGTTAAAGAGCAAAAAGCTGCGTGAAGCAATTGCGTTATCAGTTGATAAAAAAGGTTTAGCAAACGTTATTTTAAATAATGGATCAAAAGCAACAGATCAATTGGTTCCAAAAGGGCTTGCGATGGGACCTGACGGTAAAGATTACCAAGATACGTTTAAAAATGGTCTGAAACAAGATACGAAAAAAGCAGCAGCTGCATGGGAAGAAGCGAAAAAGGAACTTGGAAAAGATCAAGTTACAATTGAATTACTAAGCTATGATGATGGAACTGCGAAAAAGATTGCTGATTATGTTAAAGATCAAATTGAGAAAAATTTAAAAGGTGTAACGATTAATACGAAAATTCAGCCGTTCAAACAAAAATTGAAATTAGAGTCAGCACAAGACTATGAAATTTCTTATGCAGGTTGGAGTCCAGACTATGCGGATCCAATGACATTTATTGATATGTTTGACTCGAAGAGCCCATATAACCAAATGAGTTACTCAAATCCGAAATACGATGAAATGGTTAAAGCAGCAGGTAATGAGTTATTGTCTGATCCGAAGAAGCGTTGGGAAACATTAGGGAAAGCAGAGAAATTATTCCTTGAAGAAGATGCAGGATTAGTTCCTTTATATCAAACAGGAAGATCATATGTAATGAAACCGAATGTAAAAGGAATTGTGAAACACAACATTAGTCCAGAATATAGCTTTAAGTGGGCGTATGTAACTGAGGATGGCGGAAAGAAATAGCATGAAAGCATTTCAAAAGTGGCTAAGCTGCTTTTGAAATGCTTTTTTAGTATAAGGAGAATGGGGCTTATTGAATTCTTGAGAAACGCCGGGGTCACTTTTAAAGTTTTACTGTAGGATATTAGAAAAAAATTCAACAGTTGGAAAGATAAATGATAGTGAAAGATTTTATATGGATAAGGAAAATATAGAACTTAGCAATAGAGAAGAATAAGGAGAGATATGTTTACATATAGTAGATGGGGGATAATTCATATAGTAGTAATGGTAAAATAGCAAGTTACTATCATAAAAAAATAAATTTTTAGAAAATTTGCAAAAACACTTTACAAAACCTGAAAAATTAGTAGAATATTAATTAATAAGAATTTTCTGATAACGAAAGTTAATAGAGAATCTCTAAATGTTAATATCGTACATATAATTGGGGAGGGTACAAAAAAATGAAGAGAAAAAAGATGAAAAAATTAACAGCGGTTGTAGCACCAGTTCTAGTAATGAGTATGGCATTAACAGCTTGCTCTGGATCAGGGGAAAAAGATAAGGCAAGCACAACGCCGAAAAGTGGCGAAAAAGAAGGTGGAAAATTAGCTGCAAAGCAAGTACTGAATCTAACAGATAGCCAAGAGATTCCATCAATGGATTCTACAAAAGCGACAGACCAAGTATCGTTTCTTGCTTTAAACAACGTAATGGAAGGTTTATATCGACTTGATAAAGATAATAAAGCAACACCAGGGGTTGCTGAATCATATAAAAAGAGTGATGATGGCAAAAAGTATACATTTACATTAAATAAAAATGCAAAATGGTCAAATGGAGACCCTGTAACAGCGAAAGATTTCGTATTCTCTTGGAAACGTGCGGTAGATAAAAATACAGCAGCGGAATATGCATACATTATGTTTGATGTAAAGAATGCAAAGGACATTAATGAAGGAAAAGCACCACTTGATACGTTAGGTGTAAAAGCTGTAGATGACTACACGTTAGAAGTAGAATTAGAAAATCCAGTTCCTTACTTTGTAGAATTAACTTCATTCGGAACATTCTATCCGTTAAATGAAAAATTCGTAAAAGAAAAAGGAGAAAAATTCGGTTTAGAAGCAGATACAACGTTATACAACGGACCATTTACATTAACAGACTGGAAACATGAAGAAAGTTGGAAATTAAAGAAAAATGCACAATACTGGGATAATAAAACAGTTAAGCTAGATGAAATCAACTTTAACGTAGTAAAAGATAGTGGTACACGTGTTAACTTATATGAAAGTGGACAAATTGATCGAACAGGACTTGTATCTGAATTCGTTGACAAATATAAATCAAATCCAGACTTCTATACACAAAAAACACCATCAACGTACTTCTTACGTATAAACCAAAAACGTGGTGGCCAAGATACAGTGTTAAAGAATAAAGACTTACGTTTAGCGATTGCGATGGCGTACGATAAGAAAGGCTTAACGAATGTTATTTTAAATGACGGATCTACACCTGCAGATTACTTAGTGCCAAAAGAATTTGCGAAGAGTCCGGATGGAAAAGATTTCCGTAAAGAGAACGGAGATATTTTAAAAACAGATCTGAAAAAGGCAAAAGAACATTGGGAAAAAGCGAAAAAAGAACTTGGAAAAGATCAAGTAACGGTAGAGCTATTAAATTATGATAGCGATAATGCGAAAAAAGTAGGGGAGTTCTTAAAAGGTGAACTTGAGAAGAACTTACCAGGCTTAACAGTGAATTTGAAAAACCAGCCGTTTAAACAAAAATTAAAATTAGAATCAGATCAAGATTATGATTTATCTTACGCTGGTTGGGGACCTGACTACTTAGATCCAATGACATTCATTGATATGTTCGTTACAAATGGTCCTCATAACCAAACTGGATATTCAAATCCAAAATATGATGAAATTGTAGAAAAAGGTAAAGGTGAGCTATTAACGAAAACGAAAGATCGTTGGGATAGCATGCTAAAAGCTGAGAAAATGTTACTTGAAGATGCTGCAATCGCACCGTTATATCAACGTGGTGATGCTATCGTTCAAAGACCGAAAGTAAAAGGTATTGTTCACCATCCAGTTGGTGGAGATTACAGCTACAAATGGGCATATATTTCTGATGATAAGTAAGATGAGGGGGCGCGTGATGCGCCCTTTTTTCTATGCACTTTTCTTCCTGCTCCGAATATATAAAATAAAAAAGGGAGAATCCCATGAAACGAAACACATACATCGATTTTTTAGCTTATTACGGAATAGGGAGTGCTCATCCTGGTGGCTTTACGTTAACAAAAAAATTGTTAGCACAACTGCCTCTTAGACATGGAGCAAATGTCCTTGAGATAGGTTGTGGTACAGGGAAAACAGCTGCTTACATGACAAAAGAATTAGGTTATAAAGTAACGGCGGTTGAAAAGAATGAAATTATGATTCAAAAAGCGAGAGATAGATGGTTGTTTAATGGTTTGAATATAAAATTGATACCAGGTGATGTGGAACAATTACCGTGTTTAAATGATTCGTATGAACTTGTACTTGGAGAATCAATAATCGCTTTCACGAATAAAGAAAAGGTTATTTCGGAGTGTTATCGTGTATTACAGAAGGCTGGGAAACTTGTTGTGATTGAAATGATTATTGATAGGCACATTGAGAAGAATGAGGAAGAAAAGATTGTACAATTATACGGTATGAAAGAATTATTAACGGAGAATGAGTGGATTCAATTATTTAAAGCTGCGAACTTTAAAAGAATCACAGTTGTCGGTGGCGGTACCATTGCAGAAACAGTTGCAGTGCATATTGAAGAGCCGGAGTGGAATGCATCACCGTATATTCCGGAAGAATTGTATGAGGCGTGGGTACAACACGAACAAGTACTGCTTATGTATCAACATATTTTAGGACATCGGATTTTTATATGTGAAAAATAGAGAAAAAGAGTTGGCTAAGGATAGCCAACTCTTTATTATAGTTAGATGAAAAATAATGCAGCCAAAGTAATTCCAAAAATAAAGCCAAATCCGAGTTCAAGGCCCCAGTCACCGCCGCCACAACCGCCGCAACCACGACCGCCGCATCCACAGCCACTAAATCCACCACTAAATCCACCACTGAATCCACCACCGCATCCAAATCCACAGTTATCACATCTACTAAGGCCGCCGCAAAGATCACAACCACCGCTTGCATACGCGTCATAGTATCCGAATCCTGTATCAAAAGATGAGCGCTGCTGCATTGGTTCGATCCATACGGAATCTTTTGTCACATCGATTATTTTTCCTAAATGAATTCGACCATCACGATCTTCAATTCGAACAACTTTTCCGAAATAGCGTTGGCATGTATCATAACATTTTTGTCTATGCATGTTCTTTCCTCCTTCCCCATTACAGTAATACGATATGTAAGGGGGACAAGTGCGGCTTGTACGAATGACCTATCTATCATAATTGTTATAGGAAAGGGGAAATATGGACGGGCAGTAGTTTGTATTAAAAATGGCAGTGACACTAAAAAACTATTTGTGTTAATTATAGTAACTATATTATTTAGTGTATGAAGATAATAAACTCGTTTAAAGATAACCATGCACAAAAATACCGTAAAAATCTAGAGTGGTTCGATCTAATAATCAGCTGGAGATGAAGAAGATTCTTGCTGATGGGAAATTCACTTTATTCCGCAGAATTTCTTTTCTTAATCCATTGATTCGGGAAAGGAAAGGATATATTTCCTAGGATGACAGCATTTTTTGCACCTGTAGCGTTTGGGACGTTACTTGCGTTACCGTGGTATGTTTCATTTGCTAGAAGAGCAAATGCTACAGCTTCTTTAGCCTCAGAAGAGTATCCTAACTCTTCTTGGGTATAAACTTGAATTGATTCCCCAAGTAGTGATTGAATCATGTTGAGTAAAGTTTTATTATAGCTGCCACCGCCCCCAATAATGACTTCGTCGATTTTAACTTGTGGAAAGATGAATTTGCAATAATTATCTACAATGGATTTTGCTGTGAACATTGTTATGGTCGCTACTATATCGTGGTTGGAAAGTGAATCAAACTTACTTAATAGTATGTCAACATACTGCTTACCAAATAATTCTCTACCTGTTGTTTTTGGTGGAGGGCTCATAATATAGGGATGATTTATACAGTATGATAAGAGCTGTTCGTTTATTTTTCCTTGTTTAGCTAAATTACCACCTTTATCGTACTCTACGTTAAACAATTGGCGACATATTTCATCGATAATCATATTCCCGGGTCCTGTATCAAAGGCATACAGTTCATTAAGCGAGGCTTGCTTAGGCAAAACAGTTACATTTCCAATACCACCTATATTTTGTAATAATCTTCCTTTTGCTTTACTTCGATAAAGAATATATTCAGTATAAGGTACCAGAGGAGCGCCCTGTCCACCTGCTGCTATGTCCATGGTACGGAAGTTAGAAATTACGGTTGTATTTGTTTCATAAGCAATTACCGAGGGTTCACCAATCTGTAGCGTTGAGGGTACCCAGTTTTTTTCTTGTGTAGGTTGATGGTAAATAGTTTGTCCATGGGATCCTATAAGATCCACCTGTTCTAAAGGTAGTCTAGCTTTCTTACAAACTTCTTTTACAGCATCTGCAAATAATTTTCCGAGCTTAAAGTTTAAACTGCAAATTAGTTGCACGTTGGAGGTATCAACAGACAAAGACTGTATAATTTCTTCTTCAACATCCTTTGGGAAAGGATATGTTATAAACTCAATCATATCTATTTCCGTTCTTACACCGTAATTATTTACACGTACAAGCGCAGCGTCAATACCATCTAATGATGTTCCGGACATTAAACCAACAATGTACATTATCATTACACCTACTTTACATATATTTTTAAATTATAATATTCGCTCTTATAAAACCATGATAAGTTGAAACTTAATGTTTTGTTTAAATACGTTTAACAAGATTATTTACATTGTCACAGCGCCAGTCTCCTATATTTATAAATGTACTATATAGGTTCACCAGGAAAAGTGACGTTAGTAATCTGGTAAGGATAGATCTACATTGATGTCATATTTCCCAATATTTCACATGGTAGCGTCAATCATTAATTGTTGTTCTTTTGGAATACTTGGATAAAAGTATAATTGTCCGTGAGGTATTATATAATCTTGATGATTTCAGGTATTTCATTAAGATTAGAAAGATCAGTTTATGTCTTTGAAGGTAATGTAATTTACCGACGAAGTCTTTTTATTCAATAGTATGAATCCCTTTCTTATCTGTATAGTTCATATTTTGTAAGCGTTAACAATTATGTATTATACTCTCTAATATTCTAGTTGTATACAGTTTTGAAATTTCATTTTAATTTTTTAGAGAATAATTGAAATTTATTTTTAATGGTGTTATAGTCGTATCAACGAAAGCGATTAGATTACGAATGGTAGAGGGATGATGTATATGATAGAGCATTTAACAACGGAGTGTCGCAATGAAAAGACTATGTTTTTAGATGAAATGAAAACGCTTAATTTATTGGAGGTGATGAATGAAGAAGACATAAAAGTTGCTTACAGTGTTCAAAAGGAACTTCCTCAAATTGCAAAGGCTGTAGAGATGATTGTTGCATCAATGAAACAAGGTGGGAGATTAATCTATTTAGGAGCTGGAACAAGTGGACGGATTGGATTATTGGATGCTGTAGAGTGTCCACCAACGTTTAATACTGATCCTAGTAAAGTAATAGGTCTAATCGCAGGTGGAGAAAGTGCATTTGTTAAGGCGGTTGAAGGGGCAGAAGATAGTTTTACATTAAGCCCTAAAGATTTAGAGGGAATTCAATTAACTAGTAAGGATGTTGTAGTAGGGATTGCTGCAAGTGGGCGTACTCCTTATGTTATTGCAGGCTTAAATTATGCAAATCAAATTGGGGCAGGCACAGTTTCAATAAGCTGTAATAAAGAGTCAGAGATTGGAAGAATTGCTACAGTTGCTATTGAAGTTGTAAACGGACCTGAGATATTGACGGGATCTACGCGCTTAAAAGCCGGAACTGCTCAAAAATTAGTATGCAACATGCTCTCGACAGCTTCTATGGTTGGAATTGGAAAAGTTTATGGGAATTTAATGGTAGATTTACAGTTAACAAATGAAAAGCTAGTGGAACGTGCAAAGCGTATTATTATGGATGCCACTGAATGTAGTTACAAAGTGGCGGAAGAATACTTAGTAAAGGCAAATAATCAGCCTAAAATTGCTATTGTCATGATTTTGACAAGTGCTTCTTATGAAGAGGCAGTAGAACGCTTAAAAGCAGCAGAAGGATTTATAAGAAAAGCGATTTAAAATGTATTAAATAAAAAAGAATTAGTAGGGGGAATAAAGATGAAGGTATTATTCGTATGTTCTGGTGGAATGTCAAGTGCAATTATTGTAAACGCTTTAAAAAAGGAAGGCGAAAAACAAGGGATAGCTTTAGAGGTATTGGCAGTTGGTACTCAAGAATTTGATTTAGAAGTACGTAAAGGTTGGGATGTTGCAATGGTAGCTCCACAAGTAAAACATCGTTTTGATAGTTTTAAAAACTCTGCAGATGAAGCAGGAGTGCCATGTCAAGTAATCCCAGCTCAAGCATACAGTCCTCTGGGTGGACCCACTCTATTAAGGTTAGTAAACGAACTAGTAAAGTAATAATCTAACAAATAGGTTTAACCATTAAATGGCTAAAGGGGAAAATGCAAATGAATAAATTTGTCGATTTTTTAGAAAATAATCTTTCAACACCCATGGCTAAATTGTCTGAGCAAAAACATTTACGTGCAATACGTGACGGGGTAGTTTCCGCTCTACCATTCATCATCTTCGGGAGTTTATTTCTTATTATTGCGTTCCCACCTGTAGCACCAGATTCCGCAATAGGTGAATGGGCAGCAAAACATGTCGCAGAGATTCTAATACCCTATCGATTAACGATGTTTATTATGACACTATATATTACCTTTGGAATAGGTTATAGCTTGTCTCAAAGTTATAAGTTAGATCCTCTATCAGGAGGGTTACTATCGGTAGCTGCATTCTTGTTTACAATAGGTGTAAAAATGATAGAGGGTGTAGGTTTTGTATTGCCAATGTCAAATCTTGGCGGGCATGGACTCTTTGTAGGGATGATTGTTTCCATATTTGCGGTTGAAACTTTACGTCTATGTAAGACCAAAAATTTCACAATAAAAATGCCAGAGTCCGTTCCAGATTCTGTAGCCCGTTCATTTGAAGCATTAATACCAGTTACAATTGTATTGGTTATCATGACAATAATTACAGTAGTCTTTGGTATTGATCTACATTCACTTGTTGATAAAGCTGTTGCACCACTTATTAAAGCGGGAGATACATTACCGGGCGTATTAATTCCTGTTTTTTTAATAACATTCTTCTGGTCATTCGGTATTCATGGGGTATCAGTTGTAGGTGCTGTTGCTCGTCCAGTTTGGGAGGTTTACTTAGCTAATAACTCAGCAGCAGTTGCAGCTGGGGAGGCAATTCCGCACATAGCTCCTGAAACATTCTTCCAATGGTTTATTTGGATTGGTGGTTCTGGTGCAACATTAGGGCTAGTAATTGCTATGTTATTAACAGCAAAATCTAGTTATAGTAAGACGATGGCGAGAGCAACAATTGTTCCTAGTATATTTAATATCAATGAACCTGTTATTTTTGGGATGCCAATTGTACTAAATCCAATCTTAATTATTCCGTTTGTTATAACACCATTAATTGGTGCGACACTTGCGTACATAGCAACGTCAATGGGATTAGTTAGTCCAACGTATGTAATGGTTCCGTGGACATTGCCAGCCCCAATAGGTGCTTACCTTTCGACAGGTGGTGATTGGAGAGCAATTATTCTTGTATTAGTTAATATTGCAATCTCAGTTACTATTTATTTACCATTCTTTAAAATGTATGATAAAAAGCTTTTAGCACAAGAAAATCCAACAGAAACAACTGAGGAAACAAGCGCGGTCTTATAAAAATATCTGAAAGGGAGCTTGGGACTAATGGCTTCAAGCTCCTTTTAATATGAAAAAGAAAAGGGGGATAAAAATGAATTCAACATCCAAAATTCACTTTTTTAGTTACAAAAGTGCATTTTTACTTTTTAGTTTTATTCTTGTTTTTAATCTTATCTTTAATCCTTTAATGAATGTAGGTGGAATAGATAAACAATTGTCACTGTACCTAGGTAATACCTTTGCCTTCAGTGCAGGATTAACCGTTATTATTACTTTGGTTGAAGGTAAGTTTAAAAACAAGAAACAAGCGTTAATTTTGTTCTTGTCTTTAATAGTAGTAAGTGCACTAATTTGTTACCCCATTGTCTACGCGTAAAGTAAAAAAGTTCGTTATCTAAAATGAGGTGTTAGTGAAATGGAAAAGCAAAAAGGAATAAAAATTGCTACAATTGGTGGCGGATCTAGTTACACGCCAGAATTAATTGAAGGTTTCATTAAACGGTATGATGAGTTACCAGTTAGGGAAATTTGGCTAGTGGATATTGAGGAAGGAAGAGAAAAACTTGAAATTGTAGGTGCCTTGGCACGAAGAATGGTTGAAAAAGCGGGAGTTCCAATGGAAATCCATTTAACATTAGACCGTCGTCAAGCTTTACAGAGTGCTGATTTTGTGACAACACAAATGAGAGTCGGCTTACTAGATGCCCGAGTTAAAGACGAACGTATTCCTTTGCAAATGGGACTAATTGGCCAAGAAACAAATGGTGCAGGTGGGCTATTTAAAGCATTACGAACAATCCCCGTGCTTTTAGAAATCGCAGAAGAAATGCAAGAACTTTGTCCGAATGCATGGTTAATTAACTTTACAAATCCTGCTGGAATGGTAACGGAAGCTCTTCTTCGTTACAGCAAGCATAAAAAAGTTATTGGTGTATGTAATGTGCCATTTAATATGCATATGTCTATTTCAAAAATGCTAGGTGTGGAGATGAGGAGAGTACACATTGATTTTGCTGGATTAAACCACATGGTATTTGGGACACACGTGTACGTTGATGATCAGGAAGTGACGGAGAAAGTGCTTGATATGCTAGGAAATCCAGAAATCCAAATGACAATGAAGAATATTGCACCTCTTCCTTGGAATCCAAGATTTTTGAAATCATTAGGTGTAGTGCCTTGCCCATATCATCGTTATTATTATAAAACAAAGAATATTTTAGAAGAAGAATTAGAAGCATTTAAATCGGGGCAAACTCGTGCTGAAATTGTCAAAAAACTAGAGGAAGATCTATTTGATTTATACAAAGATGAAAAACTTGACATTAAACCTCCGCAATTAGAAAAACGAGGTGGTGCGTATTATAGTGACGCAGCGTGTAATGTTATTTCTTCTATTTATAATGATAAAAAAGACATTCAAGTTTTAAATGTCCAGAACAAAGGATCCATTACTGAAATCGATTATGATTCAGCTGTAGAAGTCAGTTGTATTGTAACAAAGAATGGACCAGTTCCTATAACAATGGGGAAATTACCAGTTCAGGTTCAGGGATTAATTCAACAAATTAAATCATTTGAAAGAGTAGGTGCTGAGGCAGCTGTAACAGGTTCTTATGATAAGGCTTTATTAGCATTATCAATTAATCCACTTATTCCAAGTGATGATTTAGCAGAAGCCGTATTACAGAAACTATTAGAAGCGCATAAAGAGTATTTACCACTATTTTTTAGATGATTAGAATAATAATAAATGTAATATTAAGGACTAATTGCAATCTGATATTCTTTGAAATATTGATTCTTTTAGAGAGTGCCGTGTCTAAAATTTATTACGATTAGGAGTGTCATGATATGTCAACAGAAATCAATAATAATGAAATGGAAATTTTTGAAATTATTTCTCACGGTGGAAATGCGAGAGGACTAGCTTATGAAGCCTTAACAGCTGCAGAAGAATTTAACTTTGAAAGAGCAGAAGAACTTATTAACCAAGCTGGGGAAGAGCTTAGCTTGGCTCATAGAACACAAACAAAGTTAATTCAAGCTGAATTGAATGGAGCTCAAAGTGAAAAAACATTGTTAATGATTCATGCTCAAGATCACTTGATGACAGCGATAAGTGAACAAAAGCTCATTGAACATATGATTCGCATTATAAAAAAACTAGCACCGCAGCAATAATGGGAGATGTAGAAAGGTAAAGGTGATATAAAGATGAGAAAATTAGGTATTTCTATTTACCCGGAACATTCAACCATAGCAAAGGATAAGGAGTATATTGCATTAGCGCATAAATATGGGTTCAAAAAAATCTTTACTTGCCTGCTTTCGGTAGAAGGTGATAAAGAAAACATTATTAAGGAATTTAAAGAAATAATTGAATTTGCAAATCAATTAGATATGGAAGTAATGGTCGATATTTCTCCTCGTGTATTTGGGGATTTAGATATATCCTATGCTGATTTATCATTCTTTGCTGATTTAGGAGCGCATGGAATCCGCCTTGATATGGGATTTACAGGGAATGAAGAGTCTATCATGACGTATAATCCTTATAATTTAAAAATTGAAATTAATATGAGTAATGCAACGAATTATTTAGATAATATTATTGCTTATAAGCCTAATAAAGAGAACTTAGTTGGTTCACATAACTTTTATCCTCATCGTTATGCAGGATTAAGCTATGATCATTTTCTAAAGTGTTGCGAAAAATTCAAAATTCATAATATTCGAACGTCCGCTTTTATTAGTTCGCAAGCAGCAACTTACGGTCCTTGGCCAGTAACGGAAGGTTTATGTACACTTGAAATGCATCGTGAATTACCAATAGAAACGCAAGCAAAACACTTATTTGCAACCGGAGTAATCGATGATGTGATTATTGCTAACGCATATGCATCAGAGGTTGAATTAGAAGCGCTCGGTAAATTAAACAGTGAGCTGTTTACGTTTAATATAGAACTATATGACACGATTACAGAGCTAGAAAAAAAGATTGTGCTAGAAGAACCTCATTTCTATCGTGGAGACGTTTCAGAATATCTTATTCGCTCGACTCAATCACGTGTAAAATATAAACGAGAAGAATTTGAACCAACTTATACCCCTAATATTAGAAGGGGAGACATTTTAATTGAAAATAAGTTATACGGACAATATAAAGGTGAATTGCAAATTGCATTGAAGGAAATGGATAATTCAGGTAAAACAAATGTAGTTGGCAGGATAATTGAGGAAGAAATTTTTCTCCTTGATTATCTAGATCCTTGGGAGAAATTCCAATTTTTAATTAATTGATTTTAGCGAAAAAAATCCCAAAAAGGGGGAAAGGAAGGAACAGAACGCTCCTTCCTTTTTTGTTTATCCCATTATTGGAGAATAGGAATAATCTCACCTCAAAAGTTGGTGGAAGCGAAGCTGTAAGATAGGAGATAAAATACCCATAAAAGCTCGTTTGGTTAGGGGGAATAATCAATAGGGCATTGATTGAGGTTTTATTTTATGGAGGAGGAATCTATATGAATTATATTATAGGAGTAGACGGTGGGGGTACTAAAACTGAAGCAGTGGCTTATGATTTAACTGGTGAAAAAATAAGTGAAGGTAAAGCTGGATGCGGAAACTTACTTTTAGGTGAAAAACAAGCCATTATTAACATTATTGATGCTATTAAAGAATGCTTAGTGCCTTTAAAAAATGAAGGGTGCCAGTATATATGCTTAGGGTTAGCTGGGTATGGAGGGGTTAAAAATACAAAAGGTATAAAAGATGCTCTTTCTGATGCGTTTAATATTCCATTTATGATTGTAAATGATGGAATTATTGCACATGCTGCTTTACTAAAAGGTAAAAATGGTATCTTAACAATTTCAGGGACGGGATCTGTTAGTATTGGAGTTCAAAATGATATTGAAAAATCGGCAGGTGGCTGGGGACATATTCTTGGTGATGAAGGAAGTGGCTATTGGATTGCCATGCAGGTTTTTATTAAAATGACGCAAGAAGAAGATGAGGGATTAAGTTATAGTGACCTAACTAAGTTGATACTAACAAAACTAGGTTATCAGAGTGTGCTTGAGTTAAAAAAATATATTTATGCCTCAACTAAGGCGGAGATTGCTTCTTTTGTTCCGATAATCGTTCAACAAGCAAAAGTAGGTGATGATTTTGCAAAGAATATTCTCAAACAAGCAGGGGATCATCTTGCTAAGATTACGCTTGATGTTTGTAAAAAATTAAATTTTGACAACAATGTTACAATTGCTATTAAAGGGAGTGTGTTAACTAATATACCAATCGTACAGACTTCCTTTATTAGGAAAATCAAACAAGAAAAACCGGAAGTACAATTTATTTTAAAAGATGTATCATCTACATTAGGATGTTATTATTTAGCTCTGAAATATATGGGCTAATTAAAAGTTAAAGGGGCAATCCAAAATGCATGTAGCGAATGTATTATTAAAAATTGAAAGTTTATTACATCAATTACCAAAATCTGAAAGGAAAATAGCACAATATATTTTAAACAATCCACAAGAAGTTGTTAGAATGACTATACATGAATTAGCTACTCATGCTAATGCGAGCAGTTCTGCGGTCACTAGGCTTTGTCGTTCTATTGAAATTTCTAGTTTTTCAGAGTTAAAGGTATCTTTATCATCACATCTTTCATATCCAGAAAAGAAAGGTTTTTATGATATTGAACCAAATGAAACAATAACGGCTATTAAAGAAAAAATAGTTTCCAACTCTGTACAAGCGATACAAGAAACGGCACTTTATTTAGATGAAGTTGTTCTCGATCAAATAATTGAAGCTATGAGAAATGCAGATGTTATTTATGTTTATGGATTAGGAGCTTCATGGCTTGTTGCGGAAGATATTACTCAAAAATGGTTACGTTTAGGAAAGATTGTAAGTGCATATCAGGATGCACATATCATGGCTACAGCACTTGCTGCATCAACAAAAAATTGTGTGTTTTTTAGTATATCCAATAGTGGAGAAACTGGAGAAGTATTGCGACTTGTTGACATTGCTAAAGCATCTGGTATTCAAACAATTGGATTGTCTCGATTTGGGAATAACAGATTAACCAATAAAGTTGATATGTCCTTACATCATGTTCGTGCACCAGAGGCTCAATTTCGTAGTGCAGCAACAAGTTCATTATTTGCCCAATTTCTGACTATTGACATAATCTTCTATGCGTATGCATCTAAATATTACGATGAAAATATTAAAGAAATTGAACGTTCAAGAGAATCTGTATTAAGGTTCATAGGGAAAAAACCCACTCATTAAAGTTGCAGCTTATATAAGTTTCTTTTGCTGTTGTATATCTTACGCGAAAAGGGAAATATACGAAGAAGCATATATTGAGGAGGATACAAAGTGGAGTCTACAGATCAATTTCAAACATATGAAGTTCCTTGGAGAGAGTTTACAGAAGCCTTGCGAGGTGAAATGAAGAAACAAGTAGGAGCGGATATTATTGATACAATAGTTTGTAATTTGGAAGATGGTTTTGAAGTGTATACATATGTGCAGGGGGATTTGGATTTTGAATATAAGGAAGCACTTGAAAGGCAATATGGAAGTGATGCGAAGACGCCTAATGTACTTACGGTTATGTTGTTAGCAAGTATTTATCATACAGGTGAAGAAAATATACGCTTACATGCGGATCAGAAGGAAAACCCGATTGTTGAAGTATATGTGAAAAAGTAAAGAGTGCGCTAGTAGTAGCGTGCTCTTTACTTTTTGTATGGAGTAGAAAATCAAACTTTAATGGTGGAATTTATAGGGGGAAAAGTATGAAAGTTATGTGTTATCTCGGATATATAATAAGGAAAAGATTTGAAATGGAATGTGGAATTATTTCATTTTTATTTACATAATGATATTGCTGTGAACTGTTGTCCTAAAATACAAGTCATATATCTTGTTTCCTCTCATAAATTTAAACATAGGAATTTGTCTACAAAGGTGGCGAAGCCTCATCATGAAAATTCGAATTTGTGCCACGTTCATATTGTTTCTATTTATATGGTTACATCCTTTTTGGACTTTTGCAAAAGGAGAGGAGGCAAAGGAAAGGGTCGTTTCACTTGTATATGATGATTCGGGCAGCATGAGAAATAACGATCGCTGGAAGTATGCCAACTACGCTTTGCAAAGTTTAGTTGCACTATTAGATGAGAAAGATAAATTTTCTTACGTTCCAATGAGTCGGCCGAATGATCCGTTAAATATTACGTTAACAAAAGATAAAAGGCAAACAGAAATTGATGGAATCGGAGCGTGGAAAACGTATTTAAATACTCCATTTAGCGCAGTAGAAACGGCGATGCAATCTATAAAAAAGGAAGCAGATATAGATGGAAAACGTGAATTTTGGCTTATTGTATTAACTGACGGGGCATTTAACGATTTGGAGAAAGATAAGGTTGGCGGAAAAGAACAAATTACACAGAAGTTAGCACAGTTTAAGAAAGAAATGGATGCAAAAAAGATATCGTTACATCCAGTCTTAATTACGATGGAAGAGGATTTAGGGCAGCAAGAAAAAGAACAGCTAAATACGTTTAAAGAAATATGGAAGAAAGAGATAAATGGTGTTACGATGCCATCTAGTGGTGAGGATGGTATTGTGAAAAGTGTAAATCAAGTAGCAGCATTAGTGGCAAATCGAGATCCATTCTCTTCTGTTGAATCGATTGTAAAAACGAAAGTAGTAGGGAAAAAAGTAGAGATTACGACACCATTTCCATTAAAGCGCATGACACTTGTACGACAATCGCCTTCACTGCCCGATTATCAGGTCACACAAATTTCTAAACCATTACAATTACAATCTTCTTTTTCCATACATGCACCAGGAGAAGCAAAATTATTTGGAAATATAGTTCATATAAGTACGGAGAATCAGGAAATCATTAAGCCAGGAACATATACGATAGAAGTGGACCAGGACATTGAGAAAGAGGGGTTACAAGTACTTGTTGAACCGGCGCTTAACTATACTGTTTCTACTTATGACAAAGATGATAATGGTCAAAAGAACGTTGAAAAAATGTACGAAGGTGCTACGGCTGTTATTGAAGCGAAGCCTACGGAATTACCAATTCAATCTTCTTACTTTAAAGCAGAAGTAGAAATAGACGGGAAACAATATACGATGAAGTGGGACGATAAAAGACATGTTTTTTATTACGAAACGAAGCTTGATAAAGGGTTAATACGCGGAAAAGTTCATATGAATATAAAGGGATTTTACAGACAGACGAAAGAGTTTAAAATCGAAACAACTGAAAAACCAAAATTATCACTTCAAGCTGTTACGAGAGGTTATGAAGAAAAAGTAACAAATTTAGAGAATAGTAAACCGTTTATTCTGCAACCAGAGTTAGATGGTAAGCCAATGACAGAAGAGGCTGTAAAGAAACTATTAAAATCTACTGGTGTCACATCTAAACAATCAATCAACTATGAAATAAAACAACATGGTAATCAAATTTACGTTTATCCACGTCCTTATTACTCCGACACATTCAATTTTACAGATACCGGCACCGTAGAAGCTACCATCATAGTGCAGGATTCAAGATTACAAGAAGTAAAGAAAGAAATATTACTTCATATTCAAAATGCACCGTTTTATGAAAAATATGCGCTTATTTTTAAGTTTGTCATTCCTATCACTTTATTACTGTTAATAGTAGGAATAATCGTTTTAGGATGGATTGTTCGACCGAGATTTCACCGGAAAGCACTATTATATTACGAATGGGATCAAGAGGTGGCGAAAGATTGGCTATATCAATCTGAACCAGAGTTACTTCGGAATAAATGGTGGAAACATTATTTTGGTATCCCGTTTAGAGCAGAAAGAAAGACTGTGCAATCCGTTACGTTTATAGCAAAGAAAGGATCGAAATCGATATTTGTAGCAAAAGAATCACAAGTAGTAGGAATGATTATTGATGGGATGTTTATAACCGAGGACGAAGTAGGAATGGAACATAAGACACTGTATCCAAATGAACTTTTAGTAATTGATAGAGGGTATGGTAAGGAAATTTACAGGTACGAATGTGAATAGGTAGATCGGGATAAGAGGGTGGTGGATTCGTTACTCCCTTTCCCCTTCTTTTTAAACAAGCAAGAATAGGAAGGTGGTTCACATGACATTACAAGTTCCAACGATATTAATTGGTTTAGGTGGAATCGGTAGTACTGTGACACATCAAATATATGAAAAATTACCAGAAGAACGTCGTAAGAAGGTAGCGATGCATGTATTTGATACAGATGTGAATACATTGAGTAAATTTGATCATATTCGGAAATTTAAGACGCAAACGAGTTCGAGTAAAACACCGAGAGAGTACATTGCGGGAGATCCAACGATTCCAGAGTGGTTTCCGATGGACCCGACTATACTGGATAAACCGTTAACAGAAGGGGCGGGGCAGTTGCGCGTCATTTCCCGGTTAGCTTTACGTGCTGCGATGAAGGAAGATAAATTAACTTCTTTTTGGCAAGAAATTGAGAAAATTTTTCCGGTTACAAGTGATCAGACAGAATATGGTGTGCGTGTCATTATTGTAACGTCGCTAGCAGGTGGAACAGGTTCAGGGATGTTTCTACAAATCGCATTATATTTACGTGAAATGCTTCGGAAGAAATTGCAGCATCATAACATTTTAATTCGCGGTGCGTTTTTAATGCCGGATGTTTTAGTGAAGACGAGGACGGTTAGTGCGAAAGAATTTGAAACTGTGCAAGCGAATGGCTACGCGTCTTTGAAAGAGTTGCACGCTATTACACTCGGTTCTACTGGGGAATTATCAAAACGTGGTGGTGTAACAATTGAATTAGAATACCGTCCTGATCAAGTGGATGAGGATGGAAGAACGAATCATACGATTAAACAGCACCATTTACCATACAATTATTGTTTCTTATACGATTATGAAAATTTACATGGGCATCATTTACACAATTTATCGGATTATATGGAGCAAATGACAAATACGATTTATTTACAGTTATTCAGTCCAATGTCTACAAGTCATTTTGCACAAGAGGATAATCAAATTCAGCAATTGGCAGAATCGAGTGGGAAAGGTAGATATTGCGGGGCAGGAACGGCAAAGCTCATTTATCCATATGAACATGTGTTAAAATATTGTGCTTTAAAATGGGCTGTGCAAGGTTTAGATGAATCGTGGCTTCATTTAGATCAACTGTTTCAAGAGAAGAAGCAAAGATACGATCAAGATGTAAAACGTGGTATGCAGCGTGAAAAACCAGAGCGTGGTAAAAGTTATTTAGAAGATTTAGAACATCTTGCTACTCGTCCAGAACAAGCTCATATTTTCTATAGACAAATGTACAATGAAACACGTGAAGGAGCAGAGGGTGGTAAGGTCGGTGTCGCAAAGTCTAAGTTGTTTTTAGAGGCTGTCGAAAGCTATGTACACCGTACAGTGCAAAAAGATGAAGAATTAAACCGCCTGCAACATGAGTGTAAAATATCGGGTGCGAAACTGAAAATGATGGAACAAATGAAAGGTGAAGTAGCAAGAGTTGATCATGCGGTGCGTTTATATGCGTATGCAATTCCGAGCCGTGTACATGAACATGTAACGACGCTATTATATGACATGATTGAATCAGATCGTTTTTCACCAAGTGGTTCTGAAGGGCAGTCCTATCAATTAAATACGTGGTTTTTAAAGAAAACAGATCCCGTTCATCCGGTAGCAGCGCGTTTTATGTTATATGAAATTCGAAAGCAGTTAGTAGAAAAAATGAATCGGTTACATGAGAATAATGAACAAAAGCGTAATTTAATTCAAAACTACGATAAGAAATTTAATGTGAGTAATATTGATGGAACGGTAACGGCTGTTCGCCGCGTTGAAATTGCTCAGCAACAAGGCTGGTTTGGAAAAATGGTTAATAATCAGCAACGTTTGTTCAAAAAAGAATTTGAAGACATCGTAACGCAATATGTACACAAATTAAATGAATATCGTAAAGAAATGTTATTAGAACTTGTGTATCAATCGCTATACCAAGCGGTTAATAAAATGATTCAATATTGGGAAAGATTTTTTGATAATTTACATGAAACACGTGAAAATTTATTGTTTGAAATTCAAAAACGAAGTAAGGAGTTTGAAGGGAAAACAAATCCAACGAATGTATACGTATTAGCTGAAGAGAAGTTGCAAGAAAAGATTTGGCAAGATATGCAACAACATTTAAATTTAGGTGTATTACCGAAAGATATATCAGCGGAAATTTATATGAGTTTGTACGGAGAATATTGCCGGGATGCGAAAACGGAAGAGATCCAGTCGAAAAAGGTTGAAGATTTCTACCGCGAGCATATACTGAGCTATTGTTATGATGAACTGCAAGTACGCTATCGTGATAAATTAGAGCTGAATATCGTTGAGGCGTTACGAAAAGAAGCAGATTATAAGAAGCGTGATCGTGATGAATACGTTCGTGAAAAAATTGAAGACCTGTTCCATTTAGCAAGTCCGTTCGTTCCAAAAGTTGCACATCATAGGGAATTACAATATTGGGGTATACATCCTTCGTTAAAGAAAGAGCTACAAGAGGAATTAATTCAAGAAATGTTTAAAGAAAAAGATACAGTACATGAAGCTTTTTCACCATTTGAAGTAATCTGTTATCGGGCGCATTACGGATTATCACTGCAAGACTTTCCGAAATTATCATCAGGGCATATTGCGAACGGGTTTATGAATGATAAAGGTGACTACTTCCAATCGTATTATCGACGCGTAAACAAATTAAATAGTAAAAAATCTAGTTTAACGCCGCATTTAGATAAGTATTGGCACTTACCGGCCTTTATGCCAGATTTGAATGCGACTCAAACGAAGTTAGATTATGATAAATGTAATCGAGCGCTATTGTATGCGTATATGTATCGCTGGATTAGTTTAGTTGCTGTTGATGGACAGTTTGTGTATCAATATAACGGAGTTGGAAGAAGCTTTCTCATTCAGTCGATGGGGAAAAATATTTCAAATGAAAGTTATAAATTACACCGGGCATTACTTCATAATCCATTTATTTATGAAAACATCTTGTCCAGGTTTGAAGAAGAACAAGAAAAAGCTATGATACAAGGCGGACATTTATATACACATCCGTTCGTATTAGGAGCCCAAGATGTAAGATGGCTTAGGAAAGAACATGTTCACAATCTATTAGATATGATTTTAATGTATGACCGTGAAGCGAAATATGACCCGACGTTAGAAGAAACGTCAGATGAATTATTAAGGTTATTCCTTGATGAAATTGAGCTGTATTTCCAAAACTATTACGGTACAGGTTCCGATATGGTTGCAAAGAAAGAAAAAGAAATGTTTATTAAACAATTGTGGGATCGTTCGTATGCGAAAGGGTATGTGGATCCAAATAGTGCACCGTATAAAAAGTGGCAAAATTTATTACACGTTCACGATGAAGAAGAATCGCCAAAAACGAATGTATAATGAATGAAAAGGGAATCCTTAAGAGTGGCAATACAACTTTAGAAAAGAGGGATTCTGATGCCATTTTTAGGAAGTGTATATCAAATATTTGGATTATATCCAGAAATTTATTACGGGATGATTTCAGCTGAAATAGCAGAGCAACAAAGATTGGAACAGGCGGAAAACGAAGAAAAAGAAACTGAAGCGTGACTGTATAGGAAGTTTCAAAATACGAATGATAACACTCTATTTGCTCTTTGAACGTATAAGAGCAAATAGAGTGTTTTTTCTTATTTAATAATACCACTTTCTAAAGTTTTGATAGTAGGTGTTACTTTCACACTAGCTTTTGAAAAAGCACTAGGCCAATCATCTTCAACCTTTTTCCACTCTTTATAGTGAAATGCTCTCGTATAATCACTAAATCCGAATGGATCAAGTTGCTGTTTTTGAATTTTGTGGATTAATCCGTTTAAATCTTTGTTTAGTTGTTTTGTAATAAGTGGAGTTAGTTTCACTTTATATGGGTTATTATGGATAATTGCATGCAGACATATGCATAGCTTAAATTTTATATTGTATATTTTAAAATTAAACGCTATAATTATAGTGTTAAAGATGGAATCGTGATATGACCTGTTATGAATCTATCGTTTTATTTATGAATAAATGGATTGGTATTTTAGCAAGATGTGCTAATAAACTACTCCACCATGATGATAGCGTACCCAAAATGTGGTGCGTATATTTTCGTGGTGGAGTTTTTTTTATTCTCAAAAAGGGGGAAAGACCATGAATGACAACATGGTTCATATTACAATTGACGGAAAAAAGTATACAGCGGAGCCCGGATCAACGATATTGGGTGTTATTAATGAAAACGGGATTGAACATCCGCAAATTTGTTACGTGCCAGAAGTAGATCCTATTCAAACATGTGACACTTGTATTGTAGAAGTTGACGGAAAGTTAATGCGTTCTTGTTCGGCAGTAGTGACGGAAGGTATGAACATTGAACGTACTTCTGTTCGTGCGAAAGAAGCACAAACAGAGGCGATGGATCGATTATTAGAAAATCATTTATTATACTGTACGGTATGTGACAACAATAATGGGAACTGTAAATTGCATAATACTGCAGAATTAATGGAGATTGAGCATCAAAAATATCCTTACGAGCCAAAAGTTGATGTAAGTGAGGTTGATATGACTCATCCGTTTTATCGCTATGACCCTAATCAATGTATCGCATGTGGTCAATGTGTAGAGGTGTGTCAAAACTTACAAGTAAATGAAACGATATCTATCGATTGGGAAGCTGAACGTCCTCGTGTTATTTGGGACGATGGAGTAGATATAAATGATTCTTCATGCGTAAGTTGCGGGCAATGTGTAACAATTTGTCCTTGTAATGCTTTAATGGAGAAATCGATGCTCGGTGAAGCAGGATTTATGACGGGATTAAAGCCAGATATTCTTGAACCGATGGTCGATCTTATTAAAGAAGTAGAACCAGGATATAGCGGTATTTTCGCAATATCCGAAGTAGAAGCGTCCATGCGCGAGACTCGTACGAAGAAGACGAAAACAGTATGTACATTTTGCGGTGTTGGCTGTTCATTTGAAGTGTGGACGAAGGGGCGTAAAATCCTTAAAGTACAGCCATCTTCAGATGCGCCAGTTAACGCAATTTCTACTTGTGTAAAAGGAAAATTCGGTTGGGATTTCGTAAATTCTAAAGAACGAATTACGAAACCTTTAATTCGTAAAAATGGAACGTTTGTTGAATCAACTTGGGAAGAAGCATTAAATGTAGTGGCGAATAAATTAGGCTCTATAAAAGAAGAGTACGGTAAAGGGTCTATCGGTTTTATTTCTTCTTCTAAAATTACGAATGAAGACAATTATGTCATTCAAAAATTAGCTCGACAAGTGTTTGAAACGAATAACATTGATAACTGCTCACGCTATTGTCAATCGCCAGCAACGGACGGATTATTCCGTACAATTGGTATGGGCGGTGATGCAGGAACGATTAAAGATATTGCACAATCTGGTCTTGTTATTATTGTAGGATGTAATCCGACAGAAGGTCACCCTGTTTTAGCTACGCGTATTAAACGTGCGCATAAGTTGCACGGACAAAAGCTAATTGTAGCTGATCTTCGTAAAACAGAAATGGCAGAGCGTTCTGATATCTTTATTAGCCCAAAACAAGGAACAGACCAAGTTTGGTTAATGGCTGTGACGAAATATATGATTGAGCAAGGTTGGCATGATCAACAATTTATTAATGAGAATGTAAACTTCTTTGAAGATTTCAAAGAGAGTCTTACAGAATATACACTTGAATATGCAGAAGAAGTGACAGGCATTTCAAAAGAAACACTTATTCAAATGGCTGAAATGATTCGTGATGCAGATGGTACATGTATTCTTTGGGGTATGGGTGTAACGCAAAATACAGGTGGATCTGATACTTCCGCTGCGATTTCAAACTTACTTCTTGCAACAGGGAATTATCGTCGTCCAGGTGCTGGTGCATATCCACTTCGAGGCCATAATAACGTACAAGGTGCTTGTGATATGGGGACCTTACCAGGATGGCTTCCAGGATATCAGCACGTTACGAACGAGATGGAACGTGCGAAATTTGAAATGGCTTACGGAGTGAAAATTGGTAGTGAACCAGGTCTTAATAATATTGAAATGCTTCGCGCAATTGACGAAGGGAAAATGAAGGCTATGTATCTTGTCGGAGAGGATATGGCTCTTGTAGACTCTAATGCGAACCATGTACATGAAGTGTTATCAAGTCTTGATTTCTTCGTTGTGCAAGATGTCTTCCTTTCTAAAACTGCTCAATATGCCGATGTTGTATTACCAGCAGCACCATCTCTTGAGAAAGAAGGTACTTTCACAAATACAGAGCGCCGTGTGCAAAGACTATATCAAGTTCTTCCTACACTTGGAGATGCGAAGCCAGACTGGTGGATCGTGCAGGAGGTTGCGAATAAATTAGGTGCAAATTGGAATTATAGCCATCCAAGTGAAATCTTTGCTGAAATGGCAAGTTTATCACCACTATTCTCACAAGCAAATTATGAAGTGCTGGAAGGTTGGAATAGTTTCCATTGGGGAAGTTTTGATGGAACGAATACACCACTACTTTTCCAAGATGGATTTAACTTCCCAGATAAAAAAGCTCGTTTTGCGATTGCTGACTGGGTACGTCCAGCTGAATTCCCAGCTGAGTTCGACCTTCACATTAACAACGGTCGTATGCTTGAGCATTTCCATGAAGGGAATATGACAAATAAATCAACAGGTATTCAAACGAAAGTACCTGGCGTTTTCGTTGAAGTTTCTCCAGAACTTGCAAAAGAACGTGGAGTGAAAACAGGTTCATTAGTACGCCTTGTTTCTCCTTTTGGAGCATTAAAATTACGTGCACTTGTAACAGACCGTGTAAAAGCGAACGAGTTATATTTACCAATGAACTCTACAGATAATGAATCGGCAATTAATTTCTTAACAGGTCCTGCAGTTGACATACGTACGAGTACACCTGCTTATAAACAAACGAAAGTGCGTATGGAAGTGTTAGAAGTTGATGGCGAAAATCCGATGCCAAAAGCGAACCCACGAAATAAAAAGCGTCATCCTCAAGCTGGTATTGAGGTTAATCGTAAGTGGGCCCGTCCGGGGTATGTGCATTTAACGGATAAGTAGAGAGGAGAAAAGAATATGGCTGCACCTATTAAAACGATCCAAAAACAAGAACGAACTGAAGAAGAAATAAAACAGCAAAAGTTAGATGATTTAAAAGAACTTCTAGCTAATAATGAGGAAGCTCTAAATCAAATGTTTAATATAGTAGGGGAATTGAATGATATTGGTATGCTAGAAGCAGCAAATTCTATGCTGAAAGCGAAAGAACCGATCGCAAAGATTGTCCTCGGTCAAGTAACTCGTGAACCCGTTACAAATTTAATTAATAATATGATGGGTGCTGCAGGTGCTTTAACAGAACTTGACCCAGAACTTACGAAAAAACTTATAGCTAGTTTATTAGTAGGACTGGAAGAAGGTAATGAACATCTAGAAAGTAATAAAAAAGTGGGGATATTCGATCTTATGAAAGTATTAAAAGATCCAGATATTAATCGGGCTATTGGGTTTGGTCTTCATTTCTTAAAAGGTATGGGTAAAGGATTAAAAGACGAATAAGCTTCAAAAAGTGAACCTTTTCGTCCAAATGTTTATGCAAAATAGTTTGGATGAAAGGGTCCTTTTGGTAAAATATATATGAAAGTAAAATGAGTGTTTTTGGGGGTAGGATTGTATGACAAAAAAAGTACATGAATTTAACGATATGATACGAAAACTTCGAAAGGAACTTTTCGGAAAAGGACCAGAACGAATTCATACTGTATTTGCTGAAAATATGGCTATTGCAACTCTTTATGGAAATTTAACACCTACTGAAAAATTTATTTCAAGTACTATGGATGGTGCGGAAATGGTTCATATGGCTAGAACGAAAATGATCCAAGAAGTATATGCTGCAAATCCAGGTGAACATTTGGAGGAACTTGTTGGAGCGAAATTAGTGAATCTATTTTCAGATATGAAAGTAGAAGAAGATATCGCAGTTTCTGTGTTTGTTTTTGATAAAAATATAACGTGAGGGAAGGGTACTGATCGTGAAACCGATACAGGTAGAAAGAGAAGTTTTCCGTTATGAACAAGGGGCATTTAAGCATATAGAGGACAGCATTGTAACAGAGTTTCCAGTCACGATTAAAATGAACGGACAGGAGTTTGTTACAATGGTTAGTACTCCAGAATATATAGAAGACATGGTAATAGGCTTTCTAGCATCTGAAGGAATCATTCGGAAGTATGAAGATATTGATGACATATGGGTACAGGAGAAAGAAGGGTTTGTACATGTAACGACGACAAAAGTAAACCCATATTATGAACAAATGCAAAACAAACGTTATATTACCTCGTGTTGTGGTATGAGTAGACAAGGATTTGTTTTCGCAAATGATGCACTAAGCGCAAAGAAAATGAATGGTATCCATGTACAGGTTGCTGCCGGGGATTGTTTTCGGTTAATGAATGAAATGCAGGAATCTGCGGATACGTTTCGTCATACGGGCGGGGTTCATAATGCATCTTTGTGCGATGTGAATGGTATTATTTTAAGTCGAATGGATATCGGTAGACATAATGCGCTAGATAAAATTTACGGTTATTGTTTAAAAAATAATATTTCGATAAAAGATAAAATCATTGTTTTCAGTGGTCGTATTTCTTCGGAAATATTATTGAAAGTTGCAAAGATTGGTTGTGAAATTATCTTGTCAAAATCAGCACCAACCGAGTTAGCCTTACAGTTAGCTGAGGAATTAGGTATTACTACAATAGGGTTTATTCGTAATCAGTCATTAAATGTATATACGCATCCAGAGCGAGTTTTAAATATAAAATAAGTAGAAGTGAGGCAATAAAGATGAAATCAGTTACATTAGACAAATTGCACCGTCCGTTAAAGGATTTACGTATTTCAGTTACTGATCGTTGTAATTTCCGGTGCCGATATTGTATGCCAGAAGAAATATTTGGTCCTGATTATTCGTTTTTGTCTAATGATAAAATTTTATCTTTTGATGAGATTGAAAGGATAACACGTATTTTCGTTTCTTTAGGTGTGAGAAAGTTACGAATTACAGGCGGAGAACCGTTGCTTAGAAGAGGTCTCACGCAGCTTATTGAGCGGCTTCATAAAATAGACGGTGTGGAGGATATCGGTTTAACAACAAATGGATCGTTACTTAAAAAATTTGCGCCTGATTTATATAAAGCGGGGTTATCACGTGTGACAGTTAGTTTAGATTCCTTAGAAGAAGAGCGCTTTTTCTATTTAAATGGGAATAGAAGCAAAGTACAAAAAGTTCTTGAAGGCATACAGGCTGCGGCTGAAGTTGGTATGAAAATTAAAATAAATATGGTTGTTCAAAAAGGGAAAAATGAACAAGACATTTTGCAAATGGCGCAATACTTTAAAGAAAATAAACATATTCTCCGTTTTATTGAGTATATGGACGTTGGAAACTATAACGGTTGGGAGTTAAAAGAGGTCGTCTCTAAACAAGAAATAGTAGATACGATTCATAAAGTTATGCCGTTAGAACGTGTAGAAGCACATTATCCTGGTGAAGTGGCCACTAGGTACCGTTATAAAGGTAGTGATGAGGAAATAGGTATCATTTCATCAGTAACCGACGCTTTCTGCTCATCATGTACGCGAGCTCGCATTTCTGCGGAAGGAAAATTGTATACTTGTTTGTTCGCATCCAAAGGAAATGACTTGAGAGAATTACTTCGATCTGGAGACACTGACGAGGAGATAACAGATGTCGTACGCGATATATGGAATAACCGAGAAGATCGATATTCAGAGGAACGCTTAAGTAATGATAATAAAAAAAGAGTGCCTAAAATTGAAATGTCACATATCGGTGGTTAATGTATAAAGCTAACATAATAGTGAAAAATGGAGAGTGTACAAGAATTGTAGATTTTCTATTTTATAGTAAAAGTGATGATTGATGTCTCTGTAAAAGATGTGCAGAGAAATTAAGCAGCATTCAAAAACCTTTATTTTGAGGAGGTTTTTTGAAGCTGCTTTTTTATTTGGAGAAAATGGAGGAATTGGTAATGGCATTTCATAAACCGGAACAAATTGCTGAACTCGTAATTGAGGACGGTGTTCAAAAAGTAAGTCAGACGCTGCCAGCAATGCTTATTCTCGGTTTTTTAGGAGGAGCGTTTATTTCATTAGGATTTTTACTTAACATTCGAGTCTTAGGTAACTTACCTGATCGCTGGGGGAGTTTAGTGAATGTTTTAGGAGGAGCAGTGTTTCCTATTGGTCTTATGCTCGTAGTATTAGCAGGAGGAGAATTAATTACAGGAAATATGATGTCACTGTCAATGGCGCTTTATGCAAAGAAAATTACATTGATAAGTGTACTAAATAACTGGGTTTGGATTACTTTTATGAATTTTGTGGGAGCTATTTTCGTTGCGTATTGTTTTGGTCATCTTGGCGGATTAACAGAAGGAGATTATTTAAATGAAACAGTAGCAATAGCGGAAGGAAAACTGCATGAATCATTTGGGAGAACTTTAATTTTAGCGATCGGTTGTAATTGGCTCGTTTGCCTTGCACTTTGGCTTGCTTACGGGACGAGTGATTTGGTCGGAAAGATAGTCGGAATATGGATTCCAATTATGGCATTTGTAGTGATTGGATTTCAACAAGTAGTAGCAAATATGTTTGTCATCTCAGCAGTTATTTTTGCGGGTCATCTAACGTGGATGGATCTTGCTAAGAACTTTGTTCCTGTTTTTATTGGGAATGTGATTGGAGGAGCTGGATTTGTAGGATTTGCTTACTTTGCTTGTTATCAAAAACAAGTATCTAAAGTGAAATAGATTTCTTGAAAGGAAGGGTATGCAATGGAGGAGCGGTATTCCCGGCAACAGTTGTTCAAACCGATTGGGAATAAAGGACAAGAAAAAATTCGGAATAAACATGTGTTAATTGTAGGCGCGGGTGCATTAGGAAGTGCAAGTGCAGAAAGTTTCGTACGTGCAGGTATTGGGCAGTTGACGATTATTGATCGTGATTACGTAGAATGGAGTAATTTACAAAGGCAACAACTTTACGCTGAAGAAGATGCGAAAGGGAAAATTCCGAAAGCAATAGCTGCTAAAAATCGATTGGAACAAATTAATTCGGAAGTGAAAATACATGCTTTCGTAATGGATGCATGTGCAGTAAATTTGGAAGGTTTATTAGAAAATGTCGATGTAATCATTGATGCAACAGATAATTTTGATATCCGATTTGTCATAAATGATTTATCACAAAAACATAATATTCCGTGGGTGTATGGCTCTTGCGTTGGATCATACGGTATGAGTTATACGATTATTCCGCAAAAAACCCCGTGTTTACATTGTGTACTGAAGAATGTTCCTGTTACAGGTGTGACGTGTGACACGGCTGGGATTATTAGTCCAGCTGTTCAAATCGTTGCGGCATATCAAGTGGCAGAAGCACTCAAAATTTTAGTAGAAGATTTCTCAGCAATTAGAAAAACATTTTTCATGTTTGATATATGGAGTAATCAAAATCATTTTATAAAACTAGGGAAAATAAAAACAGACGCTTGTCCTTCGTGCGGTTTGAATCGAACTTATCCTTATTTATCATACGAAAACCAAACGAAGGTAGCTGTTTTGTGCGGAAGAAATACCGTTCAAATTAGATCGGTAGAAAATAGACAGTACAATTTTGATGATATTGAAAAAGTATTAAAAAAACTTGGGGAAGTAAATCGGAATCCGTATTTACTATCTTGCCAACTAGATAATTACCGCGTAGTTATTTTTCAAGATGGTCGTGTTTTTATTCATGGTACAAATGATATTCCGAAAGCGAAACAACTATATTATCGCGTATTCGGTTAATAGAAAGGGTTGTCGATAATGGAAAGAAGAGTGCCAATTTCGGTAGAAGAAGCTGTTCGTAATGTGATGGGATTTGCTAACAAGGGCTTAAAGGAGCTATTACCTCTTGAATTAGCTTACGGACGTATATTAGCGGAAGATTTAGTAGCTGACCATGATGTACCTTCATTCAATCGTTCACCGTATGACGGTTTTGCTATTAGAGCAGAAGATACTATATTAGCAAGCTATGAAAGTCCAACTACATTTGAAGTAGTTGGAGAAATTGGAGCAGGCTCGATATTTCATGAAGAATTCGGGCCGTTTCAAGCGGTTCGAATTATGACAGGAGCACAAATTCCGAAAGGATGTGATGCGATTGTCATGTTAGAACTGACTCGTCAATATGAGAATGCTGGAAACAGATATATGGAAGTAAAACGACCGTTCAAAACGGGTGATAATATTTCTTTTCAAGGTGAAGATGCCCAGAAAGGAACAGTCCTTGCAAAGAAAGGATCATACATTAATCCAGGTATTTCAGCTCTTCTAGCCACATTCGGTTATAGCGAGGTACCAGTTGCGAGAAAGCCTGTAATTGGATTGTTAGCGACTGGTAGTGAATTACTTGATGTACATGAGTCATTAGAGCCTGGGAAAATTCGAAATAGTAATACGTATATGATATTGTCTCAAATTAGAAGAGCGGGCGGAAGAGTAAAATATTTTGGAAAGTTTAGCGATGATTTTGATACATGTTTCACGGCTGTGAAAGAAGCGTTAAGCCAAGTAGATATGTTAATTACAACGGGTGGTGTATCAGTAGGAGATTATGATTATTTACCAGCTATATATGAGAAGTTAGGTGCATACGTTCTTTTCAATAAAGTTGCAATGCGTCCGGGAAGTGTTACGACTGTAGCGCAATTAAATGGCAAACTATTATTTGGCTTATCGGGAAATCCATCTGCTTGCTATGTAGGGTTTGAGTTATTCGTAAGACCGTGTATTCGTACGTATATGTTTAGTGAAAAAGTGCATTTAAAAAGAGAAAGAGCATTATTAGGAGAAGATTTTCTAAAGCCGAATCCATTTACAAGGTTTGTACGAGCAAAACTGACATATAACGAAGGACAATTAACCGCTTATCCGTCAGGGTTTGATAAATCTAGCTCGGTTTCTTCTCTAGCGGAGACAAATATATTTATTGTACTTCCAGGTGGAACGAGAGGTTATCAAAAAGATATGTTCGTAGATGTTCTCTTGTTGGAGGATAACGAAGGTAGTGAATGGCCTTGGTCGTTTTGTAAAGTGAGAGGTGGTTCTAATGGGAAAAGCACTATTTGAGATTGTAGATATACCGATTGTAGTTGAAGACGTTACGAATAAGGTTGCAAGAAGAGAAGCAGGTGCGATTACAACATTTATTGGTACGGTGAGAGAATTAACAAAAGGAAAACGAACGCTACATTTAGAGTATGAAGCATATAAACCGATGGCAGTAAAACAACTTATGAGAATTGGTGAAGAGATTAGTGAAAGATGGCCGGATGCAAAAGTAGCAATTACACACCGTGTAGGGCGGCTAGAAATAATGGATATTGCGGTAGTCATTGCAGTTTCATCACCGCATCGTAAAGTAGCTTATGAAGCGAATGAGTACGCGATTGAACGTATAAAACGAATCGTCCCAATATGGAAAAAAGAATTTTGGGAAGATGGAACGATGTGGATTGGAGATCAACTTGAGAATACGCCTTATCCAGAAGGAAAACCGAAGAAGGAAGAATGAGAAATGATTACAATTTTATTGTTTGCAAATTTGCGTGAGGAAGTCGGATTAGATCGACTAGTAATTTTAGAGAAACAAGAAATGAATGTTGGGCAATTAAAAGATCGGGTGAAAGAAAGTTATCATTTGCAATCTTTGGATACAGTAATGGTTGCGATTAATGAAGAGTTTGTAACGAGTGAAGAGATGATAAAAGATGGAGATATAGTCGCATTAATCCCGCCCGTTAGTGGGGGATAATCAGGAAAACATGAATAGTTTTTCATAGCGATAGTTATTAAGAAACTTAAGGAGTTCAAAACAGATGAGAAAAGTGGTGACTTTCTTTCATCTGTTGAAGCGATAAGAAGCTGTATATAAATTCGAATACGAGAAGGGATGAGTTCTATGCTTACTCAAGAACAGATAATGAACGCTTTAAAACATGTGGAGGATCCGGAGTTACACAAAAGTGTTGTAGAATTAAACATGATTAGAAATATACAAATGAATGGAACAGAGGTTAAACTTGAAGTAGTACTAACAATTCAAGGTTGTCCGTTAAAAGCAAAAATTCAGCAAGATATTGAAGAATCACTTTACGCAATTGGTGCCTCTAAAGTAGATTTAACATTTGGTTCTATGACACAAGAAGAAAGAGCTACACTAACAGAAAAATTAAAGAAAAATAGTAGAACAGAAACAGGTATGCCGAGTATGCTACGCCCGGATTCAGGTGTACATTTTATTACTGTAACGAGCGGAAAAGGTGGAGTCGGAAAATCAACGGTGACAATTAATCTTGCAACTGCTTTAGCACGTATGGGCAAAAAAGTGGGGATATTAGATGCAGATATATATGGTTTTAGTATTCCAGCTATGATGGAAACGAATCAAAAACCAACGATGATTGATCAAACAGCAATTCCAGTCGTTAGTCACGGTGTTAAAATTATGTCGATGGGATTTTTTACGGAAGGGAATAATCCAGTCATGTGGCGCGGACCGATGTTAAATAAATGGATTCAAAATTTCCTTGCGAATACACACTGGAGAGAATTAGATTATTTACTTCTTGATTTACCACCAGGTACAGGAGATGTTGCGATTGATGTTGCAGCGATGATCCCGCAGGCGAAAGAAATAATTGTTACAACTCCGCACAATGTAGCTTCATTCGTTGCTTCAAGAGTAGGGGTAATGGCCAAACATACGAATCATGAAATTTTAGGTATAGTGGAAAATATGGCTTATTATGAAGAACAAGATGGGTCGAAAAATTATCTCTTCGGAAAAGGTGGCGGCGAAATGCTCGCAGAACAATTGCAAACAGAAGTAATTGCCCAAATACCTTTTGCAAAACGTGAAGAAAATAATGGTTCATCTGTATATGATGAAGATTCTCTTGTTGGAGAAGTGTTTACATCGTTAGCAGAGGATATTATTTATAGAGGATAGAGGAGGAAGTTTAGTATGGCGTGTAATATTGATCATTCTATTGAAGATGTAATGAATAAGCTTGAAAGTCAGAAGGGGTTTTTATCTGAGGAGATTTTTACAGAATTAAAGGGATTTTTGCAAGGTAATCATTCACAGAAAATATTAAATGATGTCTTTCATCTTCTAAAAAAGTTTGACTTAGTTAGTGAGGAAGAACGAGAGACAAGAAATGCGCAATTATTGCTGATTATAAGATAAATACTCTTTGGCTTTGTTTTTTACAGAAGGGGTGAATGTGATGGATATGAAAAAGATGATTGAAGCGATAGAAGCAACTAAAGTGACTGACGAAGAATTATCGATTTCTAATTTACATCAAAAGCTTGTGAAGTTGTATAGTCAAAAAGATAGTGCAGAGTATACGGAGCTATTAAAATATATTTTATCATTATCTGTGCAATTAAACTTACATCTCGTATTGAAATATTTTGGTGTGCGCCCGGTTGTTGCTTCCGATGAACGTATGCAATTTCAAGAGATATTTAAATGTCTAGCTAAGAAAGATGATAACGGGGAATGGTTTTTAAATTTGGTTGCTTTATATGTAGGTTTATTTGTATTTCTTCGTTTTGATGAAAAAGAGATTGAGAGAAACTTTTTCAAGGGTATGGCTACAGTAGGTGAAAGAAATGAAAACGAAATATAAATGGATGCTCATAACATCTTTCTTTTTAATAGCTGTAATCGCAATTTTCATTGGTTATGTAAATATGAAGATAACTAATTAAGAAAAAGGAATTAAACTAGTTTGCTAAAAAGTGTTCTTCAGTTGTTTCCATCGTTTTTTCATGTTACCATTAAGCGAATTTTTCATAGGGAGAGAAAGCGATGAAATGGATTTATTTTATTATTATTAATGTTATAGCTTTTAGCCTTATGGGGCTTGATAAACGAAAAGCAAAGAAGAAACAGTGGAGAACGCCAGAAAGTACGTTGTTTTTATCAGCGGCAGCTGGGGGAGCGGTTGGGGCTTGGATTGGTATGTATATGTTTCACCATAAAACTCATAAAAAGAAATTTGTTTTTGGCATACCGTTACTTGTTGTAGTAACGGTATGTTTACTTTTCGCCGTATAAGAAATGTCGAAAGAATTGCAGATTGATTATTGGTAAAGTAAGCATGTGAGACCGTATAATGGAGAAAAATGAAAAGAGGAGAACAAGGAAGATGGGGAGTCAATCAGCACAGCAAAAAAAAGGGATTATATATGCGGCTGGTGCTTATACGATGTGGGGAGTACTACCAATCTATTGGAAATGGGTTGAGGAAGTTCCAGCAGATGAAATATTAGCGCACCGCATCGTTTGGGCGTTCGCTTTTATGTTAATCGTATTAGGTGTTACGAAGAGATTTCGTCAGTTTATGGGAGAGTTCGTGAATCTTTTTAAACGACCTAAATTATTAATGTCATTAACAATTTCTTCAGTTTTGATTAGCGGAAACTGGTTCGTCTACATATGGGCTGTAAATCATAATCATGTCATTGAAGCAAGTCTTGGCTATTATATTAATCCGCTTATTAGTATTTTACTTGGTACAGTCGTTTTAAAGGAAAAGTTAAACTTTTGGCAATATGTTGCAGTTGGCTTAGCTGGAGTAGGGGTTATCATTTTAACGGTACGTTTCGGATCTATTCCATGGGTTTCTTTATCGCTTGCCCTTTCGTTTGGGTTATACGGATTAACGAAAAAATTGTTAAATTATGATGCGACAATAGGACTTACGATGGAAACGATGTTAGTGACGCCGTTTGCGCTCATTTATCTCGTTATGACAGGAGCACATGGTTTTGGTTCATTCGGATCTATTTCAATGTTATCGACGTTACTATTAATAGGAGCAGGCATTGTTACAGCGTTACCACTTTTTTATTTCGCAAAAGGAGCACAACTCATTCCGCTTTATATGGTAGGGTTTTTACAATATATTGCGCCGACGATTAGTTTAATTTTAGGTGTATTCGTATTTGGAGAACATTTCACATCTACTCATATGATTGCGTTTAGCTGTATATGGGTTGCTTTATTTGTATTCTCGGTAGCGAAGACAAAGTTTTTAGTGCAGAAACAACCGAAATTTATAAAAAATAAATCAGCAAAAGTATCATAATGCGTAGTATTTTCTACGCATTTTTCTTTATACTGGTACTATATAGAATTTCCATTATAGCTAGTAGGGAGCTGAGAACATGGAAACAATTGTACATAATGATCCGCTGATGGCTGCTGTGATTTCGTGGTTTATCGCACAGTTAACGAAAGTAGTCTTTAAATTAGTTAAAACGGGTGAATTTGATTTTGCAAAGTTTTTCGCTTCAGGTGGGATGCCAAGTTCTCATGCTTCAACTGTTACAGCACTTGCGACAGGTGTTGGAGTTGTGGAAGGTGTGGAAAGTACCATATTTGCCGTTGCTACAATCTTTGCGATCATTGTTATGTATGACGCTTCAGGGGTAAGACTTGCAGTAAGTAAACAAGCGAAAATATTGAATGAGTTTTTTCACGGTAGACAAACAGAATATAAGAAGTTAAATGAGCTTGTCGGACATACGCCGTATGAAGTAGTAGTCGGTGCTTTATTAGGGGTTATTGTCGGAGTGGGATATTGCTTATGAGCAGAACATAATATGTGTTCTGCTTTTCTTTGTTTTTACACATATTCGGCTACTTTTTTGAATATCGTTATACGGATTTCGAAAGGGTGGGTGAATACCTTGTTATTATATGAAAAAGTGCAAGAAGAAATAGTGAGAAGAACAACTGCACTTCAGACGATGCAAAGGCAAGATGGTACATGGAGGTTTTGTTTTGAAGGAGCACCATTAACCGATTGCCATATGATTTTTTTATTAAAATTATTAGGTAGAGATAAAGAGATAGAACCGTTTGTGAAAAGATTAGCGGCACTCCAAACGAATGAAGGGACATGGAAATTGTATGAGGATGAAGTGGGTGGTAATTTATCTGCTACAATTCAATCTTATGCAGCCTTACTTGCTTCAAAAAAATATACAAAAGAAGATGCGAATATGAAACGAGCAGAAATGTTTATAAAAGAACGCGGAGGAGTGGCACGTGCTCATTTTATGACGAAGTTTTTATTAGCGATTCATGGAGAGTATGAATATCCTTCACTCTTTCATTTGCCAACACCGATTATGTTTCTACAGAATGATTCGGCTCTTAGCATATTTGAATTAAGTAGCTCAGCACGTATCCATCTAATTCCAATGATGGTTTGTTTAAATAAAAGGTTTCGTGTCGAAAAAAAACTATTGCCGAATGTAAGTCATATTGCGGGCGTGGGCGGAGGGTGGTTTCGAGAAGAGCGATCTCCAGTCTTTCAAACATTAGTAAGTGATGTGAAACAAATTATATCGTATCCGCTTTCTTTACATCATAAAGGATATGAGGAAGTAGAACGTTTTATGAAAGAGCGTATCGATGAAAATGGAACGTTATATAGTTACGCAAGTGCTTCATTTTATATGATTTACGCTTTACTTGCATTAGGACATTCGATTCAATCGCCAATTATTCAAAAGGCTATAACGGGGATAACATCTTATGTATGGAAAATGGAAAGAGGAGATCATTTACAAAACTCTCCGTCAACTGTATGGGATACAGCTTTACTTAGTTATGCATTGCAAGAGGCTCGTGTGCCGCAAGAAAGTAAGATGATTCGAAATGCGACATCGTATTTATTGAAAAAACAGCATAAGAAAAAAACTGATTGGAGTGTGCATGCACCAATGCTTGCTCCGGGTGGATGGGGCTTCTCTGATGTGAATACGACACTCCCAGATGTAGATGACACAACAGCCGCTTTAAGAGCATTGGTACGAAGTAGAGGAAACGAAAATGTAGATGATGCTTGGAAGAAAGGGATTGATTGGATTAAAGGATTGCAAAATAAGGATGGTGGCTGGGGAGCGTTTGAAAAGGGGGTAACGAGCCGTATATTAGCAAATTTACCAATCGAGAATGCAAGTGATATGATAACTGATCCTTCGACACCAGATATTACAGGGAGAGTGTTAGAGTTTTTCGGAACATACACGCAGAATGAATTGCCCGAGAAACAAAAACAAAGTGCGATAAATTGGTTAATAAATGAGCAGGAGGAAAATGGATCATGGTATGGGAAATGGGGTATTTGTTATATATATGGTACGTGGGCAGTGATGACTGGTTTACAATCACTAGGAATTCCTTCTGATCATCCTTCATTGAAACGAGCCGCTTTATGGCTAGAACATATACAGCATGAAGATGGAGGGTGGGGAGAATCTTGCCAAAGTAGCGTGGAGAAAAGATTTGTTACTTTACCATTTAGTACACCATCACAAACTGCATGGGCATTAGATGCCCTCATTTCTTATTATGACAATGAAACACCATCTATTCGAAAAGGTATTTCCTATCTGCTTGCGAATCCTAAAATGAATGAAAAATACCCTACTGGAACAGGTTTACCAGGTGGGTTTTATATTCGTTACCATAGCTATCCCCATATATATCCGCTACTTACTCTGGCGCATTATATAAAAAAATATAGAAAATAAACCGAGAGATATCTCTCGGTTTATTTCGTTGGGTAGTAGGTCCCTGTTGAAAAGAATAAGGTTGTTATTCACCTTATTTTTCTGTTGACTGGCGTTGTTGACGTGCATCGGCGGCATTTGCACGTGCGTTTGCTTCTAAGTCATTGTGGTCAGCGAGTTCACGAGAGAACTCAACATCAATGCCATCAGTAGCTTTGTTTTGTTTGAAATTCTTTTTGTTCATTCGGCACAATCTCCCCATTGATTAAAGTTTCACTTTATGCGACGTTGCAAAGTTAGTTTGACACAAATAGACTTTTTTATACCTTTCGGCAAGAAGACCCCATCTGATTTGTGTTACGGGTGAAACCCAACAATTCAGGTGGAGATGAATTGTCTTCAGAAGGTAAGTTGCACTCTTTTGTTTCGTTCATAACAATTTTTTGAGGGCGAATATTTGTCTCCTTTTTGTCTTACGATATAATCTGCCCTTAGATAAGGAGGGAATATATCGTAAGGGAACGAAATTAGATAATCATAATCACTTGGTTATTTGAGCCAAAAGTAAAAATTTTAATAAACTCTCTAAGAAAGGCGGTGAAAACAATGGCTAAAAAGAAAGCGGTGAAAGTATTACGTAAACAAAAGAAAAGAGAAAACATGCAACGATTCACGCAGAAACAGAATATTGGACGAGCTTGCCTTACTGCAAAAGAATTTCGCTTACTGCAACGTATGTCGCATAGTTCAAAAGCGTTGCGAAATGTTGGATTGTATACCATTAAACAAAGTTATTTGAACGATAATAAAATGGCTACTGTAAAAGAAGTGGACACTGCCATGCAAGCCGATATGAACTACTGGGGCATGCAATCAAACTCTGTTCAAGCCATTCGTAGAGCCTTATTTACAGAAGTGAAGAGCTTTTTTAAAGCGTTGGAACAGTGGAAGAAAAAACCTGAAACATTCACAGGTCGTCCTAAGTTTCCGAATTATTCTCGTTCCACTGACAAACGAATTATTGAAATCTATCAAGTGCCAAAAGTGGATGAGAACGGATATTGGATGATTCCAATGAATGTGGCATTCAGAAAAAAATTCGGTTCTATTAAAATACGTATGCCTAAAAACTTAAGGAATAAAAAAATCTCCTACATTGAGATTGTACCGAAGCAAAAAGGTCGGTTCTTTGAGGTGCATTATACATATGAAATGCACGTTCCTCAAATGAAGAGGCAATCCACGACTACTAGTAACGCTTTGAGTTGCGATTTAGGTGTAGACAGATTAGTAAGTTGTGTAACAAATACAGGTGATACATTTTTAATTGATGGGAAAAAATTAAAATCTATTAACCAGTACTTCAACAAAATGATACGTAATCTGCAACTGAAAAATATGGAAAATGGACTTTCAAAACGCGTTGTAACGAATAAAATGGCTGCACTTTGGCATAAACGGGAAAGACAAATAAATGGTTACATTTCACAAACTGTAGGCCTGTTGTTTAAAAAAGTGAAAGCGTGCAACATAGATACGGTTGTCGTAGGGTATAACGCTGGTTGGAAACAAAAATCTGATATGGGGAAAAAGAATAATCAAACATTTGTTCAAATCCCATTTCATAAACTGATTGCAGCAATTGAGAATAAATGTGTAAAAGAAGGCATCCGATTTTTGAAACAAGAAGAAAGTTATACTTCAAAAGCTAGTTTTTTTGATAAAGATAGGATTCCTGTTTGGTCTAAGGATGATGGGACCCATTATCGCTTTAGTGGCAAACGAATCACTCGTGGTCTATACCAAAGTAAAGCAGGAACTTGTATCCATGCGGATATTAATGGTGCATTGAATACATTGCAAAAGTCAAAAGTTGTAGAATTGGACGACAATCTCAAAGTGAAAACGCCGATTTTATTAGAAGTGCAAAAACGTAAGGCTGTTGCTTCGCGCATAGCTTAGTGGGTGCGTCAACCATCTATGTGTACTCGATTTGTCGGGGCTTGTAGCACACGCCAGATTCATCTGAGTGGTGGCTTCTTCTGCAAGGAAGAATTGCTCTTTTTCGAAAGGGTGGTGCAAGTGGGAAAACAATCGTTCGTTGCCAGTACCAACCAAAAACTTACTTGGGGTGTTACCGTAAGGTGGCATGAATGCTAGAGCGTCAAACTGTCTAGCGATAGACGAAAAGACCTAGCGTTCTAACTCAAGCCCCCACTGAAACGTTTTAACTCAGTAGGGGTAGTTGACACAAAGAGGATTTGGAAAGCAACGAGCAGAAATATACAGTATAAGTAATAGAAATGGGGGATAGGAATGGAGTTTCTAAATGGGAAAACAGCTGTTATAACAGGTGGTGCACAAGGGATAGGAAAAGAAATCGCAAAGGTTTTTGGGAAATTAGGGGCTAAAGTATTAATAAGTGATGTGAATGAAGAAAAATTACAAGAAACGACAAATGAATTAATAGCAGAAGGATATGAAGTGAAGCAATATCGTTGCGATGTGAGTAATCAAAATGATGCGAAATCATTAATTGAATATGCTGTCCAAACATTTGGTGCACTACACATTTTAGTAAATAATGCAGGAATTACGCGAGATGCTATGTTACATAAAATGGAGAAACCAGCATGGGAACAAGTCCTGCAAGTAAACTTAACAGGTGTGTTTTATTGTATGCAACCAGCTCTTCTATATATGAGACGGCAAGAGTATGGAAGGATTATTAATATTTCTTCTATTAGTAGAGAGGGAAATATTGGGCAGGCAAACTATGCGGCAACGAAAGCTGGAGTTGTTGGTTTAACGAAAACAGCAGCGAAAGAAGTCGGAAGTTTCGGTATTACTTGTAATGCAATTTGTCCAGGGTTTATGGATACAGATATGACAAAAACAATACCGGATAAAGTGAAAGAAAAGATGGTTGGATCGATTCCAGTTGGTAGAATTGGAACACCAGAAGATATTGCAAATGCAGCGGCCTTTTTAGCATCAGAATATGCATCTTATATTACGGGAGAAGTATTAAACGTGAGCGGGGGACTGCAGGTTTAAAGGAATACATAATGAAAAGAACCTGATCGGATAGATCAGGTTCTTTCTCATTAGTTTAAGTTGAGCCAAACGCTCTTCACTTCTGTATAGTTATTTAATGCGTAAGATCCCATTTCACGGCCAAGGCCGGATTGTTTAAATCCTCCAAATGGAGATGCTGCATCAAAGACGTTATAACAGTTTATCCATACTGTACCAGCACGTACTTTACTTGCAACATAATGTGCTGTTTTAACATTTTCTGTCCAGACACCAGCAGCTAAACCGAACTGTGATTTATTTGCACGTTCAATTACTTCATCAATATCATTAAACGGCAATGCGGAAATAACTGGACCGAAAATTTCTTCCTTAGCGATTGTCATGTCATCATTTACATCAGCAAATACTGTTGGAGAAACGAAATATCCTTGATCGAATGGTTTGTTGCCTCCGCAAAGTACTTCGGCACCTTCTGCAATGCCTTTTTCAATATAGCCCATTACACGCTTTTGCTGTTCTTCAGAAACGAGAGGACCAATTGTAGTTTCTGGATTTAGACCAACGCCTTGATTTAATTTTTTAGAATATAGAACGAGATCAGCCATGACATTATCGTACATTTTCTTTGGAATAAATAAGCGTGAGCCCGCACAGCACACTTGCCCTTGGTTAAACATAACACCAGAAAGTGCAGCCGGAATCGCGCGAGATAAATCAGCATCTGGCAAAATGATATTTGGTGATTTACCACCTAGCTCAAGTGTAACTCGTTTTAACGATTCAGATGCTTGTCTCATAATTTGTTTACCGACTGGAGTAGAACCTGTAAATGCAATTTTATCAACGAGTGGATGATTAACGAGAGCTTGTCCAGCTGATTCACCGAATCCAGGAACGATATTAATAACGCCTTTCGGGAATCCAGCTTCTTCAATTAATTCAGCTAAGTATAGGGCGGATAGTGGAGTTTGTTCTGCAGGTTTTAAAACGATTGTACATCCTGTTGCAAGGGCTGCACCCATTTTCCACATTGCCATAAGAAGTGGGAAGTTCCAAGGGATAATTTGACCGACAACACCAACAGCTTCATGGCGTGTATAGTTAAAATATTCACCAGAAACAGGGATTGTTTGACCGACGATTTTGGTAGCCCAGCCAGCGTAATAGCGCATATGTTCAATTGCAAGAGGGACGTCTGCTGCTAAAGTTTCGCGGATTGGTTTTCCGTTATCTAAAGTTTCAAGCTGTGCTAGTTCTTCTTTATGCTCTTCCATTAAATCAGCAAGCTTGTACATAAGGCGGCTTCGTTCAGCAGTACTCATGCGTGACCAAGGGCCTTCATCGAAAGCCATTCGGGCAGCTACGACAGCTTTATGAATGTCTTCACGACCAGCTTCAGAAACGACAGCAAGTGTTTCGCCAGTTGCAGGGTTAGGTGTTTTAAATGTTTTACCGGAAGCGCTTTCAATAAAAGATCCATTTACATATAACTTTTTCGTGCCTTGAAGAAATTTCTCTACCTTTTCATGAAGATTTACAGCTAGTTGACTCATTGTATAACCCCCTTGAAAATATAATGTAAACGCAGTACGAGACGGCGTTTATTCCGAAATCAAGGATGTGGGAACTAGATGAAAAGCCTCTAATTAAAATCATAAATAATAAATACTGAAAATTCAAATTTCAATTGTGTTACAATTGTAAAAAATATGTAATGATACATGGTATTCTATACAATTACAAAAAATCCTGCACGTTTTTGTTTTCTAGTAGGAAAAACTAGAAGAACAGTGGTACAATTATACATCGTGAGAGGAGGGAGAAAATGAAGAATTATCATGATGATCCGCGCTTTCGAATTGCTCATAGAGAAGCGTTAATTGGTCTTGGATTAGCTATTATTAATTTCATAATATGGTATGGATTTGCTTATGGGCTTGGTAGCAAGGATCCAAGTGAATATACATATATATTAGGTTTTCCAGCATGGTTTTTTTATAGCTGTATCGTTGGATTTATCGTAATGGTTATTTTGCTTAGTTTAGTTGTTCGTTTTGTATTTAAAGATATTTCACTCGATGAGGAAGAAAAAAGTGAGGAATAAGAGATGAATTGGTATGTAATCATTCCAATGATAATTTCATTTATCGTTGTGTTTTTAATTGGTGTATACGCATCAAGACGTGTACAAGCAACTGCTAATAATAAATTTTTACAAGAATATTTTCTTGGTGGACGTGAGCTCGGCGGCTTATTATTAGCTATGACAATGATTGCTACGTACGGTAGTGCAAGTAGCTTTATCGGCGGGCCTGGTATTGCTTACAATATGGGACTTGGATGGGTGCTATTATCAGCGATTCAAGTTGTAACAGGATATATCGTTTTAACGGTTATCGGTAAAAAGTTTGCGATTATCGCAAGGAAGATGGAAGCGATTACGCTTATTGATTATTTAAAGGGAAGATACAACAATAAAGCAGTAGTTATTCTTTCTGCAATATGTATCATAATCTTTTTATTTTCAGCAACAGTAGCTCAGTGGGTTGGCGGTGCACGATTAATTGAGTCGCTTACCGGTCTTTCTTATACAACAGCCTTATTTTTATTTACATTTTCTGTACTTGTTTACGTATTAATTGGTGGGTTTCGAGCAGTCGCGTTATCAGATACGATATTAGGTATCATTATGCTAGTTGGAACGACAATCATTTTAGTTGCGACTGTCATCGCTGGTGGTGGAATTGAAAAGATTATGCACGAACTCGTTCAAATTAATCCGAATTTAATTACACCATTCGGAGCGGATGGTAGTTTAACGAAATCATATGTTACATCGTATTGGATTTTAATTGGAATTGGCGTCGTTGGTTTACCGCAAATTAGCGTGCGTGCAATGTCGTATAAAAATTCAAAAGCGATGCATCAAGCGCTCATAATTGGGACGATTGTCGTTGGTACAATTATGATTGGTATGCATTTAACAGGTGTGTTTGCACGAGTAGTACTTCCAGGTATAACAGTACCAGATAAAGTAATGCCGCTATTAGCGATGGAAGTATTGCCACCTTGGTTAGCTGGAGTTTTCTTGGCTGCACCAATGGCTGCAATCATGTCTACTGTAAACTCATTATTATTACTTGTAAGTTCGTCAATTATTAAAGATATATATGTGAATTACATAAATAAAGATGCAACGAATAGTACGATAAAAAAAGGTAGTCTGTGGATTACTGGTATCGTAGGGTTATTTGTATATGCTGCGGCTATTAAGCCTCCAGACTTTTTAATCTGGTTAAATTTATTTTCTTTCGGTGGTTTAGAAGCAGCATTCATTTGGCCGATTGTGTTAGGACTGTATTGGAGAAAAGGCAATGCAACTGGAGCCCTCGCATCTATTATAGTGGGGGTAGGTTCATATATGTTGATTCACCTTTGCTTCCCTAATCCATTCGGTATACATACAGTTGTATTCCCAATTTGCTTTGCATTTATTGCTTATGTAATTGGAAGTATGATTACTGTGAGAAAAACAGTATAGGTAAGAGGGAGAACGCAGTCCTAATAGGGCTGCGTTTTTTCGTATGATTTTGCTCTTTTTTATTCTTTATATCTATTGTTATTCATAAATTAATAACAATAGAGGGGATGGAGTTGAGGTCGATGAAAAAAGTGTTATTTTTAGGAGACCCTGGAATAGATGACTCTTTAGCTATCATGTATGGAATTATGCATCCTGATATTGATATTGTTGGTGTTGTAACGGGATATGGAAATGTATCACAAGAAAAGGCGACAAGTAATGCAGCGTATTTACTGCAACTTGCAGGACGAGAAGATATACCTGTTATTAATGGAGCAAAAATTCCTTTATCAGGGGGGTTTGTAACATATTATCCGGAAATTCACGGATCAGATGGTTTGGGACCTATAAAGCCTCCGAAAGCCTTTTCTCCAAATATAAAATCATTTTGTGAGTTTTTCCGCATTTTGGAAAAATATAAAGGGGAATTAATTATCGTTGATGCTGGTCGATCAACAACATTAGCGACAGCATTTATTTTGGAGAAACCGATGATGAAGTATGTGAAGGAATATTATATAATGGGCGGTGCTTTTTTAATGCCTGGAAATGTTACACCAGTCGCAGAGGCAAATTTTCATGGTGACCCAATTGCATCACAATTAGTTATGCAAAATGCAAAAAATGTGACATTGATACCGCTTAACGTTACCTCAGAAGCGATTATTACACCGGAAATGGTGAAATACATTACGAAACATTCTAAAACGAATTTCAAGAAATTAATAGAGCCGATTTTCAATTATTATTATAAAGCTTATAAAAATCTGGATCCAAAAATAAAAGGGAGCCCAGTGCACGATGTAGTTACGATGATGGTAGCGGCAAATCAATCTCTTTTAGATTACGTGTATCGCCGTGTTGATGTTGATACGGTTGGAGTTGCAAAAGGAGAAAGTATCGCTGATTTTCGCCCGCAACCTGATACGCAAGCATTGAAAAATTGGGTGAGAATTGGTTGGTCATTGCATTATAAAAAGTTTCTTGAGGATTTTGTGAAAATTATGACGTAGACATAATAGGAACATACAAGTTAAAATAATGGAGATGGTTATGTACATAACCATCTCCATTATTTTATGTTTAAAAAGATAAAGAGAGAAGAGTTACACAATAGGAGAGGAATTTTACTTGAAAAAAACTATAGTATGCGCAGTAATTGTGGGTATTTTTGTTTTGCTAATATCGGGTAACTTTTTAGTGAAAAAAGTGTGGAGTTCAAATAATGATGATGCGCAGTATATAGCATCTTTTATTGAAGAACATAAAGATGAAAAAAATAGCGCGGTTCTAGTAAAGAGAAATGATAAAGTTGTGTATTCTGTAAATCCAAATGTTGTATTGCCAGTTGCTAGTACGATGAAGTTAATTGTGGCGCTTGAATATACGAAACAAGTTACAGAAGGGAAAATTGATCCGTCTAGTTTCGTTTCAATTAACGATGTGAATCGTTATTATGTACCGAATACAGATGGTGGTGCACAAGATAGATGGCAAAGCTATTTGCAAAAAAAAGGAAAGATAACTGAAGGGGCAGTCTCTTTAGAAGAAGTTGCAAAAGGAATGGTTAAGTTCAGTTCAAATGCAAATACTGAATATTTAATGGAGGTATTAGGACTAGACAATATTAATCAGAATTTACAAAGTTTAGCGCTTCCTGCACATCAACCGCTATTTCCGATTGTTTCATCTTTATACATTCCCGGATATTTGCATAAAGAATTACATGTTCCAAAATATAAAATAGAGAAAAAGTTAAAAGAAATGTCTCAAGAGCAGTATCGTGAATATGCGATGATCATTCATGAACGCTTAAAAAAGAAAGGACCATTATTACAGAAAGAAATTCCTCTTTATTTAGAGGAACAATATGATAAAATTTGGTCAGATCGACTTCCTGCTGCATCGGCAAATGATTATATGGTATTGCTTCAAAAGGCAAATCATAAAGGTGGCCTGACAGAAGCAGAAGAAAAAGTGTGGGCGAATATCGTTGAAACAGATATGAGTGCCAAGAAATATCGTAAAACATTCAGACATGCTGGGCAAAAAAATGGTTATACACCATGGACGGTTACAAAAGCAGTTTATGCAATGGATAAACGCGGAAACTGTACAGAAATTGTGTTTTTAGCAAATAATTTAAATGAAGACGACAGCGCAGAAATACGTAAACATTTAGCGAATTTACACTTCCAAGTGTTGCAAAGTGATAAGTATGATGCGACTTTTATTAAATAAACTCGGTGCTTTAAGCGCCGAGTTTATTTTTATTTACAAGCACTTTTTTGCCATCACTGGGTATGATGGGTAGTAATACTTAGGTGAAAGGGGAAAAGGTGATGAAACAGAGTAAAGAGGAGTTTATAAAGAGTGAAGGCGCTGATTTCCCTGGAAGAACATATGTGGATTGCGTATTACAACATGTATTTGATTTTCAACGTAACTACTTATTGAAAGATATGTTTCAGGTGCATAAAGCGCATATTATGATGCTAACGGAAGAAAGATTAATGAAAAAGGAAGAAGCTAAAGTAATATTAAACGCACTTAAAAAGGTAGAAGGAATACCAAAAAATCAATTGGTATATACGGAACAGCACGAAGATCTCTTTTTTTTAGTGGAATATTTAATTTCTCAAGAAGCAAAGTGCGATTTTGTAAGTAATATGCATATCGGTAGAAGTAGAAATGATATGGGGGTAACGATGTATCGCATGAGTTTAAGGCGATATGTATTACGGTTAATGGAACATCATTTGTTATTGCAAGAAAGTGTATTGCAACTTGCAGATGACCATAAGGAAACAATCATGCCAGCTTATACACATACCCAACCAGCGCAGCCAACAACATTTGGTCATTATACTTTAGCAATTTATGATACGATGCAACGAGATTTAGAAAGGATGAAAAAAACGTATCATCTTGTAAATCAGTCTCCAATGGGAGCAGCTGCCCTTTCTACAACAAGTTTCCCCATTAAACGAGAACGAGTTTCCCATTTACTTGGGTTTACAAATATAATCGAGAACTCATATGATGCTGTTGCTGGAGCAGATTATTTATTAGAAGTTAGCTCATTACTTATGGTAATTATGACAAATGCGAGTAGATGGATTCATGACTTCTTATTATTAGCGACGAAAGAATATAATGGGATTACTGTTGCGAATCCATATGTACAAATTAGTAGTATTATGCCGCAAAAGCGAAATCCCGTTTCAATTGAGCATGCGCGTGCTATTACGAGTAGTGCTTTAGGGGAGGCTTTCACTGTATTTCAAATGATTCATAATACACCATTTGGTGATATTGTCGATACGGAGGATGACTTGCAGCCGTATTTATATAAAGGAATTGAAAAGGCGATTCGTGTTTTTTGTATTATGAACGCAGTGATTCGGACGATGAGAGTAGAGGAAGAAACGTTAAAAAATCGTTCCTATAAACATGCAATTACGATTACAGATTTCGCAGATATTTTAACAAAAAACTATGACATTCCATTTCGGCATGCGCATCATGCAGCAAGTACGATTGCAAATATGTCATTAGAGCAGAAAAAGGAGCTTCATGAATTACATTTCGAAGAAGTAAATCTGTATTTACAAGAAAATTTGAAAGTGCATTTATTAGAAGAAGAGTGGAAAGAAATTATATCACCAGAAGCTTTTATTCAAAAAAGAAATGTATATGGTGGACCGAGTAAAAAAGAAATGGAGCGTATGATTCAAAATCGTAAAGCATCTTATGTAAAAGAAGAATTAGTATTTGAAGCTGAAAAGCAAAGGATTTTACAGGTCGAAAATGAATTGAACGCATTAATTTCGAATATTGTTGAATCGTAAAAGAAGGATTTAATGAATTAATCGCCAATACTTAATAAAAAATATAAATAGAGAGAAGAGATTGTCGATGATTCACTTACAAGTATATGAAGAGATTCTTCGCTTTAAAGAGGATGTTACACCATTTTTAGAAAAGAATGAGCAGGAAAATAATCTCATATTAGGTGTATTACAAATGGTCCAAGAACCAACATTTATGGGGGTAGCAAAACAAGGGGAAGAAATTGCAGTTGTATTTCTTCAAACAGAAGAAAAAAAACAAATAATTGTTGCAACTTCTGAAATTTCGGTAGTAGCTATCAAGGAACTTGCAAAAAAATTAACAAAAGTATATCCAGATATTCCTGGATTGATCGGTAATAAAAAAGTTGTACAAAAATTAGCGGAAGAGATTGCGGTGTTAGAAAATAAGAAAACGAATGTTGTAATGGAACAAGGTGTGTATGAGTTGAAACAAGTAAAGAAGAAGTGGAACGGAGATGGAATTTTTCGAGAAGTAAGTAGTGATGAGCTACCATTAATAGAGCAGTGGATATATCGATTCTGCGAAGATGTGAGGCTACCTACGACGGAAGAAGAAGCAAAACAAACCTCGCATACATTACTCACTAATCATCGTCTATTCGGTTTGGAAGTGGACGGGAAACTTGTTTCTGTAGCTGCAAAAACGCGACCAACTAAAAATAACATAACAGTTAATTTCGTATATACACCGAAAGAAGAACGGAAAAAAGGATTTGCATCTATTTGTGTAGCCGCCCTCAGTCAACATTTGTTAGATGAAGGGTACAAGACGACTACATTATATACTGATCTAGCGAATCCGACATCTAATAAAATTTATCAAGAAATTGGTTATGAACAAATTGCGGAGTCTGTGCTCATATTTTTAGAGAAGTAGAACAAAAAAGGCGTGCTATTCTGGCACGCCTTTTTGTTATTCATCAATTCTAATAACCTCACCTTGAGGGAATTCCTCAGTTTCTAGTAAGCTACGAATTGCTTTCGCAACATATTCAGGTGACAGTAGTTTTCCTTCTTCTTTTAATGCGATGAAGCGGTCTAAATTTGTGAAGTCTTCTTTATTTGTTTCACGAATTTGTGCTTGCATATTTGTATCAACAACGCCTGGTGCAAAAGCGACAATTTTTACTGGATATTCTTTTTCAACTTCTTCAGTAGCAACGCATTGTGTAAACATATTTACACCAGCTTTCGTTGTACAATAAGCGCCCCATCCAAAATAAGGATTCTTTCCTGCGCCAGATGAAATATTTATAACGCGTTTATCTACTTTCCATTCTTTCGTATGTTTCAAAAAGGTGGAAGTAAGAATCATTGGTGCAATTAAATTAATTTGAACGTTCGAAATGATAAGTTCGCTTTCTGCTTTTTCGATTGGTTTCATTGGTGCAACTGTGCCTGCATTATTAATTAAATGAATAGATGATACAGTATCTTCTTTAATAGATGAAAGGATGTCGTTAAAGTTAGTTTCTAAGTTATGTACATCTTGAAGATCTACGGAATGGAAAGTATAATTGCTGTTATTTTGCTCTGCGAGTTTAGTAAGCTCTTTATTTTCTCTTCTAGAAATAGAGATGACCTTTGTATTTTTTTCTAATAATTGCGTGGCAATTGCTTCACCTAAACCTTGTGAAGTTCCTGTTATGATTACATAGCGCATAATTTTACAAACCCCTCTCGTATGTGCAGAATTTTATTGGACAACGTACATCCCATAGGTTGTCTACATTTTATAGTATAAATTACTTTTTACTATAGATGAAATGAGATGATTATGTGCCTTTTATGAACCGTTTTACAACACCGGCAGGAACATTTTCAGTTGCACCGGATTCTCTAACTGCTCAACAAGGATCTAGATCTGTCAATGTAACAAACTTTGTTAATGGAGGAGCCAGGACATATACAACTGAGAGTGTTTCTATCGCAAGAACTGCTGCCAATTTAATTGGTAGGCTGGAAACTTTGAGGGAGTTTATCAAAATGAGAGTTTACCACTTCGAAATTTATCAGTGTATATAGGTCAAGAAATCATTGATGCTATTATTTCAGGTTTTGCAATGCCGTCTACGGGAACTGTTACAGGAAGAGTATTTGTAACTGTCCAAGAAGGAGATGCTAACATTGTTGGAGATCAACTTCGTTTTGGACCGACTTTACTATAAATATAATCATCTATATCATATTTACTATATTCAGGTTTTGATCTAAATATAAATTTAGCATCCTTTCTAAAGCAAGTAATGGATATGGATAATATGTTGCATGAATTGGTAATGTGTAAGTATGTTAGTGGGAGAAATGAATAAAAGGGAGTGGAATGTATGCGATACGAAATGGGACTATATAATAGACCTTTTCAGTCAATCCAATCAGGAAAAAAAGTATATGAAGTACGGCTATACGATAAAAAACGTCAACTTATTAAAGAAGGCGATGAAATTGTATTTACGAACCTTACAACAGCAGAAACGATGGCTGTAAAAGTAACGGAGATAAAACGATACGAACGTTTTAAAGAAATGTATGAACAAATGGATAAAAAATTATTGGATTGTGAAAATGATAGTTTAGAGGAAATGTTAGAAAGTACATACAAAATATATACGAAAGAACAAGAAGAAAAGTGGGGAACAGTTGCGATTGGTATTGAGGTAATGAAATGATAAGAAATCGCGGTGCAGCTATCATTGTGCAGGGCGGAAAAATTGCCCTTATCAAACGTGTTCGAGAAGATGAGATATATTTTGTTTTTCCAGGCGGGGGAATTGAGGAAGATGAAACACCTGAAGAAGCAACGAAGCGAGAGGTGTATGAAGAATTAGGAGTGCATATAGAAGTGAAGCGCCTTATTACAAAGGTAAAGTATAGAGGGACCGAATATTATTATGATGCCTATATTACGGATGGAGTTTTCGGAAGTGGAAAAGCTGAGGAGTTTAAGAAGAAAGATAGAGGAAGTTATATTCCGTTATGGATGCCGATAAACGAGTTGGAAAATGTGAATATAAAACCTTATGAAGTGGTCGAAAGTATACTCGATTATTATAAAATTTAAGGTCTGACAACATACAAAAAAAACCATTGACATAGCCTTCTGATTTAAGTATTGTATTCGAGTATGTTTATAATCAGGAGGTTTATATGAGCAATCAGAATACACATCATGTGAAAATGACCACAGCAGATCCATCTGGAATCGGTTTATTTGGATTAGCAATGGTAACACTTGTAGCATCATCTCAAAAATTAGGTTTAACAGATGGTGTTTCACTTATATTACCATGGGCAATCTTTTTAGGAGGATTTGCACAAATCTTTGCATGTATTCACGATGCAAAGCATAACAATACGTTCGGTACAACAGCATTTGGTGCGTACGGCCTATTTTGGTTAGGTGTTGGAACGACTTGGTTAATTCAACTTGGCGTATTTGGCGAAAAATTAGCCCAAACTGCAGATTCAAAACAGCTTGGTGTAGCCTTTATCGGATACTTGATTTTTACAATCTTTATGACAATTGGTGCAATGGAAACACATAAAGTATTATTTATGATTTTCGTACTTATTGATTTCTTATTTATTGGTCTTTCATTAAGTACTTTAGGTGTTATGCCGCACGCAATGCATAATTTAGCAGCGTATTCTGAACTATGTATTTCATTATTATCTTTCTATGGTTCAGCAGCAGCAGTGTTAAATACACACTTCGGAAAAGTTGTATTACCAGTTGGGAAGCCGTTTGGTATTTTTAAAAAGTAAAAAAAGCACAGATGGTCGTATAGACATCTGTGCTTTTTTTTTATGGAATAAAAAATAAAAATTATAATTGAAATTGATTATCATTATTAATATAATGAGAATGAGAATCATTTATTGTAAGAGGGGGATGCCAAAGTGGCAAAAATTTTAATAGCGTATGCAAGTATGTCAGGAAATACAGAGAGTATTGCTGATTTAATTAAAGTAAGTTTAGATGCTTTTGATCATGAAGTAGTATTGCAAGAAATGGAAGGTATGGATGCTGAAGATTTGTTAGCTTATGATGGAATCATTTTAGGATCTTATACGTGGGGCGATGGTGAATTACCATTTGAAGCGGAAGATTTTCATGAGGACTTAGAAAATATAGATTTATCAGGGAAAAAAGTAGCGGTATTCGGATCAGGTGATACGGCGTATGAACTGTTTTGTGAAGCGGTGACGATATTTGAAGAACGTCTCGTAGAACGTGGTGCAGAGCTTGTACAAGAAGGACTGAAAATCGAATTAGCTCCAGAAGATAAAGAGGATATCGAAAAATGCAGTGATTTTGCAATTGCATTTGCTGAGAAGTTCTAAGAATGGGAGTGTCAACGTGGAGACAATGCTAAGTGCAACTGCTATTACAAAGTTGAGAGATGGAAAACTGTTGTTAGCTACTACATACAATGGTTTATTCATTGCACAAGATGGAGAATGGAAACAGATTTTTAATGGGTTTCAAAAACGAATTCGAGATTTACACAGTGAAGGTAACGTAGTTTACGGAGTAGGAGACGAAGGAGTTTTTATTCGTAGTATGAATGGTGGAGACTCATGGGAGGTTCGGCGTTTCCCGACGAAAGCAACGAGCTGGAATGTGTGTAGTAATGAGTGTGGAACGGTTGTTGCTCATGGAGATAAAACGTTGTATCATTCTAATAATTTCGGTTCTACATGGGAGACCATTCATCCATTTCTTGATTACGGTAGTGATGCACCGTCTATTCGTTCGTTATTTTTATATAAACATTACTTATTTATCGGTACGAAAATACATGCGAAAAATGGTGGTGTTTGGCTATTTGATTTAGAGACACGTAAATTAAAAAGGATTAAAATAGCGAAGAATCAGATGATTTCTGCGTTGACTATACATAATTCTTATTTAGTAGCGGCAAGTGGGTCGTGTAAGGGAATTAGCGGAAATATTTCTTTTTGTAAAATAGATGAAAGTATTGAGATTGAAAAAATACGTTGGCATATATGTCAAAATGAGCAGAAAGCAAGTAGTTATTTAGACTTAAGTGTAGATCAACACGTGCTATATACGACTTCAACGCAAAATAAGGCAGGGGTTAGTACGGTTTGCCGTGTTCATCTTGATGAAGGTATTGTTACAGTATGTGACTCAGTTAAAGGGCATGGTTGGCGCATCGTTAATCAAAAAGAAGGTTATGTTGTAGCTGGATCAGGTGAATCAAAAGCGATGCAGTGGCAGAAAAAAGTTGTATAGCAAAAAAACTTTACATTTATTATATTGATATGATATAGTTACTTTAAACCATTTTACTTTTAATAATATAGAGATTTAAATGAGCTGTAACTTCCGAGGAGGATAGCAATGTTAAATCTCCTTCGGGGGTTGCAGTTTTTTAATTTATGACGTATTATTGTAAAGTGGTTGAAAATGAATATGTACATATAGGTACATTGTAGGAGGATTTTTTACATGCAAAACGGTAAAGTAAAATGGTTTAACGCAGAAAAAGGTTTTGGTTTCATCGAAGTTGAAGGCGGAGAAGACGTATTCGTTCATTTCTCAGCTATCCAAGGCGACGGCTTCAAATCTTTAGAAGAAGGTCAAGAAGTTACTTTCGAAGTAGAACAAGGTAACCGTGGACCTCAAGCTACAAACGTAAACAAGAAGTAATTTTTGAAAAAAGAAGGGCGAGCCCTTCTTTTTTTTGCATTTTTATAGATGTCCTCCTACCTACATATGATAATGAGACTGAATTTTCATTTTTTAATTAAAGGTATCTCATGTATAAACTACAATTATAAATAGATACTGAAAATAAAAGCGAAACTTCTAATAGATAGAAAAGGTTTTTAAAGTGCTAATTAAGCTATCGTATTAAAAGGAATTAGAAAGAGGTATCAAAATTGAAAAACGCTACACATTTTATTGTGTTCGATATTGAGAGGAATTTCAGGCCATATAAATCAGAAGATCCGTCAGAGATAGTTGATATCGGAGCTGTAAAAATAGATACAAGTACAATGAAGATTATTGGAGAATTTTCGGAGTTAGTGAAACCGAGTGCTCGATTAACTCGTCATACAACGAAATTAACGGGAATTACAAAGAAAGATTTAATTGGTGTAGAAAAATTCCCTCAAATTATAGAGAAATTTATTCAGTTCATCGGAGAAGATTCTATATTTGTTTCATGGGGAACAGAAGATTATCGTTTTCTATCTCATGATTGTACATTATACGGTGTAGAATGCCCATGTATGGAAAAAGAAAGTAGATTTGATTTGCAAAAATTTGTTTTTCAAGCGTATGAAGAATTATTTGAACATACGCCAAGTTTACAATTTGCAGTGGAACAGCTTGGTTTAACATGGGAAGGAAAACAGCATCGTGCTTTAGCAGATGCTGAGAATACAGCGAAAATACTTCTTAAAGTATATAGCGAGAGAGATATTTATAAACGATACAAAAGACATGGGGAACTTGAACTTGTAAAGAACGGGAAATTAACAGAAAAAGCGAAAAAAAAGATGCGCAAATGGGTATTTAAAGAACTGCGGAAAAATACAGAACGACCTTTTGTATGGAGTGCATTTGAAAGCAGTGACACGTGGGAAAGTATAACGGAAAGATATTATATAAGTGAAAATACAGTAGAACTTCTGAAAAAGCATTTTTGTACGGCGGTAAGAAAGGCGGAAAGGCAGCTTAAGTATTTGGCTGAGATGGAGGAGAATGCGGAGGTTAAGTGACATTCTCCTATCTCTAAGTAAATAATTTTAAATTCATTTTATTAAATAGTAATTAATTTGCTGTTGTAATTGAGCAGTCATTATTGCTTTGAAATTTAAGGCGTTGGTTAGAATCTTAATCTGTTGACGATTAGTTAATTGTTCAAATTCGTTTGCATGTGCAAAGAAATGTTGAAGGAATTTTTTCTTCTCTTCAGTTAATCTCATATGATTCCCTATTGGAAGACCTGCACATGTATATAAAAATTGTTTAATAGTGCTTTTTAACTTTAAATCACTAATCCAATTCAAAGTTTTTTCAGTGGTATGGCTGTTTATGTAGTTTTTTGGAACGGTTATTTTATAATTGTAATCGCGTAAATCGTGTTTAGTAAAACCTGTCTGTTTTAAAATTTGTAAAAGGGGGAAATGATTTTCCTCGAGTTTATTTAAAATAAATTGTCTATTAGTTTTATGGGAATCGCCTCTAGTATGAAGTCTACGAAGTATTTTGAGGTATTGTGAAGATTTTTCTGTGAAATCTTCAATAATACAGGGCACTTGTCTTATATGTGGGGTATTAGTTATAAAGTTGTAACAATCATATTTCCCTACTAAAATGTATTCATCTTTTTGAGGATGTTTTTCAACTGGTAAGAGTAAATCAAATGTATCGAGATATTCAATAGTACTGGGCATTTTTTTTGAATAAGATTTTGTAATGTGTGGATTATACAATGGATTTATTTTTTCAATGGGAATCATGCGGATTTCAGTTAAAGAATGAGGACTATAGTCTATAATCATGTGTATTTCCCTCCTTAAATCAAGTATATAAAATTAGAAAGTTGTCTTATGATAGTAATAGAAAAGTATGTGAACAATGTAAAAAATCCTANNTAGGATTTTTTACATTGTTCTATTCAATTTCCCCTGAGCCATAGCTATACTGCTGCTTATTCTCAATTCGCTCAATCACATCTTGCAACTCATCTGGTTTTAAGAACTCAATCGGAGAGAAGCCTTTTTCGAATGTAAGTGTGTCTGCTTCGATCATTAGTACGTATCGGTCATTTACCTTCGCAATATGTATTTGATCACCAAAATCAGCCAGCAGAGCCTTCACAGAGATATGATCTGCTTTTAACTTTAATTCCACTTCAGGGGCGTGCTCGACGATTTGAGCAGTCGCTTCCATTACTTCTTCGGTTGAAAATTGTTCCATAATTTCACGTTTGGGACTGGCAGCCCATACTTCCATCGCTTGGTCGAATTGTTCGCGTTCTTCTGTACCTTCTTCAAAGACGTCTTCAATTTGGTCGTATACCATGTCCATTACTTGTGTTTTCATAATTTCAGGCATAGAGCGTTCGTACTCGACGAATTTTAAGAAGTCTTCAAAGTAGCGGGCGTGTGATGCTTGGTGTATTTTTAGTTCGCCTACTTCGACCATGCCTTCTTCAGGCATGTATGGGTATTGGATAGATTTCATATTCTTTGTTGTGATGGCCATTTCAACGTTACGAATAAGCGTTGATTCATCAGAAATGGAAGCGACTTTTGGTTCGAAGTCACATTTCATTACGAATACGAATGGATCATCAAAGTATTTGCGTAATTTTGCTTGAGCGATTAAAAATACACCACCACGTACAGCACTTGTGTCAAGATATGTATAAACGAGAGGTTCGCTCATATCTTTGAAGTTTTCTTTTGTGTCTGCAAAGCGAATACGATTAAATAAGTTGTAATGAGGGTTTGAATCGAGTTCGTGCCCTTCTTCTACAATAAAGCGACCGATTTTTGTTGGGGCTTGTTCTGTTTTTGCGTGACGTTCTACTTTTCGCTTTGAAATTTTTAATAATTCACCATTCAAAAATTCTTTTAAGGAGCTATCTTCATATTCCTCAGCATCTAAAGTTTGAAAATGTTTATAGCGTTTATCAACTGCTTCACCTTTTCCTTCTACTTGTACAACATAAAAGGAAAGAAAATTTATTTCAAAATCCATATTTATCACCTTGTTTCATTTCATTAACTCTTATCAGTATAGAGATGGAAAAAACTTTCGTCAATTTAAAGAAGGAAGGGTGAGTCCCTTCCTTCATATATTTTTTATTTTTGAAATTAAAATCCGTCTTCTAATGCTGAAAATGGAATGTTCAATCGGTTTTCTACTGTACGTAAACGTTGGTTTAAGCGGTTTAGTCTACGTGTATGGCGCTCAACCGTGTTTTCTAGTTGACGTACTCTTTGTTCAAGCTCATTTACTCGTCTTTCTAATTGACGTCCACCAGTCCCAGGAAAAGAGATTGGAATTTGAAATTGTCGATTTTGATCATATGGATTCGCTTGCTCTGCTTGATCTATATAGGATTGGTATTGTGCTTGTAAGTCATATTGTGGTTGTTGGTACGCATATTGATTATATGGATCATATGGATTGTAGGGGTACATAAAACATCCTCCATTTCTTTAAATTAGGTTAAATTCACCATAATGTATGTGCAAAAGCGGAGGGGTGGCACGGCAAATACCTAATTATGTTCATAGGATTTCCTCTCATATAATAAGAACATGGAGTAGTTAAAATTTGTTGTCCTTTCGTTTAATGGTATATACTGGATAGAAGGGGAGAAGTTACATAAAGGTTAAAAATCTGCTATACTCTAATTTTTATATAAATATGTATAGACATTTACAAAAGAAAAGAGTAATTTTAATAGAGTGAAAAATAACTTGTAACAATTTATAAACATATTGTAAAATGATTGTAACAAAACATACATAAAATGAAATGATACATAAAAGTAATATCGGGGAAAAGGAGAGAGTATATTGTTCCGTAAAATAAAGGGTATTTTAGTTGGGGTGCTATGCGTAGCTGTAGTGAGTGGTTGTGGTGCAAAAGTAAGTGACGTTGCATTAGTAAGTGATATTGGTGGACACACTGTAGAAGCTAAAGCAGAAGTGCAGGATACGATTAGTTTAGTTGATGGTCGTACTGGTACTGAAGTGAAAAAGCTAGATTTATCGAGTTTAGGTTATTTTGAAGATGAAGCGAAATTTAAAAATTCGGTAACGAAGGTTGCTAGTGAGGTTGGGAAAAGTGTCGATCAAAAGATGGTACCTTCACGTATGGCTCCTGATGGAAGTTGGCAAGAAGGAAAACCTTCTTATGAACTAATGGAAAAAGAATTAGTGAATAAATTATTAAATGTAGGCATGTGGGATTCTACTTATCAGTTACCAATTGTGGAGAAAAAGCCTGTTGCAACACTTGCTGATGCTCAAGGAAGTGGTACTGTAATTGGTAGATATGAAACGAACTTAGGTGGGTCAACTGGTGGTCGTATTGAAAATATTCGTTTGTCAGCAGAAAGCATAAATGGAGTTGTATTAGCAAAAGGAGATAGTTTTTCTTTTAATGCATTAATCGGTGATACAACGCCAGATAAAGGCTATCAATTAGGAAAAGAAATTGTAGATGGTAAATTAGTAGATGGATATGGTGGTGGTGTTTGTCAAACATCTTCAACTTTATTTAATGCAGCAGATCAAGCTGGTTTGAAAATGGTGGAAAGAACAACACACTCTAAAACAGTAGGTTATGTTCCACAAGGAAGAGACGCTACAATTGCATATCCATATTTAGACTTAGTATTTGAAAATACGAATGATGCACCTGTGAAGCTTTATATGGGCATACAAGGTGGAAAGTTAGTTGCTGAAGTACATAAAATGAGATAAGAATTATAGCAGATTGATTTTTATAAAGTCATCTTTTCTAAAAATTAGAAGAGATGACTTTTTTGTTATGAAAATAAAAAGATTTTCAATTCAGACTTTTCTTATTTACATAGGTTGATTTTAGTTGTATCCTTCATAGTAACGGTTATATGTATTGGAAAATATATAAGGACAAGGAGATGAAGTTATCCATGGTACAAATTCATCCGAAAACACGCATTGGTCATGTTGAATTTAAAGTGAAAGATTTAGAGCGTCAAATTGCTTTTTATGAGAATGTTGTAGGTTTAGAGGTAATTAAGAGAGAGGGGAATAAGGCATATTTAACAGGAAAGGGTGGTAATAGTACGCTACTTGTTCTTGAAAAGTTAGAGGACGGGGTACTGCAAGAACCACGTACGACTGGTATATATCATGTTGCATTTTTAGTTCCGACTCGTGAAGCTTTTGCTTCGGCACTATTTGGTGTTATTCGCAATAAGAACGTAATTGATAGTCCGGCTGAGCAAGAAGGGCGTTATACATATTCAAATGAAATTTTACCAATTTCAAGGTTTAATAGTGCAAGTGATCATACGTATAGCGAAGCGTTTTATTTGCAAGATTTAGAGGGGAATGGTATCGAAATTTATGCAGACCGTCCGCGCGATCAATGGGGAGAAGGACCAGGAGGAAGTACGCCACTAGATTTAAAAGAACTGGCAACACTCGTTGACTATGAGTTTGACGGTTTACCAGCCGATACTGTTGTTGGACATGTGCATTTACGAATAGCTGATGTAGAAAAATCGTATGAGTTTTATGTAGAAACTGTAGGTTTTGAAGTACAACAGCGTGAAGAGGATTGCTTATTCATTTCAGCAGGAGACTATCATCACCATATTGGTGCAAATACGTGGAACGGGATAAATAACCCGCATCCGCCAGTCTATGCAACTGGACTGAAGGTGTATACCATTATACTGCCACATAAAGAAGCGGTAGATGAAGTGAAAGAAAGATTAATAGAAAAACAACATGAAATAAATGAAACTACAAATGGATTTACAGTGGTAGATCCAAGTGGTATTACAGTCCAGTTTGAAATAGAAGCAGTATAAAATAAGCCAGAAAGTGATTACACACTTTCTGGCTTATTTTGATTCATCATTTAAAGTTCAATCAAAAATCTTCTTACTACATTCCCGTCTTCTTCAGTGTAATCTTCATCACGGAGACCGCCGTTATGTAAAATTGTCTTTTCAGAAGCGGTATTCACTTCGTCGCAAACGACAAGTGCTTTCTTAATATTTAATTCTTTTGTTTTTTCTAATGATAACTCTAGTAACTTCGTAGCATAACCTTTTCTTCTTTCAGAAGGGCGAATGCCATAACCGATATGACCTCCAGCGTTAAATAGATGATCAGTTAAACGATGACGTATATTAACAGCTCCTACAATTCTATTATCATCTGTAACGAGCCAATATGTAGAATCTGGTACCCACGTTTCAGGAATATTTATTCCGTTATGTGCATCGAGTAATTCTTGAATCATAGCTGGGAAGTCAGAAGGGTCTTTTGAAATAACCCACGGAATCATCGTTTCACCGCTATCTTTCCATTCGTTATAAAAATCTAAGTATTCTTCTTGTAAATCAGTAGTAGGTGTAAGTAAAGAGACATTCATTGTTTGTAGGCTCCTTTGATTGACGTTTTATTTCACAAAATTGCAGCGTATTATGAAAACGTTTTCTTGTTTTCTCAACCTCATTTTATGCAATCCACATTCTGTTTTTAAATAAAAATTAGTTTCGTTTTGAAATTTAAAGTTTTTCGTATGAAAAGTAAGGTGTTTTTTTATTTATGTTAATATTTAAAATATTAACATAAATATTTCTATATATTAAGTGTATTTTAATAAATTGCCATTATATCGATAAATGGATGTGTGTGATAATTTTTGTTTTATCTATAATGAATGAAAGGGGGAAGTGTTTGTGAACTTACATGTTGATTCAAGGTGTAATGTTTATTAATACAAAGTGGTACAACAAATATTACAAGTGCTACAAGTGACAGGTATTCCAATACTTTCATATGAAATTGAAGCTTTAGAGCAAGACGTAGGGATAGTTTATAAGGTAGGAATACAGCTGGAAAATATATCGTCAGAAGAGAAGAACGCATGTATTCAACAAATATAATCATTACCGGAAGTCAAGTTTATAAAGTGAAACTATAATCAGTGGGAGTGTACTGATTATTATCCTGTACTAATCGGGCGTTTACGGGCGTCCGACTCTCGCCAAAATTCTTTGCTTCAGCCGAATTTTGAGGGGGAGTTTTACTGCCCGCAAATAGAGGGATAAAGTTAAAATTATAGCGTTAAAAAAGGATAGATGTAGCAGAAATTTCGCTATTATCTATCCTTTTTTGATATAAAATGTACGGAAAGTCAAGCGTTAATTTTGCATTGAGTGGGTACATGTGTGAACGTTCCCTTATTTTTTCTCAATACAGAATAAATAGTCAGAATAGTAAGATGATGGAGCGGGACACTAAAAAATGTAAGGTAGGGGAGAGTATGAAAGGTTATTCAAAAAAAGTGTTAGTAGGGGTAAGTTTTGTTAGTTTAATGTTAGGGAGTTTTCAAGGAAACATATCGGCAGAAGATACTAAGGGAGAGCAAGTTTCTTATCGAAATGTGCTTAAAATGGAGCCGGTTGGTGTGCAATTGCCAGTGCAAGAATTAGCTCATTCATCGAAAGTGCTAGAAAATAAATCTTTTGAGAAAAGGCTACAATTTGCTGATTTATCGCAAAGACCGCCTGAAGTCCAAAAGGAAAGTAAGCAGTTAGCTGCGGCGAAAACTTATACAATAGCTGAATTAAATCAATTGAGCAATCAGGCGTTGGTAGATTTACTTGTAACAATTGATTGGGAGCAAATTACGGGGCTATTTCAGTTTAATAAAGACAGTCTAGCATTCTATCAAAATGATAGTAGGATGCAGGCGATTATTGATAAATTGAAGCAGCAAGGGCAAGCTTATACGAAAGATGATTCAAAAGGGATTGAGACATTAGTAGAGGTATTGCGGTCTGGGTTTTATTTAGGTTTTTATCATACAGAATTAAGCAAACTAAATGAGCGAAGCTATCATGACAAGTGCTTACCTGCATTGAAAACGATTGCCCAAAATCCGGATTTTAAACTTGGTACATTAGAACAAAATAAAGTCGTATCATTATATGGGAAATTAATAGGAAACGCTTCTAGTGATGCAGAAACGGTTACATCGGCTGCGAACATTTTTAAACAATATAATGATAATCTCTCTACATTTATAGATAATCGTTCAGCAGGTAATGCAGTGTACGATATTATGCAAGGTGTAGATTATGATATTCAATCTTATTTATATGACACGGAAAAGGCGCCGAAAGATACAATGTGGTATCAAAAAATAGATAGTTATATTAACGAATTAAGTAGGTTTGCGTTAATTGGAACAGTTACAGCGAAAAACGGATGGCTTATTAATAATGGAATCTATTATACAGGTAGACTCGGTACGTTCCATAGTACAGGAACGAAAGGGCTGCAAGTTGTAACGGATGCGATGAAACTCTATCCGTATTTAGGTGAGCAATATTTCGTAGCAGCTGAGCAAATTACGACGAATTATAGCGGAAAAGATGCGAATGGTAAAGTGGTTGATTTAGATCAAATACGGGAAGAGGCAAAGAAAAAATATTTGCCGAAAACGTATACGTTTGATGATGGGGCAATTGTGTTAAAAGCTGGAGATAAAGTGACTGAGGAAAAAGTAAAACGTCTATATTGGGCAGCGAAAGAGGTAAAGGCACAATTTCATCGTACTGTTGAAAGTGACCAGCCTTTAGAAAAAGGAAATCCTGATGATGTGTTGACGATGGTTATTTATAATAGCCCAGCTGAATATCAATTTAATCGTCAATTATACGGATATGAAACAAATAATGGTGGTATTTATATAGAAGGAACAGGAACGTTCTTTACTTATGAACGTACACCACAGGAGAGTATATATAGTTTAGAAGAGTTATTTCGACATGAGTTCACGCATTATTTACAAGGTAGATATGAAGTGCCAGGATTTTGGGGGCAAGGTAAGTTTTATGAAAATGAGCGATTATCTTGGTTTGAAGAAGGGAATGCTGAATTTTTTGCAGGTGCAACGAGAACGGATAATGTTGTTCCAAGAAAGAGCATGATAGGAGGACTATCTTCAAATCCAGCAGAACGTTATACGGCAGAGCGAACGTTAAATGCAAAGTATGGAACTTGGGACTTTTATAACTATTCCTTTGCTTTGCAATCTTATATGTACAATAAGAGATATGATATGTTCGATAAAATTCATGATCTTATTAGAAAGAATGATGTAACAGCATATGATGCATATCGCTCTGCTTTAAGTAAAGATGCAAATTTAAATAAAGAATATCAAGACTACATGCAAATGTTAGTTGATAATCGTGATAAATATAATGTTCCGCTCGTATCAGACGATTATGTAGCAACTCATGCACCAAAACCAGTTTCAGATATTGCGGCAGAAATTACAGTGGAAGCAAAATTAAGTAATGTATCAGTAAAGAAAAATAAATCACAGTTCTTTAATACATTTACACTACAAGGAACATATACAGGAACTGCAGCAAAAGGAGAGTATGAAGACTGGAAAACAATTACACAAAACGTTAACGATACGCTAAAACGTTTAAGTGCAAAAGAATGGACAGGCTATAAAACAGTAACAGCATACTTCGTAAATTATCGTGTGAATGCATCTGGGCAATTTGAATATGATGTTGTATTCCACGGTATTAATACGGAAGAAGGTACAGAGAATAAAGCACCAGTAGCAGTTATAAATGGTCCGTACAATGGAAACGTGAATGAAGCGATCTCGTTTAAAAGCGATGGATCAAAAGATGAAGATGGGAAAATTGCTTCTTATAAATGGGAGTTTGGTGATGGTACTGTAAGTAATGAACAAAATCCAACTCACGTTTATACAAAAGAAGGAACGTATACAGCGAAATTGACAGTAACAGATGATAAAGGAGCAACGAATACTAATACAACAAGCGTTACTGTTCAAAAGAAAGAGGATAACAGTATAGAAAAAGAACCAAACAATTCATTCCAAACAGCAAATAAACTCCAGTTAAATCAAGTTTTACGTGCTAGTTTAGGAAACGGTGATACAAGTGATTACTTTGAAATAAATGTAGAAACTGCGAAAAACCTTCAAATTAATGTAACGAAGGAAAATAACATTGGGGTAAACTGGGTTCTTTATTCGGAAGCAGATTTAAATAATTATGTTACGTATGCCCAGCCGCAAGGAAATAAATTAGTGGGCAGCTACTATACGTATCCAGGGAAATATTATTTACATGTATATCAGTATGGTGGGGGAACAGGGAATTATACGGTAGAAGTGAAGTAATAAAAGAGGCGCCGTGAATGGCGCCCTTTTTTACTATGCGTTATACCCGAATAACTTTAGCTCTTCTCCTGAGTCTGAAATTATTTTTTCGAATCGCAGTCCAACCTTTTCTAAAAGTTTTCCTGAATTAACATTATCTGTAGAAGTAATTGCTACAATTCGTTTCATTCCTAGCTTCTGTACACCGTAGTCTATTACCGCAGAAGCTGACTCATAGCCGTATCCTTGTGAGCGGAATTTTTCTAAAAAGGCAAAGCCGATATCAATATCTTCTAATGAATCTCTTTTAATAAGACCGCACATACCAAGTGGCGTGAGATCTTCTTTTCTTTCTACCAAGTAAAGACCAAATCCAATTTTGTTATACATATCGACTGGTCCGTTTACGATATAGTTTTTTGCATCTTCTAAGTTTTTGACCCCTTTATCACCGATAAACTGAATCCATGCAGGATCGTTTACTAATTCGAGAATAAACGGAGCATCTTTTATATCAAACCAGCGAAGAGTGAGTCGTTCAGTTTCAAGAACTATCAATTTATTGCACCACCTTTAAAAGTTATAACAATTAGTATGGATTGTGTGAAACAAAAGTGCAACATATTTCAGTAGGGCTCTACTTGTTCACATAAAGTTCGATTGTTTTGTATAGAAGGATATTTTATAATTAGGATTGATTGTAAAGAGTGAGATGCTTATACAATGATTCCTAGGCAACTAGGAGTTTTTACTATATAACTATCATTATTACTAAATATGACACACTACACATTCTACTCAAGGAGGTACATAATGAAAAAATTATATAATGCATCGTTTACGTATTTGATTATCGGTTTATTGTCAGGAATATTTGCTAGGGAGTATGGAAAATTAAAAGGGATTGTAGGATCTACACTATTAAATCTTTTGCATACGCATACGCTTGTACTTGGCTTTTTCTTCTTCTTAATTGCTTTAGGATTAGCAAAAGTATTCGCGTTTCATGAAGTGAAAGGTTTTAATAAATGGTTTGTTTTACATAACATTGCACTAACTCTAATGTTAGGTTCTCTGGCAGCGAGAGGGCTTCTTCAACTAAATGGAGCAGACTTTAAAGGGTTAACGTATATTGTAGGTTTCTCTCATTCTATGCTGGCATTTACTTTAGTTTGGTTTATGCTGTTAATAAAGAAGTCATTTAATATGAAATAAAAAAAGAACTTGTAGCGAGTGCTGCAAGTTCTTTTTGTTGTGCTGAAAGCTAATAATCTTATTTTTCTGATTGTTTTGTATAAAAATGGTATACTGGTTTTAAAATTAAAAAAGGAGAGGTAGTTATGGAGATAACAATTGAACATTTAGTAAATGAATTAAAGGATATACTTCCTGAAGATCGAGTAGTAATCAATACGACAGTAAGGGAGTTACATAGTAAAGATGAATCTTACCATGCTAGTAGTTTACCTGATGTAGTTGTTTTTCCGAAAACGACAGCAGAGGTTAGCGGGATAATGAAAGTAGCAGGTGAGCAAGGAACAGCTGTCGTGCCGTTTGGAGTAGGATCCAGTTTAGAGGGACATGTAATTCCTTATGAAAAAGGAATTACAATGGACTTTTCGCTTATGAATAAAATACTAGAAATAAGAGAGAAAGATTTTCTTGTGAGAGTACAGCCAGGAGTAACGCGCTCTCAGCTCAATAAAGAACTAAAGAAATACGGTTTGTTTTTTAGTGTAGATCCAGGAGCAGATGCAACGTTAGGTGGAATGGCTGCTACAAATGCGAGTGGAACGACAGCGGTTAAGTATGGTGTTATGCGTGATCAAGTTCGTGATTTAGAAGTGGTACTTGCTGATGGGCAAGTGATACATACGGGGAATTTAGCAGCGAAGTCATCATCAGGTTATCATTTAAATGGTGTTTTCGTCGGATCAGAAGGTACGCTTGGATGCTTTACAGAGTTAACTTTAAAAGTATACGGCATACCAGAACATGTTATGGCTGCGAGAGCATCGTTTCCAACTATAAATGATGCAGTAGAAGCTGTTATTCATATATTACAAGCAGGTATCCCAATTGCGAGAATTGAACTTGTTGATGAATTATCTATGAAGCAAGTAAATCATTATAATGAAACAAGTTACAGAGAAGAACCTACATTATTTTTAGAGTTTCATGGCAATGAAGCAGGGCTAAAGCAAGATATTGAATTTACGAAAGAAATTGTTCTCGATCATAAGTGTAAAGAAATTGCGTTTGAGACTGAAACTGCGGCGAGAAATAAATTATGGGATGCAAGACATAACTTAGCGTACTCTTACGTACATAGTTATCCTGGTAAAAAGTTAATGAGTACGGATGTATGTGTACCGATTTCGGAATTAGCTGGCGCTATTCATCATGCGAAAGACGTATTAGATAAAGTAGGTCTTATTGGTGGTATTCTCGGTCATGTTGGGGACGGAAATTTCCATGTGCTTTTAATGATTGATACAAATGATAAAGAAGAAGTGAAAAAATCAGACGAAATAAACGAAAGTATCGTTTTATATGCTCTTAAACGAGGTGGAACGTGTACTGGAGAACATGGCGTTGGAATTGGAAAACGAAAGTATCAAGAAGAAGAACATGGGGCGGCATTATTCGTAATGGAGAAAATAAAGAAAGCTCTTGATCCGCAAAATATTTTGAATCCAAATAAAATTCTCAAGTTAACAGATAAGGAATGATGAAGTTTGGAGAAACGAATTATACACTTTGAAGGATTGATTGTCTTATTAGCTGCGATTTATATATATTCATTATGTGGATTTAGTTGGTTATTATTTATCGTATTACTTTTTGCACCTGATTTAGCGATGGTAGCATACACGATAAATAATCGTGTCGGTGCGCAAATTTATAATCTATTTCACACATATATTATATCAATATTACTTGTTTTAATAGGGGTCTATTTAAAGATGGATACGATTTTAATGGTGGGCCTAATATGGACAGCACATATTGGAATGGATCGAATGTTTGGATATGGGTTGAAATATGAGACGGATTTTAAAGATACTCATATTCAGAGGTTATAATTGTTTTTTGATATGTCTGAGGAGAGAGCTAAGTGAAACAGAGAATTATTATTGAAGAATATAACGTCAAATGGGAAAGTGAATTTCATAAACTACAAACTCTCATTAATAATGTAATGAAAGACAGCGTTTTATCCATTGAACATGTTGGGAGTACAGCGGTTGAAGGACTTGCATCAAAACCAATATTAGATATTGATATAGTAATAGAAGATTACGAAATTTTTCCTGAAGTAGTAAAAAAGCTGGAAACGATAGGGTATTATCATCAAGCAGAATGGAGCTACAAAGGGAGAGAGGCGTTTGGAAGAAAGGATGCTTTCGTTCCGTGGAGCGAGGAACATACAGTTTGGATGGACCAACATCTATATGTGTGTGATAAGAATAGTGAAGAGTTGAGAAGACATGTAGCGTTTCGAGATTACCTTCGTGAACATGACGATGTTGCTATTGAATATGGACGCTTAAAGGAAAAGTTAGCAAGAGAGTCGAAAAATCGAACAAGTTATAGTGAAGGTAAGACGGCATTTATGACAAATATATTAGAAAAAATAAACTAAGGCGGCATGAAGTACATGCGGCCTATTCTTGTTAGCTAGAAAGCTGCCATTGTAAAACAAACACAAACTGGCCCTGTTGAATGAACTGATTTCTAAATATAATTAGAAATAAAAGAACGGAAAAGAGGGAGTTTATGTACATACCAAAATATTTCGCAATACAAGTTGAAGAGATGAAGTATGAAATAATTGAACAAAATAGCTTTGCGACGTTATTTTCTCAGCATAATGGAGAATCATATGCAACGCATTTACCGTTGTTACTAAATAGGGAGACCCTTACTCTACATGGCCATTTCGCACGTCCGAATGAACAGTGGAAAGATAGTGGGAATCAACAAGTACTAGCTATATTTCAAGGACCGCATAGTTACATCTCTCCGTCATGGTATGAAACAAATAAAGCAGTACCACATGCCCATCAAGTAGCGGGAAATTGAAGAAACACAGAAGTAAAAAACTTCGTGTTTCTTTTCAATACATTTATTGAGAAAACTTTGCGCTTCCCGGCACAGTTTCTCCTTCTAGCGCTCATTAAAAAAAGTAAAACCCACTGCACCAAAGGGTCCTTTAGTCATAAGCTCCACTAATTGTTGTGCAGTATATTTCGGTGAATATTTCATGTCATTTTGAAGCCACCAAATTGCCATCCCAACAACACAGGAAGTGATGAAACGTAATACCATATCCTTTGGAATATCTGAGTTATGTTCTCCAATTTTAAGTTCAATGTAATTTCGTTCAAGGTTATCCATTATAGTCTGCTGCATTTGTAGGTTAAAATCATGAATGCCATGAGGCCCAAACATGGTTTTATAAAAGTCTGCATGTTTTACCATACACTCAAATATCGATTGTAAAACTTCCTCGAATTTCGAGAGATCTATTTGATGTCCCTGCACATGGGCATATAGGACCATCTTACTTGTCAACTCTTCTAGTGCACCCTCGCTAACCTTTGTTAATAAATCTTGTTTATCTCTGTAATGCGAGTAAAATGTTGCCCGATTGATGAGTGCCTCATCTGCGATGTCTTGAATGGTAATAGCATCGTATCCCTTTTCCGCTATCAGTTTGATAAAAGCATCATATATAAATTTCTTCGTTCGAATAATCCGCAGATCCGTTTTATTCAACATTTTATGCCTCCCTGTTCGTTATTGTCATTATAAACAACAGATTTCATCCTTTTGTTTCTTATCTTACATTTATGCCTTAAGTGTAAATTGAATTTTGTGAAAAAAAGGATATAATTCCATTATAAACAATATGAATTTATTATAAACGACACGTTGTTTGTTATCTATCATTTTGTTAAACAAATGCTAGGAGGAATAATTTAAAATGCTTATTGATATAACTCTTCGGAAAATAAAGACAAATTTTGTGTTTGATGCATAAAAAGCACGTCACCCTTCTTATTAACATACGAGAATAGTAACGCGCTTTTAATGTCGAGAATAGTCTAAATCCTTAAGTTGATGGATGTTTGGCAGGATCTCCAGTGGTCATTCAATTACCATTATTTTCATTTTAATTCATTGACAAAAGATGGTACCTAGTATTAACATTAATTTATAACGCTAGGTATAAATATATTGGAAGGATATAAACAAATGAAGTCAAAAGTAAGAATTAAAGCTATGGTACCTATTTGCCTGACAAAAACTTACTAACTATTATCTAGCCATAAATGGAATGAAAGTAAAAAGTTATATATAAACTGCATATTACGTGTAGTTATTTATATATATTGTAAATACACTTAAGGAGGGTGAGAATAATTAAAAAAAACATTATTTTTGCACCAGAAACTTTTAACTTGGCCGAAACTACCAGATCAATAGAAGTGGCAAAGAAATGTTCCGAATACTTTCATTGCATATTTATAGGCTACTCTAGAAAATATGCTTATCTTATTGAAAAAGCTAACTTTGAATTTATCCACCTTGAACCGGTTTTAAGTGAAGACGATATCACTCAGCTCATGAAAGTTGATCAGATGAAGGGCATAAAACATCCCTTTACATACGAACATCTTAAAAAACGAATTGGGAATGAGAAAAGAATTATAAATACTTATTGTCCGGCGGTTGTCGTTATCGGAACTACATTAAGTATGTTTATTTCAGCGAGAGCTTGTCAAACACCACTTGTATATATTAAACCACTAGCATACACCAGAACTTTTTTATTAAAAGGACACCTAGAATTACCTCCCATAATTAATAAGCCTTTCTTACCTAAAAAAGTCACCATGAATCTCTATAAAAAGGTTGCTTTAGGTATTACTTATAAACCAAAATCTTTCTCTAAATTGGCAAAAGAAGAAGGAGTAGAACTTCCAAAATACACCATAGATGCACTGGATGCCGATTATAATTTAATTACAACCATTCCTGAAATTAGTGGTGTGGACGATCTTCCTGCTAACTATAAATATATTGGCCCGGTTTATGCAAAACTGGATATGCCCATACCTTCATTTTTAGATAATCTTGCCTCAGATCAACCAGTTATTTATTTTGCGATGGGAAGCTCGGGAAGTAAAGAAATTGTAATGAAATTCTTACATATTTTAAAGGAACTTCCGGTGACAGTTATATGTCCTATGAAGAAAATACTTGCGTCTAGTGGCAATGTTTTTTCTAGCAATAAGAATATTATCCTTTGTGAGTTGCTTCCTGCTCATAAATTGGGAAATATAATAGATTTATCTATTATTCATGGCGGTGAAGGTACAGTTCAAACAGCTTGTTTGTCTGGAAAACCATTCCTTGGGCTTGGACTGCAAGCAGAACAAAAAGCCAATATAAATGAATGTGTTCTTTTTGGTAATGCATTGGAACTTAAACGAAAAGATATTACGACTCAGAAAATTGGTGAATTGATAGACTTCTCTCTAACAAATAAAGAGATGCATAATAAGGCAAAAGAAATGCAGGAACTTTTAGAAAATATTGATGGTCCAGTAAATGCTGCTAACTTCTTAATAAATCATTTCGCTATCACATAAAAGAATAATGGAGGTTTACCATGAATAAAGTATACGATAAAATCATTAGCCATTTGGCTGAAATAACAGGTTATGATCAAAGTGATATTGCTGTAACTGATTCGTTAGTTAATAATCTTGGTCTTGACTCAATGATGATTATGGATTTTCATAGATTAGTAGTACATGACTTTCCTGAAATGAAAGAAGTCGACTTGGAAGAAGTTTTTCAACAAGAGGATACAACTGTAGATAATATTTTACATTTAATATATAAGGAAATAGGGATGGAAATGAATCAAGAGACAGCTTCATTACTGGATGATTTCACTGAAGTTAAAGAGTTTCATAAATATCTTAAAAGTAGAGAATACATTCCTTATTTCAGAAAAAACCATGGAATAGCATCAAATAGAATTATTATAGATGGAGAAGAGAAGATAAATTATTCCACTTACAATTACCTCGGTATTAATGGTTCAAATATAATTAACCAGGCCGTCATTGAAGCGATAAATCGTTATGGAACGAGTGTTTCTGGTAGTAGGTTACTTAGCGGAGAAATTGAAATCCATCAAAAGCTTGAAAGAAAAATTGCTGAATTCTTAGATGTAGAAGATGCTCTAATTCAGGTGGGAGGACACAGTACTAACGTTAATACTATAGGAAATATTGTCAATCAAGAAGATTTAATTCTACATGATGCATTGGCTCATAATAGTATTATTCAAGGTGCAATTCTTTCTAATGCCAAGCGAAAACCCTTTAAACATAATGATATGGATCATCTAGAAGATGAGCTGAAAAAGCTAAGATCGAAATTCCGCAGGGTTTTAATCGTGGTAGAAGGTGTTTACAGCATGGATGGAGATATTTGTAAACTACCAGAACTAATCAGAATAAAAGAAAAGTATAATGCTATTCTCATGGTGGATGAAGCGCATTCAATCGGTACTATTGGTAAGAATGGTAGAGGTGTTACAAGTTATTATGATGTTAACCCTAAATCAGTAGATATTCTAATGGGAACATTAAGTAAATCCCTTAATAGTTGTGGGGGATATATTGCTGGTAGCAAATCCTTTATTAAATATTTAAGATTCAATTCACCTGGATTTATTTTCAGTGTAGGAATGACACCAGCTAATGCAGCTGCGGCATTAGCGTCGTTAACAATCTGTGAAAGTGAAGAAAGTTTATTTGTAAGATTAAAAGAAAACCATACTTATTTCTTAAATGAATTAAAGAAACTAGGAGTGGATACAGGTAAAAGCTATGACACTCCAGTAGTACCTTTAATCATTGGAAACTCTGATGAAGCTCTTAAATTCTCGGAAATATTATTTAAAAATGGAATAAATGCAATGCCAATAATTTACCCTGCAGTAAAAGAGAGTGAAGCTAGAATAAGATTTTTCATTTCAGCTGCTCATTCAAGAGAAGACCTGGATATGACTTTAAAAGTAATTAAAGAAAACATTCAAAGTTTATCTACGTACAATGAGTCCGTGTTAATACCTTTATAAATTACGTGGAAATTTATATAGATAGGGAGCTTTCTGCTTCCTATCAATTAATTTTAAAAGAAGAGGAGGTTATTAAATGCAATACAGTTTGTTAATGAGCAAGTATCAATCATATTCTCCAAACAAACGTTATAAGTTACCGGAGAAGTCCATTCGTATAAACATTTTAGTTCGATTATCTAAGATTGTAGGGATAAGAGATACTCCTTTATTCAAATTACTTTTGTTTTCAAAAGTTAAAAACTATATAAGATTTATTGTATTAAGGAAGATATATGAAAATTTTGATAATGTTCAAGAAATGACAAAAGGAAATATGCATCATAATATATTTCATTCATTTATGGATTTAGGTATCCAGTTGGGGATGATTTCACAAAATGAGAATGTATATACCTTAAATCAAGAATACCTTTTGGCAGTAAAGGACAGAAACAGCTTAGTTGCATTTGAAGACAAAAATTATAGTAAGATTGTAAATAAAATACAAAGCGATTACAAGTTTATTGAGCGTGTAATTGATACAGAACATAATACAACATTAGGAAAAATAATAGGAAAATTAGAGTTTGTATATATTAAAGAGGTTCTTACCTATTTACAAGAGATTAATAAATTGGATTTTTTTAAACAAATATCTCCTAGCTTTTCAGAGGATTTTTACACGGATCTTGGAGAATTAGCGTTTAATATTTACACAAAAGAAAACTATGCAACTTTTATTTCTCAAAAACAATTTAAGTCAATTCTTGATATTGGATGTGGAAATGGTAATTATATTGATGTTCATTTGAGTTCTGATGATAAACAAATTGTTGGTGTAGAAAGACAAAAGAAGGTGTTTGAAAAATTACAAACTAAATATAAGGATAAATCGAATGTTGTTATACATAACGAGGACATTATAGACCTTTCATTTGAATGTAAATTTGACATGATCAATATGAGCTACATGTTATTTTATCTTACTCAAGACGAAAAAGAAAAGCTCTTCAAGCGACTAAAAGAAATTTTGCATAGGGACGGTTCTATTGTGATTTGTCAGTATTATCCTAACTTTGAGATTTATCAAGAGCTAATGGCAAAGCATAATAAGGATTGGAATCTTATATCTCGCTATAAATTTGATATCTGTAATAGTATTCTCCAAGCTGAAGTTGTATTAAATAATATGCTTATTGATTTTGCTCAAGCGGAACAGTGGAATATTTTCCTTAATTTACTAGATTCATCAGGATTTGAAGTAAGTGAAATTGCACCAGCAGATGATACATATTATTCGTATTTTATTACAGTTAAACATAAATATGGAGGTACAAATGATTAATGCTACTAACGTTATAAAGGTTTTTAATGCAAATAAGCAAAATGAATTAAAAGTGTTAAGAGGAATTGATTTAGGTATAACTAAGGGTGAATTATGTACAATTATTGGGAAATCTGGGTCGGGTAAAACTACACTTCTCAAATGCTTATCGGGACTAGAGAGTGTTACTTCAGGTGAAATTCAAGTAAATAAAAGAAATATAGGTAATCTTTCTAAAAAAGAAGTAAATGTTTTTAGAAAAAATGATATTGCTTTTATTTTTCAAGAATATAACTTAATTGATGATTTAACCTTGCATGAGAATATCTATTTAGAACATGGTGTTACTGAGGAAATTGAAAATCTTATCGATGATTGGGATATTCGTAAAGCAATTAATTTATTTCCTAATCAATGTTCCGGAGGTCAACAGCAAAAAGCTGCGATATTAAGAGCTTTAGTGAAAAGAGCTAAAATACTCTTTTGTGATGAACCTACAGGAGCACTTGATGGGAATTCATCTAAGGAGGTCTTAACAGTATTACAAAAGCTGCAACAAAGTCATCAAACTACGATTGTTCTTATAACCCATAATGAACAAATAACGAAAATTTCCAATCGTGTTATTACTATTCATGATGGGAAAAAGGTTAATGATATGGTAAATGAAGACATTGAATTAGCGGAGAATTTAGAATGGTAAATCAAAATATAAAGAGAAAATTCAGAAAACGTACAATAAGAAGATTAAACACTTATAAATTAAAGTTTCTAGTTATATTTCTTGTTGTTTTTGCTACAACTGGTATCTTTATAAGCTTTTTTGTTGGTACAAGTAGCGTTCTACAATCAGTTGAAAAATTCAACAGCGAATATAACGTAGAGGACGGTATATTTATAACTAATGACGATATTGACGAGAAATTTAAGGATATTTCCTTCGAACAAATTAAAAATGGGGAAGTGAGGGAAGGCGGCAGTACAGTTCGAATATTCCAGTCAAGAAAAAAAATTAATAAATATCAAGTGACCAGCGGTCGTGATATTCAAAACGATAAAGAGATTCTAATTGACAATAACTATTTAAAAGCAAATAAATTAGCGCTCAATGATGAATTGACCTTTAATGGAGAAAAATTAAAAATAGTTGGAACTGCAATATCACCGGATTATATTACAACCAAAAATAGTAATCTAGTGTTGCAAGCTAATTCTGAAGTTTTTGGTATAGCATTTGTAAATGAAGAAACGTTTCAAAGGCTGTTCGGTAATGAGTTCTCTTCATATTATGCTTATACTAGCAATCTAGATGTTCAAGAGGTTTCGGAAATCGTTAAACCAACTTATATAAATGATTCTCAAAATAACACGAGGATACAACAAGTAATAGGTGATGCAAAAGCACCAAGGGATCTTGCGTTGCTTTTAACATGCTTACTATATCTAATAGTTGGGGTTCTTTTAAGTGTTTACCATTTTGAAGTATCCAAGAAAGAATCAAATAACCTAGCAACATTTAATAAGTTAGGCTTTAACAAATGGATGCTTTTTAAACATTATATAACTGAAACGAGCTTAACACTTTTAATTGCATGGTTTATCGGTAGTACAATCGGTATATTTTTGATTGATACGATTATGCAAATGAATAGCCAAATATATAATTATCCAATTCTTAAAATTGATTATATTCTATTGACGGAATGTTTAGTTTTCTCGTTAGCTATTGTTTTAGTGATTAACTTTGTTTTAGTTTATCAGTTTTATATAAAATTTAAAAAGAAGAAAAATAAAGTTAAATCTATAAGAAAAAGAAGTAGCAAAATCATGAAGTTCATTCCTTTTACTTACCGGTATCGGTTAAAGCGGATAAATAGAAATAAAAAGGAAATGGCTTTGTTTATAGTACTGATTTTCTTTGTAGGTTTACTGATTAATTTTTCGTTTTTATTGAAAGGCTCTGTAACTAAGTATGTCGATGACTTAGCATCAGAGAATATTTTTGAAGAAATTTTGTTTTTAAATCCACCTAATCAACATGATATCAAGGGTGAAGAGTTTAAACTATATAACTTACATGATGAAGACGGTATTACACAAAGTGTTTATGTAATCGGTTCTGATTCTAAGTATTATAATTATAATCTCAAGCTGGCAGATGGAGATGTAATAATTACTCAAGCATTCTCTGATAAATATGGGAAAAAAGTGGGAGATAAGTTACTACTAAAAGATGTAACTAATCAAAAAGATTACTCATTTAAAATTAATAAAGTCAACAATGTTACTACAGTGAGTAATATATATTTAGTTTCCGATAACGGAGAAATGTTCAACCATGAAACATATTCAGTACCTGCAGTAGCTCTATCAAACCCATATGATAATGCTAACGATAGTGGGATAGAAGCTACATTGACTAGGAACGAGATAATAACTTCGGGAAAAAATATCTTAGATGTTATAAACAAACAGATCACACTTATTTTAGGGCTTGCTATAGTTCTACAAGTTGCATTACTTTACTCACTTCTTGAGTTCAGTTATCAAAATAGTATCAAATCAATTAAGACATTAAAATTAGAAGGTTATTCATTAAAAGAACTAATGAGAATGCATTTTGCCTTTAGTTTTCCTATTGCGGTCCTAACTATTATTGGATCATACCTTTTATCAAGAATAGGTGTAAGAGTGTTTTTGGATCAAATTATGTTTGACTTTGTCAACTTTGTTAGAGTTACTGATAATCTAAACATTATATTTGCAAGTAATGGAATGATAATTGCCGTATTTACCTTCTTTTTAATAAGAATAAGGTCAAAAATGAAATGCATTTGAAATGACAATGGAGGTAGACGAGTTTATGAATAGAGTCGTGGTAACAGGAATAGGTATTGTTTCACCAAATGGTATTACCAGAGAAAGTTCCTGGGAAAGTATTGTTAACCTTGAAAGTGGTATTATTCCTTCCAAATATGAAAATACAAAATTTGTTGGGGAAGTAGATGACATTTTTAATGAACCACTTACAACAAAGGATAAGCGGTATATGGATCGTTGTACTCAAATGGCCGTAATTGCATCAAGAGAAGCCGTTAAAGATGCAGATTTATTAATTAATGATGAAAATAATGAAAATGTTTCTGTGTTTGTTGGAAGTTCTGTTGGGGGCATTCGTGCCCTCGCAGATGAGTTTGGAACTGCAGCTGTAAAAGGTGTAGATCAAATGACAATGCTTGTGATACCTAGAAATCTAATTAATATGATAACAGCAAATATTAGTATTGATTTAGGTATAAAAGGTGAATCTCTTGCTTATTCAATTGCCTGTGCTTCAGGAACAGTAGCGGTAGGAGAAGCATTTAAAAAAATTCAAAATGGTAGCAAAAAAATAATAGTAGCAGGTGGAGCAGAAGCATGTGTTATTCCACAAGTTATAGAAGCTTTTAGAAAGTTAAGAACTTTGACGAACTCTAAAACCTTAGATAAAGCTAGTGTCCCTTTTTCAAAAGATAGATCTGGATTTGTAATGAGTGAAGGGGCGGCCTTTCTTATTCTTGAAGAGCTTAATCATGCAAAGGGGCGTGGGGTTCATATCTATTGTGAAATAGAAGGTTATGGAAGTTCATCAGATGCTACTTCATTATTGGCGCCTGACCTCAATGGTGTTACAAGATGTATGGAAAATGCATTAATTGATGCTAAATGTAGTTCTGATGAGGTAGAGTACATAAACGCTCATGGTACATCTACTAAACTTAACGACTTAACTGAATCAAAGGCTATAAAGGAAGTATTTAATCACAATCCTTTAGTATCCTCGACTAAATCTTTACATGGACATGCTTTAGGGGCTGCTGGAGCAATTGAAATAGCATTATGTTGTATGATGATTAAAAAAGGAAAATTAATTCCTACTATTAATGTATCAAGAGACAGTGTTGGAGAGGATATAGAAGTTAACCTTCTTCTAGAAGAGGTATCTAATTATAATGGTGGTAAGATCTTAAATAATTCATTTGCGTTTGGTGGACATAATGCCTCAATTTTATTATCGAGCTTTCAGGATTAATTATGGATATTTTCTTCTGTAAGATAAATAAAAACCAAAGTAATCTTATATCAAGAAGAATTCTCACTAAACGAGCTATACAGAGATTAAAAAAAACTACACATCCTAAAAAAAAGCTTCATATTATGTACAGCGATTTACTTATACAGTATGTACTGTTCACAAAACAAAGAATGAAATATCCGTTGAGTATAACCTATAATATGCGAGGGAAACCTCTATTATCGAAAGGCTTCTTTAATATTTCAAATTGTAATGAATGGGTTATGTGTACTTACAGTGATAATGCTGCCGTAGGGGCTGATATTGAGGAATATAAGCGGTGCAATCATGAGTTAGCACAATTCTTCTTTACTCAAGAAGAACTAAAACACTTATTAACTCTATCACAAAGAGAACAAATCAATTTTTTTACAGATGCATGGACTTTTAAAGAAAGTTATGTGAAATGTAAAGGGATTAGTTTATTCGATATTAAAAACAATATCACTTCACCTTTAGTAAGGAATTCTTTTATTAAGGATGAAACAGAAATTGAAGGTGAATTATTTCATTATGTACGTGGGGTTATCGAAAATTATAGTTGGTGTTTGTTAAGCGGAAAGAACTTTACTAACTATAATATTAAGTTAGTGTGCTATTCGCAAATTATAGAAACTTTAACTAGCATACACAGGGGGAATTATGCAGAGTATTTACATGACTAATCACTTTAACAAAATTTATCAACAAAGAGAAGAATTCGCTAATGAAATACAGCATTTCAAAAATAAAGAATGGGAGCGGCCTTATAAGGATAAGTGGTCTTTTGGAGAAACATATTATCATTTATACTTAATGGTCAAGCGATTTCGACAATTAAATAAGTTATATTTACCACTGTCTAGACCAATTGCTGCAGCGAGAAAAAAGTCACCTTACAAAACCCATAGTAAGGACATATATACTGAATATAAAGAGAAACATAACAAACCAATGAAAGCACCTTTTATTTTGCTACCACCTAAAAGAATAGAAAGTAAAATTTCATTCGAAAGATTAATTAAAGGGCTGGATAATGAAACGAAGAATTTAGAAAAAATACTTTCTAAAATTGAAGATGACATTGCTGGCCACATACGTTTCCCGGATCCAATCGCTCATAATCCAAACTTAATACAAAGTATTCATTTAATAGGTATACATGAAAAACAACATTTCCTTTTATGCAAAAAATATTATAACTTAAATTAATGTGCCTCTATTGGAGAGATACTAATTTATTTGGGGCTGGTGGAAATATATGAAGAATAACACGGAGAATAGTAGGCTCCTATTTTAGTTAGCAGTTTTGCTTGGAATTCAGTTGCTGCCTCGAATTCGAAATCGGGAAAAATTGGAGTTTTTTTCGCTCTAGCAAGGAAGAAGTATACGAACATTTTAATGAACTTTTTTTCGGAAAAATTGATTGGGAACTAATACAAAACATCAGCCTCTATATTGAGTGGTGCAGGGTCCTGCCACATGCCCGTCAACTTAAGATTTTGAGGTCCCCCTAAACGAGAATTTTACTTCTCTACGGTTAGTTAATTATATAGGTTCATCGCATTTTTTCATTTTGGGGAACAAGGAATTTCTTAACTTGATGGCGATGGGCAGTACCAACATGGAATTATGTTGCAGTACATGTATACGGTGAATTAGAAATTGTTGAAGATGAACAGGAATTAATAGAATCTCTTCAAGATTTAGTACATAAATATGAAGATCCAAATAGCACGTACTCACTAAATGATGTAGATCCGAATTATATGACAGGATTAAGCAAGGGAATAGTTGGGTTCAAGATAAAGATAAATAAAATAGAAGGAAAAGCGAAATTAAGTCAAAATCATTCTGTAGAGAGGCGGAATTTAGTTGTGGAGGAACTTGAGAAAGTTGGAAGTGAGGGGAGTAGGGAGATAGCTAGAATGATGACGTGGAATTCGTTGTAATAGAAAAATAAGTTATATATTATTGATCTTGGTAATGTAAATGAAATAAGAGAGCTAGGAAAAAGAAGTAAAAATTTCAACGAATAAAAATGAAGTCATACAATAATGCATGACTTCATTTTTATATTCTTGCGTAAAAAAAGTATAGATCAACCGCCGCCATCACCTACAGAAAGGTTTTGTATCTTAGTATTAGAATGATCCAGCTTTGTTGGACTTGTTATACCAGTACTAAATGCTAGAATTGTAACGATTCCCATAAAACTTAAGAGTAACTTTTTCATTTTAATCCTCCTTTAGCATTTGCTTTTTTCTTTGCTTGTAATGCCATATAAAAATATTTACTTGCTTCAGAATGTTCGTTTTCATCATAGAATTTAATTGCCAATGTTTCATATTGTTCCTGAACATCTTCATATAATTCTTCTCGTTCGAAATATTTAATTCCTGCTAATGCTACTTTTTTAAATGTTTTAGCAGGTGAACTGTTATTTAGTTCTTGTAAAATCATAAAGCGGTGTTGGAATTCCTCTTGTTTTAGTTCGTTACTAATATTTAATCCTCTTTTTATTAGCTCGTCTGCGACGTTAAGTTTCTTTAGTTTGTAGTATTCTAAAGCGCTAGCAAAGATAGCTTTATAATGATTTGGGGATTTCTCGACAACTTCAGAGAGATAACGAATAGCTAATGCATTAAGGTTTTGATTTGAATACATCCATCCTAAGTTATGTCGAACCATTAAAATGAATTTTTCTCCTCCTGTTTTTTGAAATTGATTCATTGCAGCTGTAAAGTGTTCTTCAGCAAGTTCCCATTCTTTTAAATTTATACATGCTAAACCTAAAATATTATCACAAAAAGCTACATTCACTTCATATCCTAGATGATTAGAAAACATATCTTTAGCTTTTGTTACTTCTTTGATGGCTTGAAGTGCTTGTTGATTATCGTAGTAGGAATATCCTAGTTTATAGTAGAACTCTGCTTTCTCAATTTCATCTGGAATGTATTGAAGCAAAGCTTCAGCTTTATCATAATGATCCCTCGCTAGTATATAGTTTCCAATTGCATCTGAGTGAATAGCTTTAAAGAAATGATAGTAATATGATAAGAAATTATTTGTTGGAATTTCAAACGACTCAATTTTATTAAAACTGTCTTTAGAGACGCCTAAGTTATCAATTAAATAATTGTATCGGAAGTTTAGTAGAGAATAATAGAGTAATAAGTTTTGATCAGGTAAACCATTTGGATATTCGTTTTTTAAAATGTTAATTTTATTATCTATTTGTTCTTTAAAACGGTTTGCACTGTCAATGCGTCTTAAACGGATTTCTATGTACCATTCGTTTAATAGTTGTGTGATTTGTTCACTTTTAGTGGGTGTAAACATGAAGACTCCTCCTTTTTGGAATATTCTTATAATTAATGATAACAAAAATAATAATATTAAAAAGCAAAACTTATATTTCTCAACATTTTTCACGAAGATAATCAATTAATATGATTGGAATAGTGGTATATCTACGGTTTGATTGGAATAAGATTTATGTTTATGTTAAACAAAAAATGTGCTTTCAAAAATTGAAAGCACATTAAAAGATATTAAACAATCAAGTCCCACAAAAAGTACGATAAGGACGATTCGTCGGCACAGGTGGAACGCAGTATGCTTCTTGGTCTGTAGAATACGCATAAGGATTTGATAAAGCTTCAAGAAGCTGCTCCATTACGCTATAGTCTTCATCTGTAACAGCTGCTTCTAGTGCTTCTTCTACACGGTGGTTCCTTGGGATGATTGAGGGGTTATTATTTTTCATCATCTCGTAGGCGTTCTCTTTCGATTCTTCTTGTCTTTCTAATCGAGATTGCCATAGTCCGTACCATTCTTTAAACTCTGGACTTTCAAATAGTGGTGTATTTTCTAATGTATCGAGAGTTAATGAACGGAATGTATTTGTGTAATCAGCTTTATATTTCTCCATCAGTTTTAAAAGTTTCTCAATAAGTGCTTTGTCTTGTTCATCTTTGCCAAATAGTCCTAATTTCTTTTTCATTCCAAGGAACCAATGGTTTTCATATTGTACGCTAAACCTTGAAATTTCGTCTTGAGCAATCTTTAATGCTTCTTCTTCATCTTCGTGTAGGATCGGTATTAAAGATTCAGCTAATCGCGCGAGGTCCCATGCGGCCATATAGGGCTGATTTCCATATGCATAGCGACCTTGTGTATCAATAGAGCTAAATACGGTTCCTTGGTCGTAAGTGTCCATAAAAGCACAAGGACCGTAATCGATTGTTTCACCACTAATTGTTATGTTATCAGTGTTCATTACGCCGTGGATAAACCCGACGAGTTGCCATTTTGCGATGAGACTTGCTTGTCTTTTAATAACTTCTTGTAGTAATGCAGTATATCGGTTTTCATGGGACTCAATTTCTGGATAATGTCTATTTATCGTATAGTCAGCAAGCGATTTAAGATCCTCGATTGAGCCACGAGCTGCAGCATATTGAAAAGTACCGACGCGAATGTGGCTGCTTGCTACTCTAGTTAAAATTGCTCCAGGTAACTTTGTTTCACGGTACGTAGGCTCACCTGTTGTGACAACTGCTAAACTACGAGTAGTCGGAATATCAAGTGCATACATTGCTTCGCTTATAATATATTCACGTAGCATCGGACCGAGTGCAGCACGACCATCTCCTCGGCGTGAATAGGGAGTAGGGCCGGAACCTTTTAGTTGAATATCGAAACGTTCACCTGAAGGAGTAATTTGTTCACCAATTAAAAGAGCACGACCGTCGCCTAACATATTAAAATGTCCGAATTGATGGCCAGCGTATGCTTGAGCTAATGGATGAGCTCCTTCTGGGAGTGCATTACCAGCGAAAATAGCAATTTCAGCTTCCTTTTTCAGTTCTTCAGGGGTAAAGCCAAGAGATATCGCTAGTGAATGGTTTAGTTTAACTAGCTCCGGTGAACTTACGGGAGTAGGGGGGATTTCTGTATAAAATGATTGTGGTAAAGTCGAATAACTATTATCTAAATCCCAACCTGTTTTATTATTTTTAGTCATTGTATCTCCTCCTTTTTGTATTTTAATTATGTATTTGTATTTATGTATTCTTTGTAAAGTTAACTAAAAGTATAATGTATTATTTCCCCTTGCAATCTATTGTAAGGACTTCAGTGCATTGTGTCTATTTTACAGCAAATACAAAAACTCCATTTTTCAAAAAGATTGATTAAAATGGAGTTTTGTTATTATTTAATTTTTACAATTATCTTTCCTTTTGCTCTGCCAGACTCCGAATATTTCATTGCTTTTTGAGCATCTTCAAAAGGGAAAACTCGGTCGATTACCGGTTTGATTTTTCCAGCTTCAATATAGTTTGCGATAGTACGTAATTGATCCCCGCTTGGCTTCATAAATAAAAATGAGTACTGAGCATTATGTTTTTTTTCAAGTGCAGTAATTTTTTTACTTGCTAATGAAAATAAGAATGTTTTGAAAAATCCGGAACCAAATTCTTTACCGAATCGAGCATTCGGCATTCCTGAAACGGAAACGATGTTGCCTCCGCTTTTTATAATGTTGAATGATTTTTCAAGTGTTGTTCCACCGATTGTGTCAAATACTGCATCATAATCTTTTAGTATATCTTCAAATTTTTCTGTTTTGTAATTAATAATTTCATCTGCGCCAAGAGATTTTACTAAATTCGCACCAGCTTCACTAGCAGTCGTTGTAACGGTAGCACCCATTATTTTCGCCAACTGAATAGCGAAAGTACCAACACCACCGGATCCAGCGTGAATTAAAATCTTTTGTCCTTGTTGTAAGTGCATGATGTCATGTAATGCTTGATAGGATGTTAAGCCAACGAGTGGAATTGAGGCAGCTTCCTCAAAACTTAAATTTTTTGGCTTTAAGGCTATATCATCCTCATGAATGGCTATATATTCTGCAAAAGTACCGATTTTATCTTTTCTTGGACGGGCATATATTTCATCACCAACTTTAAAATGAGTTACTTTTGCTCCAATCTTCACGATGACACCGGAAAAGTCATTCCCAAGGATTAGGGGCATTTCATATTTAAGCAACATCTTTACTTTTCCATCGCGTATTTTAAAATCAATTGGGTTAATACTAGCTGCATGAATTTCCGCAAGCACCTCATACTCATTTATTTCAGGAGTAGGCACCTCTGTCATACGCATTGGGACTTTCCCATACTTATCAATTATCATTGCTTTCATTTCTTAAACCTCCAAATACCGTATCTTTATTTCAATAAAAGTTTTGCAATAGCTTCTCAATATCTAATACAAGGTTTTTTAATAAACCTAATTTTGTACGTATATCAATATAATAGAAATTTTTTGTACCTTCTTTTCGCATTAAAATTATACCGGCTTCTCGTAAAATTTTAAGATGATGTGATACTGCTGGTCGAGAAAGGTGTGTTTGCTTCGTGATTTCTCCTACACGTAATCCTGTTTGACATTCCGTTTCCATGAGAACTAACAAAATAGATTGACGTGTTTCATCACCAATTGCCAATAATACTTTTTGAGAATCAATAAAATCTTTTTTTATAACATTTAATTGTTCGTGTTTATTCATTTCAATCACTTTGCCTCCTGGTAATTAGTCGAAAGGTTTAAGATGATGGACCATTATATCGATACGGTAATGCTACATGATAGTTGCATGAGCTGCAATATTGAGAAAGAAAATCGAGACGAATCAAATTTTATGTATTGAAAATTATAGGAGATAGAAAAGGCATTTTAAAAAAATAAGCGGTCGTAACCCCGTATAATCTATAGGGTTACGACCGCTTATAATATTTTTGATGTCTCTGTCAGAAAATAATTCAACGTAAAGCAGGCTCTTCAATTTTATCCTTTCATACACACAAAATTTAGGCGAATTGTCTGTGTATGAAAGGATAAAAGTAATTTGGGGCGTAATCTATCTATATGATAATTCAAAATGAAATATAAGTCTATATTTTTATGTCTTTTTTGATTATATTAATGTCACTGAGCTCAGAAGAATGATGTGGAGGGTAAATATATGAAATCAAATTACGTACCAGTTTTAATTGTTGGAGGGGGATTATCAGGATTAGCGTCTGCGTTATTTCTTGCAAAACATAACATTGATTACATGCTTATTGAAAGGCATGAGACTACGGCAATTCATCCGAAAGCAGGCGGGCTTACTTTACGTACGATGGAGTTATTTCGAGAGTTAGGTTTAGAAAATAAAATTAGGTTGGCAGGTAAAGCATTAGAGAATTGCCGAGGAAGAATAGCGGTTCATACAATAGCTGAGGTGAATAATGAAGAGTTTGCACAAACTCAGTATGGAAACGATGAAAAGTTACTTCAAAAAGTAGAAGAGATTAGTCCATCAAAACAAACTGCTTGTTATCAAATTATTTTAGAAGAGATGATGTTACAGTACGCGGAAAAATTAGGCGGAAAGCTATCTTTTTATCATGAACTGGTTTCTTATGAGCAAAATGAAAACGGGGTAATAGCGATTATTCGAGATCGGGAAACAGAAAAAGAAAGTGTCATACATTGTGACTATGTAATTGCAGCAGATGGGGCGAAAAGTAAGATACGCGAGCAGTTAGGGATTACGACCGAGGGACGGGGTACAATCGGTGGGTATTATATGAATATTTATTTTGAAGCGGATTTAAGTGAATTTATACAAGGGGACGCATTCGGTTTTTCTATGGTACTTCATCCGGAGGTTCTTGGTGCGCTCATTCCGGTCGATAACGTAAAAAAATGGATTTATCATGTATCCTACGACCCATTAAAAGGAGAACGACCAGAAGATTTTAATATGGAACGTTGTAAACAAATTATTCAAACAGCAATTGGGAGTACAAATGTTGAGCCGGAAATATTAAGTGTTTTACCGTGGGAAGCGGCTGAAAGTACAGCTACGAAATTTCAAGAAAATCGCACTTTTTTAGTTGGCGATTCTGCACATATTATGCCACCAACAGGAGGATTTGGTTCAAATACAGGAATACAAGATGCGCATAATGTAGCATGGAAATTGGCAGCTGTTATAAAAGGGCAAGCAAATCCCAAATTGTTAGAAACGTACCATGAGGAAAGATATCCTGTTGCAAAATTAACGACGGATTATGCGAATAGTTTGCTGTTCCGTGCCGCCAAGAGAGAGGAAGGAAGTTTGAGTAATATGGACGGTTTAGCTGTTACTGTCGGATATCAATATGGTTCAGATGCGGTTATAGATGATTCAGCCATTCCACATCGAATGGATATAGTAGCATTGAACGGAAGACCTGGCACACGAGCACCACATTTCTGGGGAACGTATGATGGAAAAGAGGCTTCGATACTTGATTTATTCGGTAACAATTTTGTATTACTTACTGGAGTAGAAAATAGTTCTTGGGCTGAAGCTGCACAGGATGTTTCATCTAAATTAGGAATAAATATAAAAGTGTATCGAGTTGGTTTAAGTGGAGACTTTATTGCTCAAGAAAATGTTTTTCGTGAACGATATGGGATAGGCCATGAAGGAGCTGTAGTAATTAGACCAGATGGCTTTATTGGATGGCGTTCGGAAATAGAGGTAGCAAATCTAGGTACAGTGCTTAACGAGGTAATGAATCATTTATTATGTAATTTTTAAGTAGCTTGGAAGAATTGTCTAATATAAGACAATTCTTCTATTTTACGCTAACTCTCCAATAAACCAAATCTCTTTTTTATAGCATTCACCTTCATCATGAATGACTTCTTGAACGTGCAACGTTTGGAAAGTAGAAGGGAACGTTTTTGTATGTTCTTCAATTCGTTTTATCATAGTGTTTGTTCTTCGTTTCATACCACGTATTTTCTTTTCACGCATTGTGAATTAACTCCATAAATTTTTGTAATGCAGCTGTGCGAAATATATCGGTTCTAGTAATAAAAGTAGTAGGAACTTTTTTAAAGCTATTTGGTAAAGGGTTGAATGATACGTCATGTTTATGGCCGTTTAAAATAGACTTCATCATAATTGCTATGCCCATACCTGAATTTACACATGCAAGTATTGCTTCAATTGTACCAAACTCTAAAACTCGTTTAGGTGAGATTCCTTCTTCTTGAAGCCAGTCTTCTAATAAACTTCTATAATAGCAACCGTGACTAAAAGCGAGTAAATTCATATCTTCTATGTCTTTAAGAGAGGATAAAGATTTTTTACTAAGGAGAACTAATTCTTCTTCATGAAATACACTTGTATGAAGTTCGGTATGCTGAGTAGATCCAGCTATAAACGCTCCATCTAGTTTTCGTTCTAACACAAGCCTAATTAGTTGTTCAGTCGTATTTGTTTCTAAAATCAATTCAACTTTTGGGTATTTCTCATAATAGGACGTTAATATAGATGGAAGCCTTACAGCAGTTGTAGATTCTGTACATCCAATTTTTAAAGTGCCTTTTGGTTCAGTTCCATTACTTTGAACCGCTTTTATAGATTGATCCATTAAGTGGATAATTTCTTTGGCGTACGTTAATAAAATCTCACCGTTAGAAGTTAAAGTTACACCTTTTCCGTTACGGTAAAATAAAGGCACGCCTAATTCATTTTCTAGTTGTTTCATACGCATTGTTACGCCTGATTGTACATAGTTCAAATTTTTCGCTGCGCGAGAAATATTATTTTCCTTCGCGACTTCGTAAAATACAATTAAATCTTTTATGTCCACGTATCATCCCTCCAAAAAGGTATCAATTTTTTTGATGGATTATATGATGAATTTTTATTTTATATGATATCAGAACTTTCATACAATGGAAGGGGATGGAGGGATTATTGTGTTAATTGAAGAAAGGATGAATAGTACTTATAAGTGGGTTATGTTAATTGTTGCGATGATTGCTCAAACAACAGCGACACTTATAACATATGGTGTCGGAGCTTTCGCTTTATTTTGGAAAGAAGAATATGCGCTTACGAATATGGAGAGTGGATTGTTAGTAAGTGTTGTAAATGTTGGACCGTTATTTTGTATGCTTTTTGTCGGTCGGCTACTTGATCAATATAATGAAAAAATATTAATTTCTATCAGTTCATTTTTGCTAGGGAGTTCGCTTTTACTGACTAATATAGTAAGTGGATTTAATGGGTTACTATTTGTACTTTTATTAATAGGAACGTTTTATAGTGTTTCCCAGCCAGGAGGAAGTAAAGTGATTTTAAAATGGTTCCCAAAAGAAAATCGTGGATTGGCGATGGGGATCAGGCAAGCTGGAATACCGATTGGCGGTGCGTTAGCGGGAGTGTTGATTCCGTTTCTTACGATAAAATATAGTATGACTTATGCGATAAATATTATTGCATGCATCTGTATAATTGGAGGACTTTTATTTTTCATATTTTATAAGGAGCCATATGTTCAGGAGAAAGTAAGGCATGAACGTATTGAACTCACTTTTTGGATGCAGTTAAAAGCAGTGATGTGTAAAAAAGAGCTGTATCCAATTTATATAACTGGTATTTGTATGATTTCGTTGCAAATGGTATTAGTTGCACACTTTATAAAATTTTTAGTAATGGAACAATCAATTACACCTATTTTAGCAGGGAAAGTATTTTCAGTTATGTTCTTTTTTGGAATAATTGGCCGTATTGTATTGGCAGTTATTAGTGATTTGTTTTATAAGGGAAATAGACGCATTCCTTTATTTATAGCTGTTTGCACTTCTATCGGTTTCATTTTAATGTTAGTGATAGACATACATACAATACCGAGTGGAGTATTGTATGTTGTAAGTGCAGTATTAGGTTTCTTTTCAATTGGGTGGTTCAGTCTTTTTATGGTTGAAGTTGCAGAATCGGTAAATGAGGAATCTGTAGGGATGACAGTGAGTTTTGCACTTACATTAAATCAAATTGCTATTATTGTTGCACCTGTGTTATTTGGCTATATTGTAGATGAGAAAGGCTATACGTATGCGTGGTTGTGTATAGTTGTATTACTAAATATTTCAGCAGTCAGCTTATATAAGAAGAATAAAAAATAAAGAAATGTTAGCAATGTAAATTTTTTATGAAGAAAGTCTAAAGAAATGCCATATGAGCGACATTTCTTTTTGAATATGCTGTATAATCAAAGTGTTAATGAGATTCGTTTTCAATGACGTTCATTTCCTCTTTTAAAATTACCTGTAATTTTAGCCATAATTAGTTGTTTTTCTTTATCGTTATTTGCATAATTTATTTTGTTTAAAAATTTTTCAGCGTCAATTCCTTTTAAAATCATAATTTGTTTTCCGTAATATTCAATTAAAATAATATTGTTTTTTGTTACCCGATAATGAAACATTCTATCATCTAAACGATTGTGTCTATCAGTGTTTTTCATATTACCTCTCCATTCTTTACGGTGTGTAACAAATGTTACAAAAGAAATTGAAATTATAGTTTGACGCATCGGATTGTATGGTGGATATTTTATAAGAAAGAAATACAATAGAGAGTAGTCAAAAATTGAATATGAAAAAAAGGGATCTAGTTTTAATAGAGTGAATGTTAGATAATATTATAAAACATTTGAAAATTAAAAGATATAGAATAGAATGGATGCGCGTTAAGTGAAACTAGATAAAAGAGGGTTCCTATTATGTTAAAGAAATGGTTAATCGTTTGCTTTATTTTTGCTATTTTTTGTGGGAGTGTCGTTGCACTAATATATGCAAATAAAGATAAAAAATATGATATACAGGCATTTTCAAATTTAAATGGTAAGCAAAAGGACGCTACGCAAGAAGTTAGTATAGCTGAAAAAAAGCGCTATGAAGTGGCAGCTGAAAAACTAGATCAATATTTGAAAGATAAAGGATTTAATGGGAGTGTTCTTGTAGCTAGTAAAGATCATGTGATTTTACGAAAAGGTTACGGGTATGCGAATGTAAAAGATAATGTATTAACAACGCCAAGAACGAAATATCGCATTGGTTCTATTACGAAAACAGTTGTTGCAATATCTATCATGCAATTAAGAGAAAATGGGAAATTAAATATTGATGACAATGTAAATAAGTATATTCCATCGTTTCCGGCAGATAAAAACATTACGTTACGAAATTTGTTAACACATACGTCCGGGTTACCTGAACAGGGACAAGGTAGTGTTGATGCAGCGTCACGTTTAAAGTTAGTAAATTGGATCGGAGCGCAAACGTTACAATTTCCTGCAGGGGCAGGATGGAAATATACAGATTATAATTATATGGTGCTTGCGTATATTGTAGAAAAGATATCGAAGAAACCGCTCGCTGAATATGTGAAAGAAAATATTTTTACACCTGTTGAGATGCATGAATCTGGAATGGGAGCAACTCTCCCTGAAGATATTTTCTTAGCAGAAGGTTATACGAAAAAAGATAATAAGTTAATAGCTGCGCCTCGTTTAAGGATGAATTGGCTGTATGGTTGTGGTGAAATGTATACGACTGTTGAAGATATGAAAAAGTTAGATGAAGCCATTATGGATGGTAAACTACTTTCTAAACAAAGCTTAACAGATATGTTTACTGTATCACCTGCAAGAAAATATGGATTTAGTTTCTATATTTACCCAGATTATTATCATAACCATGGTGTACTAGCTGGTTGGAACACATTTAATAATTTTAACTGGGATAAACGAACATTTGTAATATTATTCTCTAACGTACAAAATGGTATGAATGATACGTTTAATCAAGAGTTTAGGAAGTTGGCGAATGATTTAATAGAAGAAAAATAATTATTTTAAAATCGGTATTGATATGAAAATTATCAATACCGATTTTTTTATTGAGCAATGTTCTACGAAGTGAATAAGCAGCTAGGAGAGAAAGTTAATATTAGAATAAATTTATAGAGGAAGTTAAATAATATGGATGTTAAATATAGAGAATTTTCTGCATGAAGGTTATCTATTTGCATTGAATTTATGCGGAAGAATAATTGGTAAATTTTACATTGATAAAAAAGCTTGAGCTTCACACTATGTGAAGCTTTACATTATTGGAGATAAGAACAGGAGGTTGAACAAATGAAAAAAATAGTAAAGCTTTGTTTAATAAGTGCATTGTCTACAGCGATTATTAGTGGATGTTCTTTTGAAGGGAGTAATGAAAATGCTAAAGGGAAAGAGGGTGAAAAAGTAGAGGTACAAAAAAACGCTGGAAAATATGCGATGCCGGATGAAAAAGAAAAACATGAGGGTACATGGCTGCAATGGCCACATGAATACACATATGGTCATGAATATAAACAAGAAGTCGAACCAATTTGGGTTCAGATGGCAAGTGCTTTAACTGAGGGTGAAAAAGTCCACATTGTTGCATACGATGAGGAGGAGAAAGAGCGAATCAATAAGCTATTGATAGATAAAGGGCTGAATATGGAGAAAGTTGATTTCTTTATCGCTCCTACTGATGATGTATGGGCAAGGGATAGTGGACCGATTTTTGTTTATGACAAAAACAAAAATCTGAAAATATTAGATCCAGCATTTAATGGTTGGGGGAATAAAACACCTTACAAAAATGATGCTCGTATACGAGAAAACGTTAGTAAACAATTAGGGATTGAAAGAATTGATTGGGGGAAATTTGTCCTTGAAGGTGGTGCAATTGAATTAGATAGCAATGGCACAGCTTTATTAACTCGGAGCGCTGTAACGAATAAAAACAGGAACCCAGATTTATCAGAAAAGGAAATTGAAAAATATATAAGTGATCTTGGTGTGACAAACTTTATTTGGTTAGATGGAGTTCCTAATTTAGATATTACAGATTTTCATATTGATGGATTTGCTAAATTCCATGATAAATCTACTATTGTAACGATGAAAGAAGATGACCTAGCTGAATGGGGGTTGTCAAACAAAGATATAGATACATTATTAGATGCAAAAAATGCTTCAGGCAAGAAGTATAAGTATGAATATTTACCGCTTAGTAAAGAAAAGGTTACGTTAGAAAATGGAAAGACTCTCAATTATAAGGGATCATATATCAATTATTATATTGGGAATAAAGTGGTATTGGTGCCTAATTATAATGATCCGAATGACAAAATCGCAAACGATACGATTCAGAAGTTATATCCAGATCGTAAAGTAGTCGGTATTGATGTGAGAGAGCTTTATAAAAATGGCGGCATGATTCATTGTGTGACGCAACAACAACCGATTAATTTGAAATAATGTATTGAAATTTAGTATCTATAGGACAAAATAGGTAAAATGTTACCTTTACCTATTTTGTCTTACTTTATTATTTGTAACAATAAAACATTTAAATATAATGATAATTAAATTATAGTGTGCTATCGCTTTTCGTTTTATTCCGCTATTTGTAGGTAGTAAGACTTCTACCTCAAAATTCGACTCGAGCAAAGAAGTTAGGTGGGAGCCTTACTGCCCATAAACGCCCGATTGGTGTGGGTTAATATCAGTGGGGGAGGAACAAAACCCCCACTGATTAAAGTTTCACTTTATATGGAAAAGGAGAAAATGTTCGTGTTAAAGAATTTAAAAATAGTATTTTCGTTTTTCCCTATCGTTCTACAGCACATATTAAATGTAGCTTTGATTTGTTTAGGGATTGTTCTAAGTGTATTTCTTATAAAAGAAGTCATTCAATTTATACAAGAGCTGAAATTAAATGGTGAGGAATCTAGTTATCATTTAATTGATAGTATCGTCGTATTTTTTTATATTTTGAATTCAGCGTAATGATTATAAAGTATTTTCAAATGAATTTTCATTTTCCGTTACGATATTTTATATATATAGGTATAACGGCTATTGTTCGTCTTATTATTATAGATCACGATAGTCCCATAGATTCATTGTTATACGCCTGCGCGATTCTTGTGTTAATTTGTGCTTTATTCATTGCGAATTCTAAAGTAATGCGTCGTGATTTAGAATAGTGAACATTTGTTGTTTAAATTTAAAAGGTGTTTTATCTTTTGGCCAAAAAAGGAGTAACGGTATTGAAAGAAATAATTTTAACCAGTTTCCTAATGATAGGGTTTATGATTCTACTATTTAATTGTATACTTTCGTAATTTTAAAGAATAAAAAGTTAAAAAGGGAAGAGGCTTTTGTAAATATGGTACATTACAATAATCAAAATAGTTTACATCAAATATTTACATTAAAGGGAACGGTTATAAGAGATATATTCCCACAAATTTTATTATATATATGCGTTTCAACGGTAGTAACTGTAATTAATTATTATTATGCAGCAATAAAAATTAATCAAACTCCTTGGGTAATTGTTGGAGGAGCTTTAGGTTTACTGTTAGTTTTTCGTACTAACACTGCCTATGATAGGTACTGGGAAGGTAGAAAGTTATTTGGCACGATTGGTGCCTGTACTAGAAATTTAGCAGTTAGTTTTTTATGTCATTGGGAGTCTGAAGGGAAAAAGACGGATCAGGAAAAGCTGAAATTTTTACATTTATTAATTGCTTTTCCAAAGATAGCGAAAGGACATTTGAGAGACGAAAAAGATTTATCTGAAATCAAATCATTGCTTGATATTTGTTCTGAGAAGGAAAAAGAAATATTGATTGAGTCTATTCATTTACCGATTAGTATAGTTTTTATGTTAAAAACTATACTATCAAAAGGTTTGAAAACGGGTCGAATTCATCCCAATGCAATAATTAATATGGAAGCTGATCTGAATAATCTGCTTACGGCTGTGGGTGGATGTGATCGTATCAAAACAACGCCTATTCCTTTTGCATATTTTGCTCATATTAAAATTTTACTGCTCATATTTTGCGGGACTTTACCGATTGGTCTTGTTGATAGTCTTGGTTGGGTTACAATACTGGCAACTATGTTTATAAGTTTTGCATTTATAGGGATAGAAGCAATAGGGGTTGAAATTGAAGATCCATTTGGTCAGGATCCAAACGATCTTCCGCTAGAAGGGATTTGTATAGGTGTAGAAACGCATTTGTTGCATTTATATAATCAAAATGGTTTGTTAGAAGTAATGGATATGAATCATGATAAAAAGATCATTTAATCGTTAATTGTGTATGGCGATTACATTTTTAATGTTGTTATGAAATACTGCATTCTAAAATCTTGTCAAGAGTCAATATAAAGCTTAACGACAGCTTTATATTTTTTATATAAATATATAATATTTCTCCGTGCTATAATCCATTCATGAAATGTGTACGTTTTAAAAATTGTAATGAAAAGTGAAAGGTATTGAGGAAGAGCGGGCGTTTTTAAATCGGCTACTCAATTATTATAAAAAAAAGCGAGGTAAAATATATGGAACAAAAACAAAAGGGAATTATTTTTACTGCGATACCAGATGAATCAAATGAATATTATGAACCGTTTTATGAAGAACTTATTTATTTTAATGAAAATTTAAATGAAAAGAAGGGAGTTACAGACCAACTTATTTCTTTATCTGTTGAAGAACAAGAATTCCATACGAGCTTTTTTGAGTATGATGATATTTGGCTAAGAGATGTTGCACCAGTTGTAACGAATCATCTTGTTAAATTTAAATATCGACCAAATTATTTACCAGATGATCAAGGAAGATATTTAGATCAACAATTTAATAAATGGTTGAAAAAAAATGACTTTGAGTATGCGAAATCACCATTAATATTGGATGGTGGTAATCTTATTTGGAATAAAAAAGATACCGTTATATTAACAGAACGCATATTTGATGATAACGATGATTGGACAGAAGAGGAGATTATTGAGCAATTAGAATGGGATTTAGATGTGAGCCGAGTTATTATTATTCCTGCTGAAGAAGGAGATGTACTCGCACACGCAGACGGAATGGTTAAATTTATTGATGAACACACAATGTTTATTAGTGATTTTCTAGGGGATCATGAATTTAGATATAATGTTCAAGAGATTATTCAAGAGCAAATGCCAGAAGCTGAATTTATAGTTGTTCCTTCGTCATATACAGAGAAAGGACAATATGATCAAGAAATAGCCTCGGCAAAAGGCTTATATATAAATATGTTAGAAACATGTGACGCCCTTTATGTTCCTAAGTTTGGATTAGCTAAAGACGGGGAAGTTTTACGATATATTCAACAACATACGGAGAAACAAGTTATTCAAATTTATGTAGGAGAAATATCGACTATGGGAGGCGCAATGAATTGTTTAACGTGGTATTGTCCGAGTCATTTGTTACCTTCAAAAATGAAGAGGTTGGACAATCAGAATGAAGGTTCTTCAATCAAAAAAATATTTGATTGGTTTTAATCAATAAGCTTATAAGAAAATGTATTCAAGGGGTATTTATATGTATACAATTACTGAATTTTCGCGGATTTGCAAAATGAGTACACGGATGCTAAGGCATTATGATAAAGAGGAAATATTGAAACCAGCATATGTGAATCCGGTAAATGGATATAGATATTATGAGCAAGGACAGCTAGAAATAGCATTGAAAATTAAAAAGCTAAGGGAGTACAAGTTCCCTCTACCGAAAATTAAAATAATTCTGCAGTCATCAGATCAAGATTCATTTATTAAACATATGCAAGCGCAAATTATAGAGTTGTCTCATGAAGTGAAACAAAATTTACAGGTTATTTCAGAAATGAATGAAATGGTAAGTATGAACAATGGTCTAAATATTGCTCGCCATAGAAGTTACGATATATTAATTGGAATGAGAAATGAAATAACGGTAATTGCTCAAAGATTACAAATAGATATAGACGATATGGATGATTATTTTTATGACTTATATGAAAAAGTACAAAAAAATAGTATTCAAATAGTTGGCTCTCCATCCGTAGTTTTTTATGATAAAGAGTATATTCCAGATCGCAGTGATATTGAATTAAGGATACCGATTATGGATGATGACGATAAAGGCGTATTACAAGAGTGCGAAATAAAAAAGCTTAATCAACATCAAATCGTTACTACTATGCATTATGGTAGCTATGACTATATAGGTTATGCATATATGGCGTTAGAAGAGTGGTTGGAAAAGAATCGCTATATAATGAAGAGTTCCCCATATGAAGTCTATTTAAAGGGACCTGAATGTGATTGTTTAGTAGAGGAGTATGTGACCCAAATTTGTTTTTTAGTTGCGAAAATAGAATGAGAATAAGGATTGACATTAACATTATGTCAATCCTTATTCTGTATACAAAAGCAATTACTAAAATGAGCGCCGATAAGATTCCGAATGCAAAAGTTTTAATGACAGTTTTACAAGGAGAAGTAGTGTATCGCAAGGAGAAATAAAGAGTCGCTTTATGAAGTTGCCACAAGTAGATGAATATATTTCTGTTGACCTTAACACGATGTCAAAGTATAGACTGAACTTACATTCAGAGAAGGGGTGAACATGTATGAGAAATATAGAAAATAGTTTGTTTTATATGCCTGCAGAATGGGAAAAACATGAGGGGACATGGCTCCAATGGCCTCATGATAAAGCACATAGAGGTGAAGGTTACCGAGCTAAGTTGGATGATATTTGGGTAACGATGGCAAAGGAGCTTCATTATGGAGAAAATGTGCATATAGTTGTATTTGATGAGGAAGAAAAAGTACATGTCCAATCAAAGTTAGTTGAAGCGAAAGTAAATATGGATAAAATTGATTTCTTAGTTCAAGAAACTGATGATATTTGGATAAGAGATAATGGTCCAATATTTGTAAAAGATAAAGAAGGAAATCTCTGCCTAACACATTGGATATTTAATGGTTGGGGGGATAAATATCCGTATGAAAACGATGCTGTTATTCCGACTAAAATAAGTGAAATGCATAGCATTCCAAAAGTTGAATCTAGTGTCTGTCTAGAGGGCGGGGGAATTGAGATAAACGGAAATGGAACCTTAATGGCAGCGAAAACTTCTATTATTAATGAGAACCGAAACCCTACATTAAGTCAGAAAGAGATCGAAATGGAGTTAACGAAGTATTTTGGGGTAACGAATTTTATATGGATAACTGGTATTCACGGTGAGGATAATTATGATGAAGATACGGATTACCATATAGATGGAGCAGCACGTTTTGTAAATGAAAATACGATTCTGTATGAATATGATCCTTTTAAGGAAGGAGAGTCGTATCTTTTGGAGGCGTATGAAAAACATTATCAAGAATTGCGCCAAGCAAGAAATATAGATGGAAAACCATTTCAACTTATTCCAGTGCCGGTAACGAGAAAAATGGTAAAAGAGGCAGACTGTAAGGGCTCATATTTGAATTTTTATATTGGTAATGAAGTTGTATTGGTACCTATATACGGTGACGAACATGACAAGTTAGGGCTGCAAATCATTGAAGGTCAGTTTCCAGGGAGAAGAATTGTTGGTATTTATGTAAATGAACTGTATGCATATGGTGGCATGATTCACTGTGTGACGCAGCAACATATAGAATAAAGTGATTCAAGTGAAAAAAGCATGCAGATCATATATTCTGCATGCTTTTTTTCTATAATGCTGAAAATTCTTCAACAAGTTCACTAAAGCGATTTAATGCACTTTCAATCGGTTCTGGCGTAGTTAAATCAACACCAGCTTTTTTCAGTAGATTTAGTGGGTAATCGGAACTTCCACCTTTAAGGAATTCAATATAGTTTTTCTGAGCATTCGGATCGCCGCTTAATAATTTATCTGCGATTTGAATGGCAGAGGCAAATCCAGTTGCGTATTTGTATACGTAAAATGGACGATAGAAATGAGGGATTCTAGACCATCCGTATTTTACTTCTTCATCAAATACAAGTGAATCACCATTATATTCTCTAAATAGATTTTCATAAATTTCACTGAAGACTTGTGCGTTTAATGGTTTACCTTGCTCAGCCATTTCATGTGTGATTTTTTCAAATTCTGCAAACATGATTTGTGTAAAGAAAGTCCCTTTAAAGCTATCGATAAAGTAGTTAATTAAATGGTTACGCACGTTCGTCTCTTTCGCTTCTTTTAATAAATAGTGAATTAATAGCACTTCATTTACTGTAGAAGCGACTTCTGCAACAAAAATGGAATAGTGTGCAGAAATTCTTGGTTGGTATCCGTGTGAATAATGTGTATGCATACCGTGACCACATTCATGAGTAAGAGTGAAAAGGCTATTTAAATCATCGTGATGATTTAAAAGAATGAAAGGATGAACACCGTATACACCGAAGTTATAAGCACCCGAACGTTTTCCAGGTGTTTCTCTCACGTCTATATATCGTTTATCTTTAAAGCTTTTTAATGTTTCAATATATTCTTCTCCTAAAGGAGCAAGTGATGCAATCATGATGTCAAAGGCTTCGTTATATGGAATATCTTGTTTTACACCCGCTACTAAATCGACACTTAAGTCGTATTGGCGTAGTTCTTCTACGTTTAATTTTGCTTTTCGAAGTTCGTTATAAGTATGTAAAGATTGAATGTTTTGCTTCGTCGTATTAATTAAATTGTCATATACTTCTTTCGGAACCATATCGCCAAATAATGATTTCTCTAAAGCGGATGGATACTTTCTTAGCTTTGAAACAGTAACGTTATTTTTAATAGCAGCGGATAAAGTAGAAGCGATGGAGTTCTTTAACTGCACATATGGCTTGTAATACGCTTTATACGCTTCTTTACGTTTCTCACGATTCTCGTCTTCTATTAACTTTGAATACATTCCGCGTGTTAAGTTCACTTTCTTTCCATCATCAGTTGTCACTTCACCAAATAGTATATCCGCATTATTTAACATACCAAACGTGTGCTGCGGAGAGGAAAGTGCTTCCCCCATTTGTGATAAAATTTCTTCTTGGTCTTTATTTAATACGTGTTTTTTATAGCGATATAACTCAAATAAATCTTCTTTATAATATTGTAAGCCTTCTGTTTCTTCTATATAAGTATGTAATGTGTTTTCATCTATGCTAAGTAAGAATGGAGAGAAAAATGATTTCGCTGCACTTACTTTTACATGTAATTGTGATACTTTATCGACAAGGGATTGGGCGTCAGTATCGCGTGTATCTAAGTCGGATTGTAATCGTGCATAAGCGAACATTAAAGATATTATGCTAGAAATTTCTTCACTCTTTGTTAAATAAGCTAATAAACTATTGCCGTCGTGAATATTTCCATTAAACTCTTTTAGTTCATTCGTTAATACTTCAATTTTTTTATAATCACTTTCCCAATCTTCAATTGTATGGTAAATATCTGTTAAATTCCATTTTTCATTAGCAGGTACTTGTAATCGATCTTTAAGTTCTGTCATAATCATTTCCTTTCTAAAAACGTAGTTACATTTCTATATAACTATGAAATACAACAAATTGCAAAAAATCCCTGCTGAAAATTTCAGCCTTGCTGTAAATAGCAAGGCTGAAATTTTATAATGTAATTCCGAACTTCGAATGTAAAAGATTTATATATTGCTCTTCTGTAACTGCTTCTTTCGTTTTTGCCCCATCTTTTGTTGTAGTAAGACTATCTTTCGTTAAAGATGCATGCCCATCTTCTGTAAGTTTTACAATAAGAGGCATTTTATTAAATGGTGACCCTTCATGTTCAACGATAATTTTTTGTGCTGCATTTGCTTTTTTTTCATCTACTTCTTCTATATAAAATGCATATCCTAACGTCCAATCATCAGCAGAAGATTGATTGAGAAATTCATTGTTTTTACGCATTTCTAAAATGTAATTACCTTTTTCGGTCGTTTCTTTACGAATACGATAATCTCCTGTAACAGAGTGAACGACTTCACCTGAGAAAGGGACAGGTGCAAGAGGTAAGTACGATCCGAATCCAACTTCAATTAAATAAAATTCATTATGGTGTTTTAAAACTGTTGCGATATGTCCAGAGTCGACAGCCCATAGAGAATTTGCAGCGTTATAAACTGTTCCTGAAACGAGATGAACATTGAATCCAGAATCTTTAAGGAAGTAATACATAGTCGGGTTTAGTTCATAACAAAGACCGCCACGGTTGTTTACTAAAATTTTTTCTTCTAAATTCTCTTTTGATATTTCTTTAAAGTTCTTTTCGAGAATATTTAAGTTTTCAAATGGAACAGTTTGTGCCATTGCGTACATAATATGAGATAGATCTTCAAATGAAACTGTTTCTTTTTCTTCTATATTTAATCGTGTGAAAAATTGTTTTTGAAAGTCTGTCATGGAAATCCCTCCGTTAGACCTGTATAGGTAAATTGTAAACAAAAGTGAGTAAGATGTGAAATTAAAACTATGCTGAAGTACTTGTGAAATATTTGAAGTTATGCTAAAAAATAATGTGAGAGATTAGAAGAGTGTAGGTTTATTCAAAACTTCTCGTCTTTCTTATAAACATCGTGATTATATAAAAATGTATAAGGATATTTCTGTATATGAAGTAGAAGCTAAAGGAGATAAAATATGAAAAGAATAACAATGACATATAGCATGACGTTTAGTTTATTACTATTAACATCATGTGATATATCGGATAAAGAAATTGAACAAAAAGCACAAAGTTATACAAAATCGGAGTATGGTATTTCTGTTAAACTAAATCAAGTTGAAACATTGGATAACGGAAAAGATTTCCTCGGTCCAAAGGGACGGATAGCTTCTGTACAACAAGTAGATGAACCGCATTTGCAATTTCAACTTTATTTCGATGGACAAATTTCTCCAAAAGTAAATAATGATAACTATAAAATAAAAAAAGAAGCGAATGATTTACAAGAAAGATTCAATACATATTATGAAGAAAAAGAGAATAATACTATACTTGCTTTCGATCAAATACAGACGGGGGATAATGTTTCCGATAAGAATGCTGAGAAAGAAATAGAGAAGAAAAATTTGAAGCAGTATTATACGGCAGTTTTTAGAAGTAATACGGTTTTAGATGTAAATAATCCTTCACATATGGAAATATTAGCGGAGGTTGCAAGAAGTATTCAGGAATTCAATAAAACACTTGAAAATAATAAGAGTAGCGTGGAAGATATAACGATTCAGTTACCAAATACTAATAAGGATGTATTACAAAATATTGCAGTGGATTATATATTAACGGCTGAGGAAGCAAAAAAGACCCTTGAGAAAAAGGATGATTATATGAAAATTTTACAGCTTAATAGGTGAAAAGATTATCCTTCCTCAGGTGTGTGAAGGACAATAGTCTGACACCTTTACTTCTTGCTATACATATAGTATGATGATTTCAATAAATTAGATTTCAATGACTATAATATAAATTAATGAGAGGTGCTTTTTGTGAGTGCGGTAGGTACTAAATAGGAAAAATTTAATGAAATAAATCAGATAAAAAAACAGGGGATTTTTATGTACATCATACCCCTAATTTTGTCATGGATTTATTTCGATACCTATGAAGATACCTACAATACTTTATAAAGCGTGTAATAAGGGGACTGCCATCTGTTTTTATGGCTTATTTCCTCATATGTTATTACACATGCCTTGTAAATGTAAAAGCTGCGGTATCCCCGCAGCTTTTTTGTATATATTTTTAATGTATAAAAATGGTAATTGAATAATGTAGGGCTCATTGGAATCTAATGAGTAGGTATCTTCATTTATGATAGAAAACAATCATAGTGAGGAGAAACAAAATGAATACGATGACTTTTGAAAAATTACAATATAACGAGTTAAAGGAAATAGTGAAATCTTATTGTGTAAGTGGATTAGGAAAAGAATTATTAAATAAATTAGAGCCGAGTACGAATATAAAAGTAGTCAGGAATCGATTAAACGAAACAACCGAAGCGCGAGCTATATTAGATGCAGAAGGACATGTGCCTTTCTTCGGAATTTCTAATATCGCTAGTACAATTCAAAAATTAGAAAAAGGAATGATTTTAGATCCAGAAGAATTAGTAAGCGTTTCAGACTTTTTACGTGGATGTAGAAAGATTAAAAAGTTTATGTTAGATAAAGAATTTTTTGCGCCAGTATTAGCTTCTTATGCAAATTCAATGACTGAATATAAAAGTATTGAAGAGGAAATTAACTTTTCAATTAAGGGAAATAGTATTGATGCGGCGGCTAGTAAAGAGTTAAAGAGAATTCGTAATCACATCGATTCTGTAGATGGAAAAATAAAAGAACGTTTAACGAAGTTTTTAAATAGTAGTGCAAATAAGAAATATATTCAGGAATTCTTTATTAGTAAAAAGGATGATCGCTATACGATTCCAATTAAATCATCCTATAAAAATCAAGTTGCAGGAAGTATTGTTGAAGCTTCGGCAAAAGGTTCTACTGTATTTGTAGAACCGCATACGGTTAAGAAGTTAAATGTAGAACTCGCAAATTTCAAAGCAGAAGAAGCGATGGAAGAGTATCAAATTTTAGCGACTTTATCAGGAATGGTACTAGAAAACATTTATAGTATAAAAATTAATATGGAGCTAATCAGTCAATATGATATGGTGTTTGCGAAAGCAAAGTTTAGTAAATCTATTGATGGAATAGAACCGAAGTTAAACGATCATGGCTACATTCATTTAGTGAATTGTAAGCATCCGCTATTAACAGGGCAAGTTGTACCGTTAAACTTTGACATTGGTCAAGAGTACCGTAGTTTAATTATTACAGGGCCGAATGCAGGCGGAAAAACAATTGTGCTAAAAACAATTGGATTGTTAACATTAGCGACAATGTCAGGCCTTCATATTGCAGGAGATAAAGAGACAGAAATCGCTATTTTCGAAAATGTATTCGTAGATATTGGTGATAATCAAAGTATCGAAAATGCACTAAGTACATTCTCATCTCATATGAAAAATCTATCCGAGATTATGAGGATGTCAAATAATAATACGTTACTATTATTTGATGAAATAGGAAGCGGTACAGAACCAAATGAAGGGGCTGCACTTGCGATTTCTATTTTAGAAGAGTTGTACCTTGCGGGATGTATTACAGTTGCGAGTACGCATTACGGTGAAATAAAGCGATTCTCAGAAATGCATGATGATTTTATGAATGCAGCGATGCAATTTAATAGTGAAACGTTAGAACCACTTTATAAATTAGTAATCGGAAAATCGGGTGAAAGTAATGCACTTTGGATTGCGAATAAAATGAACGTAAAAGCGCATGTACTGAAACGAGCAAAAGAGTATATGGGAAATAAAGAATACGCTCTAGAAAAAGTGAATGAAAGTAAAATTAGAAAACCGAAATTTGTGCAAGAAAAAAGAGAAAATCATTATGAGTATAAAATCGGCGACCGTGTAAATTTATTGGATCATGATGATTTTGGTATCATCTATAAGGAAATAGATAATTTCTATAACGTCGTTGTATATTATAACGGTGAATTTATAGAAGTGAATGTAAAACGTATTACATTAGAGGTAGCGGCGAAAGAATTATACCCAGAAGGATACGATTTAAGTACACTATTTGTCGATTATAAAGAAAGAAAAATGCAACATGATATAGAGCGCGGATCGAAAAAAGCACTCCGTAAAATTCAAAAAGAAATGAGAAAGAATAGAGGATAAGTTAAAATGGTAACGATTAGACAAGAACAAAAAAATGATTATAGAAAGACAGAAGATGTGGTAAAAGAAGCATTTTTACATGAAGAATTGAGTGATAAAACAGAACATGAACTTGTAAAACGTATTAGAGAATGTGACGCGTTTGTTCCTGAGTTATCTATTGTTGCGGTAGATGAGGAAATAGTCGGTCACATTCTGTTATCGAAAATTACGATAGAACAGGATGGAACTTCTGTAGATTCGTTAGCACTTGCACCAGTTTCAGTTCAGTTGCTAGGGGCCATCAGAAAAAAGGAATTGGTGGAAAACTTATTGTAGCTGCATTAGAAAAAGCGAAAGAACTTGGATATGGATCGGTTGTTGTATTAGGACATCCAGAGTACTATCCGAAATTTGGTTTTAAGAAAGCAAGTGAGTGGAATATAAAGGCACCATTTGAAGTGCCTGATGAAGTGTTTATGGTAATGGAATTAAGAGGGAATGCTCTTGAAGGTGTAGAAGGGATTGTACAATACTCTAGTGCCTTTTCTGAATAAAAGTACGGATTAAGAAATCTAATCATAAAAAACGCTATCTTTTTGTTGAAATATACAGAAAGGTAGTGTTTTTTATTCAGTAAATTTACTGACGTATATTTTGCTCAATGAATAATTAAGATGGTAAAATTGATATAGAAATGTAAAGGGAGAGAAGAGCATGAATAAGCGAGAAACAGATAGCAATGAGAATGTAGTTACGTTATATGTTACAAGACACGGTAAAACAATATTAAATACGAACCATCGCGCGCAAGGTTGGGCAGACTCTCCGTTAGTAGAAAAAGGTGTTGAAGTGGCCACAAATTTAGGAACAGGATTAAAGGATATTCATTTTACTACTGTGTATAGTAGTGATAGTGGCCGCGCGATTGAAACTGCTAATTTAGTATTAAAATATAGTGAGCAATCAGAATTGAAACTTGAGCAAAGAAAAGCTTTACGAGAATTAAATTTCGGTATTTTTGAAGGTGAAAAGCTTGAAAATATGTGGGAAACGATTGGAAAAGCTGCGGGCGTTACATCACCAGAAGAACTTATGAAGTTTTCTATTCAAGAAGTTATTGATCTTATTAGAGCAGCAGATCCTACGAAACAAGCGGAAGATTGGGAGTTGTTTTCTACTCGTATAAAAATAGAGATTGATAAAATTAGTGAGGAAGCTGCTAAAAATGGCGGAGGCAACGTTTTAGTTGTAGTTCATGGACTTCTTATAACTGCATTAATAGAAATGATAGATCATAGTAAAACAAAACTTGGAGTAGAAAATGCAAGTGTGACGAAAATTTTATATAAAGATGGGGGGTACATCGTCGAGTCGGTTGGAGATATGAGTTATGTTGCAAAAGGAAAAGAAAGTGTAGAAATATAAAAAATCACATATAGAAATAAGAAAAGGAAGGTAGAGAAATCTAGCTTCCTTTTGTGTATTACGGGATTAATAAAATCTTCCCTGTACTTTTTCTGCTCTCTAATAATTCATGAGCGCGGGCACCATCTTGTAAAGAGAAGGTAGTAGGACTCGCAATGTTTAATTTTTCACTAGCGATCCAATCAAATAATTGAGTAGAGCGCTGCTTGCGTTCTTCAAAAGTAGTAAGCACGTTCCAAAGGTCTCCGCCAGTTAAAGTTTTTGAAGTATCCATAAGCATACGCGGATCAACAGGCGCAGGATTACCACCAGCCATTCCGTAAAATACGACAGTACCACCAACTTTAGTAGCGTTAAAACTTTCCTCGAGTGTAGAACCTACTGATTCATATACAACATTTACTCCAGTACCATTTGTTATTTCAAGTACTTTCGTAGACCATGATTCAGTATATAAAAATACTTGATCGGCACCAGCTAATGTGGCTACGTTTGCTTTTTCTTTTGATGACGTGAGGCCGATTACTTTTCCGCCTTGTAGTTTAATCATTTGAATGAGAAGTTGACCAACACCACCAGCTGCGGCATGAACTAAAGCTACATCACCTTGTTGTATTTGATAGCTATCTTTCGTTAAATAGTGTGCTGTTAGACCTTGCAATAAGACAGAAGCGGCTGTTTCAAAAGAGATAGAATCTGGAAGTGGAATTGCTTTTTCAGATGGAACGGCAACTAATTCTGCATTTGCGAATGGAACGTCAGCAAATGCAATATGGTCTCCAGGATTGATAGTCGTAACGTCAGCTCCTACTTTTTCAACAATCCCAGCCCCTTCATAACCTAATACATAGGGCGGGTTGCCAGCGAGATGATAATCGCCGCGGCGTCTATAAATATCAGCAAAGTTTAAACCGATTGCTTTCGTGCGGACAAGAATTTCATTTGGCTTTATGATTGGATCATGTATTTCTTTATATTGTAGTACATTAGCGTCTCCGAATGTTTCGAAACAAAGTGCTTTCATATGGAATACCTCCATTTATATTGTTTGTCGATGTTCTTTATCATACAATACAAATATCAATAGGAAAAGAGGATTATTTCGATAAAATCAATCGGAAATATCGATTGAAAAGAGGGATGATAAATGGAGATAAAACAATTAATTACATTTAAAGTAGCGGCAGAGACTTTGAACTTTACCCAAACCGCGAAGAAATTAAACTTTGCTCAATCGAGCGTAACGGCGCAAATTAAAACGTTAGAGGCTGAGCTTGGTACGCCGTTGTTTGAGCGGTTAGGAAAACGACTTTTCTTAACTGAAGCAGGAAGAAAGTTTCAACTATATGCCGATAAGATGATTGCACTCAGTAACGAAGCGAAAATGGCTGTGAAAGATGATGAAGAAATAGCAGGTACGTTAATAATTGGTGCACAAGAAAGTCAGTGTACATATAGGCTTCCATCTATATTAAAGAGGTTTAAAGCACAGTTTCCTCAAATAAAGCTTATATTTAAACCAGCGCAGTCCAATAAAGATGCGAAGGAACAATTGATGGAGGGGAAAGTAGACCTTGTGTTTATTTTGGATGAATGTAAAACAGAAGATGTTTTGCATGTAGAACCGCTTATGAAAGAAGAATTAAAAGTAGTGGCGGCTCCAGCGCATCGTTTACTTGAACAACCTTCCGTTTCTATAAAAGATTTAGAGAGTGAAACACTTTTACTAACAGAACTCGGTTGCTCGTATCGGACTTTATTTGAAGAGTTATTTCGCGCAGAAGACGTATATCCGGCAAATAAAATCGAATTTGTTAGCGTAGAGGCGATTAAACAATGTGTTATTGCAGATTTAGGTGTAGCCGTTTTACCAGCGATAGTTGTAGAAAAAGATATACGGGAAGGGACGATAAAAGAGTTACATTTAGAAAATACAATCGCTCCGATTTATACGCAAATCGCTTGGCATAAAGATAAATGGATGACATCACCGCTACAGCAATTTATTGATGTAACGAGGGAGTCTTTTAATGAATAGGTGTTATAGGTGAACAAGTGATATAATGAACGGTTAACTTATTTAAGGAAAGAAAGAGCATGTTTTGAAAAAGATTAATCAAAACATGCTCTTTCTTTTTTGTGTTTATTAAGTTCAGTTGTAGTAATTAATTAAGGTCTGTGTCAGGAGGGGTATATCCAAGGTGACGGGCCATAGATACGATTTGGCCTTTATGATGAAATTCATGTGTCTCCGTATGAGTTAAAAGCCATAGCGGAGTTGTGCTCCAAGGTTCCTTTTGCCATTTCACTTCATTTGCTACATTTTCGAGCCACCGGTCATTGTATTCATCTAAAAAACGTAGTACAACCTCATCTACTAACTTAAACCTAGCACGAACCTTTTCGACATCGGCATGCTCAATTTCATAATCACTAGCAAATAAAAAATCTGCTCGTTTTTGCTTAAATGCGAATGATCCGAGCCAATATCGATAGCAATCAGCCACATGAATATGGGTTTTGATAATGCTGCCGCTTCCGAAATTAGGAACTGTGCTGTGCAATTTTTCTAATGGGATTTCTTCCAAAAACGTAAATAGAGTTTCTCTTGTAGAACGAATTAGATTATATTGTTGTTTTAAAACATCTAACATATAAGTACACTCCTCTTTTGTTCACTGAAATATTTGCGCAGTAAGTAATTCTATATTTACAAGAGCTGTACCTTTTTTATCGCATTGTTAGAGTGCGTTAAGCATATTAGATGTTTTTCTTAATCGTTTCTGATAGATTAAACAAGGTGAAACTTTAATAAGTTGAACATTCTTAGCTTATAATAAATTGTACATAAAAAAAGGGGAGCGATAAAATGAATAGAACAGTTGGTTTAAAACAATTTGAATTAACGCGCGGGGCATTGCTTAAATTTATGGAAACGTTAGATGATAAAACTGCGGATACGCAGCCAGAGGGCTTTAACAATACAATTCGCTGGCATATTGGTCACGTGTTAAGTGCAGCAGAAACTTTCATGTTTGGAAGAGAGTTTAAACACTTACCAACTGAATATCCAGGTATGTTTGGATATGGATCAAGACCATCTAAATGGGAAAAAGAAGGACCATCATTAGAAGTGTTAACGGCTCAATTAAAAGAACAAGCAAAGCGTATTAACGAAATTCCAGCAGAAGCATTTGAAAATAAACTTCCAGAGCCATTTTTAGGATTGGAAACAGTAGGGGAGCTTTACGGTATGATGCTTTATCATGAAGCGGATCATATCGGTCAAATGAAAGCGATGGAACGTCTTATTAAAACGCTATAGATTTGAAAAGCTAAAAAAACGAAATCCTAGATGGATTTCGTTTTTTTATTGAGCAAGCAAAGAAGGATCGAGCTTAATACAGTATTAATATTACCTTTTCGACTCCTTCAAATGTTTGAGTTGTGTAACAATCATAATGCTAATAACAACGAGTAAAAACCATGAGCTAATTTTGCTAAGATGAACGAGGTTCCATGCTTCTCGTTGATTTGGATATTGCCATGCTCCGAAAAATGTTGCGATGTTCTCTGCAATCCAAATAAAGAATCCAATAAGGAAAAATGAGAGAACGAGTGGCATTTTATATGTAACCCCTTGTAAGGAAAACTCCACAAAAGTTCGAGAGAATACAATGAATAAAAGTAAAGTTAAGACCCATCTAAAATCGTATAGAAAATGGTGTGTGAAAAAATTGAAGTAAATCATAGCTCCTAGTGGTACTGTGAAAATAGTTTTAGGCCAATGATGCATTTGTAAATGTAATCTTCTCCAAGCTTGGCATATGTAACTTGCGACACTTGCGTACATAAAACCGCTGTAAAGTGGAACTCCAAAAATCTTCGAATATGCCTCTTCAGGATAACTCCATGAACCGAAGTGTACTTTATATATTTCTAGTAAAAGGCCGATGAGATGGAAGACAGTAATTACTTTTAGTTCGTCTTTTGTTTCAAGACCTGTCTTGTACATAATCCATTGCATCAGAAGACATACGATAAGTATGAAATCATACCGGTATAACCCTGGAATCGAAATGATTTTTGAAAGGGCTAGTGTTAAAAAAATAACGACTGGGAATAAGCAAGATAATGCTTGTTCGTAAGTGAAATAGAGTAGTTGTTTTACATAAAACATTGTTTCACCTTCAAACTGTTTATTAGAAAAATCGAAATAATTACTAAGTATACTACAATTTCAAAAATATAACAGTATTCTATTTTGCATGTATTTGTAAGTTTTGGAACGAGATTGTAATAAGTGTTTTTAATATTTTAACAAAGTAAAAAAATAGTTTGCTATTTAAAAAAAGTGGGGATATAATATCTAAATGAAAATGATAATTATTATC
>NZ_NUVD01000017.1:115689-236774 GCF_002564555.1 Bacillus cereus | reverse complement strand
TTTTGTCGTTTTCTGCGTTTCCGCATCAGCGACGGTTATTAATATATCATGGTGAAAAATGAAATGCAACACCTTTTATAAACTTTTTTAAAAACCACCCACATTTCTTTTTTAATATCATATACTTAAACGAAATATCTCTTTCATGTATAAGTAATTCCTACATATATTCTATATAAAGTTACTCTATCCCAAAACGTTTCTTTCTATATAAATGTTTTATCCCTATATCATACAAGGAGGAATATATATGGACTACGCCGATTTATTACTCAAACTAGGTCTCTCAGCTATTTTAGGATTCGCCATTGGTTTAGAACGTGAATTAAAACGGAAACCACTCGGTTTAAAAACCTGTTTAGTTATTTCTATAATTAGTTGCCTCCTGACAATTGTTTCTATTAAAGCAGCTTACAACTTACCTCATACCGATCATATGAATATGGATCCACTTCGACTCGCTGCTCAAATTGTGTCTGGCATTGGTTTTTTAGGTGCAGGTGTTATTTTGCGCAGAGGTAATGACAGTATTGCAGGGCTAACGACTGCTGCTATGATTTGGGGCGCTTCTGGTATTGGCATTGCTGTTGGTGCAGGATTCTACATCGAAGCGATTTTCGGAATGTGTTTCCTTATGATTAGCGTAGAACTTATACCACTCACGATGAAATATGTAGGCCCTAGATCATTTCGTCAACGTGATATCGCAGTAAAACTTGTTGTGCGAAATATGGACAATATACCGATTGTAATTGAAGAAATAAAAGAAATGGACATAAAAGTTAAAAATATGAAGCTGAAAACATTAGAAAATGGTTCTCACTATTTACATCTAAAATTGTCTATTGATCAAAAAAGACATACTGCTGATGTTTACTACGCTCTCCAACATCTTGAAAGTGTTCAACAAACCGAAGTGGAAAGTATGTAATATGAAATAAACTCTCTTCATTTAGAGAGTTTTTCTTTTTTCTATAATGGTAACAATGAATGTAGTCCTGCAAAGTAAGGAGGAATAGGAAGTTGAAATCCCGTCTGAATTTAGTAGATACATTTCGTGATTCCATTATTTTTCGTTTAATTTGTTTTATCATTATACTTACTGCTTTTTCTGGTTTTCTTATACATAGGTTAGAACCCTCTCACTTCACCACATGGTTTGATGGCATTTGGTGGTCAATCGTTACCATTTTCACAGTTGGATATGGTGATTTTGCCCCCCATACAACGATAGGAAAATTAATCGGTATAGGCATTATTTTATTAGGAACTGGTTTTTGTTCTTATTATATGGTTCTATTCGCTACTGAAATGATCAGTAAACAATATATGAAAATTAAAGGTGAAGAAGCTGCTACATCTAACAGCCATATGATTATCGTCGGCTGGAATGAGCGCGCAAAACATGTTGTAAAACAAATGCACATACTACAACCAAACCTTGATATCGTTTTAATTGATGAAACACTTTCTTTACTTCCAAAATCATTTCATCATTTAGAATTTATAAAAGGGTGTCCGCATCACGATCAGACTTTATTAAAAGCTAACATTGCAACAGCTCACACTATATTAATAACAGCCGATAAAGAGAAGAATGAAAGCTTAGCGGATACAGAGTCTATTTTAAATATTTTAACTGCAAAAGGACTGAATCCAAACATTCACTGCATTGCTGAACTTCTTACTTCTGAACAAATTCAAAATGCAACGAGAGCTGGTGTATCCGAAATTATAGAAGGAAATAAATTAACGAGCTATGTATTTACTGCTTCTCTTTTATTCCCTTCCATTTCAGGCGTATTCTTCTCACTTTACGATGAAATCTCTGATAACAAATTACAACTGATGGAGCTTTCCCAATCATGCACCGGACAAACTTTTGCAAATTGTAGCTATACTCTTTTAAAGCAAAACATTCTCTTACTAGGTGTAAAGCGCGATGAGCAATATATGATTAATCCAGTCCATTCTTTCATTCTCATCGAAAGCGATATACTCATTGTTATTCACCATTAAGAAAATGATTCTCTAGTTCTTGCACGAGCACTTTACCGATATTGATATGCTTTCTTTTCACATCTCCATCTGGATCTTTCGGTTCTGCAAATTGATCAAATCCGCTCGTTCCAGCTGTTAACGCATTCACATTATCATCTAGTTCGTCTTGATACACGTGCGAAAGAATATACGGCGTTTCAAGACGGACTATTACACCAGGTACATCTAATTCTCCGTCCACTGCTGTAAATGGTACTCGTAAAAATTGATACCCATCTTCTGCGTCAATTTTATAATCAAAGCACCCTTTATCATAATCCCAATTACCACCGATGCTATACCCAAGTGGTTTCATAACTTCTTCTAACTTATATAACGAATATGTACGTCCTTCTAACTTTGATTGAATCCGAATCAAGTCCATCCCTCCTAGACTTTTCCCTTAGCATACCCATTCCAGTTTGAATATACCGATGGACTTTTCGATAAAATAATAAAAAGCGACCNNGGTCGCTTTTTATTATTTTAAACGCTCTTCTAATTCAGCTTTTAATTCTTCAAATCCTGGTTTACCAAGTAAAGCAAACATGTTTTTCTTGTAAGCTTCTACTCCTGGTTGGTCAAATGGATTTACGCCTAATAAGTAGCCGCTCATCGCACATGCTTTTTCGAAGAAGTATACAAGGTAACCGAATGTGTACTCATTTAATTCAGGGATGTTTACGATTAAGTTTGGTACTCCGCCATCGCTATGTGCAAGCAATGTACCTTCGTATGCTTTTGTGTTTACGAAGTCTACTGTTTCACCAGCAAGGTAGTTTAATCCATCTAAATCGTTGTCATCTAATTCGATTTTTAGTTCATGTGTAGATTTACCTACTTTAAGAACTGTTTCGAATAAGTCACGACGACCTTCTTGAATGTATTGACCTAATGAGTGTAAGTCAGTTGAGAAGTTTGCTGAAGATGGGAAAATACCTTTTTGATCTTTTCCTTCACTTTCACCAAATAACTGTTTCCACCACTCAGAGAAGTATTGAAGTGCTGGCTCATAGTTCACAAGCATTTCAATTGTTTTCCCTTTATTGTATAGAGCATTACGAACTACTGCGTATTGGTAAGCTGGGTTTTCTTCCAGTTCTGATTTCGCGAAGTCACCATGACCAGCAGCTGCCCCCTTCATCATCTCTTCAATGTTTAAGCCACTTACCGCAATTGGTAATAGACCAACTGGTGTTAATACAGAAAAACGGCCTCCAACATCATCTGGAATTACAAATGTTTCGTAGCCTTCGTTATCAGCTAATGTTTTTAATGCACCACGCGCTTTATCTGTAGTTGCATAAATACGTTTGCGAGCTTCTTCTTGTCCATATTTCTCTTCTAATAACTTACGGAAAATACGGAATGCAATTGCAGGCTCTGTTGTTGTACCTGATTTTGAAATAACGTTAATAGAGAAGTCTTTACCCTCTAATACATCCATTAAATCTTTCATGTAAGTGGAGCTAATGTTTTGTCCAACAAATAGCACTTGTGGAGTTTTACGTTGTTCTTTAGAAAGTGTGTTGTAGAAAGAATGGTTTAACATTTCGATTGCTGCACGTGCTCCTAGGTAAGAACCACCGATACCTACAACAAGTAAAATGTCAGAGTCATTTTTAATTTTTTCTGCGCATTTTTGAATGCGAGCAAATTCTTCTTTGTCATATTGAAGCGGAAGCTCTACCCACCCAAGGAAATCGTTCCCAACTCCAGTTTTTTCGTGGATTGCGTGATGTGATACTTTCACTGCATCACGTAAATAAGCTATTTCATGTTCACCGATGAAGGATAACGCTTTAGAATAGTCGAACGTTACATGTGTACTCATCTTTTTCCCTCCAATTATGTATATGTATTCCTGTATTCACTTTAGCGAAACTGCAGTTGTAAATCAAGCAATTCAACAATTGTAAACGTAACCAATCTTTATTTTTTAGAAAAAGTTCATTTTTCGTATAAAAATTCGCTTTTTTCGGTATAGATGTATATACATCGTTTTTCGTACATTTTTTATGTATAAAAAAAACATAACTGCACCATTCTATAAAAGAGTTAATTAACTCACCGTTTGCTCATGCTTCACAATGAGGGGGGCTTTTTCATGAGTACATTGCAACGTATCGCATTAGTCTTTACTGTTATTGGTGCTGTAAACTGGGGACTGATCGGGTTCTTCCAGTTTGACTTAGTAGCAGCCATTTTCGGCGGACAGAACTCCGCTCTCGCACGTATCATTTACGGTATCGTTGGTATTTCTGGGCTTATCAATCTCGGTTTACTCTTTAAGCCATCTGAAAATCTTGGTACGCACCCAGAAACAAACGAAATTCGCTAGTCAGTATGTCTTTATTTCACCTCCGACATACGAATATGATTGCTTGCAATCATATTTGCAAATATATATCATAATATAAAGTAAAAGAGGAACGCTCATATGCGTTCCTCTTTTACTTCGTTAGCTCCGACTCTTCAATCCATTCTGTCAGCTTTTCTCGCAGCGTATTAAATCCATTTTCAGATGGATTCGGTATAAGAATCCGTCCTTGTTTTCTTTTCGCCGCTTTTAACGATAAACTCATTTTTCTGTGCTCTTCATCAATTGAAAGTACTTTTACTTCTACTGTATCGCCGACTTTCAAAAAGTCATGAATATCCTTTACATATCCATTTGTAATTTCAGATATATGCACAAGTCCTTGTGTTTCTGCATCTAACGCTACAAATGCGCCGTAATCTTGAATTCCAGTCACTTTCCCTGTTACAACCACTCCTGTTGTATATTGTTCTGACATATGAAACACTCCCATACGTTTACCATTTTCTCTACACATGTAGATTGCAAAGCAGATTGTATTTATTTTAAATATCCGATTGGTTAGTACGCATTACAAGTAACGCTATCTAGAATGCGCACACCTTATATTAGTAAATTATACCACTATGACAGAATTCATTCAAAATTCACCGAAAAATTTCCTGTAGTACGTATAATTCTCCAATATTGGGATAGAATACTAACACATGGCTTTCTAGTATTCCCCCCCTTTTATGGACAAAACGTATTGTGTTTTGTCCTTTTTTTATTCTCTATGAACCGTTCCATCCTCTTCATTGCTTCCATAAGTTGTTCAAGCGATGTTGCATACGAACAACGAATAAATCCTTCACCACTTTCTCCAAATACACTCCCAGGTACAACGGCCACTTTTTCTTCTAGTAATAACTGTTCTGCAAATTCCGCTGAAGATAGTCCTGTTGAGGCAACAGAAGGAAAGACATAAAACGCTCCGCCCGGCACATGACACGTTAATCCCATTTCATTGAAAGATGCCGTCATAAAATTTCGGCGTTTCTTATAGCTATCTCTCATCCGAATTACTTCATCATTCCCCCCGCGTAACGCTTCAAGTGCTGCGAACTGAGACATTGTTGGTGCACACATCATGGAATATTGATGGATTTTGAGCATCAGTTCTGAAAAATGAACAGGAGCTGCGATCATACCGAGGCGCCATCCTGTCATCGCAAATCCTTTTGAAAATCCTGAGATTAAAATCGTATGCTCACGCATATTTTTAATACTCGCGAAACTTGTATATACTTCGTCATATACAAGCTCTGCATAAATTTCATCAGATAATACGATTAAATTGTACTTCTCAACAATTACCGCTAATTTTTCTAGTTCGGATTTATTCAACATTGCACCTGTTGGGTTATTTGGGGAACAAAGTAAAATTGCTTTTGTTTTCGCTGTAATAGCAGCTTCAATTTGTTCTGGTTGTACTTTAAACTCGTTTTCTAAAGTAGTCGCCACAGGAACAGGAACTCCTCCAGCTAATGTTACAAGCGGCGCATAAGAAACGAAGCTCGGTTCAATAATGAGCACTTCATCATCAAGATTTATAATGGCCCGCATCGCTACATCTAACGCCTGACTCGCTCCAACTGTAACAATGATTTCATCGTTCGAATCATAAGATACTGCAAATTGTTTTTTAAGATACTTTGCTATTTCTTGACGGAGCTCCAATAATCCTGCATTTGCTGTATATGACGTATATCCTTGTTCTAAAGAACGAATACATGCTTGCCTTACATTCCAAGATGTAACGAAGTCCGGTTCTCCCACTCCAAGAGAAATAACCCCTTTCATATTTGCTGCTAAATCGAAAAACTTTCGAATACCAGATGGTTGTAAAGATTCTGCTACTCTAGATAGTTCAAACTGCTTCATGGTGTCACCACAATTCGCTTATCATCATCGTTTTTTTCATAAATAACGCCCTCATGTTTGTACTTCTTCAAAATGAAATGAGTTGTCGTAGAAACGACAGATTCAATTGTTGCTAATTTCTCAGAAACAAACATCGCTACTTCTCCCATCGTCTTCCCTTCTAATGTGATAGAAAGATCATATGTCCCTGACATTAAATAAACAGATTTCACTTCTGAATAACGATAAATTTGTTCTGCAACCGCATCAAATCCAACGCCGTGCTTGGGCGTAACTTTCACATCAATCATCGCCGTTAAACCAGTATGTTCTTTCACCTTCGTCCAATCGATATGTGTTACATAGTCCACGATAATCTTTTCACTTTCTAATTTCGCAACCATTTTCTTTACTTCTTCTACTTCTATATTTAACAGCTTCGCTAATGTATCTACAGATAAACGACTACTTTTTTCAAGACAAGCTAATAGTTCTAATTCTTTTTCCGTCACCATATAAATCATCCTCCCTTTTCGTTTGTGTCTAAATTATACAAATACTTTTTCATGTTTGGAAAGAAGCTTTTTTTAGAGAATTATGTCAAAATAAAGTGAAACTTTAATCAGCGGAATGATTCACCTCCGCTGATTATTAGCCCATACTAATCGGACTTTTACAGGCTGCCCGCAAATAGCGGGATAAAGATGAAAGGGGATGGAACCATGAAGCCAAAAGTATATATTGCTGAACCAGTTCCAACATTTGTAGAAAACTATTTATCAGAACACTGTGATTACGAAAAATGGGATCAAAATGAGAAAGTCCCTCGTGATATTTTATTAGAAAAAATAAAAGATAAAGATGGATTATTAAACTTCGGATCCGCTATTAATGAAGAATTATTGGAGGCAGCTCCTAACTTAAAAGTAGTGAGCAACATTTCTGTTGGTTACGATAATTTTGATTTACATGCGATGGAAAAGCGAAATGTCATCGGAACGAATACACCATACGTATTAGACGATACAGTAGCTGACCTTGTTTTTGCCCTTATGTTATCTGCTGGGCGCCGCGTTTGCGAACTCGATTCCTATGTGAAAAATGGTGAATGGAATGCTGAGATTGGAAAAGAACATTTTGGCCTAGATGTGCACCATAGTACAATCGGTATTATTGGAATGGGACGAATTGGAGAAGCGGTCGCAAAACGAGCGAAGTTTGGATTTGATATGAACGTCCTGTATTATAACCGTCGCCGTAAAGAAGAAGCGGAACAAAAATTTGATGCTACATATTGTGATTTACAGACGCTACTAAAGCAATCTGACTTTATTGTTCTTCTTACTCCATTAACAGATGAAACGTACCATCTTATCGGAGAAAAAGAGTTTTCATTAATGAAAAAAACAGCCATCTTTATTAATGCTTCTCGCGGGAAAACAGTAGATGAAACAGCTTTAATTCATGCCTTAACAGAAAAGAAAATCTTTGCAGCAGGCATTGATACTTTTACACAAGAGCCGGTTCAAAAAGATAATCCGCTCTTATCATTACAAAACGTTGTGACTTTACCGCACATCGGATCTGCAACATTAAAAACTAGGCAGCAAATGGCTATGACCGCCGCTGAAAATTTAGTTGCAGGGTTACAAGGGAAAACACCACCTAACATTGTTCGCGGGTAATATAAATAAGCGAAAGGCAAGATGACATCGTCATCTTGCCTTTTTTTGTTAACATATTTTTTTCTTGCGTGGGGATGATATGAACAAAAAATCAATGGAGTGACAAAAAATGAATCACGAATACACTTGTCCTTATTTCACTTTTTCCACTCGCGACACTACTGTTCATTACGAATTGTATGAACATAAAAATAAAACAGAGCGACCTACTTTCGTACTCGTTCATGGCTTTTTATCTTCCTCATTCAGTTACCGCCGTCTCATTCCTTTACTTTCAAAAGAAGGAACAGTAGTTGCCCTTGATTTACCACCGTTCGGTAAAAGTGATAAGTCTCATCTCTTTAAGTATTCTTATCACAATTTAGCAACCATTATTATCGATTTAATTGAACATTTATCTCTCTCAAATATCGTGCTAGTTGGGCATTCTATGGGTGGACAAATTTCACTCTACGTAAACCGTCTACGTCCTGAATTAATTTCAAAGACGATTTTACTATGCAGCTCTAGTTATTTAGCACGCGCAACCTTACCGTTACTATACTCTTCTTATTTACCGTTCTTTCATTTATACGTAAAGAACTGGATTATAAGGCGCGGTATTGTTCACAACTTAATGAATGTCGTTCATGACCACTCATTAATAGACGATGAAATGAAGGAAGGTTACTCCGCTCCTTTTTATGATAATCGTATATTCCCTGCCTTAACTCGCATGATACGAGACCGTGAAGGTGATTTATCTTCAACTGAATTACAAAAAATCGAAACACCTACACTACTCATTTGGGGTGAAAAAGATCGCGTCGTCCCTGTACATGTAGGACACCGCCTCCACAAAGATTTACCAAATTCAACGTTCATCTCCTACGAAAACACAGGACATTTACTCCCAGAAGAAAAACCTGAACATGTTTATGAAGAAATTATTGCGTTTTCCGCGCAATAATATAAAGTGAAACTTTAATCAGTGGGGGTTTTCTTCATCCCCCACTGATTATTAGCCCTCACCAATCGGGCGTTTACGGGCAGCCCGGCTCCCACCTAACTTCTTTGCTCTAGCCGAATTTTGAGGTGGGAGTTTTACTGCCCGTTAACGCGGGATAAAAGGCTGTCGGAAATTCCGACAGCCTATAATGAACAACTTCCGCCTTCTTTTATTCCAAGTAACTCCACAGCTAACTTCTCACATTTTTCAAGCGCAGGTACTTCTTCAAAAGACATAAAGTATATATGTTGAATCTTCTTTGCGATATATTTCGGATCGTCAAACACACTTACGACGTTTACAACATCGCTCGCTTCTGTTTCATAAAACTCCGGTCCCATTTGAAACGGATCCCAATTCTTCACAACCTCTATCATCTTTTCATATGTCCCCATTCGCTTCCCGCCTTTTCACTTTTTAATACTTTTCTTTATCCTATCATATCAGCTATTCTATAAGAAGAGAGGGAACTTTCATAACTTAGCGGTTTTACAGAAGAAGGGGGCAAACATATGCAACTATTTCATAAAACAGTAAATCGTCGTGGGACGCATAGTACAAAATGGGATACGTACAAAAACGAAGAACTCATTCACGCCTGGATTGCCGATATGGATTTCGAAGTACCAAAACCAATTCAAACTGCCTTAAAAACACGTATCGAACACCCTATTTTCGGCTATACACTTCCTCCTGAAAATATCGGGGATATTATTTGTAACTGGACTAAAAAACAGTACAACTGGGATATTCAAAAAGAATGGATTGTATTTAGTGCAGGAATCGTTCCAGCTCTTAGTACGAGCATACAAGCTTTAACGAAAGAAGGAGACTCTGTACTTGTACAACCTCCTATTTATCCACCATTTTTCGAAATGGTCACAACAAACAACAGACAATTACGCGTGAGTCCATTACATAAAGAAAATGATACATATACGATAGACTTCGAACATTTAGAAACGCAATTTCAACAAGGTGTAAAACTAATGCTTCTTTGTAGTCCTCACAATCCGATGGGACGCGTTTGGACAAAAGAGGAACTCACAAAGCTAGGCGCATTGTGTACCAAATATAATGTAATCGTTGTCGCAGATGAAATTCATGCTGATATTATTTACGCAAATCATACGCACACGCCATTTGCTTCTTTATCTACAGAATTAGCAGCGCGCACTATTACTTGCATGGCACCAAGTAAAACATTTAATATCGCTGGATTACAAGCATCAATCATTATTATTCCGAATGAAAAACTACGTAATGACTTTACGTCTATTCAATATAGACAAGGGTTCCACGGATTAAATACATTTGCTTATACCGCGATGCAAAGCGCCTATACAGAATGTAATGATTGGCTAAGTGAAATCAGGTTATATGTAGAAGAGAATGCTCGTTTCGCATGTGAATACATCAAAACGCACATACCTACTCTTTCTGTTACAAAGCCAGAAGGTAGCTTTTTATTATGGATTGACTGCTCTCGCCTAAACCTCTCTCAACATGAGCGCACTACATTACTTGAGGAAAAAGGAAAACTAATCGTTGAACCTGGTGAGAAGTACGGATTAGGCGGAGAAGAACATATTCGAATTAATATTGGTTGTCCAAGATCTGTTTTAGAAGAAATTTTAAACCGACTGCGCCATACATTCTCCTAACAACAAAAGAGCTACCATTCATGGTAGCCCTTATTTTTTCTTCATATCCGATGCTTTTTTCACAATCACGCCACAAGCAATTCGATCACCTGATTTACCTGTCGGTTGTGTCATGCCATCATCAGGGTTTTCTGTAATAATAATAGACGCTCCATCTTTTCTATGAATCGTCATTCTTCCTTCTTTAAGCGTTATATGTGGCGCTTCGATTTCTGCTTTAATCTTTCCAGAACCGTCTGCAATTACGTTCGGTAAATCACCATTTTCTGCACCCTTCGGATTGAGTAGTCCGTGCTTTTTATTATCAGGATTCAAGTGATTCCCGGATGATTCAAAACGAGGTGCTTTACACTCTCCAATTTCATGTACATGTATGCCATGCGGACCTGGTGCAAAGCCTTCCCCTTTAATCGTAATTTTCACTCCACTTGTTTGCTCCACTACTTTCGCAGTCCCTACTTCATCTCCTGAAGCATTATGTAATTTCACGTCAATTTCTTTCGGCTTTCCTTGGTCACAACCTGCCACCAGAAATAATAAACAACAACTGAAAAAAAGCCGTTTTTTCATTCTATTCCCTCCAAAATATATTCTGCTCTTAGATTGTCCGAGCATAGAGGGAAACATACAAAAATGCATTACTGTTTCTTGTCAGCTAACAGTTTTTCTTCTACTTTCTGTAATCGCTCTGCTTCTCGTTTGGAAACGCGAATAAACATGCGCCACGTAGCAACCGCACCGACGATAAATAGAACGCAAACAATCCCTGGAATAATATATTCTGTTTTATCTTCCGGAAAATATAAAGGCATCATATCGAACACTCCTTATTATAGGATTCAAAAACCATCAGAATTTTCTGTTATATCATCTTAAATTATAGTGGAACCTATCCATATTCTCAAGGGGGCGTTCCGAAAGCAAATGATTTCTTTGACTCCTTCTCCTACTTTCCTTACTATAAACTTGAGGTGAAAAATATGAGAGAAACATTTGAAATTGGCGAAATCGTTACTGGTATTTATAAAACAGGAAAATACATCGGTGAAATTACAAATAGCCGCCCTGGCAGTTATGTCGTAAAAGTACTAGCTGTTGTAAAGCATCCGGTGCAAGGTGACTTACATAATGTAAAACAAGCTGACGTACCATTTTTCCATGAAAGACGCGCTTTAGCTTTCCGTGAGCAAACGAACATTCCAGAACAAATGGTGAAGAAATATGAAGGAGAAATTCCAGATTATACAGAGTCACTCAAATTAGCATTAGAAACTCAAATGAATTCATTTTCTGAAGATGATTCACCTTTTGCGGAGCGTAGTCTAGAAACACTTCAGCAATTGAAACAAGATTACAAACTTTAAAAAACAAAACGACCAAATTACATACTGTGCAATTTGGTCGTTACTGTGTACTCACTTTCTTTAACACTTTTGAAAAATCAACGAGTTCTCCTAATGTTGGAGGTGCTGGTTTCACTAAATACTCTTTATCTTTTTCTACTAATTTAAAAATATTGTACGTCGTCATCGCATCATCAAGCGCACAATGATGCTTACCTGTCCCTACTTTTCCATATGCCTCAATTGCTTTCCATAACCCCGTCTGATTTCTTTCTCCAAAAAACTTCTTATACTCAAGCGATAAATCACGACACTGTCCAAAGAATGGAAAGGCTACTCCCGCCATTTCACAATTCTGCTTCAGCACTTTCATATCCATATTTCCCCACGTAACAATGGTCGGTTTACATTTCTTTTCGTATTCTGCAAGCTTCTCAACAAGTTCAGGAAATGAAATGCCTTTATCCACGACTTCTTGTTTAATCCCTAAAAATTTCTTACATCGATCCGTTAAAGAAGGAAATGTTTTCGGCCTGACATGTGATGAATACGTATCTTCTACTTTACAACCAACAACTGAAACGAGTCCTACCTCAATAATCTCTGGGAAGAATCCTTTTGGTTTCTTTCTATGCTGGGGCATCGTAAACTCAAAATCTAAAAACAAAAATCGTTGTTCATCCATACGATCCCTTCCTTATCATTTTTGTCATTCCTTTCTATTTGACACTCCTACACGAACAGGCTCGAATACTAATTCCATTTTAAATATTCAGATTGGATGTATCTTATATATATGTCAAATACCCACAAATATTTTTAAAAATAAGAAAAAATGCCCTATGCAGAAAATATGACAAAATCTCCCCTTTCATTTACATCCGCCATTTTTCTACTTTATAATGACGTTATGTGTGTTTCTTTAAGAATATTTTTGACACACTAAGAAAAGTGAAGAATGAAAGGAGATGAGAGTTTTGCACGAAACAACGCAAGAGCTCGCTAACTGGCAGTATTATTTTGCTATCGCAGTCTTTTTAATTACATATGCCATTATTATTTCGGAAAAAATTAATCGCGCTGTCATCGCACTTCTTGGTGCGGCACTCATGGTAATTATGGGGGTCGTTGATTTACACAACGCCTTTACGAAACATATTGAATGGGGAACGATTACGTTACTTATTGGTATGATGATTCTAGTGAACATTACAAGTAAATCAGGTGTCTTCCAATACGTTGCCATTAAAGCTGCAAAAGGGGCACAAGGAAATCCAATTAAAATTTTAATTTCCCTTTCCTTACTTACCGCGCTTGGCTCCGCATTTTTAGATAACGTTACAACTGTACTTCTTGTTGTTCCAGTTACTTTATCTATTACGCGCATCTTGCAAGTAAATCCTGTTCCATATCTACTTTCTGAAATTATTTTTTCAAACATTGGAGGAACAGCAACTTTAATTGGTGATCCACCTAACATTATGATTGGTTCTGCAAATAAGCATTTAGACTTCAATGCCTTCTTGCTAAATCTAGCTCCAATCGTAATTATTATTATTGCAGTAACAGCAATAATGCTTTACTTCATGTACCGTAAGCAATTAATTGCTGATCCTGTACAAATTAAAAAGCTAATGAGCTTAGATGAAAAACAATACATTAAAGATCCAGTATTAATGAAAAAATCTTTAACAGTACTTGGACTTACTATTTTAGGTTTCATGACGCATTCTATCTTCCATATTGATGCAGCTATCATCGCCTTAACTGGTGCTACTGTCCTTATGTTAATCGGTGTGAAAGAACATGAAATTGAAGAAGTATTCGCTAGCGTAGAATGGGTAACAATCTTCTTCTTCGCAGGACTATTCGTACTCGTTGGAGGACTTATCGATATCGGTCTTATCAAAACGCTTGCTCAAAAAGTAATTGGCATAACAGGCGGAGATATTTCTCAAGCATCTATCCTTATTCTATGGGTATCTGGTATCGCCTCCGCAACAATCGATAACATCCCATTCGTTGCAACAATGATCCCACTTATTAACGATATGGCAGTTGGTCTAGGTTTATCACCTGCTGATGCACAAATCGATGTACTATGGTGGGCATTAGCCTTAGGTGCTTGTCTAGGTGGAAACGGAACATTAATCGGGGCTTCTGCTAACGTAATCGTTGCAGGTATCGCGAACCGCGAAGGACATAAATTTAGCTACATGGAATTCCTTAAAGTCGGCTTCCCGATTATGATTGTTTCATTGATCATTTCTCATATTTATATTTATTTACGCTACCTTATGTAGTAGAAAAGGGCTGTCCTATGGGCAGCCCTTTTTCGATTCTTCTTGGTAATGAGATTATATTACCGATTTTTTTAATAGTTAAAAGGAGCTGTTCCAAAACATCTTTAGAACAGCTCCTCACATATAAATGCAATTCTAAATAAATCTACTCACTATACCTCATCGGCTCATTTCGAATAATGAATAAATGAATCGGCAAGAAAATCGAAAATGTGATGACATGAATAATCGTAAACAATATAGCATTCGTTCCATATCTGTCCAAAATAGCGTAGATGAGATAAATAGAAAGCACCATCGAAACTGCTATTGCTAGTAAACTTATAATTGGTACGTAATTAAAAATGAAACATGCGACATATATGCCGAATACTTTCCATCCTGCTTCTTCTTTCAAGAAATCCGGTAATTTATCCTTCGCTAAGTCCCCCCACGTCTTACTATTCAAAAAAGGAATAAACGCAAGAACACCATCCGTTGCACCATCATTTTTTGCCATCGTATAAAGTGCAAAAGCCGTTAACAAATACGAAATAATTGCCCAAATCAATATAACAAGAATAAACGCAAAACTAAGAGCAAAGAAACCTGCTAGTACGCCTTGATCTTCCATCTTATCCTCTCCTCTCTACTCTCAACATATTTCATTACACTGCAAGTTATGTTTTAAAATTTAACCAAACTCTCTGTATAATGATATGAGAAAGATAATAAGAGAGGAGAACACCCTTATGCACCCGTTTGTACAAGCATTACAAGAGCATTTTACAACACATCAAAATCCTGAAAAAGCCGAACCAATGGCGCGTTATATGAAAAATCATTTCCCATTTCTCGGCATTCAAACTCCGGAGAGAAGACAATTATTAAAAGACATCATTCAAATACATACTCTCCCAGATCAAAAAGACTTCCAAATTGTCGTGCGTGAACTTTGGGACTTACCAGAACGAGAATTTCAAGCAGCCGCACTCGATATTATGCAAAAATATAAAAAACATATAAACGAAACTCATATTCCATTTTTAGAAGAACTTATCGTCACAAAATCTTGGTGGGACACTGTTGATAGCATCGTTCCTACATTTTTAGGTGCTATCTTTTTAAAACATCCAGAATTAATTTCGGCCTATATTCCAAAATGGATTGCATCAGACAACATATGGTTACAACGCGCTGCAATTTTATTCCAACTGAAATATAAACAAAAGATGGACGAAGAACTTCTTTTCTGGATTATTGGACAACTACATTCTTCAAAAGAATTTTTCATTCAAAAAGCGATCGGCTGGGTCCTTCGTGAATACGCAAAAACACAGCCTGATGTAGTTTGGGAATACGTGCAAAACAACGAGCTTGCCCCGCTCAGTAAACGTGAAGCAATTAAGCATATTAAAGAAAATTACGGAATAAATAGCGGAAAAATAGGCGAGACTCTATCCTAGATAGACGCGTTCCTCTATTGAGATTTAAAAAAGAACGTGTTAGAATATGTTCATTATTATTAATATAAGTAGCGATGACGGACTTATAAGTACTTGCATAAAAAGCGATTCAGGGATAGTGAAAGCCTGGAGCCGCAAGGAAACGGCAGTCTCGAGCAATACATGATAAAGTGGATGCGCATTTTGTGCATCAACTAGGGTGGAACCGCGGGCAAACGCTCGTCCCTAGGCAAATAAGCCTTGGGATGAGCGTTTTTTTATGTTTTTTAAAGCATATGCTGCTCGTTTCACAAGTATCAGAGCACGTCATCGCCAATACGTTAACTTTCAAAAGGAGGATTTTATTATGTATTCAATGGAACAAGTTGTAAACTTAGCGAAACATCGTGGTTTTGTTTTCCCTGGTTCTGAAATTTACGGTGGTCTTGCAAACACTTGGGATTACGGTCCACTTGGAATCGAATTAAAAAATAACGTTAAAAAAGCTTGGTGGAAAAAATTCATTCAAGAATCTCCACACAACGTTGGTTTAGATGCAGCTATCTTAATGAATCCAAAAACTTGGATCGCTTCTGGTCACGTTGGTAACTTCAACGATCCAATGATCGACTGTAAAAAATGTAAAGCTCGTCACCGTGCTGACAAATTAATTGAAGATGCATTAGATACAAAAGGCATCGAAATGGTTGTTGACGGTCTTACTTTCGACCAAATGGCTGACTTAATGAAAGAGCATGAAGTAAAATGTCCTGATTGCGGTAGTGAAGAGTTCACTGAAATCCGTCAGTTCAACTTAATGTTCAAAACATTCCAAGGTGTTACAGAGTCTAGCACAAACGAAATCTTCCTTCGTCCTGAAACAGCACAAGGTATTTTCGTAAACTTTAAAAACGTACAACGCTCTATGCGTAAGAAACTTCCATTTGGTATTGGTCAAATCGGTAAAAGTTTCCGTAACGAAATTACACCTGGTAACTTCACATTCCGTACACGTGAATTCGAACAAATGGAACTTGAATTCTTCTGTAAGCCTGGTGAAGATTTAGAGTGGTTCGCATTCTGGCGTGAAACTTGTAAGAATTGGTTACTATCACTTGGTATGCACGAAGAAAGCATGCGTCTTCGTGACCACGGTGAAGAGGAATTATCTCACTATAGTAATGCAACAACTGATATTGAATTCAAATTCCCATTCGGTTGGGGTGAGCTTTGGGGCGTAGCATCTCGTACAGACTTCGATTTAAAACGTCACATGGAACATTCTAACGAAGACTTTAACTATATCGATCCACAAACGAATGAGCGTTACGTGCCATACTGTATCGAGCCATCTTTAGGTGCAGACCGCGTAACATTAGCATTCTTATGTGATGCATATGAAGAAGAGCAATTAGAAAACGATTCTCGTACAGTTCTTCGTTTCCACCCTGCTTTAGCACCATACAAAGCAGCTATCTTACCATTATCTAAAAAGCTATCTGAAGGTGCTACTGAAGTATTCGCAGAACTAGCTAAAGACTTCATGGTAGACTTTGATGAAACTGGTTCTATCGGTAAACGTTACCGTCGTCAAGACGAAATCGGTACACCATTCTGTATCACATACGACTTCGACTCAGTTGAAGACAAAGCTGTTACAGTACGTGACCGTGACACAATGGAACAAGTTCGTATGCCAATTAGCGAACTAAAAGGTTTCTTAGAGAAGAAAATCCAGTTCTAATTATAAGAAAAAGAGGTTGCTCTAATGAGCAGCCTCTTTTCTATTTTTCGCGTTTTTCTTTAATTGCCACCGTACATCTTGATATGCATAGTAAGTCATCATTTTCATCAATAATACGAACATCCCAAACCATCGTTGTTTGTCCTCTATGTATTGGTGTTCCAATCGCCGTTACAATTCCATCTTTTTTTGAACGAAGGTGGTTCGCATTAATTTCTAAACCAAAACAAATACATTTCTCTTGATCAATTAAATTGTATGAACCAACGCTTGCTACTGTTTCAGCTAATGCAACAGATGCACCACCGTGTAAAAATCCAAAAGGCTGATGCGTACGCTCATCTACGGGCATCGTAGCAACCACCTTATCTTCTGTCATCTCTAACAGCTCAATTCCAAGCGAATCCATTAAAGTTTTTCCCATCTCGTTTCCCCCTTCTCTTACTTCAATTAAATGTATAATTTTACCTAATTATTTTCAAACTACCTATAACACTTATATAAGGAGGTTTCACCTAAATGAAACAGAAATTTTGTATCGTACTGCTTATGTTCTCCTTGCTGACTATTGTACCAAATTGTGCAATAGTAGCCAAAGCATCTAACCTGACAATCGATGTTCAGACTGTAACACAAAAAGGTAAGAAACCTTATATAGAATATCAAATTAACAGACCTTCTTTTCACAACTTTTCCGATTCTAAATTTCAAGATAAGCTCAATCTCTATTACAAAAAATCTACTGACAAGTTTAAAAACAAGTTAGAAAAAGACGCTAAAAAATATTATACCGAGACAAAAGGATCTAGCACACCATTTCATCCGTACGTGGCAAATGTTGACTATAAAGTCCCTTTAAACAAACCACCTTTTCTCAGCCTATATGTGAATTACTATCAATATACAGGCGGAGCACACGGTCTTTATACGTGGAAGGCAAACACATTTGACTTAAATGAAAAGAAGTTACTACACTTAGACGATTTATTTCAACAAGAAGATAAGTATAAAGAAATAATTCGTGCAGAGATCGTAAGACAAATTAAACAAAATGAAAGGATTTATTTTCCTGATGCAACTGAAAAGGTAATGAGCGCTAAAAAATTCCATTTCTTTTTAGAACCGGACAACCTAGTGATTTATTTCCCTTTATATGAGATTGCTCCTTATTCAAGTGGAATTCCGCAATTTCGTATTCCCTATACATTGCTAAGGGAGTATTTAAAGCCCTCTTATCAAAATATTTTGATTGACAACAAGTAAATATTTTAGCTACGATATTGTTAACTCAAAACAACTGGAGGTTAACAATATGAGAAGATTTCACGTTTTAGATTTAGCATTAGCTGCCATGTTCGTTGCTCTTATGGCCATCGGTGCAAATATTGTTTCTTGGGCACCATTCCTGCAAGTAGCGGGCGTCCCTTTATCTATGCAACCATTTTTCGCGATTTTAGCAGGACTTCTTCTTGGAAGTAGACTTGGTGCATTATCAATGACTGTATATATGCTCGTTGGAGTAGCAGGCGCACCAATCTTCGCTAACTTCAAAGCTGGATTCGGGGCACTTTTAGATCCTACTGGTGGCTTTATTATCGCATTCATCATCGTTGCTTACGTATCAGGAAAGTTAGTAGAACAAAAAGAAAGACCAACATTCAGTACATTTGCTATCGCTTCTTTCACAGGAATCATTTTAACTTATATTATCGGTACTACTTACATGTACGGGGCGGTCAATTTCTTCATGGGCGGTAATATGAGCTATAAAGCTGCTTGGATGGTTATGATGTGGTTTGCAGTAAAAGATATTATATTTACAATTATCGGTGCTATTATCGCACCTCGCATATACTATGCTGTACGTCGTTCTGCTTATCAGCATTCTCATTCGACGATTTCATAATAAAAAGAGTTATCTTAGTATACTGAGATAACTCTTTTTTGTATTTCGACAATATAAATCCCCTTAGATTAAACAGTACATTTGTTTCTCTACTGCTCATCAAAAAGGGGATTATTTCACTATATTAAGACTCTTGATTCGTTTGTTCTTCTAAAATTCTCTTCATCATTGTAACCATGTCACCACGTAATTCCGGGTGTTGCAGGGCCATTTCGATTGTCGTTTGAACGAATCCTAACTTTTCACCTACGTCGTAGCGTTTTCCTTCGAAATCGTAAGCAAATACACGTTGAATTTCATTTAAGTTTTGGATTGCATCTGTTAACTGAATTTCACCGCCAGCACCGACATGTTGCTGTTCTAAGAACATGAAGATTTCAGGAGTTAAGATGTAACGTCCCATAATTGCTAAGTTTGAAGGTGCTGTACCTTGTGCTGGTTTCTCAACGAAATTACGAACTTGGTAACGGCGTCCTTCCTGCTCTAATGGATCAATAATTCCGTAGCGGTGTGTTTCTGTCTCTGGAACAGTTTGTACACCAATAACAGAAGAAAGTGTCTTATCATATTCTTCGATTAATTGACGTAAGCATGGTTTTTCAGCTTGAACGATATCATCGCCTAATAAAACAGCAAATGGCTCATCACCGATGAATTTACGTGCACACCAAACAGCGTGTCCTAGCCCTTTTGGTTCTTTTTGACGGATATAATGAATATCTACCATTTTTGAAGAAGCTTGTACTTTTTCAAGTAACTCATACTTTTTCTTTTCTAATAAGTTTTGCTCTAGCTCAAATGCATTATCAAAATGATCTTCAATAGAGCGCTTTCCTTTACCAGTAACGATAATAATATCTTCAATTCCTGATTTTACTGCTTCTTCTACGATGTATTGAATAGTTGGTTTGTCTACTATCGGTAACATTTCTTTTGGCATTGCTTTTGTTGCCGGTAAAAAACGTGTTCCTAATCCAGCTGCTGGGATTATCGCTTTTCTTACTCTTTTCATCACAAAATACCCTCTCTCTGTCAGAATCAATAACGATCATTTCCTTACATAGAACAAAAGGGAGATTTCGCTCCCTTTTGTTCCCTACTACTTAAAATTACTTTATATTATAAACGATTCATTATATCTTCTTTAATAGTAAGTAATTTTTGTTCACTATTTTGTAAAGAATTATCTTTTACACCAAAGTAGAACTTGATCTTCGGTTCTGTTCCAGATGGACGTAAGCAGAACCAAGAACCATCCTCTAATTGATATTTTAACACATTTGATTTCGGTAAGTGAATCTCTTCTTTATGTCCATCTTGTAAAGATGTAACGATGCTTGCTTTATAATCTTCAACCGCTACAACCGTTAAGCCTGCTACTTCTTTCGGTGGATTCTCACGGAATGTCGCCATCATCTCTTGGATTTGTTCCGCTCCATCTTTCCCTTTTAACGTTAACGATACAAGATCTTCACGGAAGAAACCGTACTTCTCAAATACTTCTAATAAACCATCGTATAACGTTTTACCTTGTGATTTGTAGTATGCAGCTACTTCACATGCAAATAGCACAGATTGTACCGCATCTTTATCACGGCAGAATGGACGAATTAAATAACCATAGCTTTCCTCATAACCGAATTGGAATTCATATTGTCCGCTTTCTTCATACTGCTTAATTTTCTCGCCAATAAATTTAAATCCAGTTAACGTATCAACTGTATCTAAACCGTACGCTTTTGCGATTGTACGGCCAATTTCAGACGTTACGATTGTTTTTAATACAACACCGTTCTCTGGAAGCGTTCCGTTCTCTTTCTTTTGAGATAGTAAGTAATCAAGCATTAATGCACCTGTTTGGTTACCAGTTAACACTTGGAACTCACCATCGTGATTGCGAACCGCTACTCCTAGACGGTCTGCGTCCGGATCAGTTGCGATTAACACATCTGCGCCAATTTTTTCACCGTCACGAATTGCATACTCAAACGCTGCGTGCTCTTCTGGGTTCGGTGATTTCACTGTAGAGAAGTTTGGATCTGGTAACTCTTGCTCTTTTACAACCGTTACATCTGTAAATCCAACTTCTTCTAAACCACGGCGTACAGAAATATTTGATGTTCCGTGTAATGGTGTAAAGACGATCTTTAAGTCCTTACCAACCTTTTGCACCATTTCTTTATTAATAATGACATTGTTCAATTCTGCTGCATATGCATCATCTACTTCTTGTCCAATAATATGTAATAAACCGTCAGCTTTTAATTGCTCCACGTCAGCTACTTCAACTGTTAACTCATCTTCCACTGCATTTACGTAGCTAATTAACTCATCCGCTTCTTTTGGAGGCAATTGTCCACCATCTTCACCGTATACTTTATACCCGTTATATTCAGGCGGATTATGGCTTGCCGTAAGAACGATTCCACTTACTGTATGTAAATAACGAACTGCGAAAGAAAGCACTGGCGTTGGGCGTAAGCTTTCAAACACATATGTTGTGATACCGTGGGCACCAAGTGTTGCAGCTACTTCCATTGCAAATTCAGGTGATTTATGACGAGAATCATACGCAACAACAACACCACGCTTCTTCGCTTCCTCACCTAATTTTTCGATAAACCTCGCTAATCCTTGTGTCGCTTTACGAACTGTATATACATTTAAACGATTCGTACCAGCACCAAGTTCACCGCGCATACCACCTGTACCGAACTCTAAATTTTTATAAAAGCTATCCTCAATTTTCTTCTCATCTTGCTTCATGTTTTCTAGCTGCTCTTTTAATTCTGCATCTAATTCTGCATATGAAAGCCAGCGACTAAATTCTTGTTTCCAATTCATATCTCTATCTCCTCCCACTTGTCATACCTTTATTATATGAAAAAAACAACCTGTATCTCAATATTTTATAAAATCTAGCAGGATTTTACTAGGAATATTTGTATACACTATGATTAAATACTCCACCAAAGGGAATGAGGATTATGCAAGAATGGGGCTTGTCAGAAGAGCTCAAAATACAAACAAAGCAAATGATTGAAAATGCTGAAAAAGAATTATCCCTTATGAGGCAAGCGATCGATAAAGAAGATGAATGTATTTTATGCAAAATGGAAGATATTCATCATATGCTAGCAAATGTACAAACATTGGCAGCTACATACTATATTCAGGCGTATTTATCACCTTATACAGAAAGCTCACATTTTATCACAACAGCTGTTCAACATTTAAGCGCCCGAAAACATGGTGCTCTTATTGTTGTGGAACGAAACGAGACACTTCATCCTTTCATTCAAACCGGAACAACATTAAACGCTCATTTAACCGCACCACTGCTCGAATCCATTTTTTATCCAGGTAACCCTCTTCATGACGGAGCCGTTCTCGTGAAAAATAATCATATTGTCTCAGCAGCTAATATTCTTCCATTAACGAAAAGTACAGAAGTTGACTCTGAGCTAGGAACACGTCACAGAGCTGCAATTGGCTTATCAGAACAAAGCGATGCACTTATATTAGTTGTCTCTGAGGAAACAGGTCGCACTTCATTTGCTTTAAATGGGACCTTATATACGATTTCTTTATAGGACGAACTTTCACTATGTAACACCTTTTTGAACAGTACAATAGTAAATGAAGTTATATCGACTTACCGAAAAAACTAGTAATAGACGTACCGTATCAATAAGAAAAGGCTGTCCCAAAAATTTGAGACAACCTTTTCTTCAAAAAATTACTCTTCTCCAAAACGTTCAACAAGTGTTGCAAGTGTACGTACCATTGCACCTGTTGCGCCAGATGGTCCTAAATCATGCGCTCCTGTTGTTTCAGATGTTCCAGCGATATCTAAGTGTACCCAAGGTGTATCTTCTGCAAATTCACCTAGGAATGTACCAGCCATCACTGCATGTCCTTCACGGCCTGGTGAGTTATTTAAATCAGCAAACTTACTGTTTCTCACACGTTCTTTATCGCGATCAAAAATCGGCAATTGCCAAATTGGCTCATCTGTTTCCATAGAAGCCTCTAGTACTTGCTCAAACAACTCTTCATTGTTTGTCATTGCGCCTGTCGTATGATTTCCAAGTGCAACAATTACACCACCTGTTAATGTTGCAACATCAATAAGGTAGTTTGCACCAAGTTTTTTCGCATACGTAATACCGTCAGCTAACGCTAAGCGACCTTCTGCATCTGTATTTAAAACTTCAATTGTTTTTCCGCTCATAGATGTAATCACATCGTCTGGCTTAAATGCTGTACCACTTACAACGTTATCAGTTGAAGGAATAACAGCGATCACATTTTGTTCTGGGCGAAGTTCGCCGATGATTTCCATCGCACCTAAAACAGCAGCAGCACCGCCCATATCACCTTTCATGCCGACCATACCTTCACGTGGTTTTAAAGAATAACCACCTGTATCGTATGTAATCCCTTTCCCAACAAATCCAATTACATCTGTCCACTCTTCTTTTCCTTTATAAATAAGAGCGATCATTTTTGGTGGCTCTACACTACCTTGGTTTACTGCAAGTAACGCACCCATACCAAGCTCTTCCATCTCTTCTTTCTCAAGAACTTTATAGTCCATATCGTATTTTTCCGCTAATTCAACAGCATACTCAGCAAGCTTCGTCGCTGTTAATACGTTTGGCGGCATATTTACTAGTGTACGAGCTGAATTTGTTGCACGTCCATGTACGTAACCAACTGTTAATGCTGCTTCAATTTCTTGTGCATCTTCCGTTGTAATAGCCGTAAACTTCTCTAACTCTACACGATCCTTTTTATCTGTTTTATACGTTTGTAATTCATATGTACCAAGACCTTGTACTTCTGCCGCAATATGAGCTACATCAATCGCGTCTAATTTCTCTGTCACGAAAGAATCAAGTAAGATTGCTGCATCTTGTACTTTTGCTGCTTGTAATGTTTTAAATGCCTTACCAAGAGCCGCACGTAACGTTTCTGTCGTGTAAGACTCTTTCTTACCTAAACCAACAAAGTAATAACGCTTCACATTTGTTTTTCCTAAGCTATGTACTTTTGAAATGGCTTTTTTCTTCGTAGAAAGTTCCTTTTCTTCTAATAAAGCTTGTAATTGTCCTTCAAACGCTTTGTCCAGTTCTTGTACAAAACTACTCGTTTTCTCTTCTTCAAATAAAGCAACAATTACCGCTTCATGACCTGCTAATTCTTTTTGTACTTGAAACATGTTCAGACCCCCTAAATTTCTCTATCTCTATTATAACTTTATTTTCGATAAAATGCGACAATTCTAACTTTTATTATCCCTTATACAGTCCGAGTATATTTCTATAATTTCTACCACGATAAAATTAGACAAGAAAAAAAGCCTAGCGTGATTACCACTAGACTATTTTTGTTTTAAATATTGCCCCCGAAACACTTGCATCGTTTCGTCTTGATTTAACATCGTTAACTCTTCTTCTGAAAACTTACCATTTCCCACTTTTATCACGTACACATTTACTTTTTTCTTACCCCATTGGCTATAAACATCTTTCACCGTATCATAATATAGATCAAGACGGTTTCCTTTGATCGCGCCGCCCTTATCAGCTACAACACCATATCCGTAACCTGGCACGAATAGAATTGTCCCAAGCGGGAATACGCGCAAGTCCGCAGCAATTGTGGAATATAAATCCCTTTTCGCTTTAACACCTGAATATGTAATACCATACTCCGGATGCCCCGGCCTCTTACCTGTTGATTCAATCCCCGACGTATAACCAGTTGCTGTCATTTCAATCATACGATATTTAGACCAGTCATTTGCCTGCTCTAAAGCATTTATCACTTCTTTACTCGGAACAACTTTTCTCTCAATTTCTGCTGCATGTACTTCTTTTGCACCCGTTTCTTCATATGATTTTAAAATCTCCACTAAAGAAACTCCAGTGAAAGCCTTCCATGTTACGCATAATGCGAGTGCAAGTAAACAAGTCATCATAATGCGAATACAATATCGTTTTAACATTTTTATATTCCACACTCCTTCATCGTTAATCATTCCCTATACGATGAAGGAATATGCAAAAAAATAATCTCCAAACGAATTGGAGATTAAAACATTTGATATCCACTTTTCCGAAGTTTTTTAATTACGACTCCCGCTAAAGCAGCACCTACTAATCCAGTAGATAGAATAAACACATCTGCTTGTCCTAAATGCGTTACACTTGTCCCAAATGAAGAAAATGTTTCTTTTGGCTTTGAAAAGTAATCCCACAAACTCGCTTTATTAATAATGAGCATACAAACAATCGGATAAACAATAACCATTACCCACGTAGCTCGCAAAATCATGTTGAGTAAAAATCCAATTCCAAAAAACAAAATAAAGAATAGCATCATTGAAATAAGTAGTACCGGTATACTCACTCTTTCTCCCTCTCCTTCCCATGCGCCGTAAATACATGATAGGCAGTATAACCGAATTGCTCTCCTGGATTTAATGTGTTGTTCATTTCAAGATGTAGTTCTGATCTTCCTTCTAACAAATATTTAATAAGTACAGACGTATTTGGATCATCCGCAATATTCTCTGGATGTAAGAACGCTACTTCAGACAATTCCTTCTCCTGTACAATAATATTTTCCCCTTCAGGCTCTAAATGGAAAATAATCATATTATCACTAATCTCATTACGAATAACACCCGATCGAATACCAATAATCCCCTTCACATGAGCGACAATGCCTGTCTCTTCTAGCACTTCACGTTTCACAGCTTCATCAACCGTCTCACCTTCATTTACAAAACCAGCCGGTAAAGACCATTTCCCCTTTAATCCACTGTATTTTTTCTTAACGAATAGCCACCTGCCATCTTTTGTAGCTACTAAGCCACTAACAGCTAACCATACTTTCCCACGCTTTCCCATGCTGTAACCACCTCCGTCAAAACCAACAGAATATTCTTTCTTTTCTATATATTATACTATATTTTTAAATACGCTGTTACCTTTCCTTTCGAATGCAATATGGAAAACGTGTACTATACGAAAAAAGCAGAAACAGCTCCTTAGCCGTTTCTGCTTTTTCTACTATATATTAAAAGAACTTTAATTTACCTTTTTTAAGAACTAATAAAGGTCCACCTAGTAAGAATAGGTAACGGTTATCGATGACTTTCTTCATGAAGGAAGCTTTCCAACCTGTTAACTTTTTGCCCATAACAACGCCCATTGCATCGTCATGACCTAATGAACATACAGATCCTTTATTGTCGAATGCGAATGTTTTCATTTCGCCTTTGCCACGAACTAACACAGTTAAGTTGTGTGCAATGTTGTAACCTTGTTGAATTGCAATTTGTGCTGTTGGTGGGTATGGACGGTTAATTTCTTCATTAATGATTAACGCTGCGTCACCAACCATGAATACATCTTCGTATCCTGGAGCGTGCATGTACTCATCAACTTTAACGCGGCCGCGCATTGCTTCAAAGCCAGACTCTTCTACAATACCGTTACCACGAACACCTGCAGCCCAAACTACTGTTTCAGACTTAAGTAATTCAGTATCATCACCGTTTGCAACGATAATACCTTCTTCAGTTGCTTCTTTAATTGCCGTACCGATGCGGAATTCTACGCCTTTTTTCTCAAGTTGTTTTACAGCGTATTCTACTAATGCTGGATCAAAACCAGGAAGCGCTGTTGGAGCAGCTTCTACACAGATAATACGTGCTTTTTCACGTGGTACATTGTACTCTTTGCAAAGTTCAGGAACACGGTTTGCAAGCTCACCTACATACTCGATACCAGTAAATCCAGCACCACCAACAACGATTGTAACTAACTCATCGCGTTGTTCAGTTGCATATTGAGCGAATTTAGCTTCCATGTGCTCACGAATTTGACGAGTTGCATTAATGTTAGCAATAGAGAATGCATGCTCTTTTAATCCAGTAATACCGAACGTTTCTGATTCGAAACCAAGACCGATTACTAAGTAATCATATTCTAATTCGCCATCTTGTAAGATAATACGTTTTTCAGCCGCTTTAATTTCTACTACTGTATCTTGTACAAAGTTCACTTTATTTGTATCGATAACGTCTTGAATATCTAGACAGATTTTTTCATCTTGTAATGTACCAGCTGCGCTCTCGTGTAACCAAGTCGCTTGGTAGTGATAGCTGTTGTTGTTTACTAACGTAATTTCAGCTTCATTTACAGATAATGCTTTTTGCAGACGAACAGTCGTAATCATCCCGCCATAACCTGCACCTAAAACTACGATTTTTGGAGTCTTCACCAAATCACAACCCTTTTCTTTATATAATAGTAATGAAAAATAATACCAAGTACTAAAAACTCTATTTGTCAAGAATGTGGAATTTATCACATTCTATATCGTAACAAAACGCAGTCAAAAAATCGTACGAATTTTGTCATAGAAATTTAACATAATACTTCCCTATATTAGTCGGTTTCATACCAGAATTCAAGCACCTGGGGAATTATCAATATTTTAAAATAACATAGCGTTTTCAAGGGTTTTTCAGCCTTTTTTTCATGTATTTTCCTTTCTCTATATTTTATATAATTTAAAAAGCATCTATGCAAAAACTTACACACAATTCAGTCGTTTTCAGAAGTATTATGAACGCAAATATGCTATCATTTATTTGAAAGTGTCATCATTTGCAGGATTTTCGTGTACATATGAACAATATATGAAATCAATATTAAAATTCCATATATAGGGGGAAGGAAAGTGACAGAAAATCAAAAAGTTTACGACATAACAATTATTGGTGGTGGCCCAACCGGACTATTCACAGCATTTTATGGCGGTATGAGACAAGCAAGTGTAAAAATCATTGAAAGCTTACCTCAACTTGGAGGCCAATTATCCGCACTCTACCCTGAAAAATACATTTATGATGTAGCTGGATTCCCGAAAGTACGTGCACAAGAGTTGGTTGATAACTTAAAAGAGCAAATGAAGAAATTCGATCCAACCGTTTGCTTAGAAGAAGCTGTTGATACGCTTGAAAAACAAGCTGACGGTATATTTAAACTTGTTACGAATAAACAAACTCACTATTCTAAATCAGTTATTATTACTGCTGGCAATGGTGCTTTCCAACCACGCCGCTTAGAATTAGAAGGTACAGCAAAATACGAAAAGAAAAACTTACATTATTTCGTTGATGATATGAATAAATTTGCTGGCAAGCGCGTCGTAGTATTTGGCGGCGGCGATTCAGCGGTGGACTGGACAATGATGTTAGAACCAATCGCTGACAAAGTTACAATCGTTCATCGTCGTGATAAATTCCGTGCCCACGAACATAGCGTCGAAAACTTAATGAATTCTCGCGCAGAAGTAAGCACACCATACGTTCCAGTTGAACTCATTGGTGATGACAACATTGAACAAGTCGTTCTTCAGCACGTAAAAACTGAAGAAAAAGTTATTATCGATGTTGATGACGTAATCGTAAACTACGGCTTTGTGTCTTCTCTTGGTCCAATTAAAAACTGGGGCTTAGATATTCAAAAGAACAGCATTCTCGTGAATTCAAAAATGGAAACGAATATTCCTGGCATTTATGCTGCTGGTGACATTTGTACATATGAAGGAAAAGTAAAACTCATTGCTTGCGGCTTTGGTGAAGCACCAACAGCAGTAAACAATGCAAAAGCTTACTTCGATCCAAATGCAAAACTTCAACCGATGCATAGCTCAAGTATGTTTTAATATAGAAATGAAAAGAACTCCTTTTACATGAAAGGAGTTCTTTTGTTATAAGGAGTTCTATCAAATTACCTCTCTTTTTCACAGCCATCTTCTTTAAGAAAAGATACTATCTCTTTCCAAAATATGTTACAATAAATAAGAACATACGTTTCGTTTAATGGAGGGGATTGTAAAATGAAAGAACCGATTATCGTAAAGAAAGAAGCTTTCCAAGCAATTGGCGTTTCGACTACGACAACAAATGAAAAAGAGGCATCTACTGAAGGAAGAATCCCAAGGCTTTGGAATCAATACTTCCAAGAACAAATGATGCATCACATCCCAAATCAACAAACTAAAGAAACATTCGCTTTCTATTCAAACTACGAATCAGATGAAACTGGTACATATCAATTTACAATCGGTATGCCCGTTTCTTCATTAGAAAACGTTCCTGAAAATATGACATCTTTAACAATACCTGCCGCTACATACGCGGTATTTACAACGAGAAAGGGGCCAGTTTCCGAAGTCGTTTGCGAAGCTTGGGAATATATTTGGCAATGGTCGAAAGAAAATAAGCGTGCTTTTACAACCGACTTTGAGCTTTACGACGAAAGAGCCGTAGATCCAAATAACGTACAATTGGATATTTATATTGCGCTAGCCTAAAAAAAGATGCCCTTCGGCATCTTTTTTTGTCGTTAAATAGCCACTGTGCAAATCCAACATTATTGTCTACAATGAGAAAGTGCAGTATAGAAATATTAGAAACTGTATAAAACGATTGTTAACAGGTTTTTTAGTTTAAATTTGTCACATAGAAAGGAAGCAATATGGAGGAACTACAACAAAATAAATCTGCTTTAGAAGCAAATGCGAAACCGCTATTAAAAAATGCGAATTTCCTTTTTCTTTGGGCAGCTACCCTTTTTTCAAGTTTTGCTTTAGCCTTTTTTACCTTTTCACAAACGTGGTACATAGCCAAAACATTAAATCTTGAAGCTTCACTCGGTGTTGTTTTCGTAGCCCTTAGTGTTCCAAGGCTTATTTTTATGATTGTCGGCGGCGCTGTAGCTGATAAATTCCCGAAAAAAAACATTATGTTTTACTCCAATATTATTCGCGCTATACTTGTCGCAACCATTCTCACATGGTTCATCGTCGGTGATGTAACACTATATACATTTGCTTTATTCGCTTTATTCTTTGGACTTGCTGACGCTTTCTTCTGGTCAGCAGATGGATCTATTCTGCCTGAACTTGTAGAAAAAAGCCGTTTAACGCAAGCAAATTCACTTACTCAAATGACAAATCAAGCTTCGGTCATTCTAGGCCCTATGCTTGGCGGGATTCTTATTAAATTTACTAATTATGAAACGATTTTTTCAATTACAATCCTGCTACTTATCATCGCGGCCATACTCGTTCAAAAAATACAATTTACACTGCCCGAAAAAAATGAAACAGATAAAAGCATGTTTACTTCTATTAAAGAGGGAATTTTATATGTAAAAGAATCACCATTTCTTTCAACTTTCCTTATTTGTAGTGCCTTTTTAAATTTATTTTTAATCGGTCCGATGCAAGTTGGTTTCCCGCTCTTCGTCAAAAATGTGCTGCACGGTGATTCACTCCAGTTTAGTTACTTAGAAGCTGCTGTTGGAGGCGGGATGGCGATAGGAGCTGTCATTGTCGGTTTAAAAAATATTAACCGCAGGCGTGGCCTATTTTGCATTATCATGATGCTACTGTCTGGTATATTCTTCCTATCCATCAACTTTAGCACCGTACTTTGGCAAGCCTTATTAGCCGGCATGTTTTACGGTATTACAATCGCAATGGCGATTGTTCCGCTTATGGCAATGATTCAATCGACAGTAAAAGAAGAAATGATGGGACGCGTAATGAGTTTACTCATGCTATCATCAATGGGCTTTATCCCGCTCTCTTATGCATTCACATCCATTGCACTTGCAATAGGAATTCCAATCGTAACGGTTATGAAAAGCGGCGCAATCGCGGTTATCGTCTTCGTACTATTTGTCGCGATTCGTGTTCCAGTTGTAAGAAAGTTTGATTAGCTACTTAGAGTCATGTATTATACGCATGGCTCTTTTTTAAACGGATCAAATAGCGATATCCCCTTACTTCTCCTTAACGCTGCTCCCCACTCTAATCCTATCTCTAAAAATAAATCTCGCACTGTACGAATACTCTTTCCAACATTCGTCGCAATCATCTCCATTAACGGACAAGCAACCCCTACTGTTTTTTGTTTCTCATTCACCGCATACTTTCCTAAAAAATGAATAATGGTAGAATCCGTTTTATTCAATTGAAATCGGTAGCACTTCAAAACTTGTCTTTGATATGTATTAAACTCTTCTTTACTTCGAAATTCACTGTATGGTTTCATTAAATTATATAAGCTTCCCATTTCTATCACCTCATTTATAAGTAAGAGGCAGGAAGAGAAATTGGCGTGATAGTTAATATTTTTTTATTGGAGATGAAAATATGATCGTAATTAGCGCTTGTTTAGGTGGTATCGCTTGTCGGTATGACGGGAATGACAATCTCGTTTCAAAAATAGAGGAGCTTCTGCAACAAGAAGACACAGTCCTCATTTGTCCTGAAGTATTAGGAGGGCTACCAACGCCTCGTCCCTCAGCTGAAATTATTGGTGGGAATGGCGATGACGTTTTGGATGGAAAAGCGAAAGTGATGACAAAAGACGGAAAGGATGTCACAGAAGCCTTCGTAAAGGGTGCTTATAAAGCATTAGAACAAATTAAAGATTTACATCCAGAGTATATTATTTTAAAGGAACGCAGCCCATCTTGTGGTAGTTCTACAATTTACACTGGAGAATTTAACGGTAATAAACAAACTGGTTACGGGGTAACAACTGCTTTATTTAAAAGACATGGCTTTACAGTCATTTCAGAAGAGGATTTTGAGAACGAAAAAAGGAATTGACCCTGTTCGTCAATTCCTTTTCTATCTGTCTTATTTCACGCCTAATTTTTCTTTCACTTTCGCTGGAAGCTCGTCTTTCTTCACTTCTTCCCAAGCTGTTACACCTTTTTTATCTGAGTGGAATACACGCAAGAACGCTTCTTTACGAAGATTTTTCACAGCTGTAAATTCTAACTCTTTTTCTTTACCTTCTTTATCAAATGCAGGTAACTTATACTCAAATAATTTTAATGGCTGACCGCCATCAGCTTTTTCATTCTTCTCAATTCCATCAGTCGTAATTTGAACGTAATACTCATCTTTCCCCATACGGTTAATATCACAACCAACTAACAAACTTGCAAAGACAACTAAAATACTAAAAAGTGCAATGTATCTCTTCATTTCCTTCACCTCATGTGTTTTTTCTTATACTCTTATCTTAAAGCCCGGGGCTTAAAGAAGAAATTCAAAAACATGACATGAATATTACACTTTTGTAAGATAATAAACTAAAACTGTAATCAGTGTTTTTTCATTGAAAACGTTATTGGCACTCATCTAACCTAGTCATGACAATCTATTAACGCCAATTTTTCCACTTGTCACGAATCTTATCACGTAATTTCCTTATACCGCTTATTACTATCGTTGTAATCCATCTTCTACTACCTGTGTAACAGTTCCATTCGGTTCGAAGATTACTCGTAATGTTCCTTCGCCATTATAACCAGTATAGATGTATACTGAATACGATTTATATTTCTCAATGATATATGGCTGTCCAATCGTAGCTTTTACCTGATTTGCAGGTATACCTTTTTTGATTTTCAAATAGTCATTATAACCTACTGTCGCTGCATCGTTATTTACATCTTTATACCACGGTACACGGTCGTTTTTTTCTTCATATTCCTTCACAGGCTCTTCACTACGTTTCGTAGATAACTGATTCTCTTTGTCCGTATCCCTTGTCTCAGTACGTTCAATATTCACAACGTAGCCATATGTATTTAATTCAACCATAATTTCATATGTACCATCCGTATCCTTTTCAGTATAAAATACGCGTTTTTCATTGTTATTATAATGTTTTAGGCTCTCACCACCATAGTCAAGCTCGTTAAGGATATCCGTATATGTCATGCCTTCCTTAATCTTTTTGGCTTCGTTACTAGAAATATAACGCTTCTGTGATGATGGAGCATCCTCATATTTAATGCTGTCACGTTTGCTCGTAGTCATAGGCGTTTCCTGTTGTTCTTTTAGTACTTCCGCTTCCGACTTCGCTTGTTGCTTTGCTCCTACTTTTGTTAACACGTCTGTATCGTTAGAACAAGCTCCCAAAATCGATACTGTAGCCAACGCCATCCCTAATACAAATACCTTCTTAAATGACTTCATTATAAAATTCCCCCGGTGTTTTTTAATATCCAGTAATCAGCTAACATGGAACTATTCAGTTCTATATAATTTAATATAGCCTTCACCTTCATGCATCTTCTTTTGTATAAATCTATCTATCAGTAATAACCGATGCAGCTAGTCCGAACATAATCGCTAATCATCTTCCGCGACACTTGTTACAAATTTGATCACGTGATCTCCTTAACACATGCATTAGTTGAACAACCTAAGGCTGCTTCGGTAGCCATTTTTTGTACCAACTGTTAGTTTTGTTTTCAATATGTGAAAAAGGGTTTCTAAGTGATGAATTGAATATATATTTATTGTTTACTAATTTTTAGGATTTCCCTTTATGGGAAATCAATTTTACTGTATTGCTGTATATCAAATTCTTAATGAAGAAAGACTAGGAGCATCGCACGGTTCTATAATAACTTATATTGATGCTGTGACGGGATCTCCTGTTAGTGCAATAGGATATTTTTCAATTTGTTTATTACAATAAAGTACCACGAAATTGTAATCCTCGCCCTCAAAAACTATTTCTTTTTTGGGAAAGTTTTTTATTACATAAGTTTCATTATGTCCTAGTTTAAAGTTTTCGAGAGGAGAAATGATATGAACCCTATTTTATTAGATGTTCCGTTACAAATAGAAACAGACAGACTCATTCTTCGAGCACCACTTCAAGCTGGTGAAGGGAATGTAGTACATGAAGCTATTAAAGATTCAATTCGTGAATTAAAGCAATGGTTGTCTTTATTCCAGTCAATTCCTACGGTTGAAGAAACGGAAATTCTCCTGAGAAATGCGCATATAGATTTTTTGAAAAGAGAAAGCTTTCGCTATCTTATCTATCATAAAGAGACGAATGATTTTATTGGAACTGCTAGCCTTCACGGAATTAATTGGAAAGTTTCTAAATGTGAAATTGGATACTGGGTTAACACCCAATTTAGTGGCAGTGGATATATAACAGAAACGGTAAGTGCGTTAACAAACCTTGGATTTCAGTTATTCAAATTTAGAAGGATTGAAATACGATGTGAATCTAATAACACGAAAAGTCGTGCGATCCCTGAAAAACTGGGCTTTGAACTTGAAGGGATATTACGTAATGAAGATTTCTCAGCTGACGGCAAACAACTAGTTGATACTTGCATCTATGCAAAGATAAAGTAAAATTTTAATCAGCCCTCACCAATTGGGCTTTTACGGCAAAAGAAAAGACCTCCTTAACGATTTTATTCCATCGCTAAAAAGGTCTTTTTCTATTTCGGCTAAAACCTTAGCACTCTTCTGGCTTACCAGCATTCGATGCTGTACGGAAAGATGAGCCACATCCGCATGATGCGATTGCGTTCGGATTGTCGATTGTGAATCCGCCGCCAAGCATAGATTGTTTATAGTCAACTTTTACTCCTTTAACAATTGGAGCACTTTCTTTATCGATAACAAATTCAACACCGAAAAACTCAAGAACTGTGTCGTCTTCTTTTGGTTCTACTTCAAATCCTAAGCCGTAAGAAAGACCACTACATCCGCCGCCATGTACAGCAAGGCGCACGTACTTCTCTCCATCTTCAGCCTCTTTTAACATATCTTTAATTTGAAAAGCTGCTTGTTCTGTTACTTCAATCATGAAATACACCATCCTTTCTGTTCTCATTCTATTATACATCTTTACGCTTCTATCTTGTACTCATACACTCCGCGGCAAATTACTTCCGCAGGTCCTTTCATTAACACATTTCCTTCTTCTGTCCATGCGATCATTAAATCGCCGCCAGCTAAATGGACTGTAATTTCTTTACCACGTTCCATTTTTCCATTTAGAATTGCCGCAACGACAGCTGCACATGCTCCTGTCCCGCAAGCTTGCGTTACACCAGATCCACGCTCCCAAACTCGGAAGTTCATCTCATCACCATTCAAAATTTCGATGAATTCAACATTTACTCGCTCTGGGAACATTTCATGTGTCTCAAGGACCGGACCAAGTGTTGTAAGGGGTGCTTGTTCTACATCATCAACAAAAATAACCGCATGCGGATTCCCCATTGAAACAGCTGTAAATGCATAACGATGATTATTGTATAAGAAATTTTCACGAATAAATGGTGTTTCACCTTCACCAAGCATCGGTATCTCTTCGCGTGTTAATCGTGGTGCGCCCATATCAATTTTTGCTAATCTTACTACACCATCTTCTACCGTTACTTCTGCCGTTACAATCCCGGCTAACGTTTCAATTGTGAAAACTGTTTCCTCTACTAGTTTATGCTCATACGCATATTTCGCTACGCAGCGCAAACCATTACCACAGCTCTTTCCTTCTGATCCATCATTATTAAACATACGCATCTTCACAGGAGCTACGTCAGAAGGACAAATTAAAATCATCCCGTCCGCCCCAATACCAGTATTAATATTTGAAACCTTTTCCGCCACAAGAGCTAAATCTTCTTCCGGAATTTGTTCTTCAAACATATTTACATATATATAACTATTGCCAAGACCATGCATTTTTGTAAAAGAAAATTGGCTCATTTGTATTCACTCCAAAAATAATTTGTTATGTTAAGTATAAAATGCATGCTTTTAGAACACAATATGAATGTCCCCCGTTTCTCATATTTGACAACGTTTGGCGATGAGCCATTCTTGCACAAATTGTGTGAGAAAAAAAGCCCTTATAAAAGGGCCTTTTTTTATTTATATTCAGTATTATCCTACCCTCCGAAATAACATTTTATCTAAAGGAGAAAGAAAAAGGCGCTGCCCATTCGCAACACCTTAAAACATTGGATTTTCATCCAAATACTCATATACATTATTGACAAGTTCTTCTACTGTCGACCCTTGTACGACTTCACCATTCACAAGAGCAAATGGTCCTTCAAAGCAAATGCCACAATATCCTAAACAACCATATTCCATTACATCTAAATTCGGATCTTTTTCTAATTTCTCTAAAGCTGCTTGTGAACCACTTGCAAGGTTACCTACACAAAATTCAATTAATGGTTTAATCAAAATTCTCCCCCCTGTACTACAAAACAAATTACCTTCTGACTTCATCTATAAGAAGAAAACTAAGCTGTTTCTTATTGTTTTCGTTACACTTGCTAAACTATTCAATTCCTTCACTGTTTCACTCCAAAGCAAATATTTTTCTCTATATAAATATATTCAGGACACCGCTTTTCGGCTCCCGCAATGAAATAATAACTAGCAAAGGAAAACAGTTTACTTCACTTTTCTTCTTATTGTACAACAGAGTATTCATTCATGCATTGTTATTTGTTCACAAATTCGATATAATTTGATTGAGTAAAGTCAAAATATTTTATTAATATAAAATTTTATGATTAGGGGATATTTCAACAGAAAAGGGGTAATCCATCATGAAACACCTCGTAATACTAGGTGGCGGCTACGGTGGAATGAGAATTCTACAACGGCTACTTCCAAGCAACCAACTTCCAGATGATGTACAAGTGACATTAATCGACAAAGTACCGTATCATTGTTTCAAAACTGAATATTATGCATTAGTAGCAGGTACAATTTCAGAGACGCATATTCGTATTCCGTTTCCTGAGCACCCACGCCTCAATATTCAATACGGTACAGTGACAAATATTGATCTTGAAGAAAAGGCTGTTCATCTCGATGGCGGTGAAGCAATCCAATATGATGATTTAATTATCGGACTTGGTTGTGAAGATAAATATCATAACGTTCCTGGGGCAAAGGAATATACGCACAGTCTACAATCAATTGAACAAACACGTAAGACATATGAACAATTAAATAGTTTAGAACCTAACGCAACGGTAGCTGTCGTCGGTGCTGGCTTAAGTGGCGTTGAAGTAGCAAGTGAACTTCGCGAAAGTCGTTCTGATTTAAAAATTTATTTATTTGATAGAAAAGATAGAATTTTATTCCCATATCCAGAGAAATTAAGTAGATACGTAGAAGAATGGTTCGTAAAGCATAAAGTTACTATTATACGAAACTCCAACATTACAAAAGTGGAACCCAATATTGTGTACAACCACGATGAACCACTTGAATGTGATGCAATTGTGTGGACAGCTGGTATTCAGGCAAATGCAGTTGTTCGGAATCTTCCAGTTGAACAAGATGGTAGCGGACGGGTTGTTTTAACGAAATATCACAATATTCCAAACAACGAGCACGTTTACGTTGTAGGAGATTGCGCTGCTCTTCCACACGCTCCATCTGCACAGCTTGCTGAAGGTCAAGGAGAACAAATTGTCCAAATATTATTAAAACGTTGGAATAATGAGCCTCTTCCTGATGAACTACCAGTTATTAAATTAAAAGGTGTTCTCGGTTCTCTTGGCAAAAAGCACGGATTCGGTTTACTGGCAAACCAACCATTAATGGGACGTGTACCAAGATTATTAAAATCCGGTATCCTCTGGATGTACAAATATCATAACGGTTAATACTTTAAAGGCTGTCTACTATGTAGGTAGCCTCTTTGCATCAGTTAAAAAATATTTTTTCTTAATATTTATTCACAAAATTTTCTATTTTTTATATTAAGAACCATTGATGAATAGTGTATGCTATTTATAAGTTGTTTTATTATTTCCTTTAAGACCGAATTCATTCGGTCTTATTTTTTTATATGATAAATACTTTTATAGGAGGCATTCCATTTCACTTATGAACTTGACGAAACTAAACGGTCGAATAGAAGCGAAAAGAAAGAATTGATCTATCTCGTTGAAATGTACGGATTCACTCATAATAAAGTGATTTCTTTCAGCCAAGAATTCGATCGTTTACTTAACTTGTTAATAGAGCGCAAAACGAAGAAAAAACGTTGCTCTTTATAACCTTATTTTTCTATTTCCCTCTCTTTTTTGATACGATATAAAGTGAAACTTTAATCAGTGGGGGTTTTGTTCATCCCTCACTTATTATTAGCCTTCACCAATCGGGCTTTTACGGGCAGCCCGCCCCCCACCTAACTTCTTTGCTTTCGCTGAATTTTGAGGTGGGGGTCTTACTGCCCGGTGAATAGCGGGATAACTAGAATCAGAAAGGAGCCATCTATGTTTATATTAAAAGACGTTACATATAAAGATATACTAAGCATTCCTTATTTACAGATTCAAAAAGAAAAAATCACTTGTATTATCGGTGAGAGCGGGAGCGGAAAAAGCACATTGCTCCGCATGTTAAATGATCTACAATCTCCAACATCAGGTACAATCGAATATAACGGAAAACTAATTTCTGATTATCCACCTATTCAATTACGCCGTGACGTAGTCATGCTTGGGCAAACTCCACCTATTTTCGATGGAACCATTAAAGACAATCTATTAATGGGACTTCGTCTTTCTGAAAAACTATTTCCAAATGATGATATTTTGCGAAACGCATTAACGACTGTTAGCTTAGAAAAAAATTTAGAAGACAACGCCGGTTCATTATCAGGCGGAGAAAAACAACGACTTGCTTTTGCACGCATCGTACTTATGGATCCGCCTGTCTATTTATTAGATGAACCAACTTCGGCATTAGATAGTGATACAGAACGTCGCGTGATGAAGCAATTCACTAGACTGGCAAGAGAGAAGAAAAAAACAGTTATCTTCATCACGCACTCTCAACAACTTCCAGAAGAAATTGCAGACGATATTATCGAGATTAGTAAAACAAACGGTGCGACTAGAAAGGAAGTGCTCTCAGTTGAAGGGCGTTATTGAACTCCAAATTTGGCAACTTGCCGCTGCATATATTTTCATTCTTATTTTAATCGGGCTTGTGAAACTAAAAGGGATTCCTCGCGAAAAGCAAATCGCGCTCGCAACATTCCGTATGACGATTCAGCTCGTACTTGTTGCATATATCCTTACATACGTATTTGAAAATAGTAATACATTTTATACAATTGCTCTCATTACTTCTATTACTACCTTTGCAATTTTTAATATTTATAAACGAGTGAACATCCCTATGTCTAAAGAATTAAAACGAGTAGCCGCCCTTTCCATGGTTGCTGGATCAATCGGGCCATTGCTACTATTTATCTTTGTTATTATTGGACACGACCCTTGGTATGCACCGCAATATATCGTTCCGATTACAGGTATGTTAGTCGGTAACGCCATGACTGGTGTTTCTCTCGGTGCAAATACGTTCTTAAACAACATGAAATCACAAAGAGGTCAAATTGAAGGTGCACTTATGCTCGGCGCAACACCGAAAGAAGCAACTGCTCCGCTCATTCGAGACGCTTTTGACTCTGCTATTTTACCAACAATTAATTCTATGGTCGGAATGGGAATTATAAGCCTCCCAGGCATGATGACTGGTCAAATATTATCCGGCGTATCACCGTTCACAGCCATTCAATATCAAATCGCCATCATACTCGGTATTTCAGGAAGTACTGCTTTTGCTGTCATTATCTTCTTACAGCTTGGATATAAAACATTCTTTAATAAGCGGTGTCAGTTAAAAGAAATTGAAGTGCGGTCATAACTTTAGGAATGGACCAGCATAAATGGTCCTCGGTGAATGAAATTATATTAACTTACCGACAAAAAAGAGGAGGCAATGTAATTCTGCCTCCTCTTTTCCTTACGCCTTCTTAACGAACTGTGATTTTAACTTCATAGCTCCGAAACCGTCGATTTTGCAATCAATATCGTGATCGCCATCAACTAGACGAATACTCTTTACTTTCGTACCAATCTTCACAACTGAAGACGTTCCTTTTACTTTTAAATCTTTAATTACAGTAACAGCATCGCCATCTTGAAGAACGTTTCCGTTTGCATCTTTTACAACTTTTGCGCCATCATTATTTTCAGCTTCTGCTTCTTGCCCCCACTCATGAGCACATTCTGGACATACGAAAAGAACGCCATCCTCATACGTATATTCTGAATTACATTTTGGACAATTTGGTAAAGTAGCCATAAATTCATTTCCTCCGTTCATTATTTATACGTAAAAATTAAATGTAATTTTTACATCTCGATAAATAAAATTTGTATAGCATTTCTTTATACTGCCATAGTCTCACGTTATTGACAAGCCTACCTCAAATTCTCATTTTTTATTGTATTTTACAAAATTTCAATTAGTATGGCGTTCCCAATAAAAAAGAAGAACCTTCACAAGATTCTTCTTTTCAAAATTAAAGAGTTACAACTAGAACCCCAAACTATTTTCTTCAATGTAAATTTGATATTCTTCCAATTCTTCTTCACTTAACTTCTTATTATTTTCATATACTTCTTGCCACTCAAAATAATCTTCACTGAAATAAACAGCAAATTTAATTTTTACTTTTTTCTTCTCTGTATAGTCATAACCAGTAAACTCTACTAAGTCATAATCTTTTTCTTTCTTCACAAACTTCCAAGTTGGATTATCAGTCATAACCTCTAAAGTAAAGCCTTCACCACTTGAACGAACAACGTTTTTAATATTTGGCTCAGTTGGTAAAAATGAAAACCCGAGCATAGCTCCACCAAACACTATCCCCACTATAACTTGTAAACCAATCATACCAGCAACACTAGCGCCACCCTTTGATTGTATGAAATACGCCTTCTTATGATCAGGCATATCTTCTCCCTTATGTAACACACGAACAGCATGCTTATAATATAAACGGTTTCCTTGCCATCCAGTAAATATCATCATTCCTAATTGAAGAACTAGACTAAATGTTAAATAAATCCCATCTGGAATATCGATAAAAGGAGTTACAACTATACTAGGTACCGCCAATAACGCAAATATAATAAATAATTTATACATTTTACGATAAGCTAACCAAAAAGTTGGGAAGAAAAAGGCTACCCAATTCCATGTATTCCCTTGTGCCGGATTTTCTACTTTTCCCCATTTAAAGTCATAATAAGCTGTATTTTTTTGAACAACTTTATGTAATTCTTGGGGAGAATTTGTTTCTTGTAAAACAGTGTCCTTCACGTACATCATCCTTTTCTTATTTCTATATAATTGTATTGTATAGAAATAAAAATAAGGAATCTAACAAAAAGTACATATATTTCATAAAAATGAACGGAAATCGAATATATTCCGACAATTACCCGTTTCTTATTCCATTTTACTATTACATATATTAAAATACTTATGAATGATACATTTAATACACTATATTAAATGTTTTGTACCTTTACAAAAAAGGATGTCCCAAAATCATTTTGAAACACCCTACTAATTTTTTACTATTTCACACTGCCCTTAACTTTTTCAATAACATCTTCTATACATTCCACTATGCATTCCGGCTCCCAATCTCCCTCACCTTGCATAGCTGTATAAACTGGACAATTCTCATCGTTACTATCTACAAAAATTGGATCTCCAAGATATGAATCTAGCCCAATTACAATCCATCCTTCTTTCCAATCTCCTTCTTCATTCCCGGTTAAGCTTTGCCCTTTATCATCAAAACTATAACCAAGTTGTCCTTCTTCTATTTCTTCACTATTAAATAATTCTATCGTCATTGGTTCAAATTCATACTCTAACTCAATTTCATTATCCTCTGCACGATCTACATATTCTAAAAGTTGTTTAATTTTATTGTGGTTAATCATGCTATTTTCTCCATTCTATCTTTTAAAAATCTAAATTTATTCATAATAAGCTGCCGCAAGCAACATTTGAGCAATAAACTTCAGTAAATCTTCTTTAGAATTTACGTGTTCAAGGTATTCAGTTATATCCATATTATTTCTCTCTCTCCTATTGCCCAGCATTCAAACTAACTATAATATATGACATAAGATTCTTAAAACTATTATTTGAGGTGATCCAATATGAAGACTACCATTTGGGCAGAAGATGACTATTTAAAACTAGCACCCATTAACGATGAACTAATAAAAAAGCAGAAGAAGTACTGAACGTAAAGCTCCCAGAATCGTACATAAACCTACTAAAAGAACAAAATGGAGGAACGCTTCGCCTTGATGCTCATCCTACTTCAAAGCCAAATTCTTGGGCAGACGATCACGTTAATGTGTCTGGCTTATACGGCATTTCTTTTGATGAAAATGAATCTAGTATTGTAGAAAGCCGTTATTTAATTCAAGAGTGGGAAATGCCTGAGAATCTCGTACTTTTATCTGGGGACGGACATACGTGGATTGCATTAGACTATCGAAATGTTGCTGAAAATCCTCCAGTTATATTTATCGATAATGAATTTGAGGAAATCATTGAATTAGCACCTAACTTTGAAAGCTTCTTACAAAACTTAACTACGTACGATTATGATGAAGAGTAAACTTCTCTCTAAAGAGAATCAAGATTTTATTACAAATTTGCCCACTACTTTAAAACCACTCGGTTTTAAGAAAAAAAGAAATACATTTTCCACAACTTATAACGGACCTTTTACAAGTCAAAGAAAACATCTCAATATTCGATTGCATTCTACAAACTAAAATAGAGCCTATATATGAAACAGAACCAGTTATCGCATAATGTTTCACATGAAACTATCCATATTTCGATCAGCTTTCTACAAATTAAAACATTGCTCTGTGTATCTTCATAACGAGGAAAAAGAGCCCGTATTCTTTCATGAAGTTGATATGTATATGAAAAAACTAGTAGAAAGTGCAATGTGATTTCACATTGTGCTTTCTACTAGTGCTTTATATCCCTCTTGTAACTTTTTAAATTGTTCTTCATATTTTTGCATCTTTACGATATCCGTCTTCGAATTAAGGAGTGGTCTTCTTCTCCCAATCACCATTATATTTTTCCCCTCTATTGCATCGTTCATATGTACATAAGGTTTAAAAAATTCACATTCCGTATATGGCAATGCTACAGATAATTTTGCATACTCTTCCACCTTAAATTGATTAGATAAACTTAACTCCCGCAAATTTTTTAATTGTATTAAAGGTTCTAACGAATCATCTTTAACCTTTAAATTCATAAGAGTAAGCTTTTTCAAATGTTTTAATGCAGCGAGTGGTTGTAAAGTTTGTACTTTCATCGTTGTATTTATCCCACCGCCCATATAAAAGGTATTGAGTTGTGGACACTTACTTAAAGCACTTAAATCTTCTAGCTTAGAAAAATCATCAATTAGTAAAGATTTGAGTTGCTTATTATACGCGATATCCCATAACGTCTTTGTTTTTGTATTCCAGCACATATATAACTGTTGTAAATTAGACAATTTCTGAAGGCTACTTAAATCCTCGACCCGCATTTCGTAAACATATAATATATCGGGACGAACATACGTAAGAATATAATCAAACTGCTTTTGATTTACTGCGAAAATCCATAACTTCTTAACTTGCAAAGATACTAGTCGTTCTATATTTTTTGTTTTCCCCTCAATCGCTACTTCTTCTAAATCGCCAGCTATACTTGCTAAATCTTTCATAATCTTCGGCTGATCACCAATCGGAAACACTTTATCCTCCCCTACAACTCCCAAGTAATATTCATCTCTTCAAACGACGCTTTACTAACTTCTAACCCTTCACTATCATCCGTTCCAATCATCGCTACTTCTTCTTTAGATAACTTAATTTCCTCATTTAGATTTTTGATTTTTCTCTCATATACGAGTTGTAAAAGCTCTATTTGCTCCTCTGTCAGCTCATACTCTTCTTCTAATCTTTCTATTACAGATCCCGTATCCAGTAATGGGATTTCTAATAAGAATCCACCGTGTTCTTCCATTTCTTCAAATGAATCAATTGAATATGCACCGCTATCCTCAATCCAAAAAGCTGTTGTAATGAAAGGAACTGTTTCCCCCTCTACCTCTTCTAGTAAGTATTGGAGTGCTTCCTCTTTAGCAATCTCTATTATTTCTGGAGGTGCCCCTTCAAAATAATTTGTTGCATCAATCCACTCGTCTATTCTCTCACTATTCACATCTTGAAGACACACGATCGTGTAATTCGGATGAAACGTAATCGTCCCTTGTCCACCTTGACTATCTTGCATACTATAGTTAAATCCATCCCACGAACTTTCATGTGAAAAATCAGGTGCATGCGCTACAAAAATTGCGTCTGCAATCGACTTTAAAATGCACCCTTTCCATAGTTTTTCTTTATCTATATGTAATTTATATTTACTCATCCTCTTCCTCCATACACATATTTTTTATATTATCTTTCGATTTCTCATTTCTTGTAAAGTGATTTTTCATTATTTTAAAATAATAAAGCACCCTTTGCATAAAGGATGCTTTTACATTCACCTACCATTTCTCTCTACACGTCTCAATTAAGTGAAACAAATACCGCTTCGTCATATCCGCCCGTCTCCAAATAGAGAGCATTCGCTTTTCTTTTGGATTATGCCTCATGCGCTCTACTTCTTTTAATAAAGGCTCCCACTCTTTCGCTGAACGTTCTAACAAGTATTGGAACCCTCTATCTTTTGAGACGATTGTTTTATGATCCAGTGTATATAAAATACGCCCCATCGTAACGACAGCTGACTCTACCCATTCTTCTATGAAAAATAAATGGGGACGCTTCGCTTTTTCACTCCAGTAATGCTCTACGTTATATTTCATCGTATTTACTACATCGTCCCATTGTATTTGAAACGGAAGATTTTCTGCTTCTTTCCCGGTAACTGTAATGCCTTCGTTTTTCAATGTCCACCACGTGACCGCATTAATGTCCCAATAACCAATACCCGCTTTTCCCTCTGCACAATATACGTACTCGTTCATTTCATCATTGTATCTCCCTAAATCAGCGAGCGGAATATACATACCGTCCATTCTTTTCCCTAACGTACTACTCTTAAGTTTCTTATGCAGTTCTACAAGTTGTTGTTTTTCAGCTTCATTCACGGAATCACTTATTACTGTAACAAAATCTACATCGCTCGTTTCTATATGAAATGCTCCTAGCGCAATAGATCCATAAACGTATACCCCAACTATTTTTTCATCTAAAAAAATCTCTTTTAATTCTGCAATGTACTGCCCCATTAACTGTTTTACTTCTTCTGGTAGAGCATGTTTTACTCCATTCTCCACATCTATCCCTCCATAGAAAAAAGCCTTTGCTAATTTGCAAAGACTTCTTGTTTTATAAATACTTCTCGATTTCTTCGTAAACATCCTTCAAACGAGGATTTCCTTCTCCAACAATTTCTCCATTTACAAGAACAACTGGATAAAATAAATCTTCTTCCACTACTCGCTCTGCGAATGCTTTCTTATCTTCATCTTCTTGTTCTTCCTGAAAATCAATATACTCAAACTTAAATTTATTTTCTTGTCCTTCATATTTACGACCAATTGCCGCTTGTAACCATTCAAACGTTTCTGTTGAAGATGGCATTCCAACGCAGCTCGCACAAATTACTTTCGTCCCATACACTTGCACATTAACCATTTCTTCTCCCCCATTTCTTGTTCTAACAGTATATTCAGATGTCTTATTACATAAGCACATCATTTTACAAACTGATTCCATACCCCTATACTGAAAAAACACGTTGTAAACATGATAAAATATTTCGACAATAAAACAAGAACAGAAAAAATAGATTTTCCCCTCTATCTTGATTATAATAAAACTGATGAAAGGAGTCGATAAAAATGGAAAACCCACATATGCAAGAACAAGTACTAGAAGTATTAGATAAATTACGTCCATTCTTACTTCGCGATGGCGGAGACGTTGAGCTAGTAGACATTGAAGAAGGTATCGTAAAATTACGCCTTATGGGTGCATGCGGAAGCTGCCCAAGTTCTACAATCACACTAAAAGCTGGTATCGAGCGCGCGTTACTTGAAGAAGTACCAGGCGTTATCGAAGTAGAACAAGTATTTTAATCTAAAAGCGGAAGCGGCTCGTCCAAAATGTGAGGGGGATGGAGCTTCTGACATAGAGGCGCTTTTTGCCTCGGCGGAAGAAGCGAAGCCACCGAACATTTTAGCTGCTGGAGCTAGATATCATCTAGCTGCTCGTTCAAAGTCGCTTCCTAAAAAGAGACCAATTTTGGTCTCTTTTTTTGTGCAAATATCCCTTATCCGTTAACATCATAAAACAAAATTGGAAATCCTTCTCAAAAAATGAGATAATTGATACTATATAGTGAATCGTTCACACATATACAATCAAAAAACATAGGGGGACGACACATGCCAAAAATGGGGAACACTTTTTTAACAATTCAAGAATTAGAAAAGAAAAAAGAGTATTTATTAGACCTTTCATCCGTTATACCAACATGGGATGCGAGCTATCAATTTTTATTTAAAGAAATCCAGCAAGAATTATTGAGTAAAGTAAATGAAAAAATCGAAAGACATCAATTCATTTTAAATATATGTGCAGATCAACAGGTAGGGGCATAATGTATTACATACAATTGTGGTATATAAAAAAGAGACCTCACTCGGTCTCTTTTTTATATTTTTAAGACAGCCAATCTAATTTCCTAATCCCGAGCTTATCAATTGGTAAACGAAGTGAGCCATAAAAATGCTTCATAAATTGCTCAGAGCGGTTCACATCGTGTAAAATGGCTTCTAAGCGATCTCTATATATGCTTTTTTGTTCTTCGTTTCCAGTTTGGTAATATCGTTCGACTGTTTCAAAATAATGAAGCGGGAACAGGAGCCTTGCAAATAATAAGCGCCAACCAAATGAGGATAGCGAATAATTCCGTTCATAATCTGTAACAAATTGAACGATTGTTTGCTCCCAGTCTTTCTTTTTTTCTATCATCATATAGCGAATCAATTCTGCTATATCTCTAGTTGGGTGATCATACACCCACTCAAAAGGAAGTTTTAGACGCTTCGTTTGATGCCATAATAAAGGTGTAAATCGTTCTTGGCAAATTGTTGCCGCATCACTCATTTGCGGCGTATCATCCATCTCTGTATCGACAACATATTGAATTGCATTTTCTGCAACTCCTAAGTAATACGGGAAGGATTCGATAAACAATTGATCGAATACGTCTGTAGGGTGATTCATCACTTGTGATTGCCAAAACTTTTCTAATTGATCGAGCCTTTTTTCCCATAACGCTTTCCATTCACCAATGCGGCTTAATTGCTCGATTTCTTCTGGAAAGAATGCACCTCGTTTATGAAATATAGAAAGCTCGCTTCCTAATGACATAGCATGTCGTTCTAATGCACGCATACCTTTTAATAAGCAGTAATTTTGTTCTTCTATCTCACTTACATAGTAGCCGTGTATAGTCGGAACGAAAGTCGCTACAGTTATATCCCCTTGCTGGTTCATATAATCACTGAGCTTTTTCATCTCTACAAGTACTTCTTCCTCCATTTCTCCAATTGGAACAAGTACATAAATTTTGTTGCGAATCCAAAAGCTTTTATAGGGGCCAAGGGGGATTAATTCTTTAACATGCATGTGATAATGCTCATAAATATGCTGAATCATCGCAGTCGCCACCTATGGTTTTTCTATATATATATGAGCTTGTGCTCGCCTTTCATTCCTATGCACATGATAAAGCAATGAAACGTATACAAATACTAAAAAGAAAAAAAGGTGATAAACATGAAAGAATCCAATCAACTACAAGAAAGAGCATTACAACTATTACAAGAGCGCGGTGTAACAATTGACGACATTGCTGAACTTGTTCATTTTCTACAAAAAAAATATCATCCAAATTTAGAGATGTCAGAATGCCGTTATAACGTTGAGCGTGTATTATCAAAACGTGAAGTACAAAATGCACTGATTACTGGTATCGAACTCGATGTCCTTGCCGAAAAAGGAATGCTAAGTGAGCCGTTACAAGATATCGTAAAACGTGATGAAGGCTTATACGGAATTGATGAAGTTATCGCACTTTCTATCGTGAACGTGTACGGCTCTATTGGTTTCACGAACTTTGGATATATCGATAAATTAAAACCTGGTATTTTAGAATACTTAAATGATAAATCAACAGGGAAGGTGCATACATTCCTTGATGATATCGTTGGTGGCATCGCTGCCGCTGCTTCAAGCCGTTTAGCCCACCGAGCTGAGCACTCAGAATAATACTACTTTCTAGGCCGTCAGTTTCATGCTGACGGCCTTTCATATTCCATAAGCATAAATTCTTTTCCGCGGCTCAAAAAAATAGGCCCTTGCTGAAAACCTATATTTTTATATAGCGCGATCGCTCTTTTGTTAAATGTTGCTACACTCAGCCGAAACATTTTCGAATTAAATTCTCTTACCGCAAACGCTATCCCAGCTTGAAAAAATGTTTTTCCCATGCCTTTTCCTGTTAGCGCTGGCTTCATTCCAATTCCGATATCTACTACATCTTCTCCCGCATATAAATTAGCCTCTCTTCCCCCTGGCACTTGTGCATTTTCCCCAAAACAAAAATAGCCGATGAGCTCTCCTTTATCGTCACAATAGCCATAATACGTCCCATCTAGTAACTCTTCTACTACTTCAGACCCTCCTGAGAAACTATATAAATTATACGGCTCCTCGTACGTCCATGTATTTATTTCACTCGCTTCTTCTTCTGTTAATTTATGTATATCCATCCCTCTCGCTCCTTATCAAATATTTTATATATTTACTCATTCATTTTTCACATTCGATTTCCCTCTAATCGTAATATGCATAATTACATACGCACACTCATTAAACAAATGGTACAATTTATTCGAATCGCTGTTGCTACACTTCTTGATTTAAGAAAAGGCGTTAAACGGAAATTAGCGTCTTATCAAACTCAAGCAATTGACACACTTTGTCATCATGAAAGACACTCGAAAGAGTGTCTTTTTTTCTATATTTCATAAGGACTTACTCATTCCCAAAAATAAACGCATAAAATAATGTAACTCTTTACACGCATGAATCCCTTTCTAAAAGTTGTGAAGTAGATTCAAAATAAAAAAGCACTCTTGGCTAGAGTGCTTTTTACTTTCAAACAAGGAGGTTACATAATATGGATAGTACTCTCATATTTAACTTCGGCATTGGTATTGTCATTATTTTATTCGTCTTCTTTGTTCTTTGTATGAGCGGAGTATAGCAATCTTTTATGCTGATAACTCCTTTAAAGTATCACTTAATTTGAACTTTCTGAATTGTAATGAAGCAATCATTGCTGCCCCTGCTCCAAGTATCGCACTAGCTAGAGCCAATATGAAAACTTGATTATACGGAATAATAATAACCGTTAACTCTAAGCTTGATAACACAATATAACTAAACAAAATCTCCTTTTTGAATTTGAAGATTGATACCTTTTAATATCTTTACTTTACTATCCCCAATATCAAACGATTTTTCTAACCTTTCCATTTCAATAATATTCATCCCTATATCCCCTACTATTTTGTATTTTTTTGTCACATACTAACATGCATTCCACATTAGCTAATTAAAATTCCACTTTATTTCTCACATCAGAAAAGTTGACTCTCGCAATAAAAGTAACCATACTAGTTACACGAATATATAAAAACTATTCACATATCCACAAATAGGAGGAAGAACAATGAAACATGTAATCGTTTATGCACACCCGAATACAGAAAGCTTCAACCATGCTATTTTAGCAACTGTAAAAAGTGAATTAGAAGGAAAGGGTCATGAAGTACGCGTTCGTGATTTATACGAATTAAACTTCAATCCAGTATTAAGCGCTTCCGATTTCATCTCATTTTCTCAAGGAAATACACCAGAAGATATTAAAACAGAACAAGAGCATATCTCTTGGGCTGATAGCATTACATTCATTTACCCAGTTTGGTGGGCAGGACTTCCCGCTATTTTAAAAGGATATGTTGACCGCGTATTTAGCCACGGCTTCGCTTATGCTTACGGTGCAAATGGTATTGAAAAGTTATTAAGCGGTAAAAAAGGCTTATTATTATCTACAATGGGAAACACGAAAGAAGCATACATAGCAGGCGGTATGTTTGACGCAATGAAGAAAACAGCGGATGTTGGTATTTTTGAATTTACAGGCATTGAAACACTTGAGCATACATTCTATACGAGCGTCCCTTCTGTGGATAATGATGTGCGTAAACAATACCTTGAAGAAGTGAAAGACGTTGTGAATCGTGCATTTTAATAAAAAAACTCCGGTTTTAACAGCCGGAGTTTTTTTATTTTATCATCAATTTCGGAATATATCTTTGAAGAATACTTTCTAATTCATTCATTTTTTCTCGTCCGCGATATAAAAATATATTTTCTTTTGGATTTTCCCATGTTGATGTTTTATATCCTTTTAATTCTTCGTATAAAAGAAGTTCAATCCGTTTATTCCCCTCGTTAAGTTCCTAATTCTTTACAGGGTAATTGCACCAAATTAATATATAGACAACTATAATCTCATTAAAATTCTATTACTTAAAATATTTGAGTATAGGGTAGAAAAATAAAAAAACGAATCATGGACTCTTTTAAGTACCACGATTCGCGATAGTAATTCATTGATTACTTAGATTTTAATTTTTTGCGTTCTGCCTCAATTTCGGAACGTAAAGCAGCTTCAGGATAACGATCTATTTTCCCGTTTCCTTCTTGTACAAGGTTATTTAAAGTATCTTCTGTCTGCTCTTCAACAATTACAATGACACCTGTTTTCCCAGGTTTAATCGATTTTAATGTATTTTCAAAAACAGAGTATGCATGTGTTACTTCTTTTTTATCCTGAAAAATACCAATTGTGGATCCAATTAGCCCACCTAATAATACGCCGAAAGGTCCACCCAGTATTCCAACAAACATACCGATTAAACCGCCTTTATTTGTTTTATCAGCACCAGTTATATCTAAAAAGTCTTCTACTGATAATTCACCATCTATTTTGCGTTTTATAACGGCAATTTGATCTACTTTTAATTGATGCTCAAGGTGAAGTTTTTTAATGACAGAGAATGTTTTGTATGACTGTATATCTTCCTGAAATGTAAGTACAACAGCTTGTTTTTCCATATTTAAAACCTGCCTTTCTCTTCAATTATCATAACATATGTACAAGATTTCGGTCCACTTATTCCTAAAAATGGTTTTTGCATCGACGTTACTCTTTTTGATAAAACACAATAATTAAAAAGCTTTTACTTTGGGACCGCCAGTATTTCGGAATTTGTTGGTGCTACCTCAATTATTCATAAAAAAACAGGCAACCTCTTCCGGTTACCTGCATTTCATTACATCTTCTCAATCCAATCCGTCAAGTTATGCACAACTTGCGTCGGTTGTACTTCATATTCTGTTAACTTCTCCACAGTTGTTACTCCAGTGTGGACAAGAAGGGTATGCATACCAGCATTTATCCCCGCTAAAATATCTGTATCGTAGTTATCCCCAACCATTAAGGCTTCGTCTTTTCCTATGCCAAGCACTTTTAATGCTTGTTCCATAATGATTGATTCTGGTTTTCCGATAAAGATTGGGTCCACGCCTGTTGATACTGCTACAACTGATGTTAATGAACCGTTCCCTGGTAATAATCCTCGCTCAGTCGGAATGGCAATATCCCCATTTGTAGAAATAAACGTTGCACCGTTTCGCACAGCAAGACACGCTTTTGCTAATTTTTCATATGTGATGTCACGGTCTAAACCAACAACAACGAAATCAGGATTTTCATCCACAAGTTCAAACCCTTTTTCCACAAGTGCATCATGTAAGCCCTCTTCACCAATCATGTACACAGTAGCATTTTGTTTACGTTCATAAATAAAGTTCGCTGTTGCCATACTCGTTGTGAATACTTGCTCGGCTTTCGCTGGAATATCGAAACGAACAAGTTTTTCCGCTACTTGTTCTGGTTTACGAGTCGAGTTATTTGTAACGAATAAATACGGAATACCACGCTCTCCTAACGCTTTTACGAAGTCGCTTGCTTCTTCAATTTGTTCTTCTCCGCGATACATTGTACCGTCTAAGTCAATTAAATAACCTTTATACATATTCTGCATCTCCTTCTACGCTAGCGTTCTCATCTATCATACCACTCTTATATTACCCGCTTTTTCCAAAGAAAAAAACGCTTTACCTTAAAGCGCCCCATAACGTTCATTTTTTCTCTTTTACTTGATAAGAACAACTGCAATCTCCCTCGCACATGTTCGCTAGCGTCTTTACTTCTGCACCTACAAATAAACGCTTATACATCTCTTTTTCATCTTCACATACTTGCGGAAACCTCTCTGCAATTTCCTTTAACGGACAATTTTGTTTTTCAATTACGAAAGAGCGATCTCCATCTCTCTTTATTTGCACCATATAACCGTTTCTCTCTTGCATCGTTGCTACCTCTTGAACTTTATATGCCAAGTTCTTTTGATTGCTGACTCTCTTTTGCAAATTTTCTTCCAGCCGCTTCGTTCTCTCTTTTAAAACGTAACGAAGTATTTTTTCATCGCCCATTCGAGCTAAATCTTCTAGCATATCAATCGCAAATTGCTTATACTCTTTTGGGAATGTATCTTCTCCCTTTTCACTTAATCCATACAAATAAGTTGGTCTTCCGACATTTTGTCTTACCATCTTAGAATAAATAAGTCCATCTTTCTCAAGATTACTTAAATGCCTTCGGATCGCCATTTCCGTAATCTCTAACACTTCAGCTAATTCTGCTACCGTATGCTCTCCCTTTACTTTCAACAATTGGACAATCTCTTCTTTCGTAGTGCGTGCTTCCCCCATACTTCACCCTTCTCTCTTTTCTTTCTCACATACAATATAAGATCCCCAAAAGGCATTCCCCGGGGATCTTATAAGCATAATTATTCTGGTACAAATGCAGATACAGGTCCTAATTCCTTTTCTAAATAACTGCGAATATTCGCTGGGTATTTCTCTACCACTGCGATATGTTTTTGAATCGTCTCATATAATTCATCATGATTCATTTGAATATAATCTTGCGTAAGCATTTTTCGAAGAAGGATTACTTCTTTCATTCCTACTCCTTCTTCTGCACTTATCACTCGCTCGTCCATTAAAATATCGATAATATCTTCATAACTTCCTGGATCGCGCATAATAAATCCATCAATCATCGCATTTCCTACATCTAATACACAATCAATCATAAGATGGGCTATGCGCTCTAATGCATAAAATTCAAACTCGGTTTCATATATCTTCTTCTCTTGAAATGTATTTGTTGCTCGTTCTAAACATACTAGCATTTGGTCTATTTTTTTTCTGTCTACGAAGTACATTCATGTCACCTACCTGGAAATTAAAGCATTTACATTTTAATTGTAACGCTTTCTTCTGAAAAAATCGACAATTTTTCGAATTCACCTTTTCTCCATTATTTGTTATAGTTATACCTGTATGATTTTTGAAATTGGAGGAATGGAATCTTGGAACGTGAACTCGCACTAGAAATTGTCCGTGTAACAGAAGCAGCAGCCTTAGCATCCGCACAGTGGATGGGTCGCGGAAAGAAGAATGAAGCAGATGATGCAGCAACTACAGCTATGCGTGATATGTTCGATTCAGTAAACATGGCAGGTACAGTTGTAATTGGTGAAGGAGAACTTGATGAAGCACCGATGTTATATATTGGTGAAGAACTAGGAACAGGTAACGGTCCAGAAGTAGATATCGCCGTTGACCCGTTAGAAGGTACAAACATCGTTGCAAAAGGTCTTGCAAATGCAATGGCAGTTATCGCAATCGCAGATAAAGGAAACCTTCTTCATGCTCCTGATATGTACATGGAAAAAATCGCGGTTGGTCCAAAAGCAGCTGGTAAAATCAGCTTAGATGATCCAATTGAAAAAACAATTGAAATTGTAGCAGAAGCTAACAATAAAAAAATTCGTGATCTAACAGTTATCGTCCAAGAACGTGAACGTCATCAAGATATTATTAACCGTGTTCGCGCAAAAGGTGCACGCGTAAAATTATTTGGTGATGGAGATGTTGGTGCGTCAATCGCAACAGCACTACCTGGAACAGGTATCGACTTATTCGTAGGTATTGGCGGAGCTCCAGAAGGCGTTATTTCTGCAGCAGCATTAAAATGCCTTGAAGGTGAAATGCAAGCTCGCTTAGTTCCAATGAATGAAGAAGAAGAAGCTCGTTGTCGTGACATGGGATTAGAAGATCCTCGTCAACTTCTTATGTTAGATGACTTAGTAGCTGGTGATGATGCAATCTTCTCAGCAACAGGTGTTTCTGCTGGTGAATTATTAGACGGCGTGAAATTCCTTGGCGGAGATTTAGCTGAAACATATTCTATCGTTATGCGTTACAAAACAAGAACGGTACGATTCATTAAAACGCATCACCATTTAGATCATAAACCACACTTAAACTTAGATATTTAATAAAAGGAGCCATGTATATGGAAGAACGTTTCTTTCTGTACGACGATACAGTCGCTACAAAAACTCGTTTCGTTAGCTTTATGGGGGAAAATGAGCGTCATGATTTAGCACTTTTATACTCCGATCGTCATTACGGTAAAACAATTGTACTTGATATGCAGCGCAATAAATTTGCAATCATCGGTCCTGACGATTTAAACGAACCAGGCTACTTAGAGCACGCATTTTCTATGTCTGAAGAAATTGCAGAAGAATTACGCTCATTTTTATTTGAACTTATATAATTTATCTCAAACACCAGCTATTTTAGCTGGTGTTTTTTTACAGTAATCATTTTGAATTTTCAATCTCTTATGGTATACTTATGAACAAATCTATTTGGATAGAAAGGACGTTATCTACGTATGCCAACAACTACTTTGTAATGGACCAGCAATTGGATAGCATTACTCTCAAAAAAGCACCGTGCTTTTTCAAGGGAGTAGTCTGCCCATTCCCATTACAAAGGAACGTAAGGCATCTGTAGTATGATGTTTACGGAGGTTCCTCTTTGGGGGAATCTCCTTTTATTTTTGTCTCTTTCTCATGTCTTCATACTACAAGACATCCAAATAGCTGTATTACGTTTCTTTGCCACTAATATAAGAGGTGAAGAAAATGCAGAACGTACAACTTTCTTGGAGTTTATATGAAAATCAGCAAAACACAATCGAAAAATATTGTAAAAATTGCAGACGTACTACCCTATTTACCGATACGAATATTCGTAGGCATAACGCCAATGGAAAAAACATATACCGCTTTGCCATTTATAAATGTCCAAACGATCATACGTGGAATCAAAAACTGCGCATTTATAAATCATTTACTGATCATGTGGAAACAGTCGATATGACTCAGCAAGACGAAACAGAATCAAGTACTACCATTTCCATTACGCAACATAAAGAAAGTGGCATAGCTGAAATTACAATCGTATTAGACATCGTTTTCGGCTCCCACCGAATTGATAAAGCCTTATCCACATATATCTCTGATTGGAGCCGTACACTCATTGTGGATAAAATAAAAAATGGGGATATTCAATTGAACGGACAACAAATGAAACCAAACGCATTACTTTCTGAAGGCGATTCTATTTCGATTTGTTTATAAACGAGAATATGAAAAAATCCTCTTACAATCGTAAGAGGATTTTTTCATTTCTTCACTTTTCGTAATACAAAATGTGCACAACCGAAGTTACAGTACTCGTATAAATACTCTGATAACGTACTAATTTTCGTGTCATATGTTGAACGTTGATTACTATCATCAAAGAATCCGCGCAATCTAAGTTGCTCATAACCCCAGTCCCCAACGATGTAATCATATTTATTTAAAATTTCTGCATAGCGCTCTTTAAATGCTTCTTCACGAAAACCGTCACGAAAGTTTTTAATTACTTCGTACTGAACATTATTAATGCTCACCGTAGCATGAATCTCTTGCTTTTGCTCCATCATTAACTTCCTCTCTAAGCATTCTTCTTTTTATCGTATCACAAAGCATACCAACCAACAATTTCAAATACAAAAAATTGCAAATTAGTACATGCTATGGAGAAGGAGGTGATACATCGTGAAAAAACAAATTGTACTTTCCCTTCTCACTCTTTCCCTATTTGCGGGCTGCCAATCAACTAATAAAGCCGAAATGGAACGCGAAGAAGGAAGCCGTGTTCTTGTTTCTAATAAAAACGACATGTATCATACAGAAAATACAAATACAAGGCTCACAAGAGTCGGCTACTCATCCAAACAAAAAAATGAAGTATCTAACAAACAAGTAGGGGCCATTAACCGCGAGAAAGTTGCTGAAATGATCACAAGCATGACAGTCAAACTTCCTGACGTTACAAATGCTGCTACACTCGTTACCGATGATGAAGTGTTCGTTGTATATCGTGCAAACACAACGGATCAGAAACTCGTAGCAGATCAAGTATATAAAACAGCTTTGTCCATCGTCCCTCGCTATTATAAAGCATATGTATCAACAAACCAAAAGTTGATTTCTCAAATTCAAGGTCTTCAATCCGGTAGCTTAAATGATACAGAGTATGAACAAAGTCTTGATATGCTCAAACGTGAAATGAGCAATAATCCTCATTTGAACAATACTGAGAATCAAACTTTAAATAATATGATTAAAAAATAAAAGGTGGAGAAAACCTCCACCTTTTTTACTATTTCTTACGATCCGCATAAACCTCCATCGCATCACACATAAACTGCGCTAAGCCTTCACCAAACTTATCGATATTTTTCGTAAAGCGTTCATCAGCGACGTACATTTGACCGAGTCCCTTAAAAGCATCTAATGAATAGTGACCAAAGTTTTGCAAGTAATCGTACCATACCTTGATAGCTTCCTGCGCCTCCTTAGAATCGGGTGCACCGTGTCTAAGCGTCGCTAAATTTCTATAAATATCATTAAACTCTTCTTGCTTCTCTTTTGACATACCTTTTGCATAGTCGTTCGCTTTATCTACAGCTGCGTCCCCCCATCTTTCACGTGCTTCTTCTTCATATGGGTTATGGCTGAAATCGAATCCTTCAAATTTCTCTTTGTTCGTCATTTCAATCTCTCCTTTTGTATGTTGAATAGTTTTATCAATCGTCGCAATCACCTTATCTAACCTGGCACGCTTTTCAAGAAGCATTTTCTTATGAAGCTCTAGTGCCTCTTCGCGATCAAATGATGGACTCATGATAATTTCTTTAATTTTCTTCAAAGGGAAGCCAAGCTCTTTAAAAAATAAGATTTGCTGCAATGTCTCTAAATTTTCATTGGAATACAGACGATATCCAGACTCTGTCGTCTCGTCTGGGGTTAACAACCCAATTTCATCGTAATGATGCAGTGTGCGCACACTAATTCCAACTAAATCAGCTACTTCTTTTACTCTCATTGTCATGTGTATCTCCCCCTTAATACATACGATAAAGTATGACGCAACGTTAGAGTCAATAAGTAAATTCATTTTATCCCGCTATTTGCGGGCAGTAAACTCTCACCTCAAAATTCGGCGAATGCGAGGCAGTTAGGTAGGAGATAGCTTCCCGTAAAGCCCGATTGGTGAAGCTAATAATCAGTGCGGAATGGACAAGATTCCCACTGATTAAAATTTCACTTTGTCTCTAAAAGTTTCATCTCTCTTATATTTCATGCATAATAGATATGTACATATATTAGAAAGCGGTGAAAGTATGGTTTCAAATACGGTAATTGCCAGTATCACAATTCAGCTTGTGCTTTCGATTCTGGTACCAATTATTGCGCTCGTTTATTTTCGTAAAAAATATCATATTAATTGGAAAATAGTTGGCGTTGGTGTCCTAATCTTTATCGGATTCACTCAAATTCTCGAAACACCATTCCAATTATTCATGCGTGGTAACCCCACAATATCTGAGTTTTTAAAGAATCCATTTATCTTTTCTATTTTCGGCGGACTAACTGCTGGTATTTTTGAAGAATTAGGGCGTTTCGTTGCCTTTTACTACTTACTGAAAAAATATCGAGATTATAAAGACGGCCTTGCGTACGGAATTGGTCACGGCGGTATTGAATCGATTTTAGTCGGCGGATTCGCTGGGCTTCAAACTCTTACCTTTGCAACATCTATTAACAATGGTAGCTTCGCTCAAATGGTTGAACAATACCCTCAGCTGGTTCATGTGAAGGATATGTTAATAGCGCAACCTGCCTATTTTTACTTATTCGGTAGCCTAGAAAGAATTATGGCACTCGTGTTGCAAATCGCCTTTACATTGCTTGTCTTATACGCAGTGAAACAGAAGAAATATATCTTCCTTGCGTACGCTATACTATTCCACGCATTTGTAGACTTTTTCGCGGCACTGTATCAAACAAAAACAATCAATATCTTTGTTGCGGAAGGAATTACACTTCTCTGTACAATTGGCGCTGTCGTTCTTATTCGTAAAATGAAAGAGACATTAATGAGTGTGCCGGAGTAAAAATAACCCACCATTTGGTGGGTTATTTTTCATGAGTATTGTCGCAATGATGATAACTTTTTCCTCCTTGCAGCTCCCTCTTTGTTTCTGCATCTATAACGATATATTTATGCAACTCCTCTACTTCATTTTGAGAAAAAGAAGCGAAAAAGTATACTTGGCGATCAGGATGAATAAACGAATCTTGAAGTACCAATCTACTACGACAGCCGACAGCTGTTTTTTGCATAAAAATAAATGCCTCATCGGCCACTTCTTTAAATAAGATTTTTTTACGAACGCTATACGCTGCATTGTTATATTCTTTATAAATTTTCTTATCTAACTGTTCGTAAAATACATCCTCACTCATAAATGGCTTATTTCGATTGCTCGGGTATTCTAATTTTTGATTAGATTCTGCATATGTTGTGGATAATTGCATAAGAAAACAAATACTGAATAAAATACATATCACTTTTTTCATAATCGCACCTCAGCTTTTCACCCCGCATTAACGGGCAGTAAGACTCCCATCTCAAAATTTGCCGAATGCGAAGGAGTTAGATGGGAGATCAACTGCCCGATTGGTTCAACTAATAATCAGTGGACAAATCTCCCACTGATTAAAGTTTCACTTTATTATCCACATTACTTTTCCACATACTTCAATCACTATACCCTTTCCAAGAAAAAGGAATTATTCCCACTTTTGTCGAAGTATATAGCGTCAACTTGAAAGATGGGGATGAATTATGAAGAAAATTATTGTCATACGACATTGTTCAGCAACTGGCCAAGAGCGTGATGCTGAATTAACTGTCGCCGGAAAAAATCAAGCAAACACCCTTGCTACATTCCTCTTAGAAAATCATCTACAAATAGATTATATTATTTCAAGTCCATTTGTCCGAGCTATCGATTCCATTCGGCCCTATGCTCTCCAAGCTAACTTATCTATCCAAGAAGATGAACGATTAGCCGAGCGAGTATTAAGCGATGCTCCAATGGATGATTGGATGCAAAAACTAGAATACACTTTCACAAACATAGATATAGCCTATTTAGGCGGAGAGTCAACAAAACAAGCGATGGATCGTGCCCTAACGCTTATCCAAGACGTTTTAAAATTAAACCATACTACGACACTACTCGTTACACATGGTAACTTACTTACGCTCATTTTAAAGCACTTTGATCATACTATCGGCTTTAGTGAATGGAGAACTTTAACGAATCCTGATATTTACGAAATTACAATCGATGAACCAAGTAGCATAAAACGATTATGGGAAGCATCGTCCAAGTAATATCCCTTTCCAAAACATTCAGTTGACGCCGCGAGAAGAGACTGTTCTAACAATAGAAAGGGGTATCATTTCATATGTACGAAGACGTACTTGCTTTACTACATAAAACAAATGTTTCTTATGAAAAATTCGAACACGAACCGGTACTCGATTATGAGACAGATCGGATTGTACGTGAAAGGCTTGGTTTACACGGTACTCCAAGTAAAAGCTTATTTTTAAAATCGAAATCTGGGGATTATTACGTATTTTTTACGTTAGAGGGAACCCGGCTTGACCGAGGAGAGATAAAAAAAATAACTGGGGAACACTTATCGCTCTGCTCTCCTGACGAGCTAAGAATGGAAACTGGTTGCACACCGGGCTGTGTAGCTCCTTTCGGTTATTCACAAGATGTGACAATTATTGTGGACAGTTCCATTTATACGTACGATAAAATTTTAATTACACCTGGTGTACCTGAATTTACGATTGAATTATCCACAGAGGAATTAAGAAAGATTTTATTATCATGCCCAAATACTGTTTTAGAACACAAACAAAAAGAGAGCTAATGATTAGCTCTCTTTTTTCATTATTTCGCTTCTGCTGTTTTTTCCTTTGCAGAACGTACTTGCTCGTCCGCATGGTAAGAAGAACGCACAAGTGGGCCAGCTTCACAGTGGCTAAATCCTTTGCTAAGTGCAATTTCTTTTAGCTCTGCAAATTCTGCTGGTGGGTAATATTTAAGAACTGGTAAATGCTTCTTAGATGGTTGTAGGTATTGTCCAAGAGTTAAAATATCCACATTGTTTGCACGTAAGTCATCCATTGCTTCAATTAAATCTTCTCTTGTTTCACCTAAGCCCACCATAATGCTCGATTTAGTTGGAATATCAGGCTGCATTTCTTTTGCTCTACGTAAAAACTCTAATGAACGGTCATACTTTGCTCTAGCGCGAACTCGGTCAGATAATCGACGTACTGTTTCAATGTTATGGTTCAAAATATCTGGTTTTGCATCCATTAACATTTTTAAGTTTTCTTCTACTCCACCCATATCAGATGGTAATACTTCGATAGACGTAAATGGATTCTTACGACGTACAGCGCGTACTGTTTCAGCAAAAACAGCTGCTCCGCCGTCCTTTAAATCATCACGTGCAACCGCTGTTATAACAACGTGCTTTAAGCCCATTTGTACTACTGAATCTGCTACGCGTTCTGGTTCTTGTAAATCAAGCTCAGTTGGTAAGCCTGTTTTAACCGCACAAAAACGACAAGCACGTGTACAAACCGCACCTAAGATCATAAATGTTGCTGTTTTCCTTACAGCCCAACACTCATGAATATTCGGACATTTCGCCTCTTCACAAACGGTATGAAGATTTTTAGAACGCATCATTTTCTTTAAGCCTGTATAGTTTTCATTCGTGTTTAACTTAATTTTCAACCATTCGGGCTTGCGCTTATATTCTGTTTGTTTTGTCATGGTTATCAACTCCGCACAATATGAAATAGTTTACCGTGTTCGCTTCTTTCAATGTAACATATCTATTCTAACGTATGAAAGCGATTTGCTCAAATGAAGATTCTAAGATTTTTTCCAATCGTTCCCTATAATGAAATACTCCGTATATCCCACACTAAAAAGAGTGATGTTGTGAAAGGAGTCTATTTCATGCTTCGAAAAATTTCTCTTTTGCTTTCGATTTGCTTTCTTCTCCACCAAAACATCGCTTACGGTGAAGATAATCAGCAAAGCATATACGAAAAGCGCATGGCACTATATAAAGAAACCGAGCAATCTTCAGGCATTCCGTGGTATTACTTAGCTGCAATGGATCAATATGAAAGAAATATACGGAGCGTAAGAAAAGATATTCCGAAAAAACCAGATGCCATTATTTCCCTTTATTTCAAACCAGAAATTTGGGCTGGACCTGTTAATAGTAACGATACTCTCCCCCATACAATTTCTCTATTTGGCGGAATAGGTTTAGATGGTGATAAAGATGGATTTGCAAATGCAAATAACGACCGTGATCTTCTGCATACAGCAGCGACTATTTTAAAGAAACAAGGAACGTCCGAAGACCGTATTAAAATTATGCTTTGGGAATATTATAGACGTGCGAAAACAGTTGATTTAATTACCGAATACGCCCAAATTTATAAACAGTTTGGACGTATTAATTTAGAAGGAAATGCTTTCCCTCTTCCAATTCGCAGTGACCACAGCTACCGCAGTACATTTGGTGCTGGTAGAAGTTTTGGCGGCAGAAGGATTCATGAAGGTACTGATATTTTTGCCAGATATGGCGTACCAGTCAGATCCACTTGCTATGGCATTATTGAAACGAAAGGCTGGAACCGTCTTGGTGGATGGCGCATCGGTATTCGCGACCTTCATAATAATTACCATTATTACGCTCACTTAGGCGGGTTCTCAAAAGAAATACAGCTCGGACAAATTGTCGAGCCAGGAAAAGTAATCGGATTTGTTGGTAGTACCGGCTACGGACCTCCTGGTACAGCTGGAAAATTTCCACCCCACTTACATTTCGGCATGTATAAAGACAATGGTTATACAGAATGGGCTTTCGATCCATACATGCATTTAAGTCTTTGGGAACGAAAAGAACGCGCAAATACAAAACGATAACCGTAGCATATTGCTACGGTTATTTTTTATCCCGCTATTTGCGGGCAGTAAGCCCCCCCACTGATTAAAGTTTCACTTTATATACAGCTAACTATCCGTTTTCTTTTTATCCGGTACAACAACTCCGCCACTTCCATAATAAGTAGGCACTTCCCCTTGAACGATACGCGTTGCAATCGGAACATCTTGTTTCACCTTTATTTCTTTCGTATGGAATGGAACAATGACTTGCAACGTTACTTCCATCTCCATAACAATTTGAATCGCTGTCGTATTAATCCCATGCGGCTCAATTTTTTGTTTAATATCCGTATTCACGTGACCAATTGTGGTGAAATCAATCGGAATATCTGGTCCTATATTTCCAAGAAGCGCATTATCCGTTACACGCCCAAAAGGAACCGACATCGTTGCCCCGTTTTTTTCAGAAAGACCTAACTCTTTCAAATTCCCTTTCTCTACTTGCTGTAAATATTTTTCTATGTATGTGGTCGTTGACGTTACGATTTCATTTACTTGCTTTGTATTTAAATTAATTGTGGATACTTTCCCGTTTTTATCATTTTGTACTTTCATTAATGAATCGACATCAAATCCTTCATTAATTCTATCCTTTACCGCCTTCGTCATGACTGCTGTTGCCATTTTATGCGTTTCTACTTCCCCATATTTAATTAATGTTGGCTGAAGGCTGCTATTCACAATCCATAATCCTTGCACAAGTAATATCACAAAAAGAATAAACGACATAAGCAGTATATACCGAAAGGAAATAGGCCCCCTTCGAAACCGCGAATTTCTCGAGCGAAATATACTCATAAAAAAACCTCCTTCTTATATCATTTCTATGCAAGAAGGAGGGACGATATATGCTTATCTCATTTTTAATAATGCTTCTTTTCCGATCGTTCCTACTGGAATACCTAACGCTTCAGCTCCAGTCGTTACCGATTCTAGTGGTGCTTCAAGAAGTTGTTCAATCGTTCTTACGCCAACCGCACGGCCAGCAATAATTCCTCGATCTCCTAACTTCTCATTTAAAAGACCTACATCTAATGCACCACACATAATATATCCTTTATCGCTCATTACAGCTAGCAAATTTGTCTTTGGAAGTTTTACGCTAACTGCAATGAACGTATAGTTATCAATTATAATTGTCTCTACATTAACCATAGTTCACACTCCTCTCTTTCTTATCTGTATGACAAGAGAAAAATGAGTGTTACAAGTTAACTAGCCTATAGTTTGACGGAAGATGTATGAGTTATCAACACGTCTGTTAACACATCTCTAAGTAGTTCTGGCATATAATATCGTTTGTCAGAAAGTGTGGATAGCTCTGGGTATAAGTATCCGAATGTAAACATATCAATCGTTCCTATCGTATATATACGATCTAATTCGAGCGATTCTCCGTTAATTAATACATCTTCCAATAAAATTTTATTCCCAGGAATCGTATCTGGAATGACTTCTACACCAGAATAAATCATTTTCCCCATTACTTTTCCACGAAATCCGAATCCTTTCACCTCAAGATTCTCCATATTCGGGCGGCGTGCTTTCAAAATAACTTCTCTTAATATCTTTCCTGGCACTTTCAACGCACACGGATTAATTGGATGTGGACAAATTCTGTGAATATCTCCGCGCGTCACAACCCCTTCTTCTAATCCTTCAAGAAGTACGCCAGCATTCACCATTCCAATCTCTGCACCACACCATTTCTTCAGCGCACTTGCTAACATGTGCGAAAATGTCGTCTCATGAAACCAATCAACCGATAATGATTCCTTTAAATGAACGACAGGCTCTGCCATTATATGCTTACTTTCCTCCTGCAACACCTCAATTGTGGATAACGGTTCGCTATAAGCACCTAACCGTTCTGTCTTAATCGCTCTACCGTCTTTCTTCAACAGTTTCTTCGTCTCTTTATCCACAGTAAGCTGAACGTGACCAACGTAACGTCCCCACTTTTCACAACAACAAAGTAAAGTATTATTCACAAGAACACCACGCTCAAATAAATGATGCGTATGTGCCCCTAAAATAACATCTATATCATAATGCTCTGCCATATACTCATCCATACTTTTTCCAAGGTGAGAAAGGACAACTGTAATATGCGCTGTATCCTTAACTTCTTCTAAAATAGACTCTAAATGGATGATTGGATCTTCAATATGCCAATCTAACATATGATAAAACTCTGGATACGCTACCGTTAATCCTATAAAGGCAATCGTAATCCCATCTGTCGTTGTATGTAATTTATAAGGCTTCGCCCACGCCGGACGTACACCTTCTTTTTCAAATAAATTCGCGACGAGCACCTCGAACCCAGCATCATCATATAGACGATTCAAATGCTCCTTCGCTAGCGTAATTCCTTCATTATTTCCGATCGTTACATAATCATATAATGCCTCATTTAAAAGCTTCGTATTTCCAAGCCCATTTGTCGCTTCCGAAATACTATGAAAACGATCCACATGATCGCCAATATCTACAGTGAAAACAGTCTCTCCCGCTCCCTGTCTTCTCTTTTTCTCCCCTTGTACAAACCGAGAAATTTGCGGCCAATTTTCAAAATGACTATGTATATCGTTTGTATGATAAAGGTGGATGATTGTTTCTTTATTTATATTCAGAGAAAAAACCTCCTCTCAGTTCCTTACTGCCATTTACGCTATACGTACGCAATAATCCTGTAAATACTTTTCGTCTTTTCTTGCTATTTTACATTGTACTCGCATTATGAGAAAAAGCCAAAGATTGCCCTTTTAATGTGAGAAACTTTATTTTTTTAATCTGTGGATACGGTGGATACGATTTAGGTTTGGGGTATACGGCCTCTCTTCACGTCCTAATTTGTTGATAAGTCGATGTTCCTTGTCGAATCGTCGACTTATTTGAAAAATCGCTGATATATGTAGCTGAACACTCACACCGCCATCCTAAATCAAACTTGAATACACAACACAAAAAAAGCGCCCTGCATAGCAGAGCGCTTTCTTCATACATTATCCAGTTCCAGCGGTTAGAATGTTCGGTGGCTTCACTTCTTCCTATGAGGCAAAAAACGCCTCTACGTCAGAAGCTCCATCCCCCTCACATTCTGAACGAGCCGCTTCCACTTTAAATATTGTCCAGCTTCGCCTCCTAACCCCTCATGTCTAAGAACCTTCCGCACCAGAAGATAAAAAGCATCTTCTGTGCGAAAGAACCTTAGCCAACGGGTCTGGACAGTCGGCTCCGCATTTCTATTTAACCAATAGAACCTTCCATCTCAAACTTGATTAGGCGGTTCATTTCAACTGCGTATTCCATTGGAAGTTCGCGAGTGAATGGCTCGATGAAGCCCATTACGATCATTTCTGTAGCTTCTTGCTCAGAAATACCGCGGCTCATTAGGTAGAATAATTGTTCTTCTGATACTTTTGATACTTTTGCTTCGTGCTCAAGTGAAACGTAATCGTTTTTGATTTCGTTGTAAGGAATTGTATCAGATGTAGATTGGTTATCCATGATTAACGTATCACACTCGATGTTAGAGCGAGAGTTTTTCGCTTTTGGTCCGAAGTGTACGATACCACGGTAAGTTACTTTACCACCATGCTTCGCAATCGATTTAGAAACGATTGTTGAAGACGTGTTTGGTGCTAAGTGAATCATTTTCGCACCAGCATCTTGGTGTTGGCCTTTACCAGCAATCGCGATAGATAATGTTAAACCACGAGCGCCTTCGCCTTTTAAGATAACTGCTGGGTATTTCATCGTTAATTTAGATCCGATGTTACCGTCAATCCATTCCATCGTTGCGTTTTCTTCACAAACCGCACGTTTTGTAACTAGGTTGTATACGTTGTTCGCCCAGTTTTGGATTGTTGTATAACGGCAATATGCATCTTTCTTAATGATGATTTCTACTACCGCACTATGAAGTGAGTTAGTAGTGTAAACAGGTGCTGTACAACCTTCTACGTAGTGTACGTGTGCGCCTTCGTCTACGATGATAAGCGTACGCTCGAATTGTCCCATATTTTCAGAGTTAATACGGAAATACGCTTGAAGTGGTGTATCCACTTTAATACCTTTTGGAACGTAGATGAATGATCCACCAGACCAAACTGCAGAGTTTAATGCAGAGAATTTGTTGTCTGTTGGTGGGATTACTTTTCCGAAATGCTCACGGAAAATGTCTTCGTTCTCTTTTAATGCGCTATCTGTATCTTTAAATACGATTCCTAGGGCTTCTAGGTCTTCCTTCATGTTGTGGTATACAACTTCAGATTCGTACTGTGCAGATACACCAGCTAAATATTTTTGCTCAGCTTCTGGAATACCTAATTTATCAAATGTTGCTTTAATTTCATCAGGTACTTCATCCCAAGACTTCTCAGATTTCTCAGATGGTTTTACGTAGTACGTAATTTCATCGAAATCTAAGTCGTTTAAGTCGCCGCCCCATTGTGGCATTGGCATTTCATAGAACTTATCCAGTGATTTTAAACGGAAGTCTAACATCCACTGTGGTTCTTCTTTCATACGTGAAATCTCTTCTACGATTTCTTTTGTTAAACCGCGTCCAGCACGGAAAATCGAAACGTCTTTGTCTTTGAAACCATATTTATAATCGCCGATATCTGGCAGTTGCTTCGCCATGTTGGTGTGTCCCTCCTTAGATAACCTCGTTTTTAGGAACCTTTAACATTACTTATCTTCGTTTAAGCCCTTTTCTAACGCTTTCCACGCTAATGTTGCACATTTAATACGTGCAGGGAACTTGCATACGCCTTGTAATGCTTCAATATCTCCTAAATCGATGCTGTCATCGTACTCTTTTCCTAGCATCATGTCAGAGAAAATTTTCGAAAGCTGAAGTGCTTCTTCAATTTTCTTTCCTTTTACTGCTTGTGTCATCATCGAAGCTGAAGACATTGAGATAGAACATCCTTCTCCTTCAAACTTCGCCTCTTGTACAATACCCTCTTCTACTTTCATCGTAAGTTGAATACGATCTCCGCAAGTTGGATTGTTCAAGTTAACGGTAACACTATCTTCTAACACGCCATGGTTACGAGGATTCTTATAATGATCCATAATAACTTGACGGTATAACGTATCTAAATTATTAAATGACATTTGTGAAATACTCCTTTGTCTTGATTAGCGATTCAACAAATGTATCAATTTCTTCTTTTGTATTATATAAATAGAAGCTCGCACGTGCTGTTGAAGAAGCTTTCAGCCACTTCATAAGCGGTTGTGCACAGTGATGTCCTGCGCGAACCGCAATGCCTTCTACATCTAACACAGTCGCTACATCATGAGGATGTACGTCTTCAATATTAAATGTAACAAGACCAGCGCGATGCTTTGGACCATAAATTGTCACGCCATCTACTTCTGATAGTCTTTCTAAAGCGTATTGCGCTAATTCATGCTCATGCTTTTCAATATTATCAAGACCGATTTCTTCTAGGAAATCAATTGCCGCACCAAGTCCGATTGCATTACCGATAATCGGTGTACCTGCTTCAAACTTCCACGGAAGCTCTTTCCAAGTAGATTCTTGTAAATCTACGAAATCAATCATTTCACCGCCAAATTCAATTGGCTCCATATTGTTTAGCAATTCTTTCTTACCATATAATACGCCGATACCTGTAGGTCCGCACATCTTATGAGCAGATAATGCGTAGAAATCACAGTTTAAATCTTGTACATCCACTTTCATATGAGGGGTACTTTGCGCACCATCAACGACCATAATTGCGCCGTTTTCGTGTGCGATTGCTCCGATTTCTTTTACAGGGTTAATCGTTCCAAGTACGTTTGATACTTGCATAATAGAAACGATTTTTGTATTCGGTGTAACTGTTTGACGAACATCCTCTAAAGAAATTGTACCGTCTGGTTGAAGCGGAAGGTATTTTAAAGTTGCACCAGTTTTCTTCGCAACTTGTTGCCACGGAATGATGTTACTATGGTGCTCCATGTAAGAAATAACGATTTCATCGCCTTCTTTTACATTGTCAAGACCATAGCTAGCCGCTACTGTATTTAATGCAGTTGTCGTTCCGCGCGTGAAAATAATCTCTTCCATTGATTTCGCGTTAATAAACTTGCGAACTTTCTCACGTGCACCTTCATACGCGTCGGTAGCTTTCGTACCGAGCGTATGAACACCGCGATGCACGTTAGAATTATATTCTTTATAATAACGTTCTAACGTTTCAATGACTTGAATTGGTTTTTGAGAAGTTGCTGCACTATCGAAATAAACAAGTTGTTTGCCGTTCACTTTTTGATCAAGAATTGGAAACTGTTTGCGTATTTCATGAATATTCATTAGCGAACTTTCCTTTCAATTACCTCAACAAGCTGTGCCTTTACTCCTTCAATTGGAAGCTCATTTACTACAGGTGCTAAGAATCCATGGATGACTAAACGTTCTGCTTCGCGTTTTGGAATACCACGGCTCATCAAGTAGTATAGTTGGATTGGATCTACGCGGCCTACTGAAGCTGCGTGACCTGCCATTACATCATCTTCATCAATTAGAAGAATTGGGTTCGCATCACCACGAGCTTTTTCGTCTAACATAAGAACGCGAGAAGATTGTTGTGCATTTGATTTAGATGCACCGTGTTCAATCTTACCAATTCCGTTAAAGATAGATGTTGCACTATCTTTTTGTACACCGTGTTTTAAGATCCAACCTTCAGAGTGTTTACCGAAGTGAACAACTTTAGTTGTAAAGTTTTGTGTTTGGTTACCACGGCCAATTGTTACTGTTTTTGTATCAGCATATGAACCGTCGCCCATTAAGTTCGTAACGTTCTCTGAGATTGTGTTTCCGTCATTCATAAGACCTAGAGCCCAATCAATGCGGCCGTCGCGTCCAACAACACCGCGGCGGTTAACGTAAGTTGTTACGTCTTTTGCTAATAGATCAACCGCACCGAATTTTACTTGTGCGCCTTGTTCCACGATTACTTCTGCTACGATATTTGCAATACCTTTAGCATTTTCATTTGCAACGTAGTTTTCTACATAAGTTACAGTACTGTTCGCATCAGCTACGAATAATACGTGGTTATATACGTTAGCTTCTTCGCCGTCTACTAAGAATACAGCTTGAAGTGGAGTTTCAAGAACAACGTTTTTCGGAACATATACGAATGCACCGCCGTTGATTAATGCAGCATGAAGTGCAGTTAAACGATGCTCGTCTACTTTCACGCCGTCTTTCATTAAATACTTTTGTACTAGTTCAGCATGCTCTGTTGCAGCTGTTACGATGTCTGTAAAAATAACACCTTTTTCTTTTGCTTCGTCTGCTAAAGAAACGAACGCAGTTGTACCAGTACGTTGCACTAATACGCTGTTATTTTCATCGATTAAGTTTTTCACTGCTTCTGGAAGTTCAGTTAAAGAACTTACAGGCTCTTGCTTAGCAGCGTCGCCTTTTCCGATAAAGTCCCATTTTTCAATTTTCGTTTTATCAGGCGTTGGCATTGGAAGTTCAGTTGCTTGTGCAAGAGCTTGTAAGCGGAACTCAGTCAACCAAGCAGCTTCGTTTACTTCGCTTGCGCGCTGACGGATTGTTTCTTGATCGAAAGGTAATGTACCGATTGTCATGTTTATGCTCCTCTCTTACGCTTCTTGCTCTGCTGTTTCGTCTTCAATACCTAATTCTTTTTTAATCCAGTCGTAACCTTCAGCTTCTAGACGTTGTGCAAGCTCAGGGCCACCAGATTTAACGATACGACCGTTCATCATAACGTGAACGAAGTCTGGAGTGATGTAGTTTAATAGACGTTGGTAATGCGTAATCATTAGGCAACCGAACTCTTCGCCGCGCATTTCGTTAATACCTTTAGATACAACTTTTAATGCATCGATATCAAGACCTGAGTCGATTTCGTCTAAGATTGCAATTTTTGGCTCAATCATCATTAATTGAAGAATCTCGTTACGTTTTTTCTCACCGCCAGAGAAACCTTCGTTTAAGTAACGTTGTGCCATTTCTGGATCCATTTCTAGGAATTCCATGTTTTTATCTAATGTACGGATAAATTTCATAAGAGAAATTTCATCGCCTTCTTCACGACGTGCGTTAATTGCAGAACGTAAGAAGTCAGCGTTTGTAACTCCGCTAATTTCACTTGGATATTGCATTGCTAGGAATAGACCTGCTTGCGCGCGCTCGTCTACTTCCATTTCTAATACATCTTCACCGTCAATGATGATGCTACCTTCTGTTACTTCATACTTTGGGTGACCCATAATCGCAGAAGATAAAGTTGATTTACCTGTTCCGTTAGGTCCCATAATTGCGTGGATTTCTCCACCTTTTACTTCAAGGTTTACACCTTTTAAAATTTCTTTGCCGTCAATTGATACGTGTAAGTCTTTAACCGTTAATGTAGAACCAGCCATCTCAATACCTCCATTAATCCTATATATACATTTTAAAAATTCCTAAAACGTTCATATTCTCATTTTATTCTCATTCTAATTTTATATCAAATAAAATGATATCGCAAACGACGAAAAAAAGTAACAATTTTTTCACAAATGTATATAAGTATTTCCTTCTCACCTTTATATGATACACCTTTCTTCTTATTTATATAAAGAAAAAAGGACTGGGAAATTACCAGTCCTTTCCTTATATTTATTCACTTACAGGGAGTACAGCACCTTTATATTCTTTATTAATAAAGTCCTGAATTTCTTTTGAATGTAGTACTTCTACTAGTTCTTTAATTTCTTTTTTCTTCTCGTCACCTTTACGAACGGCAATAATATTTGCATACGGAGAGTCTGATCCTTCAATCGCAATTGCATCTTTTGTTGGATTTAATTTCGCGTCAATTGCGTAGTTTGAATTAATAAATAAAGCATCTCCCTCATTATTTTCATACAGCTTCGGTGAAAGTCCAGGTTCTACATCTGTTTTAAACTTTAAGTTTTTCGGATTTTCCACAACATCTTTTACCGTTGCCTTAACAACATCTACACCATCTTTTAATTTAATAACGCCGCCTTTTTGTAATAGAGCTAGCATACGGCCACGCTCTGCTACGTTATTACTCATAATAACTGTTCCGCCATCTGGAAGGTCTTTTAAGCTTTTATACTTCTTAGAATAAATGCCCATTGGCTCTAAATGGATTTTTCCTGCGTTTACAATTTTATATCCTTTTTCTTGAATTTCTTTATCTAAATACGGAATGTGCTGGAAATAGTTCGCATCAATTTCTTTATCCGCTAACGCTTTATTCGGTAACACATAATCTTGGAACTTTTTAATCTCTAACTTAATACCTTTTTTCTCTAATATCGGCTTTGCCTTCTCTAAAATAACAGCGTGCGGCACGTTAGAAGCTCCAACAACAAGCTTATTCTCATCTTTCCCACCACAGGCAGCTAATGTAAATACAGATAGTGCTGTAACAACTGACAGTATAATCTTTTTCATATGATGTCCCCTTCTCCCCTATATTTATGTAGTTAGAAAAAAGAGCCGGCATACACCAGCCCTTCTTCAAACGATTATTCTTTTACAGGAACAACTGCCCCTTTATATTCTTTATTAATGAAATCTTCAATTTCTTTAGAATGCAGCACTTCTACAAGAGCTTTAATCTCTTTTTTATCTTTATCACCTTTACGAACAGCTACTACGTTTGCGTACGGAGAATCATTTCCTTCAATCGCGATCGCATCTTTTTCTGGGTTTAACTTCGCATCAATTGCATAGTTAGAATTAATTAGAACCGCATCGCCTTCTTTATTGTTATACACTTGTGGCAATAAGCCAGGCTCAATATCTGTTTTGAATTTCAAGTTTTTCGGATTATCTACAATATCTTTTGGAGTTGCTTTAACTGGATCTACTCCATCTTTAATTTTTAAAATACCTTCTTTTTGTAAAATTGCTAAACCACGTCCATGGTCAGCAACAGAATTACTCATAATAATTGTCGCCCCGTCTGGAAGCTCTTTTAAGCTCTTATATTTTTGAGAATACACACCAATTGGTTCTAAATGAATTTTCCCTGCTACTTCAAAATCATATTTTTTATCTTTCATTTCTTTTTCTAAATACGGAATGTGCTGGAAGTAGTTTGCATCTAATTCCTTATCCGCTAACGCTTTATTTGGCAACACGTAATCTTGGAATTTTTTCACTTCCAGCTCGATTCCTTTTTTCTCAAGTAACGGCTTTGCCTTTTCTAAAATTTCAGCGTGCGGTACGTTAGAAGCACCAACAACAAGTTTATTTTCCTCTTTATCTTTTCCGCCACAAGCAGCTAACCCAAAAATTGAAGTTGAAATAAGTGCTGTAAGTAGTAATTTTTTCATTTGAAATGCCCTCCCGTTTTTTATTATCTTTTATCTATTCGAGTCGTTACACTATCACCAATCCATTGAATGAAAAATACAACTAGTAATACACAAATTGTCGCAACGATTGTTACATCGTTATTTCCTCTCTGGAATCCTTCTAAGTAAGCAAGTGTTCCAAGGCCACCAGCACCAACAACTCCCGCCATTGCTGTATAGCCTACTAAAGCAATTGTCGTTACCGTAATACCAGATACTAACGCTGGTAATGATTCTGGAATCAATACTTTTAAAATGATTGTGCTTGTTTTTGCCCCCATTGCTTTTGAAGCTTCAATTACACCTTTATCAATTTCACGAAGTGCGATTTCAACCATTCTTGCATAAAATGGTGCCGCTCCGATAATTAAAGCTGGCAATGCTGCACTCGCTCCAAGAATTGTTCCAAGAAGGATCTTTGTGAATGGAATTAATAAAATAATTAAAATGATGAACGGTATCGAACGGAAAATATTTACGAACGCTCCAATCGCCGTATTAACCGATTTGTTTTCCCATAAATTATCTTTCGCTGTCATAAATAGTAACAATCCTAAAATAAGTCCTAAAACAAATGTGGCAAGAGCTGCGATCGCCGTCATATATAACGTTTCACCAGTTGCTTCTAGCATTTGATTCCAATCAACATTTGCGAGTAACTTATCCATGTGCAATCACCTCCAGCTCTACTTGTTCTTGATGAATTCCTTCTATTGCTTGCTGGATCGCAGTTTCCTCACCATTTAAATGAACGACTAAACTACCGTAAGAACCGTTATTCGTTTGTGCGATATTTCCTTGCAAAATGCTAACTTCTATATCGGTGCGTTGCATTAATCTTTGAAGTACTGGTCTTTCTACAGCCTCACCGATAAACTGCAAGCGAATTACTTTTCCATCTGGATATTTTTCAATTAAACTTTCAATCGTCTCATTTGTATCTTCAGAATCCGTTAACTGTTGTACAAAGCGTTTCGTAATGTCCTGCTGTGGATTACGGAATACGTCAAGCACTGGACCCGTTTCTACAATCTTTCCTCTCTCCATTACCGCAACGCGATTACAAATCTTTCGAATTACATGCATCTCATGTGTAATTAGTACAATTGTTAAACCGAGACGCTTATTAATATCTAGAAGTAAATCTAAAATTTGATCCGTCGTTTCTGGATCAAGAGCTGACGTTGCTTCATCACATAAAAGTACTTGTGGATTGTTAGCCAATGCTCTCGCAATCCCGACGCGTTGCTTTTGTCCACCACTTAACTGAGATGGGTATGCGTCTCCTCTTCCTTCTAATCCAACAAGATGAATTAACTCATCAACACGTTTTCTTCTCTTCTCCTTATCAACGCCTGCAATCTCAAGTGGAAATGCAATATTTTCACGTACAGTTCGTGACCAAAGTAAGTTGAAGTGCTGAAAAATCATTCCGATTTCTTGCCTTGCCTTACGAAGTTCACTTCCTGTAATTGCTGAAATCACGCGATTTGCAATTGTAATTTGGCCAGAAGTTGGTTTCTCTAACTGATTAAACAACCTAATTAAAGAACTTTTCCCAGCGCCACTATATCCGATAACACCAAATATTTCGCCTTTCTCTATTTTTAAATTGGCGTTATCTACAGCAGTGACATCACCGCTTTTTGATTTATATATTTTCTTTACATTTTCTAATAAGATCATGATGTTCACCCCTTTTTTTAATAAAAAGCGTAAGCGGCTCGCTTAGAACAAGAGGACGCCCGAATCCCAGACGTAGAGGCGTTTTTTGCCTCATAAGAAGGGATGAAACGACCGACTGTTCTAGCCGCTGAAGCTAGATTTTAGATCGACTCCGCAATCTTTTATTTTTGATGCGTGTAGTCCACCGTTATCACTACTTTTATTATTTGAATGTCCTCCACATTCAAACAACAAAAAACCTTTCCGCTTTAGAGAAGCAGAAAGGTTTATATGCGTATATCACAACATTATCCCTCTCTCTCATCTCTCAAAGCATTTGCTTTGCAGGAATTGGCACCATTTCAACATAAGTTGACGGTTGCCGGGCTTCACAGGGCACAGTCCCTCCACCTCTCTTGATAAGAGAAATCAGATTAAATTTTCGTCTGATTTGAAATTTATGAAATTGTCTATATTTTATGACTTGAATTGTATCAACATACACTTTCTATGTCAACAGAAATTTTCGTAAAAAGTGAAACTTCAGAATTTTAAGCGCCTACTGACATCGGTTTACATATATGAAACATCGATTCTACTAATAGCATCGTTCGATACGTTCCCGAATATTGTACACGTCCATCGCTCATTAACGTCTGCAATCTTACATTTCCACCTACCAAGCGTTCTACATCCTCTTCATCTAAGCAAACGATTTGTTCCGTTCCTCTTTCCTCTTTCAACAGCTCTATATAATCTCTTGAAATTTGTAATGAACAACTCTCATCTCCAAAGCGAAAATTAACAGTTTTTTCTCCTTGTCTTAAAAGCGGTTCTAAATGATATTGACCATTAGCGTAATTTACAAATGATTGAAGCAAAGAATATAATTTCACCCTAAATCACATCCTCCATATCACTTTCTATTACATACCATTCCCCTTTACTAAAGAGCAATCCTGTTACTTTCGCTCGACAAATACTGTAGTCGCCCTGCATCTCGACATATTTCCCAAGAAATATGTCGAGGCGGCAAAAACTTTGCCGCCTACTTTAATTCCGTATATAAATATTCAACCGAATGAAATGCATATATCTTCTTCATTAGTGTCCCATTTTCAAAAACGAGTAAGCACGGTACACTTTCGATCCCATACTCTTTCGCTAAATATGGAGCGTAATTCAAATCTAACATCCCAATTTTCAAATCTTCAATTGTCATCTCAACGACCGTTAACATCTTTTTTGCTAATTGGCATGTTCCACACATTGGCGTATACACATATAACACTGTTCTTTCTTCATTTTCTATTAGGTCTGTAGCTTCGGCTCCTGTCCAATCAATCACTTCTATCATTCCTTACCGTAAATATTCTGTATAAACGTCAATGTCAGCTCCCCATAATACATTTGCTAAGTGTGAAGATGGCGCAGTTGCCACTTCTCGGTACGAGCGATCAATATAAATATGCTCTGCTTGCGGAAATTCTTTTCGAAATTGTTTCCTTAACTTTTCTCCAGCATCATCAGCATCCACTAGCACATACACTTCCTTATCAAAAAACTGATCAACGAGCTCATCCATTTTCGACAAACCAATTGTACCATTTGTACAAACAATTTCCACCGGTTCACGAATAATAGATTCAATCTTTCTTCTGTCTGATGTACCTTCTACAATAATGACTTTTTCTACATAAATCATATGTCATCACCCGATCACCATATACTATACAACCTTTAACTTAGTATATAGTATATTCGTTATTTTCATGTTGTTTCCTGTTTATTTTTGCAAAAGAAAAGCGGAAGTGGCTCGTTCAGATTGTGAGGGGGATGGAGCTTCTGACGTAGAGGCGCTTTTTGCCTCGCAGGAAGAAGCGAAGCCACCGAACAATCTAGCCACTGGAGCTAGACAATAAAGAAAAGCGGAACCGACTGTTTAGCCCTGTTGGCTAAGGTTCTTTCGCACAGAAGACGCTTTTTGTCTTCTCGTGCGGAAGGTTCTTAGACATGAAGGGCTAGGAGGTGGAGCTAGACAATGAAAAGCGGAACCGACTCTTTTCAATTGCGAACAAGCCTGAAACATTACCGAAAAGCATTCCCCTATATAATAACTAATTCATTTATATGTGTTTTGAAATCAATTTTATAACACAACATAAAAAAGGACAGCACAAAGGCTGTCCTTCAGTCGACTATAATTAGTCTTGGTTTGTCATTTCTGCATATTTTTCTGCAGTTAATAACTTCTCAACTTGGCTTGCATCAGAAAGTTCAACTTTAACCATCCATGCACCCTCGTATGGAGATTCGTTAACAAGTTCTGGTTGGTCACTTAATTCTTCGTTTACTGCTACAACTTTACCACTTACAGGTGCGTATAATTCAGAAACTGTTTTAACAGATTCTACGCTTCCGAATGGCTCGTCAGCTTCAATTGTTGCACCTACTTCAGGAAGTTCAACGAATACGATATCGCCTAGCTCACCTTGTGCAAAGTGAGTAATACCGATAACAACTTCATTACCTTCTGTTTTTACCCATTCGTGTTCTTCAGAGTAACGTAAATTATTTGGAATGCTCATGACTGTACCTCCAGTGAATGTATTAATTATGTAAAAATACCTTATTGGTACTTTTTCCACACACTTTCAAACTGCTCTTCGTTAAAACCAAGTGTTACACTCGTTCCATCTGTTACGATTGGACGTTTAATCAACATGCCATCAGATGCTAAAAGTTCGTACATTTCGTCTTCACTTGCATCTTTTAACTTATCTTTCAAACCAAGTTCGCGGTAACGCATTCCACTTGTATTAAAGAATTTTTTTAATGGTAATTCACTTTTTTCATGTAAATTACGTAAATCTTCTTTTGACGGTGGATTTTCAACAATATGAATCATCTCATATGCTACATCGTTTGTCTCAAACCATTTCTTTGCTTTTTGACATGTGCCACACTTTGGATATGAATAAAATGTTACTGTCATAAATTCACCTACTTTTTTACTAACCTTTACCTTTATCATATAGAAAACGTTTTATTATTTCAAACGATTATTCGCTAAACTTTTACTTATTTCGTGATAAATTTTAATAATCCTGCGAATTTTTCTTATTTTTCCGCCATTTTTCAAGAAAAAATAAGTATATAAATTTTTTTAGATTTTTTTTGCCCATTGTACCGAACATACATCTTAAACAAACGTTTGATTAATTTTCTATTCTTCTTTGTTAGCCCTTAAACTACATCGCTTCTCTACTACCGAACATACATCTTAAACAAACGTTTGATTAATTTTCTATTCTTCTTTGTTAGCCTTTAAACTACATCGCTTCTCTACTACCGAACATACATCTTAAACAAACGTTTGATTAGCATAAATACAAACATTCTCGTATGTATAATATATAAATTATTAGATTTTTCAAGGAGTAACAAATACTTTTCTATAATTAAACAAAAAAAGAAGCCCTTAAATCAAGAGCCCCTCACTGTCTACTTAAATAATCCGAAATTGTTTGAAACACTACTATATACATATTGTGAATGTTTTGATCGGATACAGCATCATTATATAATCCCATACCCCAATACTGACCTTCAGGTTTTCCCATATTTACAAACCCTTGTGTATACATCATTGCTTCATCCTTCGGGACATTGTCATAATCTAAATCCTTTTTAATAAAAATTAAATATGGTCTATCTTGTAATCCAATAAAAAACACCGGCTTCTTTAACGATAAAAATAAGTCCGTATACTGTTCCTTTGATGCTTCTTGAAAATACTCTTTCATGACGAGAAAGCCGTCAACTTTTGCGGATTTCTCCTGCATCTCTTCTAACTTGACGTTTTCAAACTTTATATTTCTAAACGTATCTTTCGGCTTTTCACCAACAACTCCAATTACGAGTGCTCTCCCGTTATATTCTAATTTCTCTCCTTCTTTATCCTTTGCACACCCAGCACCAACTAGGCATAACAATATAAAAATTAAGAAATACGATAAACGCTTCATTTAGCACCCTCTCCTTCTTTTAAGTCAAGTGACAAAAACGTAAGGTGAATTCAAGAAAATGTAAGTAAAATCGATAGCCCCATTCGCGTTTCTATATTATAATCAATTGAATTTACTTACATTACTAAAAAACATAGGAGATTGTCATGAAGAAATTTAAACTTTCATCTTTTCTTCCGTTAAGTTATATACTTCTACTCGTACTCGTAAGTCCCCTTTACGACGTATTAAATAAATCAGCTGTTCACGCAGTAAACGTTACAACTGTAGTAGATAGTTGGATTCCATTTATAAAAGCATTTATTATTCCTTATTTACTTTGGTTTCCATACTTATACGGCGCACTTATTTATTACTGCTTTGCTGATCGAAAGCAATATTACGTTACTTTAAGTAGTGTAATTCTTGGTAAGCTTGCTTGTTTTTCTGTTTATTATTTTTGGCAAACAACAGTACCGCGTCCAACCGTCGTTGGAACAGACGTATTTTCCGAACTAGTCCGCTATATTTATAGTATCGATCAACCGGTAAACTGTTTCCCTAGCATTCACGTTCTTACTACATTTGTGATTATGTTAGCTGCCTTTAAACGTAGAGAACAACATGCTTTTGAATATTACATTCTTACTTTCTTCGGTACACTTATCATTTTATCAACGCTATTTACGAAGCAACACGCATTTGTAGATGCCGTTTCTGGAATGACGCTTGCAAGCATACTATACTTCGGCGTTCAGCTATTATTAGCAAAAGAACCAATAAGAGTTCCAGTAAAACAAAATCATGAAATTTAACGTAACAAAAAAGCAGACTGTGGCTTCCAGTCTGCTTTTATCTATTAATAAGGAGATTTTCAATTTAAGATTGTGGTACAGTCATATCACCAGAATGAATACGACCTGCTTTTTTAAGAGCGATATAAAGTATATAAGAAACAGCTACTGGAATGATGACATAAGTAATTATCATAGCTGGGAGAACTTCCCATCCTTGACTGGAAATTAAATTAATTGGTGCGATAAGAGAACTTAATCCAAGACCTGCAATTTCTTTTCCTGCTTCTAGATGGAAAATCAATGCTGATACTGGGCCCACTATTGCACTGGCGACGACAGTTGGGACAAGGATCATTGGATTTTTAGTAATGTTCGGCAACTGTACTTTTGGAGTACAAAGGGCCTGAGCTAATATGCCGCCTAAATTATTTTCTTTCGCTGAGATTACAGAGAATCCGATAAACTGAGCAACACATCCTGCAAGTGCTGCACCTCCTGCAAGGCCATCTAAGCTAAGCGCTATCGCTAACGCAGCTGATGAAGCTGGGGAGATAAGTAACAGCCCCCAAACTACAGCAATGACGACAGAAGCGATGAACGGGCTACCAGCTGAACTATCTTTAATGAATGCTCCAACTGTATTTAAAACCGGACTAATATTTTGCGCTAACCAAATACCTACTAAACCAGAACCTAATATTGCTGCGAATGGAACGAGCATCATATCTAAAGCTGTTTTTCCACTTAAACGTTTACCAATATATACAGCTAAAGTCGCTGTTAATAATGCACCGATTGGTTCACCTGTTTGAATGATGAGACCCGCTTCAGTAATTGAAATGGATCCAGCACCAATCGCTCCAGCTACCATTGCCGAAAAGATTACAAGCCCATTTGCTCCAAGCATAAAAGCAATCCCGGCTCCGATGGCTGGTGCCATAAGTGATTTTGCAACAACTCCGATTGTAATAAGTAATGGGATATCAACAATTCTTCCTATATTTTCGATCAGTAAACCAATTCCAAGGGATACGAAAATACCCTGTGCGATTCCAGCGGATGCTTTAAATACACGAGACATTATATATTCCTTCATTTGTTTCACCTTCTCCTATAAGTTAGTAACCAATTGTTTCATAATAATCGCGTAAAACATCGTTTGATTTTGCGAATCGAGATTCTTCATCCTCAGTTAAATTTAGTTCTACAACTTCTTTCATACCGTCTCTAGTAATAATAGCTGGTACTCCTGTACAAATACCGTATTCACCGTACTCACCATCTAAAATAGCTGATACAGCAATTACACGGTGATCATCATTAAAGATTGAGCTAGCAATATATGCTAGAGAATTTCCGATTCCATAATAAGTAGTACCTTTTCGTTTATAAATTTCCCATCCTGCTTTAGCAGTCTTCTCAACAATTTCATCTAAATCTATTCCATCAAAACGTTCTTTTTGCTCCTCCAAAATTTGTAGAATCGGCTTTCCTCCAACAGTTACATGTGACCAAGCAACCATTTGAGAATCCCCATGCTCTCCTAGTGAATATCCATGAATACTACGAGGGTCTACATGTAACATTTCAGATAAAATTGTTCTTAAGCGAGAAGAATCTAATGATGTACCTGTACCGATTACTCGATTTCTAGGTAATCCAGATAATTTCCAAACATGATATGTAATAATATCAACTGGGTTCGATGCGATTAAGAAAATACCATCAAATCCACTTTCCATTACGCCGCCAACAACGCTTTCCATAATCTTTGCACTTGCTCCTAAAGTATCTAAGCGACTTTGTCCAGGCTTTGGTGCCGGACCTGCTGTAATAATAACGATGTCCATATCTTTGCAGTCTTCATAGTTTCCTGCATATACTTTTGTTCTTGTATTTGTAAAGTTAATGCAGTGTGATAAATCCATCGCTTCCCCAACTGCACGTTCATGATTTATATCAATTAATAATAGCTCTTCGCAAATGCCTTGGTTTACAATAGAATACGCGCAGCTTGATCCCACTAATCCAGTACCGATAATTGCAATTTTTCTTGTGTTTCTATTCATAGCAATCTCTCCCAATTGATTATGTAATTGATTATGTAATCTATTTCTTTTCTTCTTTACACTCTTAATTATAGAGATTCCCACGATAGAAACCATGGATACTTTGTGAAATATCAAACAAACTTTTGTCCTTTCTGTGAATTGTCATATTCCATTTTCGTCATATTTGTTACAACTGGAAAAATATTTATTATATATTTATTGACATATACAAAATAAAAAAAACGAGCGACTTCGTTCGCTCGTTTTTTCATCCTATTATTCCGCACTTAATTGGCTTTTTAGTTGCTGCACAATCATCGGATTAGCAGGTGCTGCTGGCTTATAATAACTTTTTTGCTTTGCGTATTCATACATATTACGTTGGCGCTCTTCATCCTGATTACGAATTTGAATTAACGTTTGATGTAACTGTTCATTATCAGACTGTGAAATATAATTTGCATAACTTGTTAAGCTGGCATTTAATCCTGCTAAATAATCATTTACCATATCTTTTTCATTCATTTCTCTCTTCCTCCTATCCTAAAAAAGTCATTAATTGTTGTTTCGTATTTCTTGCATCTTGCGCGTCCTTCTGTAACATTTGCTTTAACTGTGGATCCGTACAAGCCTGTGCATACTGTTCTAACTTGTTAATAATTGTTGCGTGTCCACCGATTAAATGACGTAAGTTTTCTACTTCAAGCTCTGTTAAATTTTGCATAGAATACTCCTACCTTTCTTCTTTCATTCACCATTTATTATTTGATTCTTTTCAAATCATATTCATTAAAAACTTTCTTACATTTCCTTCATACTAAAACCAAACACATCTATTTATAAAAACAGAAAAGTGTTATAATTACATAAAAATACATTTTTAAAAAATATCCCCTTATGATAACTACATAATTAACACACAAATCATATTAAGAAGATGTACTTATGCAAAGTAAATTTAAAGTTATCTTCTTTATCGTTTATGCAATCTTATATGTAAAAATTTTAATCGATGTATTAACTTGAAAACCACTATTCACTTCTATACCTTTGCATATGTTATTTCTCATTTATCTTTTGTTCATTGCACTTAACAACTATAAAAATCGTAACCCTACATTTTTCTTATTATTTATTAATGCAACTCTATTAGTAACCGGTAGTTTTTAAAAAAACTCCCTTTTATAAACTCTACATAACAAAGGAGCAATACTCATGAAAATCCACGACTTTCTTACAAAAAGCCAAGAAGCTTATGATTCTGAGTCAAGCCACGATCCTTTCGTATTTACGTTTTTCAATTTTTTCTTAGCAATATATATATTTCTAAAGCCTGCTAAATAATATTATTTAGCAAGAAAGAGCCTCTAAATCATTAGAGGCTCTTTCTCATTTTCAAGCACTGTTAAATTTTGCATAGAATACTTCTATCTTTCTTTGCTCATTCACGATTGAGTATTTATTTCTTTTTGGGTTATATGCACTAAAAACCTTAGAATCGTTTCTAAGGTTTCCTCTTATTCATTCTTTCATTACATGTAATCCTTTAATAAACGTTTCCAGTAATAAATGTAAACTTGTGTCTAAATCCAGCGGCAAACCAAATCCCCTCTGCTGTTCAATCGACGCAAATCCATGACAAATGCTTCTGAATCCGCGTGTCGCATGAAGTGCATTCTCTCCTTCTAAGCCATATTGTTGTAAAATCCGAAGACAAAGATCTACAATTCCGTCTCCTGCTTTTCTTACTTCTTCATCTCGTAAAAAGGTTGCCTCATACAATCCAGGATGTTTTCGGACAAACGCTACGTACGCTTCTCCTAATGCATGAATTGCTTCATCCATGCGTTTATCCGAGGCCGCCTCTTTCAGCGCGTCATGCAGCTGCTTTATTCCGTAAATACCAAGATTTTTCCGGACATCCTGTAGCCCTTTCACATGATTATATAGCGAGGGCGAGCGTATCCCCAACCTTTGTGCTAATGAAGCTAATGTTACTTCTTGTATCCCATTTGTATCTGCAATTTCTGCCGCTGTTTCTACAATTTTCTGTAATGTAAGTCCGATTCTTGGTGACATGAATTAACCCTCTTTCATACTTTCTATATTTCGCTTAGCTTCCTTAATAGCAAGATCTATGGCAGCGTTTGGATCTTTTATCATTTTTCCATGTCCTGCTGCAAGCAAGGAAGGCTCATATTCTCTTAGCTTCTCTGCACTTCGTAATGCTACTTCTTTACTCCACGTTGCCATCGCAGGAAACGGAAACCAAAATTTCATTTGTCCGGAAACAGCCATACCTCCTCTTGTTTGAAATGCATCCCCGACAATAAGAGCTTTATTTCGCACATCAAGAAACGACATGGATCCTGGCGTATGTCCCGGTGTCATAATCGCAAGAAGCGATCCAACTCGGTCGCCATCTTCCAATAAAACATCCGGTCTCGTTTTCACTTTTTTAGGTACACCGCCTTTTATCGGCGTATTTGGTTCATCCCTTTGTAACGTCGTATCTCCTTCTAACAGCTTTGCGTCCCGCTTAGAAATATAGACTGGAACATCAGAAAGTACCTCTTTTAATGCGTCTAGCGCACCGATGTGATCATCATGCGCATGCGTTAATACAATCTTAGTAATTGGTTTCCCTATTTTCTCAGCCGCCTGTAAGATCCCTTTTGCACTATAGGGCAAAGCCGCATCAATTAAAGTTAAACCATCTTCTTCCTCCACAAAGTAACAATTCACAGGAAACGCTCTTGGTAAAAATGACAATTGATATACCGTTTTTTCATGCATCATTTTCATATTCCCAGCTCCCTTTTCACAAAACTAATACTATTAGTTTTATTATACTAATGGTATTAGTTTTTGCCACTAAAAATTCCATTTTTGTACAAAAAAAAAAAAAAAAACAGTAGTCGTTTATACAACTACTGTTTTTTGAAGGTATTAAACTGTATAACGCTCATCTTCTAAAATTTTCGCAGCGATTTCACGTTTCTTCGGAATTACGTTAAGTGGTGTGTGGCGAGTTAATTTACGTAATGATGATAACATCATGCGCAGCATGTCGCCGTTTTCAACTGCGATAAGTGTTTCTTTCGCATCTGCTTCGATTTCGTTGAAGGCTTCTTGGCAGAATACTTCAGTGTATAACACTTTTTGTTTATTTTTTTCAAGACCAGTTGTTTTAATTGCTTTTTCTGTACGAAGAACAGCTGACTCCATTGCGTATAGGTTGCTTACGATGTCAGCGATATTCACAAGAATTTCTTGCTCTTTATCTAACGCTTTACCGTATTTTTGAGCTGCTAGTCCAGCTACCATTAAGCCGATTTTCTTCGCGTTAGTTACTAAATATTTTTGAAGTGCTAATGGCTCATCGCCTACTTCTTCTGGCATCATCATCATTAACTCTTCTTGTAATTTTTGTGCTTTTTGAAGAAGTGGTAATTCACCTTTCATCGCTTTACGTAAGAACGTACCTGGTACGATTAGGCGGTTAATTTCGTTCGTACCTTCGAAAATACGGTTAATACGAGAATCGCGGTACATTCTTTCAATCTCGTACTCTGCCATAAATCCGTAACCACCGTGAATTTGAACACCTTCATCCACTGTATAGTCTAGCACTTCAGAACCGAATACTTTATTTAAAGAGCACTCAATTGCATATTCAGCGATAGAAGCTGCTACTGCTTTACCGTCTTTTACTTCTTCTTCAGATAATGTGCTCATGCGGCTTTCGAATAAACCTACTGTACGATATACAGAGCTTTCAGCTGCATATGTTTTTGCTGCCATATTCGCAAGTTTCTCTTGAATTAATGGGAAACGAGCGATTGGTTGTTTGAACTGTTGACGTTGGTTTGCATATTGTGCTGAAATTTCTACTGCACGTTTCGCAGATCCAACTGTACCAACACCTAATTTATAACGACCGATATTTAAAATGTTGAACGCGATAACATGACCTTTACCGATTTCACCAAGTAAGTTTTCTTTCGGTACTAATGCATCTTCTAAAATTAACGTACGAGTTGAAGAACATTTAATACCCATTTTTTTCTCTTCAGGGCCTGTAGATACGCCAGCATACTCTTTCTCTACGATAAACGCTGAGAAATGCTCACCATCTATTTTTGCATATACGACAAATACGTCAGCAAATGCAGAGTTTGTAATCCATTGTTTTTCGCCGTTTAATACGTAATGTGTACCTTCTGCATTTAAACGTGCAGTTGTTTTTGCACCTAATGCATCAGAACCTGAACCTGGCTCAGTTAGTGCGTATGCAGCTAATTTCTCCCCAGTCGCAAGTAATGGTAAATACTTTTTCTTTTGCTCTTCGTTACCGAATAATACGATTGGTAAAGATCCGATACCAACGTGAGCACCGTGAGTAATTGCAAAGCCACCAGCGCGAGAGAATTTCTCTGCGATTAACGCTGAACTTACTTTATCAAGGCCAATTCCGCCGTACTCTTCTGGTACGTCAGCACCTAATAAACCAAGCTCTCCAGCTTCTTTTAAAAGACGAACCGAACGATCAAACTCATGTTGCTCTAAATATTCAAGCTCTGGAAGAACTTCATTTACGATAAATTCCTCTGTCGTTTTTGCAATCATTTTATGCTCAGATGAAAAATCTTCTGGCGTAAACACTTGATCAATCGTAATCTCATCAACTAAAAAGCTACCGCCTTTAACCGCACTTCCTACTGTTTTTTCCATGAAAATTTCCTCCTTCATATTTTCATAAGCCGCTTCTCTCTTTTGAAAGAAGCTGGCTCTCAATTTTATTTTTTATAAACCTTTGTTGCTTCCATTCTTTGCTTTAGCGGCTACTCGTTCTGAGCAAGCCACCTGCACTTTTTTTTATAGTAATTCAAACACTCCCGCTGCTCCCATTCCGCCGCCGATACACATTGTTACGATACCGAATTGTTGGTTGCGGCGTTTCATTTCGTGAATAAGAGATAGTGTTAGTTTTGCTCCTGTACAGCCAAGTGGATGTCCAAGTGCGATTGCACCGCCGTTTACGTTTACTTTTTCTTCGTCTAAACCAAGTTCACGAATAACTTGGATCGATTGAGATGCGAATGCCTCATTTAGCTCGAATAAACCAATATCAGATAGCTCTAAACCAGCTAGTTTTAACGCTTTTGGAATTGCAGCGATTGGACCGATTCCCATTACTTCTGGTGGTACGCCAGCTACTGCAAATGAACGGAATTTCGCAAGTGGCTTCATGCCATCGCTCACTGCTTTTTCACGATCCATTAATAGTACAGATGCTGCACCGTCACTCATTTGTGAAGAGTTACCAGCCGTTACAGAACCGCGAACGTTAAATGCTGGACGTAATTTACCTAAAATGTCTAACGTCGTCTCTGCTCTTACACCTTCGTCTTGTGCGAAAATGATTGTTTCTTCTTGCAGTTTGTTGTTTGCTCCAACAGTACGTAACGTTACATCTACAGATACTGTTTCATCAGCAAAGTTCCCTGCAGCTAATGCTTTCGCAGCGCGTTGATGACTTCTCACTGCAAATGCATCTTGTTCTTCACGAGAAATTCCATATTTCACAGCAACTTGCTCTGCTGTGTGTCCCATACCCATATAATATTCTGGAGCCGCTTCTACTAAGCGACTATTCGGACGAACAACGTGTCCCATCATTGGAACTAAACTCATTGATTCCGCTCCGCCTGATAATACCGCTTCCGAGTGACCAAGCATAATGCGCTCTGCTCCGTAAGCGATACTTTGTAAACCTGAAGAACAGTAACGGTTAATTGTAATAGCTGGAACATCGTAAGAAAGTCCTGCTAATCCGCCGATATTACGAGCCATATTTAAACCTTGTTCTGCTTCTGGCATCGCACAACCGAAAATTAAATCATCGATTGGTCCTTCATAATTCGCACGCTTTAACGTTTCCTTTACTACTAACGCCCCTAGATCGTCAGGACGAACTGTTTTTAATGAACCCCTCTTTGCTTTTCCAATTGGTGTTCTTGCTCCCGCAACAATGACAGCTTCTCTCATGAACGATATCTCCCCTCGTTATTAGTTACGTAATGGCTTTCCTTTTACAAGCATGTGCTGCATTCTTGCTTGTGATTTCATCTCACTTACTAAGCTAATAAATGCTTCACGTTCTACATCTAATAAATATTGCTCATCCACTTCTGTTCCGTACGGCACTTTTCCGCCCGCAATGACATATGCAAGTTTCTTCGCAATGTGAAGATCATATTCTGAAATGTAACCAGATAAATGCATTGCTTCTGCACCAAGTGCAAGAGTTGCATATCCTGTTTCACCAACAACCGGTATCTTTTTACGGATCGGCGCTTTATAGCCAGCTTCATATAAAGCAAGTGCTTTTTGTTTCGCATCGTATAGTAAGTGATCACCATTTACACTAATACCGTCTTTATCACCTAAGAAGTTATGAGAAACTGCTTCTTGTCCTGAAGTTGAAACTTTCGCCATCGCTACTGTTTCAAACACTTTATTTGCAACTTTTTGTAGATCAAACTCTACGCCATTTGCCATTTTATTCAAATGTTTAATGTATAACTCTTTATTACCGCCTCCGCCAGGGATTAAGCCAACACCAACTTCTACTAAGCCCATATACGTTTCACTAGAGGCTTGAATGCTAGCTGCTGGTAAACATACTTCTGTACCTCCGCCAAGCGTCATACCATATGGCGCTGCTACAACCGGTTTAGAAGAGTACTTAATTTTCGTCATTGCATCTTGGAAGTTTTTCACAACCCACTCAATTTCAAAGTAGTTGTCGTCTTGTGCTTCCATTAAGATCATTGCAAGGTTTGCACCAACGCAGAAGTTCTTCGATTGGTTTCCGATAACAAGACCTTTATAATTCTTTTCTACTTCATCAACAGCGTAGTTAATCATTTGCGTAATATCCATACCGATTGCATTGCTCTTCGAATGGAATTCTAAGCAAAGGATGCCATCGCCTAAATCAATTAAGCTCGCTCCGCTATTTTTCTTTAATACACCGTTTTTCTCTTTTAATTGCTTAAGAGAAATTACTTTTTTGTTACGCTCAATTAGCTTATATTCACCATTATCGTAATAGTAGCTATCGCCATTATCATGCTTATAGAAAGTAGCAAAACCTTTCTCTACCATTTCTTTCACCCAAGTAGGAACGACTACGCCGTTTTCTTCCATCTTTTGAACGGACTTTTCAACGCCGATTGCATCCCAAATTTCAAATGGTCCTTGCTCCCATCCGAAGCCCCATTTCATCGCTTGGTCAATTGCAACGATATCATCAGCAATTTCTTTATGAAGCTTTGCAGAGTATAAAAGAGTTGGTGTGATGATGTTCCATAACAACTCTCCTGCGCGATCCTTTGCGTATACAAGCGCTTTCAATTTATTCGCTAATCCTTTTTCTTGCTTACTTAACTCTACGGATGCAGCTTTTAATTTTTTGCGCGCTTCGTATTCCATCGTTTCAGGATTTAATTCTAAAATTTCTTTTCCTTGTTTTAAGAAGAAACCTTGACCTGTTTTACTTCCAAGCCATTTTTTCTCAAGCATGTCATGCATGAAAGCTGGTACTTTAAATACATCACGCTCTTCTTCTTGTACGTTTTCATATACGTTATTTGCAACGTGTACGAATGTATCTAAACCGACAACATCTAATGTACGGAACGTTGCGCTCTTCGGACGACCGATAAGAGGACCTGTTACAGAATCAACTTCCCCAATGCTATAGCCGCGTTTTATCATCTCTTGAAGAGTTACAAGTAAACCGTACGTACCGATGCGGTTTCCAATAAAGTTTGGTGTGTCTTTTGCGATAACAACGCCTTTCCCAAGAACGTCTTCGCCAAATAGTTTCATGAAGCTTAATACTTGTGGATCTGTTTCTTTCGTCGGTATTACCTCTAGAAGTTTTAAATATCGTGGTGGGTTAAAAAAGTGTGTGCCTAAGAAGTGTTTCTGGAAGTCGTCTGAACGACCTTCTGCCATTTTTTCAACGGAAATGCCTGACGTATTCGAGCTTACAATAGAACCCGGTTTACGAACAGCATCTACTTTTTCAAATAGTTTCTTTTTAATATCTAAGTTTTCAACTACTACTTCAATAATCCAATCTACATCAGCAAGACGCTCAAGATCATCTTCTAAGTTACCTGCTTCAATCAGTGTTAGATTTCCTTTCACTGTCAGAGGAGCTGGTTTTTGCTTTAATAGTTTTTGCAGTGCCGTATTACTAAAACGATTTCTCACACTTTTATGTTCTAATGTAAGTCCCTTCGCTTCCTCTTCTTTTGTCAGCGCAGGTGGTACAATATCAAGCAATAATGTCGGAATACCAATATTAGCTAAGTGTGCCGCAATTCCTGAACCCATTACGCCTGAACCTAGAACAGCAGCCTTTTTAATTTGGAACATCCAATTCTCCCCCTATTCTTGAATGAATGCTCATTCAATTTTTCGACATAAGTCGCAATCAATGAGTGAGCCTCTACTAATAAATATATGATAACGTTTGAATTTTCGCAATATATTTATTGATAAAATTTTCTGAAATAAATATATTTCTTTTATTTGCTCATGCTATATATGTATTTTCTTCACTCAAATACACTTTTCCTTTTTATAATCTGACGAAACTGGAGGAATAAATATGGCAAAACTTAAGAAGAACCCTTCAAAGGCTGGAATTAGTGCAGCAAGTGTGACTGGAAATGCAGGTCCGCATAATCACGGTGTTGAAAAAGGGCGCCAAGGTAATAACCAACAATATAAGAAGCATAATATGGGCGAAAAATAACGCTATATTTTTGGGCAGAGAACGTGGCATAATGGGTAATGGCTGCTTTTTCTGCCCAATTTATTTGTAACAAAAGAGGGAATTATAATGAAGCGAACAATAGTTATGATTGTAATGATTGCTACACTATTTACAGGAATGATTTTCTTCTCTTATGCACACAGGCAACAAGCTGCAAGAGCGGATCAACCTAGTATTACTGGGCAATACGGGATTACAATCGATGCAGACACAGGTGAAATTTTGTATGGGAAACGTGAAGACGAACGCTCTTATCCGGCTAGTATAGCCAAAATGATGACAACTCTTCTCTTACTAGAGAATGTCAAAGAAGATGAAGAAATTACAATTACAGAAAACGCGATTAAAACAGAAAGTCAAAGTGCGAAAATTAAGCTTCGTGCTGGTGAAAAATTAAAGCGTGATGAGGCATTAAAACTTATGCTTATCATTAGTGCAGACCCAGTTGCCGAGTCAATTGCAGAACATATCGCAGGATCAAAAAATGAGTTTGTGAAAATGATGAATGCGAGAGCGAAGGAACTTGGTACAAAGCATGCAACTTTCAAAAATGCAAGCGGTGCTGATGCACTCGGAAATAAAGTATCACCATATGACATTGCTATTATTACGAAAGAAGCATTAAAGTACCCGATTGTTTTAGAATATATGAATTCAACGCGTACAACTCTACATACTTCAGAACGCTCTCCAAAAATCGCAAACTATGGACGAGAAGAACTATATGACGATCCATATGCGATTGGAAGTAAAAGCGGTCTATCAACACTCGGAAAATATACGGTCGTAACAGTCGATGAAAAAGACGGTAAACGCGTCATTAACGTCGTATTATCTTCTACTCGTACGCAGTTATATCCTGATACGAAGAAAATGGCACATTATGCGTTTCAACAATTAAAATAACCAAGGAGTATAGTCTCCTTGGTTATTTTTTAATCATACCTTTTAATACGAACGCAACGTTTGCTGGACGCTCTGCTAGACGACGCATGAAGTATCCATACCAGTCGTTTCCGTACGGTACGTAAACACGCATTTTATATCCTTCTTTTACTAGCTCAAGTTGACGCTCTGTACGAATACCAAATAACATTTGGAATTCAAATTGATCCCTTGGAATGTTGTGTTCTTCGGCAAGTTTTTTTGTATATTCAATAATCGCTTCGTCATGTGAAGCAATTGCAGTATAATTTCCATTTAATAAGTGCATTTTAATAATTTTTTTATAATTGTCATCTACATCTTTCTTTTCCGGGAAAGCCACTTCTTCAGGTTCTTTATAAGCCCCTTTTACAAGACGTAAATTAGGATTATAAGCGTTTAAGTCCTCAATATCTTTTTCTGTACGGTATAGGTAAGCTTGAATAACAGTACCAATATTATCGTATTCAGATTTTAATTGTTTAAAGATATCAATTGTTTTCCCGCAACGTGTATAGTCTTCCATATCAATTGTAACAAATACACCATTTTCTTTTGCAGCTTCTAAAATACGACGCATATTGTTCATTACGATTTCATCAGAGATATCTAATCCCATAGAAGTCATTTTTAAAGAAAGCTGTGAATCAAGACCTTCTCTTCCAATTGCGCGGATCGCTTCAATCGATTGGGAAGCCATTTCATTTGCTTCTGCTTCATTATCAACGAATTCACCTAAATAATCGATCGTTACACAAAGACCTTGCTTGTTTAATTGTTGAATGGCAGCTGTCGCTAATTCAATCGTCTCCCCTGCGACAAAGCGACCTGCACCAAAGCGTAAACCGTATTTTTTAGCCAGCTTTGTTAGCGCTTTATTTTTTGATAAGAAAAGAAACGAATTTCGCATTAATTGTTCCATGTAATTCACCCCTATGACTGTACTTTATCTGTTTTTTACCCCTCTTCAAAATTATATCACTGTTTAAAATTGTTGGATACTAATAATTATTTAGATAATTTATAAAATACTATAAAAACATTTAAAACCCTATATTTCCGCTTGCAAATATGAAGAAAATATTTTTCGACATTTAGAAAAATCGAGTTTACTAGGTAAAAAATAAGCATGTCGAAAATATTCGACATGCTTATAAAACCCTTTATATTCCATGTAAATTATATAAGAATATTAATGAAGAAAACTTGAGGTAACATTCACCTCAAGCTTCCTTACTTTTCATTTCGCTTCTCTTCATTCAGCTTTTTAATATCCGTAATTAACTGTACCATCTCTTCTTTTGCATCGGGATACGTCTCATTCCAATGCTTCACTAAAGCTGGCATCGTCTTCGCTATGTAAGAATACAGTGCCCATTTTTGCACCTGCTCTTTTCTCTCTTCATTGCTTTCTCCCAGCAGTAACTCCGTATATTTCTCTAGCAACCCGTCAAATTGCTCATTAAATTTTTCACTCATCTCATTTCCTCCTATATGAAAAAAGCAGCGAAGATCGCTGCTTTTTCTTATAATTTTGATCGAACGGAGTTTAATTTCTTCTCCATTGTGCTTACTTTATCACGACGATCATCGATACGAATTGTTGTCGCAACGCGCTGTGCACCTTTCGTATATGGAACTTCATGCATTTGTTGAATGACTTCTAAAATGACAGGAAGATCTCCTTCAATAACTGTATTCATCGGTGTTAATTGATACTTCACGCGATCTGCATTTTTCTCTAACACCTTTTGTACTTCTGCTACATATTCACTAACACTTGGATTACCTGTTCCCACTGGAATAATCGATACATCAACAATTGCCATAGTAGTCTTCCTCCTATAATTGCTTCTTATATATATCCATTATCTATTTTACCAAAATCTTTATCATTTTAATAATATGTTATTCCTCTACTTTAAACTGCTCGACTAAACTTTCCACCGTATTTTGAGAATACTGGTCTAAAGAACGTATTTCCTTCTCTTTCTGTAATTGATACATGGCAGTACTTAATATGACGAACAGCATAGAAATAAGTACCGAAAATACTACTGCAATTTTCAAACGTAAACTTCTCAACATCTTCCCCCAAGCATCCCCTTCTCGTTGCATTATAAATATATTAATCATTATATTAAGTACAATAAATAAAATTAAAAAATTGAAAGTAATTCGCATCTCCATCTGACCAGAAAACCCACTACCACTTGTGTAAAAACAAATAGTTCATTATCCTTAAACTATATAATCTCATTCGTTCGGAGGGAACTATGTTACAAAAATTCGGTTTCTCACAATATGAAAGCCAAGCTTATGAAGTTGTCGTATCAAGCAATGAACCGTTAGATGCTACGACAATTGTAAAGCACTCTGGTGTTCCAAAAGCAAAAATATATGAAGTGCTAGCACGCCTAATCGATAAAGGAATGGTAATGGATTCTGTTTCAGAAAAGAAAAAGTTGTATACAGCATTACCACTCAAGCTAGCAATTGAAAAATTAACGACAGAATTCCAATCCAATATTAAAGAACTGGAAACAAATATATCGAAAAAATCATTTACTGATGATCGTGTGTGGAGTTTAAAAATGCAATCTTCTATTAAAGTACAAAGTAAAGAACTTATAGAAAGTGCTACAAAATCCATCCGAATTTCAGCTTGGAATGACACTCTTTTAGAATATCTTCCTTTACTAGAACAAAAAGCAAAACAAGATGTCCTAACCGAGTCCCTCATAGTTGGAAAAGTAGAAACAGAGTTAGAAAACATGCATTTTCTAATCCCAACTGAAGAACCTAACGCATTAGAGCGTTATTTACTACTTATCGTTGACGACCGCGAAATTTTATTTGCTGGTGTAGAGCAAGAATCATGGCAAGCGATGAAAACAATGTCACAGCCTTTCGTGAAGTTCTTTACAGAATTCTTCTATCACGACGTTGCACTTGCAAAGATTACCCAGAAACACCATGATCTCTTTATGGAAGATGAGGAAATTAAGAGTTTGTTGATGAAGTTGAGGTACTAATTGACTACAAAAGAAAGGAGTCTAGTTATTCACTTAGGCTCCTTTTCCTTTTGTTCCTTTATCTCCCTCAATAGCTCAATAATCTTCTCATTTTGCTCTACTTGTTTCTCTGAATTTTGATAGATGAAACGAACCCATCTAAAGAGAAAAATTACAAGAAAGAACGGTATGATCGTAAATAGAAAACCAATAATCGAAAAACTTGAATACATGTACTATCACCTCGCTATATACACCCTTCTCCGTTCATCCATTAAAACCTGCAATTTTTCACACAATAAAAAAGAACCTATCAAACGATAGATTCTTCTTTCCCAAACTGATTCGAGCGTCCTCTCGTAATTGAGAAAATCGCACAAAGTAGTGCTAATATAATAAAACCGCCGCCTACCCAAGCGTTATATATAACAGATGATTTCTCAATAACAACTCCGCCTACTGTTGAACCGAGCGCAATTCCTAAGTGAAGCGCAGAGTTATTTAAACTTTGCTGAATACCAGCTGATTCCGGTGCAATTTCAATTAAATAGTTTTGCTGTGCTGGTGAAATAGCCCAGCTCAGCATACTCCAAAGTCCCATCATAATAATGAAGAGCGGGAATGAGAATGTCATCATTGGCAAAATAAAGATTGCACAAGCAAATACGATAATGATGGAGATAATACTTTTCTTCGATCCCCATTTATCAGCAAGCCAGCCTCCGAAGCCGCCTCCAATTACTGCTGCGATTCCGAAAATAAAGTAAAACACACTAATCCAATTCGCTTCAACATGCATGACATCTTTTAAAAACGGTGTTAAATATGCATATAGTGTTAAATGACCTGTTAAAAATAAGAATGATGTTAACTGTGCACTTACAATTTTCTTATCTTTTAACGTAGCGATTTGTTCTCTTATTGATAATACCGATGTTGCTGGTACTTTCGTTAAGAATAATGAAATACAAGCAATTGCCATAACTGTTAATACCGAAATTAATACAAATGGTGCACGCCATCCGTATGCATTTCCGAGTACAAGGCCAAGTGGCACTCCAAGTACGAGCGATCCACTAATCCCCATAAAAATGATTCCGATTGCACGCGCACGAAAATGCGGTTCTACTACACTAGATGCAAGTGTTACAGATAGTGCAATAATAAGCGATCCACTCGCCGCACAAATAACCCTTGAGAACATTAACATTCCGTAATTCAAACTAAATGCTGAAATGATATTTCCGATTAAGAAAATTGATAATGCCCCAATATATAATGTTTTTCTTTCCACTTTCCCTGTTAATGCTAATAAAACTGGACCTGACAAAGCAAATACTACCGAAAATATTGTTATAAGCTGACCAGCTGCACTAATTGATACAGCTAAATCATTGGCAACTAAATCAAGCGTTCCTCCTATAATTAGCTCAACCGTTCCGACTACGAAAGCCGCAATAGCTAAAATGTACACACGAAAATTCAAGTCTTTCCCCACACTTTCTATTTTGGTTACTNNAGTAACCAAAATAGAAAGTGGAAGCAAGTACATTTTTTTTACAGCAAAAAAGGTAGGCGTATTATACGCCTACCTTTCCATCATTCAGTTTCTTTCTTCTTATTTAAATACCAATATACCGGAAGCCCAGTAAATACAATTCCAATTGATAAGAAACAACTTACAGGATCATTAATAATTGCACTACCAATTACAAAGAACGAACCTAAAATTGCAACAATAGGTACGATTGGAAATAACGGTACACTATATGCACGCTCTTTATCCTTGTTACGTTTTCTTAAAATGAAGACACCGATAAATGTCATCACATAGAAAATATAAATAATGAATACGGAAATCTCAGATAGCTTATTCGGATCACTAATAAGCATTAAAATAATTCCTAAGATGATTTCAACAGTAATCGCATTTGCTGGTGTTTTAAATCTCGAATTCTCTTTTGCAATAAACTTAGAAAATGGAAGTTGTCCGCGTTCTGCCATCGACATTGGAATACGTGGGAACGTTAAAATCTTTCCATTTAAACAACCGAAAATAGAAACAATAATACCGATACTAATAATTTTCCCGCCATATTCCCCAAGTAGCATGCCCGCAGCTGTCGCTGTTGCATTTTCTCCAAGGTCTACAATTTTCGCTGCTGGTAATACATTTAATAACGCTAAGTTAATTAACACGTAAGCAGCTGTTACAATTAAAATCCCAACAGTCATTGCTTTTGGTAATAACTTTGTCGGATTTTTCATCTCTCCGCCAATAGAAGCAAGTAAAATCCATCCATCATACGCAAATAACGTTGCTAAAATTGCCATCCCGATACTTTGATTTTCTGATATCGGCACAACTACGTTAAAGATATCACTATTCCCTTTCCAAAAACCTAACACAACAATTAATACAATCGGAATCATCTTCCCGATTGTTGTAACCGTTTGGACGATACCTCCATATTTTGTTCCCATACTATTTACAACGCCAAGGAACACAACTGTCCCAATTGCGATTGGTAAATTCCATACTTTATCTAAATAGAAAAAATTGATCATTAAAGAACTAAAATACAAACCTAATGTTCCTATAATAGCTGGTCCATAAACAATCGTTTGCATCCAGCCTGATAAATATCCCCAAAAACTTCCGTAAATCTCCTCTAAATACGTATACAACCCACCATTTTTCGGGATTTGCGCTCCAATTTCAGCTACTGTTAAACCACTTGCTAGCGTCAACAGACCACCAATTACCCAAGCAAGAATAGCCATATTAGAACTCCCCGAGTAATCTAATACGCTCCCTGGTTTCATAAATACACCAGATCCAATAATAGTTCCTACTACGATAGAAAGTGCAACTGTTAAACCAATTTTGTTCTTCTCATCATGATGCATGCTGCGTATCCTCCTTCCAATTCTAGTGTGATGCAAAAATGAAATAAAAAAACACTCCTCCCTAAAAAAGGGACGAGTGTTGTATTCGTGGTTCCACCCTTGTTTCAATTCGCAAAGTGACACACTTCACCAATTTCTCAAGTCTAAATAACGGTTTTTGCCGGCAAGCAATTACTAGATGTTCGTTCACTGCTGCAGTTCAGAGGTGGTAATCCATTTTTCCGTATTAGGAAGCTCACAGCCAAAGGCTTCCCTCTCTGAGAATCGTAAAAAATTGATCATGTCCTCATCATCACTTCTTGATGTCGAATTTTGTAGTTATTGTTCATTATATTGAATTGTTAGAAAAAATCAATATATTTTTTTATATAACATAAGAAATTTTCCTCTTCTTATATTATAACAGAATATACTTGATTTCTCTAATTACCTCGTATATTTGAAGCAGTGTAGTGGTAAAAAATTATATCAGTGATTTACCAACAAAAAATGACAATAAGTAAGAGGAGGCTTTCCAAAGAAAGCCCCCTCACATATGTACCTTTCGGTTGCCCTTACGAAAGATACGTAACTCAATTATTTATCTTCTTTTTTCATGAAAAATTTATGATGAGGAAAATCCACATTTAATTCCTCTAATTTTTTCTTTTCATTGTCTAAAATCGCTTTCGCTTTTGTTTTTGTTGCCTCATCTAATCCCGCCAAGATATCTTCATGCTTCTCTTTTTCTGGAAGTTTTACACCTAGTTTTGTTAATTCTTCTTTTACTTGCTCACGTGTTAACTTCCCGGATTTCTCTTGCTCTAAAATTGACTTCGCTTTTTCTTTCGCCTGATCATCTAATCCTGCAAGAATGTCTTTATGCTTACCCTTCTCTGGCCATTTCACGCCTAACTTTGTTAATTCTTCTTGCGCTTGCTCACGTGTTAGTTTNNATCCTGCAAACTTGTCACCGCGCTTACCCTTTTCCGGCAATTTCACGCCTAATTCTTCTAACTGTTTCTTTGTATCATCCATAATCGTTTTTACTTTTTGTTTTGTAGCGTCATCTAAATCCTTCTTCGCCGTTTTTGTAGTTTGCTCAGCTGCTTGCGTATTCGTTGCCGCAAATGCTGGTATGCAGGCTCCTCCTATAATTCCAAATGATAAAGCACCTGCAATCGCTAAATACCCAACTGTTTTCTTCTTCATAGGAAATTTCCTCCTTCATATTTCTAAAGCATGTACACTTTCGTATACAATGCCTATAGTAATGTTGGTTTCTTAAAATTCCCTTAACGACTTAACAAAAAAACACCGCTCATCACGAGCGGTGTTTTTCTAAGCTTTTTGTAATTGTAATTCTTCACGTTCCATTATTTTTCTTAATACAATTGTTTGCGTCATTGTAAATAAGTTACCTGTTATCCAGTACAGTACAAGACCTGATGGTGCCGCAAATCCCATAAATAGAATCATGGCCGGCATCATAATTTGCTGTACTTTCATCATTTGCCCTTGCTCACCAGACGCCATATTCGATTGAAATACCTTCATTTGAATAAATGTCGTTAACGCTGCAATAATCGGTAATATATGATATGGATCTGCATGTCCTAAGTTCACCCATAAAAATGAAGATGTGCGAATCTCTTCCGTTCGGCTAATCGCATAATACAAAGCAGAAAAAATCGGCATTTGTATAAAGATTGGCCAGCAACCAGCAAGTGGATTCCAACCGCCTGATTTCATTAGTTCTGACATTTCTTTTTGATACTGCTTTTGTTTTTCAAGATCTTTGCTTACATCACCGTATTTTTTCTTTAACTTCTGCAATTCAGGTTGCATTTTTTTCATTTTCGCTTGGCTACGATATTGTGAAACAGCTAATGGAATCATTGCTGAACGAATAACGAGCGTCATGATAATGATAGCAATCCCAAAGCTAGCTCCAGGTATATGATGAGCAACAAATTGAATCATATACGAGATTGGATATACGAAATAATGGTTCCAAATTCCCGTACTATGTGAATCTATTGTGCCTGCAGTACTACAACCAGATAAAACGAAAACAAGTACTAATGATAAACTAATGAGCTTAGCTCGGTATGATTTTAACATGTTTATTCCTCCAATGTTTCGTAATTATTTAGCGAAACATTGGTGTATACGGACCTACCTCGTCACTCTCTCCGCTCGATTCTTGTCTACGGACAGAACGAACCATTCCATATTTATAAAAAATAGAAAATAGCGTTACATTTCCTGCGCTATCTTCACATGTATCAACTAACGCAAATGCTCTTTGTCTACCGCTCGATGCTTGCTGACGCACAAAGCGAGAAACATTTGTGAGAAAGAAGACTTCTAATAAACAAAGCGCTGTCGTTACAAACGATATATATAGAATTGCATCCTGCAATAAAAATTCCATTGCTTCACATCCTTAATAAAGTCATTTTAGCACATTCAACAAACATTCTCTATTTCCTTTTATCGTCAAAAAAGTATTTTGCATATTTTCTCAAAAAAACTATGCTAGAAAATTAATGTATTCGCTTTCTCTAGTATATTCACACACATCAATGAATAGGTTTGATTTATTAGAAATTTTAAAAATTTTTGCATTATAATAAAACTATTGCCAGTTTTTGAAAAAAGCTTTATTCTCTTCTTGTAATCAAAAATGGATATGGAGATGAAACATACTATGGGTCAACTAGGAGACGCCGATTACGTTCCCGACACCGCCTTTTTATCCTTCCCAGCAGCTAAAACATTTCATCTAGAATTTATCATACAGCTAATTGTTATTTTTATAGCTTCTATTTTGTATGCAATTTCTATGAATATGTTTTTTATCCCGCACAATATGATTAGCGGTGGATTCGCTGGTGTAGGGATGATTATCGGTTATTTAATGCACTACAATATCGGAGCACTTATCTTTTTACTTAACATTCCTCTTCTTATTTTAAGTCACTTTTATTTAGGTAAGAAGACAACCTTTTTAACAGCATACTTCGTCGCTGTATCATCTTTAGCGATGAATATTATCCCGGTACACCAAGTTTCAGATGATATTTTACTTTCTTCTGTATTCGGTGGTGTAATCTGCGGCGCAGCATCAGGAATCATATTCCGATTTGCTTCTTCAACAGGTGGTTTTGATGTCGTTGGACTAATTGTAGCGAAACATCGAGATATTTCAATTGGAGCAATCATCTTTGGGTTCAACTTAATCTTACTTGTTGTAGCAGGATTTATTTTCGGTTGGGATATTACGCTTTATACGTTAATTAGTCGGTTTGTAGTTAGCAAAGTAATTGATGCCGTGCATACAAAACATATTAAATTAACGATAATGACAGTTACAGAAAAAGGCGAGGAAATAAAAAGCGCACTACTACATCACGGCATACGTGGGGTGACAACGGTAGATGCGGTCGGCGGCTATACAAACCATAAGAAAAAAATGATTTACACTGTCGTAACTCGTTATGAGTTGGGCGAAATGAAACGTATTATCCGTCAAGTGGATAATAAAGCATTTATGAACATTACTGAAACAGTTGAAATTGTCGGCCGTTTCAAACGCATATAAAAAAAGCGCAAGGGACTACCATTCCTTGCGCTTTTTATTTTTTACACTTATTACAAAATCAGATAATTCTATTATTATGCGTTCATTTATGTTATAATACAAAAAAGAACGTATAGACTTTGGGAGTTTCTCTTTAGAAACGAGAAGTCAGGTATACACAAATCAACTTAGTCACTCTTCAATAACCTTTTAACAATTCACTTCAATTGACTATACCTACCTTGTTAACTTCCAAATCATCTTATTACATAGGGAGATGAACATATGAATCAATATATAAGATATACAATAGCTGTCATGTTTGCCATTATCGGCGGTGCGATTTGCTTCTGGACAAACACTCAGCTTGGAGAGAGTATCATTTTTAATGGAATCGAAACACTTGTAAGCGCTTCAATTTTAGGCGGATACATTTTCTTCCTCTTCAATCCAGAAGAAAATGCTCAAAAAACAATGTTATTAACAATGATCGGAATCGTTGGTGGATGTATTTCCTATTCAATGACAAACTATACATTACCACTTCAATTAAGCTCAGCTTTCTTCCACGGTCTATGGACTTGGTTCATCGCATTCTGCCTAGCAGACGTATTCAACCTATTACAAGACACTGAAGAAGAAAACGGTCGTCAAATTGAAAGTAACTCGTAAGCTGGAAGGGATTCTTCCAGCTTTTTTGTTTGCTTTTCTCCTGTGCATACCCCGTCACTACAATAAAAAGAAGTTACCCCACAGCAACTTCTTTCCCACATACCCCACTTAGTATTCACTAAAATATATCAACGATTTTTCAAATATATCGATCGTTTCTCCAATTATATCGGCGTTTCGACACAGGATATCGCTTTACCGATAACCTTCGATACTCAAAAAGCACAACATACCTTATCCCCCAAGCAACTTACTGCCGAACTCTACGATTAAAAAGATAATTAATAGGATCGCGAGTATTTTTAATGCTACGTATGCTAATTTAAAAACAGCATAAATGAGCAAGGCTATCAAAATAATCGTTAAAATTTCCATATTTAATTCCTCCAAGCTTTGCTCTTCTTATCTCATTTTACTCGCCTCAGACTTTTTATGGAACGGCATAAGAAGACATAGAAAAAAGAGGATATCTTACCCATCGTAAGATATCCCCTCCTTTAGCAATTCAAACCATTCTCTCTCTAATTGTAAATATCCCAGCTCATTCTTCTCAGCGCTCTTCAATTCTTTATCAGCTTTCTTCATATAAGTACGTGAAGCTTCTAAATCACCCTCTAAATATGTCACAATTCCTTGTGTGCGGTAATAACCATGTAAATCTAATTTTGTAATTGCCTTCGCATGTCCCTTCGCTTCCTGCAATGAAAGACTTTCCTTCTGATAAAGAACTTTATATAAAAGGTACCAACTATGAAAACTACCAACGAAATATTTATTTTCCTTCGTTACAGGTAATTGAACAATTTGTTCTATATACGGTATCGCCCTTTCCATTCCCTCTTGATCTGCTCGCGCAAGGAAGACAAGCATAAGTCCGCTCATGGCCTCTCTTATACTTTTATTTTCTTTTAGTTTGTCTTCGCTAAGTTCTACTAATCTCTCATCCCAATCTTTCGGCCTTTTGTAACTAAATAACTCACTCGATACTTGAATCGTATATAAATGCTCTCTAGCCTTTTCATCATCTTTAATTAAAATAAAAAATTGCATACCATCGCTCAGAAACGTTCCTTTTATCGGCACCATTGTAACTGCAAAAATCACAAAGTGTAAAACAGAAAAATATAAAAGATATTGATAATAACTCACCATGTATATGTAACCTGAAGTAATACCGAATAGTAAACTCGTAATCGGTCCACCCAAAGTCACCCACGCCCATTTTTTTGACAGATTCGGTGTCTCTATAGAAGGCGGTACTAACATCGCTACGCCTCCAAAGTACGCCCATAATTTATTTTCTCGAATGCGCACTTTCCCCTTCTCTTTTTGAACAGTGATAGGCCCCACTGTCATAAATTTAAATTTCAAACCGCCTATTAAACCAAATACTACATGTCCTAGCTCATGAATGGCTAACACTAACAATGAAATTCCAACTACTGCCCATATATCCAATATTATTTCTAATTTCCCGGTTCGGATTACTCCATATAAAATGGACAGAACTAGCGCCGCCGTCATTGAGCCAGCTGGCCTTTTTAAAATATCCACCTTTCTCTCTCCTTAATAAATCATTTTTCTATGCATTTCATACATATATGTTCCAATATGTAAAACTCAAACAAATGAAATCATAATAATCATAAAGAAGTCCGTTCCATCTAATAGTGCATACAAAATCGCTACAAACCATGCACAAACAAGCGTTATATCCCGCTTCATGCACGATTTACCTTTGCCCTTCACTTTACTCTTCTCCCTCCACTAACATAAATATTTCCTCCACCGGTACATTGAAAATATGTGCGATCTTTAACGACAATACAATAGACGGTGCATAATCCCCACGCTCAATTAAACTAATGGTTTGCCGTGATGATCCAATCGCTTTCCCTAAATCCCCCTGTGACAAACGATGCTTTGCTCGCAATTCCCTCACTCGATTTTGAAGCTTCATGTCTTACCTCTTTTTCGTTCATTTAGTTAAAATTGTAAATAATATCCTTATTTTCGTCAATTATAATTGTCATTACGACTATAATAATTGACAAAAATAAGGATTCATTCTGATGGAAATAACCTATATAATGAATGTGAAATATTAAATAAACGAGGTGACATATTAGAATTTACCATTGAATCACGAACTGAAAATCTAGATGGCTACATGGGAGACGTAAAAATGGCTAGTGAGTTTCAAGAGGAAGAAATTTTTTTAGCTTCAAACGGTCCTAATACATACCAATTCGCAGCGATTAAGACGGGAACTTATTACATTACAGTTAATGGAAATCAATTAAAAGGAAAGTTGAAAATAGATTGGAACATAAAATAAAAAAGGCAGTGCTTTTGCACTGCCTTCCTAAATTCTGACATAGAATGGATTCCATATTAACTTGCGTTTTGTAAGAAGACTCGTTTTATTTGTTTACGGAAACGAATACTTAACGTAATTACTACAATGACAATAACTCCAAAGATGATTTTACCGGTATGATCTTCTAGCACTCCAAAAATATCATGTAAGTTTCCACCTAACCAGTAACCACCGATTAAGAAGAATGATACCCAAAATAGAGCACCTGAATAAATTGTAATCGCAAAACGACGGAATGGTAAGTTAATAATTCCTGCAAAATATCCTGTAAAATGGCGTACACCAGGAATAAAGAAACCAATAAAGATCAGGAAGTACCCATACTTATCAAACCACATTCTTGTTAAGTCGATTTTCTTTTGTGTCAAAAATACATATTTCCCGTACTTTTGAACGAAAGGCATACCTAATTTATTACCTAAAAAGTATTGAATCGTCATTCCTACACTTGTCCCAATAAAAGATAGGATAATTAAAATCGATAAGCTTAAATCACCCTTCTGTGCTAAAAATCCCGCATATGCTAATGTTGGCTCTCCCGGAAACGGAAGTGCAATATATTCTAACAGCAAACCGACAAGTACAACATAGTACCCATACTGCTGAAATAATTCATGAACCCATTCCATGTCATCTCTCCTTTCAATCACGTACAGCTTCTTACTATTATTGTATAAAAAAAATGTCGAAATAACTATCACAATAGCTTACATTTTTATTACATTTTTGTAAGGATCAAACTGAATTCTCCCATTCTTCATTGAATGAAATAAATTCTTTTTGTAGGCTGAAAGAACAAACGACAGAACTAATAACATGCAATTTTCATCCAATTTTTAACACCAAAAAAAACTCTATTTTGTTCTTTATAAAAAACCATCACAAACTCATACTAACTTCATATTAGCTTCATATACGTATTGTAAGATTATATCGGAATTTGTTGAAAAATTTAACCAATATATTACTACACAATAAATTGAATAAATATAAGTCGATTTTCGAAATTGAAAAAAGGGTGAGTAAGAATGGAAGCTTATAAAATGCACGATTTTATTAATACAAAGGTTGAATCTCATCAAAATGAAACCGCTTTTAATTTACGTATCTGTGAAACAAATGAATTTGACGTAAGTTTAACAAAATCTACAACACTATCTTTTATCGTTTCTCAAAAGAATATTAAAATTATCATAAAAAAATGGATCAATTCTAATCATGAAAGCATGATTGGAAAAAGCTACATTATTCCAACGAAAGCTTTTCACTATTTCTTACCGATTATTTCTGAAACTGAAGATGAACTAAATATTCAAGTTCAAAGTTTTGGACTACATGGCGAACTTTTATTAAACGAAAGATTACTTATTGATAAAAACAACAAATGTAATACAAAGATTACTACCTTCTTTGAAACATTAGATGAAAATATAAATCAAGCATTACGAAGATTATAAATTCATTGTATGTAAGACTATTACAATGAGTAAAAGGAGAATATAATGAAAAAACTATTATTAAGTGCTCTATTATCATTAGGATTTTTAACTATTCCATTCGCAAATGCGGAGGCAGCTACAACGAAAGAACAACTTATCGTAAACACGCAGTTAAATAAAATGGATTATTATCAAGATGGAAAATTCATAAAGAGTTTCACTGTCGCTACTGGAAAAGCAGCCACGCCTACACCTAAAGGTACTTTTCAAGTAGTAAATAAAATTAAAAATCGTCCTTATTATACTGGAAAGATTAAAGGTGGCGATCCACGTAATCCACTTGGTGACCGTTGGCTCGGACTAAATATGGCAGGAACTTACGGAACAACTTACGCGATTCATGGAACTAACAACAATCAGGCCATTGGAAAAGCGACAACACTTGGTTGTATTCGTATGTATAACAATGATATACATTGGTTATTTGAGCGTATTCACGAACAAGCTACTGTCACTGTAAATTAACCTAAGAACAAGATTTATGTGTAGCCAAGAATTTTATGTCTTGGCTTATTTTATTTAATCATTTACAGTAGCAAAACAACTGTATTTACATATATAATGAAAATGTATTGTGTTAAACAACATTAAAACATTGATAAACATGGATATTAAAATTATACAGTTATAATGTTTTATAAATTTTACAATACATACTATAATAGAACTATTGCAATTCTGAACTATTCAGTTACACTAAACAATCCCCCTTGCTACTTTCGTTACTATTTTATGGCGGGGGCTTATTATACGTATAAACAATCTGAGTTACCCAAAAAATGATGAATTCGAATATTGCAGTAAAAAGCGTTATGTAGGAGGTGTTACTATGACGCATATACTAGTAATTGAAGACAACCCAGATATACAAGAACTTATTCGTGAATTTCTAATGGCACAAAACTTTACCGTCGATGTAGTTGGTGCTGGAACAGAAGGCATTCTTCTTTTCCAAAAAAATTCATACGATCTTGTCCTCCTTGATGTGATGTTACCAGATATAGATGGCTATAGTATTTGTAAAATTATGCGAGGACAATCTGATGTACCCATCATTATGTTAACAGGCTTACATAATGAAGAAAGTGAAATTAAAGGATTTGAACTAGGTATTGATGACTATATTACAAAACCGTTCCATTACACAGTATTTATTAAGCGTGTAGAAGCTGTATTAAGAAGAACAGCAACAAAGGAAGCAGAAACTGCAACTATACTACAATTCCATGAATTGATGTTAAATTCTACAGCATATGCAGCTTATGTTCATGGTAATCAAATTGAATTGACAACAAAAGAATTTGAAATTATATATACTTTACTGCAGAATCGGGGAAAAGTATTATCAAGAAGTGATTTGTTGAATAAGGTATGGGGCTATGAACATTATGGTGATGTAAGAGTTATAGATACACATATTAAGAACTTACGAAAAAAATTAGGAATTCCTTATATTAAAACGGTGAAAGGCATTGGCTACAAAATCGAAGCGTAGTAAAGACAACATCACCAAAAATATTTTCATCAAAACCTTATTATTTTGTATTCTTTTATCACTTTGTCTTTATCAAATTGTTTATTTTCTAGCCTCAAACTACGATAAAGAACATTTTGCGAAAGCAAATGGAACGCAAACTGCTGAACATGCAGATCCAGACAAAAAAAACGAACAAAGTAAAACGAATCAAAATAAAGCTGTTTCAGAGGGTAGCATCTCTAACTTTCAATCTTCTCAAATAGACTTGAAAGCACTCTCTACAGCCATCAATCACCTTTTGCAGCCTAGCCAAACTGCAAAAGCAAAAGAACATACACAAAATATTTCGGAGGAAAGTAACACAACAACTCCACTTACAGAAACCGAAAAACAAGTTACTAACAAAGATGCCTTACATACACAAAATGCAGCAAGTAAAACAAATGATACACATGATAATCCAAGTTTAGCAGATGCATTGCAACAGTTAGCTCCATATATTGGTGCGTCAATGCTTGCATTATCTCTGCTCGGATCTTTAATTTATGCAAAACTAATTGCCAAACCTTTTCAATATATGAGCGATGCTTTAAAAGATATTATGAATCTTGATTTCTCAGATAAAAAAGTACTAAACAAAAATACAGATCCAACAGATTTCAATTTACAAATAGCTGCTTCACAAGTCCCACATATTATGAAGAATTTACATGAAACAAATCAAGATTTAAGAAATGAACTCCAGAAGGAACAACAGTTAGAACAATCTCGTAAAGAATTTATGTCTATGGTATCCCATGAATTAAAAACACCAATCGCAGCCGTTATGGGACAACTCGATGGCATGATTCACGGAATTGGTGCTTATAAAGATAGAGATAAATATTTAAAACGTTCCTATGAGATGATGCAAGATGTTAACCTATTAACGGAAAAGGTGTCAGAATTATCCAAAATACAAAACCCTCAATTTAAACCTAATTTAGAAGTTATTTCATTAACTAATATTATTGAGGATGTTATGAAGAAAGTAGATTACTTTGTATCTGTAAAACAATTAACTGTTCAATCTAACATTAAACAAGATGTACAAATTTTAGCTGATCCTAAATTTATCCAAACTGCTATTTTTAACATTATTTCAAATGCAATTCATTATACAATTGACCACCAGCATGTATATATAAAGCTTTATGAAAAGCCAAACGGTTACGCATTAGAAGTATTAAATACAGGTTCACAAATAGATGAGGATAAACTTGCTCATTTATTTGAACCATTCTATCGCGCTAACCCTTGCAAGCATGGCTTAGTACAAGGTAGTGGGCTTGGGTTATATATTGTAAAACAAATACTAGATAAACATCAGTTTCCTTATGGGATACAAAACACATCTCAAGGTGTAAAATGCTCTATTGTATTCCCAAAAGCAATGTAAAACCTACTTTAATTTCATAACCCAAACTCATACTTCGTATGAGTGGCGGAATTTTGTAGAGTTTCTTACTCTGTTTCGTTCGCCCGTTGTCCTTATTTGGATAGCGGGCGTTTTTTATTACTTATCCCAATTAGTGTGGGCTAATAATCAGTGAGTGATGAACACCCCTCACTGATTAAAGTTTCACTTTATAAGGAGGATCTTTATGGAAAAGTTTAAGTATTCATTACTCGTTTTATTCGGAGCTTGTAGCTACGGCGTGCTTTCAACTATTTTCAAACTCGGATTCATTGACGGATTTTCAGCGCATCAACTATTAGGAGGACAATATGTCTTCGGATGGATCGGACTACTTCTGCTCGTTCTTTTCTTTTCACGCCATAAAGTAACAAAAAAGCAGTTCCTTTCCTTACTAACAGTCGGCACGACGATGAGTATGACAGGTATTTTCTATGCTATTTCTGTAGAAGAACTACCATCATCTATCGCTGTCGTCCTACTCTTCCAGTTCACATGGATTGGTGTAGTCATTGAAGCTATTGCAAATCGAACATTTCCAAGCCGTGATAAGATCATATCTATTATTATTTTATTTACTGGTACTTTATTTGCAGGCGGTGTCTTTGAAGGTCTCGGCCAAAGTTTTTCTACGAAAGGGATTGTCTTTGGACTATTAGCTGCTGTCTCTTTTTCATTCTATGTTTTTGCAAGCGGGCGCGTTGCTACAGATGCTCCGCCTTATACAAAAAGCTTTCTTATGACAACAAGTGCCACTCTTATCGTATGTCTATTCTTCCCGCCAACCTTTTTAACGGATGGTACTTTACAAGCCGGTCTATGGAAATACGCTTTCTTCCTCGGACTTTTTGGCGTTGTTGTACCTGTCATTTGTTTTTCAATTGGCGTACCGAAAGTTGGCACAGGACTTAGTACCATACTCGGTGCAGCTGAATTACCAACGGCTATTATCGCTTCTATTACACTAGTACATGAAGTTGTATCACCAATGCAGTGGATTGGAATTATTTTTATATTGCTTGGGATTTTCACACCTCAGCTACTTACTGCTAGGAAGGGAAGGAAACATAATAGCGTGCATAGCGCATAACAAAAGACCTTTCATTTACTTGAAAGGTCTTTTCCTTCCGAATTCACCGTACCCTATAAAATCGAAATTAAATCTAAAAAACAGGAAATCCCCTCCTCCCGCCGAATACCTATACGTTCACAAAAGGAGTGATACTGTTGAATCAAAAGCAACTAAGCACGATGAATGAAAAAAGCTGGAACGCAGCTGCTTATGAAGCATGGACGAATCGCCACGGTGCGCCAGAAGATTATGCGAAAAAGATCATGGAAGATCCCATACGCGAGGTAGCCCATTATTTACCTTACATACAATCTCCCAAAGGAAAACGTATTATCAATTTACTCGGTTCAAAAGGAAACAAAGCCGTTTCTCTCGCTCTTTTAGGAGCTGACGTAACGGTTGTTGATATTTCAGCAAGTAATGCGAAATACGCAAATGAGCTCGCAAAAGCTGCCGGAGTTTCTATTCAGTATATTGTCTCTGATGTACTAGATGTAAATCTCCCAGAATTATTTGATGTCGTATTACTAGAACTCGGTGTACTCCATTATTTTTTAGATTTAAAACCGCTCTTTATAAAAATCTCTCAATTACTAAAACCAGACGGAACACTTATCCTTCGCGATTACCATCCAATGTACACAAAGCTGTTAGGAGTGGACCATCCATCATTCCGAGCAGGTGGAAATTATTTCGATGAAGAACTAATTGAAGATGATGTTGCTTACAGCATTCTTCTTACAGAATCACAGAAAGAATCTTTACCGAAAACAACCATCCGTCGCTGGACGTTAGGAGAAATCATTTCAACACTCGCATCCGCAAGTTTTAAAATTGAAAAACTTGTGGAAGAACATGGGTCTCATCAAAGGTGGGTCTTCCCCGCTACTGCACCTGAAAGAATTGAAGAACGTATACCAGGTCTATATACATTAATTGCGACAACATACAAAAAAGGATCCCTTCACGGATAGGATCCTTTTTGCATGCTCACGCATATAAGTTGAGGTTGGAGATTACCATAATTCTGTAGAATAGGACACAAGATATTTCAACATTTTGTCTCTGACTTACGTCGTCAAAAAGGGGTATGACCAACATAACGAAGAGTAATGTTTCAGTTGATACTGATAATCGTTATCAACTAATTAGAAGTATACAGGATGTTATTTCAAATTACAATAGCATTTTTAATATTTATTTATTAATTTTCGGATATACAAATGTATACATTTTAAGAATATTTACTAATATCACACTCTCTCTTTTTACTTTAAAATATACCTTTCTCTCTCACATTCTGTCTGCTATAATTCCTAATGGAAAGAAGGAAGCTTTATTCCAGCTGGAGTAAAGCTTTCTTTTAACTTTTTACATTAATTAATTCTAATACTAAGATTTCACAAAGGAGGCTTTTTATTATATGAATTTTGTAAGTATCAGAAAAAAACTTATGTTCATGATGGGAACGATTTGTGCTTTATTTGGCATCGCCTTAGCTTTTATTTTATACTTCGCTATTGATCAGTCATATAAAGCTGAAGTATTACAGCAAGAAATTTCTCCTCTTGCAACAGAATTAAAAGAGCGTGGAGACGCTTATCAAGTACAACTCTCTGCTTTAAGAGGTTATTTACTACAACATGATCAAGTCGAATTGGACAAGTTTAATGAGATGAGTAAAAATCTTGAAGATTCAAAAGCTAAACTTCTTTCTAATCCAAATCTTTCTCAATCCGTGAAAGATTCAATGAATTTAGGATCCACTTGGAGAAAATTTATTGAAGAAAAAGTATTTACTCTTGCAAAAGAGCAGAAGTGGGAAGAAGCTTTACAAGTAGCTTCTACAGAAAATGGTACTGTCTATAAAGTCATTGGTGATTTTACAAATTACAGTAATGAACAAGCTAAATTACGTGAACAATCTATTGAAAAAATCGATAAATCTTCGCTACGAATTGAATATGTTGTCTTCTTATCACTTGTTATTTGTATTGTAACTGCAATTATTCTTGCATGGTGGTTCTCTGGTAAGCTTGTAAAACCAATTCAGCAAATTGATATTAAGCTAAAAGAATTAGCCTCTCAAGAAGGCGACCTAACAGCCCGTCTACAAGTAACGAGCAATGATGAAATCGGTGCGATTGCAGCATCATTTAATGAGATGTTAGAGAACTTGCAACATATCATCAATCGTGTTCAAAAAACGTCCGTAGAAGTACAAACCGCTTCTGAAAATATGTTAGAAAAGACTACTACATCACGCGAGGCAACAATTCAAGTTCAAGGATCGATGTCCCACTTAAATGTAAGCATTCAATCTCAAACTTCTAGTATGGAAGAAAGCTCAACTGCAATGGATGATATGTCAGTAAGTGTTCAACGTATTGCAGCGTCTGCTTCATCTGTGGCCGAGCTTGCTGTCGCTACGTCTGAACATGCGAATGACGGAAGTACTGTTATCCAAAAATCTGTTTCACAAATGACAACGATACACGAGGCTGTAAATGCTACATCAGAAGTAGTCGAACGTCTAATCACTCATACGAAATATATTGATACAGCTGTACAATCTATTTCTAATATCGCTGAGCAAACAAACTTACTTGCTTTAAACGCTTCTATTGAAGCGGCCCGTGCCGGTGAACAAGGAAAAGGATTTGCAGTCGTAGCTGATGAAGTTCGAAAGCTTGCTGAACAATCTAAAACTGCTGCAACAGATATTAACCATTTACTACATCAAATTCAAAATGATACAGAAACGGCTAGCTCACTGATGGCTCAAGGTCGTTCCGAAGCATTTGAAGGTATTACTGTCATTCGTGAGGCAGGTAATTCTTTCACAACAATTGTTGAACAAGTAAATAAAGTGTCTACTCAAATGCAAGACATATCAGCAACTGCTGAAGAGATGGCTGCAAGCGCTGAAGAAATGAACGCTTCACTTAATAACATCGCTTCTATTTCGAATGAAGTATCTAGTGAAACAGCCACAACAGCACAATTTGCTGAGAAGAAAGTTATTATTATGAATGAAATGACAGAAACCGCAAAACAAATGAAACAAACAGTTGAAGGCTTAGATCAACTCGTATCTCATTTTAAAACTGAATAGCTCAAAAAAATATTCCTCTTCCAAAGGGATATTTTTTTCGAGCTCATTTCCTGCACATTATACATATTTTCGTTATAATGAGAATTGATATCATTAATGTGTGGGAGGTGCTACTTATGTCACAAGAAGCATTTGAAAATAAATTATTTACAAATTTAGAAGCTGTTATTGATCCTGAACTAGGCGTTGATATTGTCAATCTTGGGTTAGTGTATGATGTTACAGCGGATGAAAATAATAATGCTGTCATTACGATGACGATGACTTCTATCGGTTGTCCGATGGCTGGTCAAATCGTATCAGACGTAAAAAAAGTATTATCAACAAACGTACCTGAAGTAAACGAAATAGAAGTAAATGTCGTTTGGAATCCCCCATGGTCGAAAGAACGCATGTCACGTATGGCAAAAATCGCATTAGGTATTCGTGACTAAATAAGGTGAAACTTTAATCAGTGGGGCGTTCATCCCCACTGATTATTAGCTCTCACCAATCGGGCTAACCGGCAAATAACGGGATAAAGAAAAGACCTGACAGCCTAGTCAGGTCTTTTTCTCTTATTATTTTACGCCTACTGCATCATAAGCTTTCGTTACAGCTTGTACAGCTTTAGAGTTTTTACCATATAAATCTTCTGCTGACTGAAGTGCTGCTTGACGCATCATTTTAAAGTCAGAGTTCGCAGTTAAATATTTAGTAAGAGCGCGGTAGTAAATTTTTTCTGTCGCTTCACGGCCCACTCCAGTTACTTTCACATTGTAATGTGTGCCGCCCTCTGATACTAAATACGCCGCTTTATTGTTAATACTACTGTTAATATGAACGCCGCCATTATCTTTCGTTCCAATGTAGCGTTTGTTATAGTGATCTGGATAACCTTCACCTGGTTTTAATGGGTTTGGAATAGATGCTGGATCTTTTAATGAACGAAGCGCATCACCTGGTTTACCCGGTGTATAAATATCAGCACCTAAATCCCAGCTCTTCTTCTCAACCATAACACCCATAATATCAGATAGCGATTCATTTAACGCACCTGGCTCATCTTTATAAACTAGATTTGCTGTATTCTCAGTTACAGCATGCGTTAATTCGTGACCGATAACATCAAGTCCAGCAGATAACGGAATAAATGTCTTTCCGTCTCCATCACCGTACATCATCTGAATACCGTTCCAAGCTGCGTTATTCCAGCTCTCTCCTACGTGAACAGTTGAAATAAGCTTCGCGCCTTTATCATCGAAAGAGTTACGATTAAATGTCTTTTTGTAGTAATCATATACTTTTCCTGCATTTACATGCGCATCAACTGCAGCTTTATCTTCGAAGAACGGAGATTTACTTTTCACTTCTTCTCCTGTATATCCAAGCCATTGTGAGAATAAATTAAACCAATCCTCGTTCATATTCTCTGCATCAAATGTATGGATACCTTGTCCTCGTTTACCATCAAATAAATTAAACTCGCCTGTTTTCGTATCCTTAGCAATTTCAAATGATTGTCTACCACCTAATACTCCATAGCCAAATCCAGTAACGTTATCTACCGCATTATATTTCTCAATCACATTTCCATTTGTTGCATCAACAAAATAATGCCAGTAACCTGGAGCTGGTTTTGAAATCGATGCTTTAACGAGATATGCCAGATAGTAATTTCCATCTTTTTCATACACAAATAAATCTTTTTTCACACCATCATAATTCTTTACTTTACCAATTTCTTTCTCTATATCAGCCTTTGCAATCGTTTCTGCTTGTTCTGCACTAATACTTGCAAAGGCAGGAATATTTTTATCCTCTAAATTCGGAATAACTTGTCCGAAGAATGCCTTTACATTATTCTCTTTATCTAACGTAACAGTTTGGTCTGAACCATACACAGGAATGTTATTATGTTTCTCAACTAACTTCACATGTGTCGTGCCAGACTCAGCATCTTTTTCTTCCCCTACAACATTAAAGTGTTTGTCAATATTTCCTGCTAGTTTAAACATATCTTTTTTACTTTCTAAATATTGAAAGACCGTTTCTTTTTTATCTAGTCCTTCTGGTGCCTTCCACTCTTCACCTATGTATGCAGGCGTTTTAAACTCTTGATGATATTGAATTTTTTGTTCTTCCGCTTTCGTAGTCGTTGCTCCAAATGTTCCAAATCCCCCGGCGATAACAGTTAACGCTAATGCTGATGAAATGACTTTCTTTTTCACTATAACATTCCCCATTCCCATAAAGATTTTTGACACTTGTATACAATTCTTATTTTTTAAGCCAATACCTCTCCTGAAACATTGAGAAAGTTTTTTCTGACAATTCCACAAAAAAAAAGAGGACATCTTATTCAATGTCCTCTTGTTCATAAACGTTTTATTGTTTTTGTAATTCAATTGCTAAATAGTGTGATTGCTCTTTCGCTTGAATATGAATATCTTCTTCTACCGCTTCTGCCGCATCACGCATAACAAGTGTTTCACCATTTATTACACTACTTCCCTCAATTTGCAGGAGGTACAATTGACGGCCTTCTTTCACAGGAAAATGAATTTCTTTTCCAGCCTCTAATGATAAAGAATATAAATTCGCATCTTGGTGAATCTGAATTGGTGCATCCCCTTCTATTGGAGATACCATATGGAACCATGCGTTTTCACGCTTACTCCAATCAAATTTAAACTCACCATAGTTCGGTTTATGACCATCGCGATCCGGCAAAATCCAAATTTGTAATAAACGTAGTGTTTCATTTCCTAAGTTATGCTCACTATGAAATACACCAGTACCAGCACTCATATATTGAACATGTCCACGCTCAATTGTTCCGCGGTTTCCCATGCTATCTTCATGTGTTAAAGCACCATCTACAACGTAAGAAATAATCTCCATATCGCGGTGCGGATGCATATCAAAACCAGTTTGTACCGCTACTAAATCATCATTAATAACACGTAATGCTCCAAAGTTCATGTTATTTGGATTATAGTAATTCGCAAAGGAAAAATGAAAATGTGTATTTAACCAACCGTGATTTGCTCTTCCCATATTTTTATGATCAACTTTTCTAAACATATCCTTCACCTCATATTATCTCGAATTCAAGATTTATTTCAAAACTTTTTCTCACTGTAATTTTTTTAGTAATTGTAATAATTGCTGTTGTTCTTCTACATTTAAATTTTGAAACTGCTCCGCTTGGAATGTCTCTTGAGGCGGGATGATTTCCGCATATAATGCTCTGCCCTTTTCTGTTAACGAAATATATTTCGTAGTACCTTCTTGTTCACGATGAATCCACTCCAGCTGCTCCATTTTATTTAAAAGCTGCGTAACATTTCCTTTCGTAACAAATAGCTTATTTCCAAGCTCTTGCTGCGTTAAACGGTCATGTCCTCCAACTTGAGCTAGCACATCAAACTGAGCGGCAGATACATTCCATTCTTTCAAATGCTGATTCGTCTCACGAATACTTTTGTTATAAAAACGTGATAAACGAAACCATAATAGTAATCCGAGTCTATCTTCTGTTTTCACCCTATCACCTCGCTCGTTTCATACCATTAGTTTAGAACTAAACTTTATAAAAGTCAATCACTTACTTTTAGTAAGCATCAAAGAAAGCACAGCGCTATTTCTCCACTATGCTTTACATCAATTTTCTATTTTTATATTCATCTAATTTCCTCTCCGCGAACTTCCTCGCATCTTTCTCAATCCATCTCTCTTCGTACGATTCACTTCCCACATACAATTCATCCCTCTTATCCTGCATCGCATGCCGAAATTCATGCAGTAGCGTTTTCAGCACTTGTTCATACTCTTCCCACATACAAACGAAAATTAATTGTTTTTCTTTATGGTAAAAGCCACCTACCTGAAATAGAAATTCTTCTTCTTCTTCCCCTAATGATAGAAGTACATTGTTTGCATCACATGTATCACAAAAAATAACTGGCGTTTTACATGTTTCAATAAGAGAAAACAAATCTTCTCTCAACTTTTTGACATCCCAAGGAAGCTCCGAATCCAACACATACCAATTCTCCACCTGTTGATATACATTTTGAAACTGGAGTTCCATTTCTTTTTATTCCCCTTTCCAAGCCTTCTTTTTCTATATATATGCCACAATATGGTAAATATTAAACATACTCTTTTATCCTTTGAAAAATGACAATAAAAAAAACCTATATCAATATAGGCTCTTTTCCATAATCACTTCTTTTTCATCATTTTTTTTAGTACAAAATAACCAATTGCGCAAACAATCGCAGCAAGTGCAAAATATTTCACATATGGTCCAGCTACTTTATTAATACTTTCCCACTCTGTCCCTAATTTAAAGCCCAAATATACAAACACGATTGACCATGGAATAACAGCTAATGTAGTTAGAGTAATAAACTTAGCATGTGACATTTTCGCAATACCCGCTGGTATCGAAATAGCATGACGCACAACAGGAATAAAACGCGCTGTAAAAATCACACCAGTTCCGTAACGATTAAACCACGCTTCAGCATAATCAATATGTTTCTTCTGAATCAAAATATATTTTCCATATCGCTCAAGAACAGGTCTTCCTCCATATCGACCGATCCAATAAATAAATAGTTGTGCGATTACACCACCAATTGTACCGAACGCGACAGCGCCCCAAAATGTAATGCTTCCTGTTGATACTAAATAGCCCGCATAAGACAATACGATTTCACTCGGAATAACCTCTAACATCAATCCAAGCATAATTCCCCAATAACCAAGTCCTTCTAAAAAAACTAAAACTGAATGAATCAACTCTCCTAACATCATTTACCTCTCTTTGCTGTTTTCGTTACAAAAAATAAAAGTACAAGTAGTAAGTTCTTGTACTTTTATTTTTCTAAATTTAGCTCGTTTTTGTATCCCACTTAAAGATTTTATTTAAAAATTTATACACATTTTTTGATTCTTTCGTCAGAAGAGGTCCTAAAATAGATAGGATAAGCACATATAATGCTGAGAATGGTTTCAACACTGACATTAAACCACCAGCGATACCGATATTAGCCATAATAATGGAGAATTCTCCTCTTGAAACGATTGTTAATCCAATATTCGTTGACGCCTTATGCGATAATCCAGCCTGTCTTCCTGCAATCATCCCTGCTACGAAGTTACCGATTATAGTAAGAAGGACAGCACCTAACGTTAACCAAATCGCTCCGCCTAATGAGAACGGATCGATACTTAATCCGAAACTGAAGAAGAAAATAGCTCCAAAGAAATCTCTAAATGGAACAACAAGATGTTCAATTCGGTCACTATGCTCTGTCTCAGAAAAAACTAACCCTAAAAGAAGTGCTCCGATTGCTTCTGCAACGTGAATTGTTTCTGAGAAACCTGCAATAAAGAATAAAGAAGCAAATACTACAATAATAAAAATTTCATCTGAACTAATATTGAGTAATTTATTTAATAACGGAGTAGCCTTTCTAGCTACTACAAAGAATAGAAGCATGTATCCTAAAGCGATTCCAATTGAAGTAAGAGCACCTAAGAAGGAAGCATGATCTCCAAGAACTAAGCCAGAAACGACTGATAAATATACAGCAAGGAATATATCTTCGAACATAATAATTCCTAAAATTAGTTCGGTTTCATTATTACCAGTTCTTCTTAGATCAACTAATACTTTTGCAACGATAGCACTAGAAGAAATCGTAATAATACCCGCGATAATTAAGATTTCTAGCAAAGGGAATCCCATTATAAATCCATATAATAATCCAAGTGAAAAGTTAATTAAAATATAAATCGTTCCGCCAATCGCAATAGAACGTCCAGATTTAATTAATTTTTTCATCGAAAATTCTAATCCTAGATAGAAAAGAAGGAACAGAACGCCGATTCTTCCGAGGAAGGAAATTACACTTTCACTTTCTATAAACCTGAGATCGATTACACCTAGTACCGGAGCATGTGGTCCTACTAGCATGCCAAGAACGATTAGAAAAGGAATTACCGAGAATTTAAACCTCCCAGCGATTACTGCCGCAATCGCTACTAAAACTAAAGCCGTACCAACTTCAAAAATTAAAGTATCCATCTAGTCAGTCCCCCTATTCGAAAGTAGTTCATTAATAATTTTTTTAATTTCTTCTCTCTCACCTGAAACTACAAGCATATCGCCTTCTTCAATTACCGTTTCTGGTCCTGGATTAAATAGCTTTTTCATATTCTTCTTCATAACTGCAATTATCGTTACGCTATATGTTTTTCTTATTTCAAGATCGCCAATTGTTTTCCCGATTGCTGGAGCTGCATTCTCTACTTTGAACCATTCAATCGCTAAACCTTCAAAGACCATCTCAACATTTTCTAATGCCCTAGGCTTATATACCATTCCACCTAATATTGCTGCAATTTGTCTTGCCTCTGAGTCACGTAGTGAAATGCTTGAGATGCTTTCTTCATGGTCTGAATCAAAATGATACATTTCTCTACGCCCATCATCATGAATAACTATCACCATTTTTTCGTTACCTCTTGTAACGATTTGAAACTTATAACCAATACCTGGAAGTTCGCTTTCTCTTATATTCATACTAGTTCCTCCTCAACAATAAATTGTTTTTGTTTTTTGTTTTAATTTTCTGTTTTTCTGTCTTTTGTTCATCCAATCAATTTTAGAAATTCTAACCATTCAGGATACCTGTGATTTGGAAATCTTTTATTGTAATAATAAGTGGCTCCTAAAAAGATACTTGAAAATGTAATGATAAAAAATACATTACTTCTCATTTTCAAACTCTGAAGAATTACTTTCAATAAAGACGCTTCTTTCAAATCATCCCTTCTTTCTCACTTGAAATTTTGTTTTTCAAAATGTGAATAATTCTAAAAATAATTACGATGTAACTTAATCATAACACATAACGAGTTTAAGTAACATAATTTTTTAGAAAAATTGATTCCGGCATATTTTTTGCATATAATTTTCTTATTACGAAAAAAAGGAAGTGTATTATATGGTTGATATCTTTAGCAGATTCCTTGAGGTAACGAATAATATTTTATGGTCATATATTCTTATTGCAATGCTAATCGGCTTCGGTCTTTATTTCTCTTTTAAATTGAAATTTGTCCAAATTACTCATTTCGGTGAGATGGTCAGTTTAATTAGTAAAGGGTTCAATCGAAAAGAAAAGAAGAAAGATAGTATCTCTCCGTTCCAAGCATTTTGCTTAAGTGCAGCAGCTCGTATTGGTATCGGTAACTTAGCTGGTGTAGCACTAGCAATTTCAATGGGTGGACCAGGCGCAATATTTTGGATGTGGTTTATCGCAATTATCGGGGCAGCTACTAGTTTTGTAGAATGCACACTTGCGCAAATTTATAAAGTGAAAGATGGAAGCAGGTTCCGTGGTGGACCAGCATATTACATGGAAAAAGGGTTAAACAAACGCTGGATGGGTGTCTGGTTTTCACTTCTTATTACAGTTACGTACGGATTAATTTTCAATTCAGTACAAGCAAATACAGTAACAATAGCATTTGAAAACGCATTCGGAGCAGAGCGAACGATCGTAGGAGCTCTATTAGCCATATTAGTTGCGTTTATTATTTTTGGCGGTATTAAAAGCATTTCACGTATTACAGAAATGATTGTTCCTCCAATGGCAATCGTTTATATTGGTGTGGCTGTTTTTGTCGTTATTAAAAACTTCGATATGTTACCAAGCATTTTTATGGAAATATTCAACAGTGCATTCGGTCTAGACCAAGCCATCGCTGGTGGTATTGGTGCAGCAATCAAGTTCGGAATTCAGCGCGGTTTATTCGCAACAGAAGCAGGTATGGGTAGCTCTCCTAACGCAGCTGCAACATCAGATGTATCTCACCCTGCAAAACAAGGACTTGTTCAAGCATTAGGTGTTTTCGTAGATACATTCTTAGTATGTACATCAACAGCATTTATCGTATTATGTTCTGGACTTTACAAAGGAACGAATTTACAAGGTATTGAATTAACACAACAAGCATTAAGTTCACAAATCGGATCGTGGGCAAGCACTTTCTTAGCGATTATTATCTTCCTATTCGCTTTCAGTTCTTTACTAGGAAACTACTATTATGGTGAAACAAATATCGCATTCATTAAAGAAAGCAAAACATGGTTAATGATTTATCGCGTTGCAGTTGTCGGAATGGTATTCTTCGGATCAATCGCTGCCCTTCAAACAGTTTGGAGTTTAGCTGATTTATTCATGGGACTAATGGTATTTACAAACTTAATTGCCATCTCATTCCTTAGCAAGTTCGCCTACGCGGCATTAGTAGACTATATAAAGCAAAAGAAACAAGGAAAAGATCCTGTTTTCGTTGCAAATTCTATCCCTGGCTTAAAGAATACAGAGTGCTGGGATGAACAGGATGTAGAAGAGAAACAGCAGGCTGTATAACAAATAACTGATCTAGCCGCTGGAGCTGGATGTAAACAAAAATCCCTATT
>NZ_NUVD01000017.1:0-115682 GCF_002564555.1 Bacillus cereus | reverse complement strand
AATAGGGATTTTTGTTTACAACAGTTCATAATTTGTTCAAATTAATTCCAGCAAAAGGGTTGATTTATACATATTACTAGATTATAATAATTATAAATTAGTAATCGATATAACATAACAACTCAAAGGGAGATTGATCATAATGAATAAACAAGTAATCGAAGTATTAAACAAACAAGTAGCAGACTGGAGCGTTTTATTCACAAAACTACACAACTTCCACTGGTATGTAAAAGGACCTCAATTCTTCACATTACACGAGAAATTCGAAGAACTTTACACAGAATCAGCTACTCACATCGATGAAATTGCAGAACGTATTTTAGCAATTGGCGGTAAACCAGTAGGAACAATGAAAGAATACTTAGAACTATCTTCTATTCAAGAAGCAGCTTACGGAGAAACTGCAGAAGGGATGGTCGAAGCAATCATGAAAGACTACGAAATGATGCTAGGCGAACTGAAAAAAGGCATGGAAATCGCTCAAAATTCTGATGACGAAATGACATCTGACCTACTACTAGGCATCTACACAGAACTAGAAAAACACGCTTGGATGCTACGTGCGTTCTTGAATCAATAATAGACTTAAATGCGGAAGCGGCTCGTTCAGAATCGCAGGGCATTGGAGCTCTCGACCTTGAAGCGCTTTTTGCTTCGAGCGAGAGAGCGAAATGACCGGAGATTCTAGCCGCTGAAGCTAGATAATATTTAAAAGCGGAAGCGGCTCACACAGAGTCGCTTTTTTCTATTGGTTGTTCCCGTATGACGGTACATGAAATTATATCAACGATTTTTCAAATATATCGATCACAACTCGCAATATATCAACGATTCGACAAAGAATATCGATTTACCAACAAATAACGACAATAATAGCGTCCCTCTCCCCTACTTTTATCAATATATTACAATCCCTTTTATGTTAAAATATAGGAAACACCCTTTAGTAATTAGATCCAAAAAGCTTTTCCAAATTCATCATTTACTACTTAAATGACGGGAGTGGTTCAGTTGAAAGACTACTTAATTAGAGCATTTTTTGCGTTAATAACAGTTGGGATTGTCTTACTTATAGCTACTATTTTCAATATACGTGTCGAGGTTAAAGACTATGCTTTCCTCGTTGTTGTAGCAGTTGGTGGCGGCTGGGGTGGCTGGTACCTGTATAAAAAACAAAGTAATCAAAATGATAAAGGCATTCCAAAGTAATACGGAATGCCTTATTTTTAATGCCGTCTATAATAAATAATGAAATTCAAACCGCTAATACAGCCAATCGCTATAAACATACAAAATGATTGTCCATCTCCACCGAGATTATACTCATCAACAATAAACCCAGACATAAACAGTGTTATCGCCGAAACACCGATACATAATATCGAAATAAACCAAAGCGAAAACTCATTAATTAACTCTTTCTTCTGTCTTAAAACAATTAGCAAAACAAGAATAGTTGCAGCTAAAATACTTTTAAAAACAGGTCGTAAATATACAAACTCCTCCATCTATTTCTCCTTTTCAAAAAAACATTACATCTCAACATTAACATATTTAACCAAATTAAAAACACATGCCATTTTCAATTAAAACGACATGTGTTTCCGCAAATCTCTATAAAATTGTATTATGATAGTTGCTTCCACTTTGTTCCCAAAACAGGACGCTCATAATTTTGGATTTCATGAATTAATTCATCTGCCGTCTCAGCTGAAACGATCAACTCTTTATTTGATGGATTCATAAACCCTTCATCCGCAGCACGTTCAACCATTTGTAAAATCGGTCCGTAAAAGTCTTTAATGTTTAATAAACCAACTGGCTTATTATGTATACCAATTTGTGACCAACATACAACTTCAAATAATTCTTCAAACGTTCCATATCCGCCTGGTAGTGCAATGAAAGCATCTGCAAGCTCTGCCATTTTTGCTTTACGCTCATGCATCGTCTCTACTTCAATTAGTTCTGTTAATCCTGTATGTACAATTTCTCCTCGGAATAAACCGCGCGGCATAACCCCTGTCACACGCCCGCCTAAACGAAGAACTTCATTCGCTACTTCTCCCATTAATCCAACGCATGAACCACCGTATACAAGCTCATAGTCGTTCTCAACAAACATTTTCCCTAGCTGGATTGCCTGCTCTTTAAACTCTGGTCTCTCCCCTAAATTTGAACCTGCAAACACACAAATCTTTCTCATTCCTACACCCCAAAACTATATATTGTCATGATACAATTGATATTGTACAACATATTGAGGGGATGAGAAAGAAATGGATATCGTTGCATTTCAAAGATGGGTTGAGGAATTTTACGAAAAACGAAGCTGGTCACAGCATAACTCCTTTATTCGCTTAAATTTCTTAACTGAGGAAGTTGGGGAAGTTTCACGCGTTGTTCGCGCAATTGAAATCGGCCGTGATCGTCCTGATGAAGACGCGAAAACAGAAGAAGAGCTAAAACAAGAACTAAAAGAAGAACTTGGTGATGTACTATCTAACCTTATTATTCTTTCGCAAAAATATGATTTAGACCTGCAAGACATTATGGACACACACGTCACAAAGCTTTCAAAAAGGTTCGAGGTATCCAAATGAGAATATTATCAATTATGGTATAATATTCTTGTCACAATATAAGGGGGATTTTATGTTATCTAAAAAATTGCACGACGCACTAAACGATCAAATGAACTTTGAATTCTATTCCGCTCATGCTTATATGGCAATGGCTGCTTACTGTACAGCAGAAAGCTATGATGGATTCGCTAACTTTTTCCTTGTACAAGCTGAAGAAGAGCGTTTCCACGCAATGAAACTTTACAACTACATTAATGACCGCGGCGAGCGCGCTATTATTACTGGATTTGATAATCCTAACAACGAATACGAATCTGTACTGAACGCTTTTGAAGTGGCACTTGAGCACGAGCGTGAAGTAACGAAACGTATTTACAACTTATCTGATATCGCTTGGGATGAGCGTGAACACGCAACAATTACATTTTTAAAATGGTTCGTTGACGAGCAAGTAGAAGAAGAAGCTTCATTCGATAGCATCATCCAAAAGTTAAAACGTATTACAAGCGATTCAAATGCGCTATTTATGTTAGATGCTGAATTAGAGAAACGTACATTTACGCCTCCAGCTGAATAAAAAAAAGCAATGAGCCCGCGCTCATTGCTTTTCTTTATTTATTAAAGCATAACCCCAACGATAATCGCTGATAATATACTTACTAACGTTGCACCGTATACAAGTTTTAGTCCGAATGATGATACAACATTTGCTTGTTTGCCATCGATACTCTTCGTTGCACCTGCGATAATTCCGATAGATGAGAAGTTCGCAAATGATACAAGGAAGATTGATAAAATACCTACTGTACGAGTTGATAACTCACCAGCTACTTTGCCTAAATCAAGCATCGCAACAAATTCGTTTGTTACTAATTTCGTTGCCATAATTTGTCCTGCTGTTAGCATCTCTGATGTTGGAATACCCATTATGAATGCTAATGGTGAGAAGATGTAACCTAAAATGCTTTGGAATGTGATTCCGAAAATAGAATCGAATACACCGTTAATTGCTGTAATTAATGCTACGAAACCGATTAACATCGCCGCTACTGTTACAGCGATAGAGAAACCAAGCATAATATATTCGCCTAACATTTCAAAGAATGTTTGTTTCTTATCTTCTTGTAATTCTAAAATATCGTCTTCTTCTTTCACATCATATGGATTAATGATATGAACGATAATGAATCCACTGAATAAGTTTAGTACAAGTGCTGTTACTACATATTTTGGATCAATCATTTTCATATAAGAACCGACGATTGACATCGATACTGTTGACATTGAAGATGCACATAGTGTGTATAAACGATTTTTCGGTAATTTGCTTAATTGATCTTTTACTGTAATGAATACTTCACCTTGACCAACAATTGCAGCTGCTACCGCATTATATGATTCTAGTTTTCCTAAACCGTTAATTTTACTTAATACGAAACCGACTGCACGAATGATAATCGGTAAAATTTTAATATGTTGCAGAATCCCGATTAATACTGCTAAGAAAATAATTGGTAATAATACTGTTAAGAAGAATGGTGCTTGTCCATCATTCGCTAAACCACCAAATACGAAATTAACCCCAGCTTCCGCAAATTTTAAAATAGCGCCAAACCCATCTGCAATCCCTTTTACTAATACAAATCCGATCTTTGTATTTAATAAGAAATACGCAAGTACCAATTGAATAACAAGCATAAGTGCAATTGGTTTATATTTAATTTTCTTACGATCTGAACTTATAAGGAAACCTAGTACAAACACTACAAGTAAACCGACTAGAAACATTACTATTTTCATATGTGAATCCTCCACTTCTCCCACGAGTTATCGGTCGTATAACGAATGACGTCTGACCATTGATGTTAAAAAAATTTAAAACCCCTAAATACTATTCCACTGTTATCTAAAATCAGTAAGCGTTTACATAAATTGCAATTTATAAAAGGTAGCTTCTTCTCTCCTACCATAATCGAAAGTCTGAAATTGATACCACCTACAAATCAAATTGTAAGCGTTATCTAACCGAAATGCAATATAAATTTTAAAAGATTTTTATATGTTAATATATTCCTACTTAATTGGTTTTTTCATGAAAATTTACCATAAAAAATAGTCCTAGCTTGGAGCTAGGACCATCCTTTTTATCCCGCATTAACGGGCAGTAAGACCCCACCTCAAAATTCAGCGAAAACAAAGAAGTTAGGTGGGGAATCAACTGCCCGTAAAAGCCCGATTGGTGAAGGCTAATAATCAGTGGGGGATGAAGAAAACCCCCACTGATTAAAGTTTCACTTTATAACATAACACCAACGATAATCGCTGATAAAAGACTTACTAATGTCGCACCGTACACAAGGCGTAAACCGAATGATGATACAACATTTGATTGGTTTTCATCGATACCTTTCGTTGCACCTGCGATAATTCCGATAGATGAGAAGTTCGCAAATGATACAAGGAATACAGAAAGAATACCGACTGTACGAGCTGATAACTCACCAGCTAATTTCCCAAGATCAAGCATTGCAACAAACTCGTTTGATACTAATTTTGTTGCCATAATTTGTCCCGCTGTTACCATCTCTGATTGCGGAATTCCCATTACGAATGCTAATGGTGAGAAAATATATCCTAAAATAGCTTGGAATGTAATACCGAACACTGAATCAAACAAGCTATTGATTGCTGTAATTAATGCTACGAAACCAAGTAACATTGCTGCTACTGTTATCGCGATTGTGAAACCGAGCATAATATATTCGCTCAGCATTTCAAAGAATGATTGTTTCTTCTTATTTTCTAACTGCAGTGTATCTTCTTCTTCTGTAATATCGTACGGATTAATAATATGAATGATAATGAAACCACTAAATAAATTTAATACAAGTGCTGTTACTACATATTTCGGTTCGATCATTTTCATATAAGAACCAACAATTGACATCGACACTGTCGACATGGAAGATGCACATAATGTATATAAACGATGTTTTGGGATTTTACTTAATTGATCTTTTACTGTAATAAATACTTCTGCTTGTCCAACAATTGCAGCCGCTACTGCATTATATGATTCTAATTTCCCTAAACCATTTACTTTACTTAACAAAGTACCAATAGCACGAATAAATATCGGTAAAATTTTAAAGTGTTGCAGAATTCCAATTAAAACGGCAAAGAATACGATTGGTAATAAAGCTGTTAAGAAGAATGAAACCTCTCCTTTATTAACAAGGCCACCAAATACGAAAACGATTCCAGATTCCGCATATCCAAGAAGTGCTCCAAATCCATCTGAAATTCCTTTTACTAAAATATAGCCAATTGGCGTATTTAATAAGAAATACGTTAACGCTAGCTGAATAACAAGCATGATTGCGATTGGTTTATACTTAATCTTCTTACGATCAGAACTTATAAGAAAACCTAGTGCGAATACAACGAGTAATCCTACAAGAAACATAACAAACTTCATGAATAAAATCCTCCATTTAACTCTTCATTAACGTTGAACGTCTGACCACTCGAAATAAGAAATAATCCGAACTTTCCACTTCTCCTCAAAAACCATTGATTAGATGGAAAAGATCATAAAACCTCTTGTCTCAAAGGCATTTTCCATTCTAACATAAATCACAACTCATATCTGCACTTTCCTTTAAAAAATTACATTTTATTATAAAACCTTCATTAATGTTCGTCTTTTTCATTATGTAATAAAAAAAATGAGCATCAAGTTTCACTTGATGCTCATCTCATTATACCGCTTTTTCTTTCTCCGCTACTGGCTTATCCCAACACTCTGTATTGTTCAATCCTGGAATAGACTCCGCATAAAAGACTGGATCTTTTCCTTGTTTCTTTTGCTTCACATAATCTGATAGTGCCGCGAAAGCATACTTAGAAAGGAATACAATCGCAACTAAGTTAATAACAGCCATAATACCCATGAATAAATCTGCTAAGTCCCAAACGATTTGAATCGTTGCTACAGAACCTAACATAACCATACCAAGTACAGCAATTCGATAAACATTTAGTAACACTTTACTTCCATTTAAGAATTCAATATTTGTTTCACCATAGTAGTAGTTACCTACTAGTGAACTAAATGCAAATAAGAAGATTGCAACTGCTACAAATATAGATGCCCATGGTCCAATGTGTTGACTTAACGCTTGTTGCGTTAATTGAATTCCATTTAAATCAGCTGCACCAGGTACATCAGATAATAAAATGATGAATGCTGTACAACTACAAATTAATAATGTATCTGTAAATACCCCTAAAGTTTGAATGAAACCTTGTTTAACTGGGTGCGTTACGTTTGCAGTCGCTGCTGCGTTCGGCGCACTACCCATACCAGCTTCATTTGAGAATAATCCACGTTTTACTCCTAGTAAAATCGCAGCTCCTAATCCCCCACCCACTACTTCTTTAATTCCGAAAGCATGTAAGAAAATCTCTTTAAATACATGCGGAATTGCCGTAATGTTTGTTACAACAACGAATAATGCAACTGCTACATATATAATTGCCATTACTGGAACAATCATTTCAACTGCACGTGCAATTCGCTTAACCCCGCCGAAAATAATGATTGCAAGTAAACCAGCCATAACAACACCAACAAGTCTGCCATCTGTTTTAAATGCCTCATCAAAGGCTGCCGCTACAGTATTTGATTGTACAGCATTAAAAATTAATCCGAAGCTAACTGTTATTAGAACAGAGAAAATAATACCTAACCAGCGTTTCTTTAAACCCTTTTCCATATAATACGCTGGGCCCCCACGGAATGTATTCCCATCTTTTACTTTATAAATTTGTGCTAACGTGCTCTCTACAAATGCAGAAGCACCCCCAATTACCGCGATTAACCACATCCAAAATACAGCTCCAGGTCCTCCCATGGAAATTGCAATAGCTACACCAGCTAAGTTACCAGTACCTACACGAGAAGCTGTACTCATACAAAATGCTTGGAATGATGATACACCACTTTTTTCTTTTTGCGCTTTTCTTGTCTTTGAACTCGCCCCATCCCCAAGCAAGCGAATCATTTCACCGAAGTAACGAATTTGGACAAATTTCACACGAAATGAAAAGTAAAGTCCTAACCCAATTAACATCGCAATAATGATATATGACCAAAGGACATTATTTATATCCCCAATTACATTAGTTAAAAAATCCATAATTGTATTGCCCCCTATTCCTTACAATAAGAAAATTATATTCTAAAAACTTTTAGCAATCAAGAATTTCCGACAAAAATGTAAGTTTTTTTAACATAACCATGTCACAATTCCTTACATGCGTGTTTTTCACATCATTTATTACAACAAAAAAAGAGCATCGAATTCATCTCGATGCTCTTTTTTCATTACACAGCTTTTTCTTTATCCACTACCACTGACTTATCCCAACACTCTGTGTTCGTTAAGCCAGGAATAGAATCTGCACTGAAAACTGGATCTTTCCCTTGTTTCTTTTGTCTTACATAGTCTGCCAACGCAGCATACGCAAATCGGCCAAGAAACGTAATCGCAATTAAGTTTGTAATTACCATTAGCCCCATAAATAAGTCTGCCATACTCCATACGACTTTAAGTGTCGCGACAGAACCGAATAATACCATTGCCACTACCGCAATACGGTAAATTGTTAACCAAGTTTTACTTTGTTTAATGAATTCAATATTCGTTTCACCATAATAGTAGTTTCCTAGAAGTGAACTGAAAGCAAATAAGAAAATGATGATCGCTAAGAAGCTACTTGCCCATGAACCGATTTGTGAACTTAACGCCACTTGCGTTAATTCAATACCTTCTAAATTTGTTGCCTTATATGCACCAGAACATAGTACGATAAACGCTGTTGATGTACATACTAAGAATGTATCTACTAAAACTCCAATTGTTTGAATAAACCCTTGTTTCGCTGGATGTGTTACATCCGCTGTTGCTGCCGCGTTTGGCGCACTACCCATACCTGCTTCATTCGCAAATAATCCGCGCTGAATACCATATTTCATCGCAGCACCAATACCGCCACCTACAGCTGAATCTAAACCAAATGCACCTTTAAAGATTTCTGTAAACATGTCCGGTATTAAATAATAATTTTTAATAACAACGAAAATAGCTACTGCAATATAAAGAAGTGCCATTGGTGGAACAATCATTTCTGACATACGCGCAATACTTTTCACGCCACCAAAAATAATAACCGCTACTAATACCGCTAATACGATTCCAACAACATAACGCTCAATACCAAATGCATTTTCAAATGCTAATGTAACTGTATTTGCTTGTACTGAGTTGAAAATTAAACCGTAACTAATTGTGATTAGAATAGAGAACCAAATCCCCATCCAACGTTTATTTAAACCTTTTTCCATATAATAAGCAGGACCACCACGGAAGCCACTGCCATCTTTTATTTTATAAATTTGCGCAAGCGTACTTTCTACGAAACTTGAAGACGCCCCGATAATCGCAATCACCCACATCCAAAATACAGCTCCGGGTCCTCCCATAGAAATAGCTAACGCTACGCCAGCTAAGTTCCCGATCCCAATACGAGCTGCTGAACTCATACAGAAAGCTTGGAATGATGATACGCTTCCTTTTTTACGTGTCTTACCAGTTAACCCATCACTCATTAGTCGAACCATTTCCCCTAAATGAGTAATTTGTACGAATTTCAATTTAATAGAAAAATAAAGACCTAAACCAATTAACATTGCAATAAGAACATACGACCAAAGAATTGTATTCGTTGATGAAACGAATTGTTCTAAAATATTCATACAATTAACCCCCTCCTTTTATTCATAAAACGAATTATATTTAAAAAATATTTAAAAATCAACATTTTTCGACAATTTTCCCTTTTCCAAATACTAGGGGTTTTGTAGATCAACTATGTTTTTTATGACTTACGTTTCCTCAACTACACATACTAAAACAAAAAATAAATTCACAAACAACCCCATTGACAAAAATATCAACCTGTAACTATAATGATTACAACAAGTTGTAACAAACCCAATTACAATACATTCATTTACTTTCAGATATACACTTTAATAAAACACTTTGGAGGGATTCATTATGAAAATCGGAATTATCGGAGCAACTGGTAAAGCAGGAAGTCGTATTTTAAAAGAGGCATTAGATCGTGGACATGAAGTAACTGCAATCGTAAGAAACGCTGCAAAAATTACAGAAGAAAACGTAAAAGTTTTAGAGAAAGATGTATTCTCTCTTACATCTAACGACCTAGGGGCATTTGATGTAGTTGTAAATGCATTCGGTGCTCCAGCAGGACAGGAACATCTTCATGTAGATGCAGGAAATGTACTAATTGAAGCTATGAAAGGTGCACCTAATACGAAATTACTTGTAGTCGGCGGCGCTGGTAGCTTATTTGTAGACGAAGAGAAAACAACACGTGTATTTGATACACCAGGATTCCCAAATGAATACCTTGCAACTGCTCAAAACCAAGGTAAAAACTTAGAAATTCTAAAGCAAACAAACGATATCACTTGGACATTCATCAGCCCTTCTGCACTATTCGCATTAGGAAAACGTACTGGCTCTTATACAGCTGGTAAAGACAATCTTCTTGTTAACTCAAAAGGCGATAGCTACGTAAGTTACGAAGACTTCGCAGTAGCAGCACTTGATGAAATCGAAACTCCAAAACATGTAAACGAACGCTTCACAGTAGTTTCTGAAGCTGAGTAATAAAAAAGCTCGTAAACATAGTGTTTACGAGTTTTTTTCATCATCTGTTATATTGATTCGGTTTATGTGGTTCATTTGGTGTATAAGGTTTATTTGGTTTATTATCATGACCATTTGCTTTTTTCCAACTTACCGCTAACTCCGGACTTGTTTTCTCTTCACTACGCTCAAGTAACACAACCGCATTTTGAATCGTCGGTGTTCCTTTATGCGCAATTCCTTGTAATTTCGTCAAATTGCCTGATACTTTAAAGCTAAATCCACCCGCTGGCGTTTGTTTCGGAATTAAAATGCGGAATTTCTCTCCCACATTAAATTCGGCTTTCGCTTCACCTTTTTCATTTACAAACTTCACGCCTTCTGGTGCACCTGTTGCTTGTACTTTATATGTTCCGCTTTTCGCGTTTGTTTGTACAGTATATAAACCTGTTTCAAAAAACTCATCTTTTAATACAGCTACTTGTTCTTCTGTAGGCGTTACACTCATCGTAATTTCTTGTAACTCTTCACTAGCATTGGCTTTCTCAACTATGTCTTTCGTGACTTTTTCTACATTTTTATTACGGAAATCTAAATCATTAATATCAATTTGTTTTAACGCATTCCACACTGCAAGCTGCGTTGCGTAATGTGCATCTCTCCAATCAGAAACGCCTAATTCTTGCGGGCTCTTCTGTGGATATCCGTTTAATAGTACGCGATACACGTTAATATCTACTTTGCCCATTTCCGGTAAGTCTTGGCCGCTTGGCGATTTCAAATCTACATTTAAGCAAAAAGCAATTTTGCCATCGGCTGTTTTAATAAGCTCTGTTCGAATCGGTTTTTTCTTTGACTTACTATAACTCCAATTCATTTCATACTTCGTGTGATCCATAACTTCTGCGGATGCCTTTTGAAGTGGGAATAATAAGTTCGCAAATACAAATAAAACACTCAAAAAAGCTGCCATTAGCTTGAACGATCGTTTTATATTCATGTCTACAACCCCTTATAAAATAACAAATTTACTACTCTTTATTATTTAGTAAGAAATGTTTTTTATGCATAGACAAAATAAAAAAGAGTGCAAACTGTTTGCACTTTGCACTCTTCTCTCTCCACTATAAACTTAGAAATCAAAGTTATCAGGATCTGGACCAACGCGGTGATTTTCGTTTAACGCATCGATTTTTTCCATATCTTCTTTTGTTAATTCAAAATTAAATACATCAGCGTTTGCAATAATGCGGTGTTCTTTCGTTGATTTTGGAATTGTGATTACTCCATTTTGCAGATCCCAACGTAAAATAACTTGCGCTGTCGTTTTACCATGTTTCTCAGCAATTGCTTGTAATGTTTCGTTATCTAATAATTGACCTTGCATAAGTGGTGACCATGCTTCCATTTGAATACCTTGTTCTTTACAGAAAGCTTGTAATTCTTTTTGTGTTAAACGAGGGTGGTATTCTACTTGGTTAATCATCGGCTTAATTTCCGCATCTTTCATTACATCTTGTAAGTGATGGATTTGGAAGTTACTTACACCAATCGCACGTACGCGCTTTTCTTTATAAAGTGTTTCTAGCGCTCTCCATGTATCTTTATATTTTCCTTCTACAGGCCAGTGAACAAGATATAGATCTAAATAATCTAGTTCTAATTTTTTTAAGCTTTCTTCATATGCAGCAAGTGTCGTTTCATACCCTTGATCTGCATTCCACACTTTTGAAGTGATAAATAAATCTTCTCTTGAAATAGCAGTTGCTTCAATACCTGCACGGATTCCTTCACCTACAGCTTTTTCATTCCCATAAATTGCAGCTGTATCGATGCTGCGGTATCCAGCTTTAATCGCCGACTTTACAGCCTCTACAAGTTCTGGTCCATCTTCTACTTTAAATACACCTAAGCCGAACCAAGGCATTCCTACACCGTTATGCAATGTTGTTGTACGTTGTAAATTTTTCATTATATTTTCTCTCCTTTATTTTGTTTGATCTCTTTTTTCTAATGCCATACTCCACGCTGTTAAAATAACAGCACCTACTACCATGATGCCGCCTACCCAAGCTGTATGAAGTAAACCTAACGAGTTCGTTACAATACCGCCCAAATAAGCACCAAGAGCAATCCCTGCGTTAAATGCGGCAATATTCATTGCTGATGCTACATCGACAGCACTCGGCACAAATCGTTCAGCTAATATAACGACATATACTTGTAATCCAGGAACATTCATAAATGCGAATAGTCCCATGAAAATAATCGTAATGAGCCCTGCTACTTTAAATGGTGCTGTAAATGTTAGTACGAACAATACAATCGCTTGAATGAAAAACATATAAAATAATGCTCGAATTGGATTATGATTTGATAACTTACCACCAACCATATTCCCTATCGCAATTGCAATCCCGTATACTAACAAAATGATAGTAACAGTACTTGCTTCAAATCCTGTTACTTCTTGTAATAGTGGTGATAAATACGTAAATGTTACGAATGTTCCGCCATACCCTAATGCAGTAATAATGAAAACAAGTAATAGTCTTCCATTCGTGATAAGTTTAAATTGATCACGAAATGATACTCGTGTACCCTTTTTTAAATTAGATGGAATTAGCATACTGTTTGAGATTAAGGCAACGATTCCAATTACCACAATTACCATAAACGATGCTCTCCAGCCAAATTGTTGACCAATAAAAGTTCCAATTGGTACACCTGTAATCGTCGCCACAGTTAAACCAGTAAACATAAAAGCAATTGCGCTAGCTCGTTTATTCTCTGGTACAAGTGCAGCTGCAATTGTGGATCCGATTGACATAAAAACGCCGTGTGCGAAAGCAGATACAACCCTCGCGATAAGTAACACAGTGAAACTTGTTGCCACAGCCGCAATTCCATTACCGATAATGAAAATAATCATAATCCACATTAATAACGTCTTTCGCGACATACTAGCTGTTAACGACGTTAACACTGGCGCACCAAACGCTACCCCTAACGCATATAAAGAAACGGTTAAACCCGCTGTTGTAACAGAAACATGTAAATCTTCCGAAATAGATGGTAATAAACCAATACTTATAAATTCAGTCGTTCCTATTCCAAATGCACTAATCGCTAGTGCTAACAAAGCGAACATACTCCTTCTATTCGTCTCTGTTGCTGAAGAAGCTACTGTATATGAACTCAATTGAATTCCTCCTTATTACAAGAAATCCAATCATAATAGTGCGATAAAAAGGCCCTTTTATCTTCTAAAAAATATATTTACTCTCTACAAATGCTATTATGAATGGTTTCATTCCTTTTTGAAAGAACGTACTTTAAAGTACGATAGGCACTAAAAAGTAACATAGGCACTTTTTAGTACCGTACTACTCATTTGCCTCTTACGTATGCTATTATGAAACATATTCAACATGATAAAAAGTACGTACTTTAAAGTGCTATAGGCACTAAAAAGTAACATTTACATTATTTAGCTTCTTTCGTTGAAAAATTGAAATCCATATTCATCAAAGGAGATTTTCATATGAAGAAATACAATATTCCGGTAGAGGCAACTTTAGAGGTCATCGGTGGAAAATGGAAAGTCGTTATTCTTTGCCACTTACAGAAAGGGACTAAGAGAACGAGTGAACTAAAACGTTTAATGCCTGGTATTACGCAAAAAATGTTAACTCAGCAATTACGCGAGTTAGAAGTAGACGGGGTTATTCAAAGAAAAATATACAACCAAGTACCACCAAAAGTAGAATATTCCCTTACTGACTACGGATGTTCATTAGAATCGATTCTTGATTCTCTTTGCACTTGGGGCGAATGCCATCTTGAAAAAAGCGGTAACTCATCGATGCTCATTACAGAGGCTGAACAATAAGAAAAAGGAAAAAAAGAACAGTAATTTGTTCATTTTTCCCTTTTTTTCTTTATATATATGTACATTTCGAGCTGAAACAAAATATTTTATGCGCTTTCACGCCTTGTCAGTACTAGGTTATACGTTTAATATCAAATAATTAGGAATCATTTTTATGTTAACATAGGTGTATATAGTATATAATATAGGATATATATTATATACACTTTCCGATAAGGGAGCTTTTCCATTATGCGGACAAGCCATGTATTGGACAGTTCATAAATAATAGGTAAGACGTTATGGTTTTAGATTTATGATTTCAGCATATTTGCTGCCATAAATTTAAAGGCATTTTATTGTGTTTTGTGAAACTTTGTATAAAGTTTCGTAAACGTTTACTATCTTACTTATAAAAAATAAGAGTATTGCTATCGTAAAGGAGAATTGGAGATGCCAGAAACTATGACTCAAACAAAGCCAGAACAAGAAACTGTACAAATTTCTGCTAGCCAAGGACAACTTGATGTACTTGATCAGTTGTTAAAACCTGAGGTACAAGAATCATTAACTACACTAGTAGAACAGCTTCCAAAATTAACTGAGCTTGTTAACATTTTAACTAAATCTTATGACTTCGCTCAAACTGTTGCTACTGATGAAGTACTAAAAAGCGACACTGTTGGTGCAATCACAGAGCTTGTAGAACCTGTAAAAGATACAGTAAAAAGCATGGCTGCAACTGCAATCGAAGCGAAAGATCGTGCTGACGAAAGCACTGAAGTTATCGGCCTATTCGGTCTGTTAAAATTACTAAAAGACCCACAAGCACAAAAAATGTTCCGCTTTGTGAACGCATATCTTCAAATTAGTGCAGAACGTAACAATAAATAATTAAAATTATAACAACAATTAGTAAAGACGGGGGATATCATACTATGTCAAAACAAATTGTCATCTTAGGCGCTGGTTATGGCGGTCTTCTTGCCGCTTTAAACGTACGTAAATACTACAGCAAATCAGAAGCACAAGTTACAGTGATTAACCAATACCCAACACACCAAATCATCACTGAACTACACCGCCTTGCAGCTGGTAACGTTGCTGAGCAAGCAATTGCAATGCCACTTACAAAGCTTTTCAAAGGTAAAGACATCGATCTTAAAATTGCAACAGTTGAGTCATTCTCTGTTGATAGCAAAGAAATCAAACTAGCTGGTGGCACTACTTTATCTTACGATGCACTTGTAGTTGCTTTAGGAAGTAAAACTGCTTACTTCGGTATTCCAGGACTAGAAGAAAACAGCATGGTATTAAAATCTGCTGCTGATGCAAACAAAATCTACAAACACGTTGAAGACCGTATTCGTGAATACGCGAAAACGAAAAACGAAGCTGATGCTACAATCGTAATCGGTGGTGGCGGATTAACTGGCGTTGAGCTAGTTGGTGAGCTTGCTGACATTATGCCTAAACTTGCAAAAAGCCACGGCGTAAATCCAAAAGAAGTTAAACTTCTTCTTGTTGAAGCAGGTCCAAAAATTCTTCCAGTATTACCAGACCACTTAATCGAACGTGCAACTACTAGCTTAGAAGCACGCGGTGTTACATTCTTAACTGGTCTTCCTGTAACAAACGTTGCTGGCAATGAAATCGACTTAAAAGACGGTCAAAAACTTGTTGCTAACACATTCGTTTGGACAGGCGGCGTACAAGGTAACCCATTAATCGGTGAATCAGGTCTTGAAGTAAACCGTGGTCGTGCAACAGTTGATGCATACCTACAATCTACTTCTCACAAAGACGTATTCGTTGCTGGAGACAGCGCTGTTGTCTTCGCTCCAGACGGACGTCCATACCCACCAACTGCACAGATCGCTTGGCAAATGGGTGAGTTAATTGGATACAACTTATACGCAGCACTAGAAGGCAAAGCATTCGAAGAGTTCGCACCTGTTAACTCTGGAACACTTGCTAGTCTAGGACGTAAAGATGCTGTTGCTACAATCGGAGCAAGCAATACTCCACTTAAAGGCCTACCAGCATCATTAATGAAAGAAGCAAGTAACGTTCGTTACTTATCACACATTAAAGGTCTATTCAGCTTAGCTTACTAATCTGAATATAAGCCCGAATCATGCCCTGCATGATTCGGGCTATTTTTATCCGTAATTGTCTCTACTTACTTGTATTCGGCAGAAGAATAATATAATCCTTTTAATTATCGAAATATACTGACTTTTTTACAGAAATTATATATGAAAAGAGTGGAAATAGATGAATTCCACTCTTTCACAAAAACTATTATCCCAATTTCACTAAACTGTAGTTCTTCTTCCCTTTACGGATAATAATAAATCTTCCATCAAATGAATTTTCTACAGTCACATCCGTAGCTACATCCGTTACTTTTTCACCATTCATAGAAATTGCACCGTTATTAATATCCTCACGTGCTTGTCTTCTAGATGGTTCAATTCCTAAATCAACTAACCACTCTACAATATTTTTCTTCTCTTTTGAAGAATCGAATGTCGGCATTTCTTTAAAGCCTTGTTCAATTTCATCAGCTGTTAGCGATTTAATATCTCCGCTAAATAACGCTGCTGTAATTTTTACAGCTTGCAGGAATGCTTCTTCTCCATGAACGAATTTCGTCATTTCTTCCGCTAATACTTTTTGCGCTTCACGTTTATGAGGCTCTGTTTCTACCTTCGCTGCCAATTCATCTATGCGTTCTTTCGTTAAGAACGTAAAGTATTTCAAGTATTTAACTACATCACGATCATCCGTATTCACCCAGAACTGGTAGAATTCAAACGGTGTCGTTTTTTCAGGATCAAGCCAAACCGCACCGCCTGCTGATTTACCAAATTTCGTACCATCTGATTTTAATAATAACGGAATTGTTAATCCGAATACTTTCGCCTCATGTCCTTCTAGCTTACGAATTAAATCTAAACCGCTCGTAATATTCCCCCATTGGTCACTACCACCAATTTGCAGTTGGACATCTTCTTTCGTGTATAAATGATGGAAATCCATCGCTTGCAAAATTTGGTACGTGAATTCCGTGAAAGAGATCCCCGTATCTAAACGACTTGCTACAATATCTTTCGCTAACATGCTATTAATACTAAAGTTTTTGCCGTAATCACGTAAAAACTCAATAATGTTTATTTCATGTGTCCAGTCGTAGTTATTTACCATCTTCACTTCGCTATTCCCACCGAAATCAAATAGCTTTTTCATTTGCGCTGTTAACGCATCCACATTATGCTGTACTACTTCTAACGTTTGCAGTTGACGCTCTGATTGACGTCCACTTGGGTCACCAATTGTTCCTGTTGCCCCGCCAATTAAAATAACAGGATGATGGCCAGCTAACTGGAATCTCTTCATCATCATAAACGGAATCAAATGTCCGATATGCATACTATCACCAGTCGGATCAACTCCGCAGTATAGTGAAATCTTTTTCTCTTCTACTAACTTACGTAAACCTTCTTCATCTGTCTGCTGATTCACAGCGCCGCGCCACTCTAATTCATCAATGATATTCATCTTATTTCATCCCCTTTATTTTTTAAAAACAAAAAAGCCCCTATGTCTACGATAGACATAGGGACGATTATTCACCGTGTTACCACCCAGTTTGTATAAATAGCATAGCTATTCATACCACTCTTAGCAATAATATCGATTGCTAATCCGCTTAGCGTTACCTAAGATACTCCAGAGTGTAATTCACAAGTTTGTTTGTGCTAGGTTCCAGCACCCCTAGCTCTCTTTGATAACAGTGACAAACTGCTACTGGGCTCTTTCAACGTATATTATATGTTAAATTACTAGTCATTATATTGAATTGCAAACAAATTGTCAACAATACCTAAATATTATTTTGAAATAATTCACATCTTCATACGTATTTCTTTATTCTTTATTCTTTATCTTCTCCAATAATCCTTACTTCTCTCTCTAACTTCACACCGAATTTCTCTTCAACTGTTTTTTGTACGAAATGAATTAAATCGATGTAATCTTGTGCCGTTCCGTTATCAACATTCACCATAAATCCAGCATGTTTTGTTGAAACTTCTACACCACCGATTCGTTTTCCTTGTAGTCCTGATTCTTGAATTAACTTACCAGCAAAGTTATTTGGTGGGCGCTTAAATACGCTACCACACGAAGGGTATTCTAGAGGCTGTTTTGACTCACGTTTATACGTTAAATCATCCATTTTTTCTTTGATTTCTTCACGCACACCGTCTTCAAGTTCAAACTTCGCTTCAAGAATAATGTAATGATTGTTCGCAAATATACTCTTACGATATCCAAATTCAAATTCATCTTTCGTTAAAGTGCATAAATCTCCATCACCCGTCATTACAACAGCTTCCGTTAATACAAACGCTACTTCACCACCGTATGCACCAGCGTTCATATATAATGCTCCACCAACTGAACCTGGAATACCACAAGCAAACTCAAGACCTGTTAAATTGTGATCTAATGCAATTCGTGATACATCAATAATTGCTGCACCACACCCCGCTACAATCGTCGTTCCTGTTACAGTAACACCTGTAATATGAATTAAACTTACTGTAATCCCGCGAATACCACCATCTTTAATAATGACATTCGATCCATTTCCTAAAAACGTAACTGGAATCTTATATTGATTCGCATACTTGATAACTTCTTGAATTTCATCATAATTTGTAGGCGCAACGAACACATCTGCTTTTCCGCCAACTTTAATATGCGTATGATTCTTTAACATTTCATCTTGCTTCACATGACCTTCAGGCAATACCGTACTTAAATATTTATAAACCTCTTGCATATTCATTTTACGATTCCTCTATTTCTATAATCTTTTTATCCCGTTATACGGGCCCATAATATCCCCACATACATAAACCTAAAGTGGTAGATACAGTGTACCTAAAATCAATTCGAGACACCTATAAACCTCTTAAATTATAAGAGGTGCCACTCATATTAAAATATATATTGCATAATAAAGCAACCCAAATAGGCCACTAAACTTGACATGTCATCAGAAAGACAACAATTTGTAAAATATATGCCTTATACAAAGCACTATCCCTCAGTATCTTACTATACCATACGAAAATAAAGTGGTATTTTTTTGTAATCTTTACTTTATTTTCTTTAACAAAAAAAGAGCACATCCAACAACAGAATGCGCTCTTTTTATACTCGTTAATTTACTTTTCGTTCTCTTCTTTTTCTTTATCAAACCATAACAGCTCATCATCATCAACTTCACCATTATAATTGATTAAGATCTCTTCTCCCGCTTTTATATCCTTATAAGCGAAGAAGTTAAACGTATGATTCTCAAAAACGATATCATACGTTGCATTCGGCGTATATGAATGATTAAATAACATACCGTAGCCTAAAAGAATTGCTGTATGATTTATCCCATACTCAAATGCGTAGTCAGCAAGTAACGTTTTCTCAATGTGTTCATGCTGTTCATTCGGATAAGAGATAACTGGTGCTGCGTGTATTAACTCACCCTTTTTAATATCACGAGTTGCAAATACACCTCTATTAAATTCTCCATCACTAAGTTCAGAAGTCTTAACTTCGATCATATAAGTCACCTATATAATTCTTTCTTTGAAGTATTTTATCTCCTTAAGCTTGGCAGAAAACGCGGAGAAAAGCAATTAAATTCCTACCCAGTATTCGTTAAATGCAAAAGAGCACATCATTTGTGCCCTTTTAAAACAATATTATTTTTCTAAAATATCTTCTAACAATTTTACTTGTTAGCTGACCTTGTGGAACATTCTTTAAAATATTCCATAAATCTCTACGTATCAATTACTTCAATTTAAATACCGCACTCACTGGGTTGTGATCACTATTTTCAAACTTCAAGTCTGTCCCTTTTACATTTACAATCTCAACATTCGGCGAAACGATAAAACCATCAATAATTGTGACAAAATTTTCGCCTTCTACATATTTCTTCACATCATCCCTCACAGTCATAACAGAAGGGTCTACAGCCCACTTAAATCCTCCATCAGTAAAACCTTTCGGCAACTCTACTAACCATTCCGGGCGTTCTTTCACAAATTTCGGATCACTTAGCTGAGCGTTAGAAATTAATTGATTCCAGTCTCCGCCCATTATTACATAATCACCATTTTGATAATACTTGTTCATATACTCTTTTAAATACTCTGCTTGCTGCTTTCTAATTTTTCCACCTTCATCATAAGCAGACAAATGTAAGTTTACGAGCCTAACATATTTCCCATTATTAACCGGTATTTTATATTCAACAATCGCTCGATCTAAATCAAATAAACGCTTTGGCCAAGGCTCCATTCCTGGTAATTGGAACCTCTTCGCTGTTTGAACTTTATATTTAGAAAACGTACTTAGTCCAGCCTCCGCATATCCCATTGGACTTGTAATTGGTACAGGAACCCATTTTGTATCATAGTTCTTTCCGAATGACGAAGCATAATCAGGTAATCCTTTTTTCAAAAATTCATGTTCATTTATATCAAATGAACGAAGCGATTTGATATCTACTTCTTGTAATAAAGTAAAATCACTATTCTCACTTTGTAAAAACGAAAGCATATTCTTTAAGTTAACTTCAGTCTGTTCTTTACTACTTGAACCAGATCCCTTTCCCCCATCCATAAAGAAATCTTGATCCTTATCTAATCCAGCATAGCCAATATTGAATGTCGTGACTTTAAATTCATTTCCTTGCTCTAATACGCGCTCCTTATTGTTTTCCATCTTCAAACTTATAACATCAGCCGGCTGTTCTTTTGTAAGTGTCATATATCCTAAAAATCCACCTAAAATGCCTGCTCCTACTAAAATGAATATAAGTATTACTTTTAAAAACTTCTTCAAACAAACGACCCCTTTTCTAGAAACACAATTCATTCTTCTTTATTTTCAGTTAATTATAACAAAATGACAAACGCAAGAAATATTTTACCACACTAAAAAAATCACATCATTATATTTAGGTTTTAAGCAATTTATATAAGTTGTAATCACCTCGAAATTTTCATTGAAATTTAACGGCAAGATTTAGTACACTATATGTAATAATCATAGGCGATGGAGTTCGCCACAACTGCTATTTAGCTAATGACTCCTATCAGTATACTTGCTGGTAGGAGTCTATTTTTTTGAACAAACTATGTAAGAGGTGAGGAAATTGATTTATATTATCGTTGGTATAGCCGGTATATTAGGAGCCCTTTCCCGTTATTATTTAGGTCTTAATATTCATGTATTTTGGCATCATTCGTTTCCATTAGCTACATTACTTATTAACTTGATCGGCTGCTTCTTATTGGCATGGCTGACAACTTACATTTCTCGTCTAAATATCCTTCCTTCTGAAATAATCACCGGAATCGGAACCGGATTTATCGGCTCGTTTACAACGTTTTCAACATTCAGTGTAGAAACTGTACAATTAATCAATCATTCCGAATGGAGCATGGCCTTCTTATATGTATCATGTAGCATACTCGGTGGTCTCATTATGTCTGGCCTTGGCTATACACTTGGAGATTCCTTAATTAAGAAACAGCTTACGGAAGGTGATTACTCATGATAGAAGTCTTCTTAGTGGCAACTGGAGGATTCTTCGGTGCGATTACACGCTTTGCAATTAGCAATTGGTTTAAAAATAATTATCCAACTGCATTTCCAATTGCTACATTCCTCATTAATATAACAGGTGCTTTTTTACTCGGGTATATAATTGGAGTAGGAATATCTACAGGCTGGCAACTTTTATTAGGTACGGGTTTTATGGGAGCATTTACGACATTTTCGACGTTTAAGTTAGAGTCAATCCAGCTTTTCAAGCGTAAAAAGTTTGGTACATTTCTTATATATATAAGTACTACTTACATAGTTGGCATCCTCTTCGCATTCCTTGGAATGAAACTCGGTGGAATATAAAAAAGCGACTACTTCATAATAAAGTGAAAAGACCNNGGTCTTTTCACTTTATTATGCTTTATTTTTTCGAAACACCGACAAAATAGCCACGAATAAAATCGCAATAATTCCAATGAAAACAAATAAATAAGCTAATGGAATTAAGAAAAATGGTTCCACTAAAGTTCCATCCGGCTTCACTTCGGAACCAATTATATTAAACATAATGATACATAACACTCCTAAAAATATTGGACTAGAGGCTAATAAAAATTTATTTTTCATAATATATTCTCCTTCAATTTCATAATTAATTTTTTTGTATTCCTTTTCACTATTCTTACTACCCTCATAATAGATTCATTCACATTATAAGTCAACAATTTTTTATCGTTTTACAATAAACATTTACTGTTTATCACAATAAAAAAAACTACAGACAAATCATTGTCTATAGCCTCTTCACTCAATTATTTGGATCCAAAATACGCTTTTTGGAACATACACATTCTTATCGCATTATGGTAGTTACCGTCAACGAAAAACTCATCTTGCAGCTCACCTTCAACTGCAAACCCAACCTTTTTATAAACATGTACAGCCTTTTCATTCACTTTATCAACAACTAAATAGAGTTTATGCATATTTAACACAGAAAAAGCGTAATCCATCGCCAAACGTGTCGCTTCCGCTGCATATCCATGACCTTGATAATTCGGGTCAATAATAATTTGGAATTCTGTTCTACGGTGAATATAATCTATTTCTACTAACTCGACCAATCCAACCATCTCATTATCTTTCTCCACAATAAATCGGCGTTCACTTTGATCGTGTATATGTTTATCATATAAATCCTGTAGTTCTACAAATGCCTCGTACGGCTCTTCAAACCAATAAGACATAATATGTGCATTATTATTAAGCTCATGTACGAACTTCAAATCTTCTCGTTCTAATGGACGTAATTTCAACTCCTGATTCATTCCTATAACCTCCAAGTAAAAGAAACCTCTTCACTTAATTTCTCAATTTTTTTCAATTTCAAACGCCCTATTTACATTGTAAACTTTCAAGCAACTTGAAGGTCAAGATGTAAAAAAATAGTGCAAACTTATGTCCACACTACTACTCTTTTCTCAAATCTCTCAAATTTGATATGTATAAAGCAATAACTAAAACAAGAATGGATCCTGCATATAACAACGTCTCAAACGGTTCATCGTGAGACACGATAATTAATCGGATTAAAGCCGTAATCCCGATATAAATAAAATAGCGTAACGGAAAATGGTAATTCGATTTGAAATACTTAATGATTAATGCGATAAACTCAAAGTATAAGAAATATACGATGATACTTTCAACTAATTTATACGATGTATATTTCTTCGCTGAAAATATGTATTGAATAAATGTGATTGTCTCATTAATTAAAAAGATAGATAAGACAATGGATAATATGATTAATGCTATATTCAATATCCACTGCAAAACACTGGCAATATAATGATCGATATTAAATTTCACTTCCACACTTCCCTTCATGTAAATACTTATTTATTATAGCAAAATTATAATCAGTGGGGGGTGTCCATCCCCACTAATTATTAGCCCACACCAATTGGGCGTTTACAGGCAGCCCGAATCCCACCTAACTTCTTTGCTCCAACTGAATTTTGAGGCGGGAGTTTTACTGCCCACAAATAGCGGGATAAAAAGAAAGGCGGAGAAAACCATTACTGTATTCTCACCTATCCTATTATTTATAAAAATTTTTCAGACTTACATTTTTATGTAAATAATGTATAATTATACTATAGGGGGCATGGTATAAATGTTAAAAAAAGTAGGAACAGCACTTATTACAATTTCTTTATCTGTTAGTTTATTAGTTGCCTGTAGTAATAAAGAAGAAACAGCTACACAACCGCAACAACAAGATCAATCTAAGCCTGTGGAAAAATCTGAGCCAAAAGAAACAGGAAACATTACTGACAAAGAAGAAACAGCTACACAACAACAAGATCAGTCTAAACCTGTGGAAAAATCTGAGCCAAAAGAAACAGGGAACATTACTGACAAAGAAGAAGCTACACAGCCGCAACAACAAGATCAGTCTAAGCCTGTGGAAAAATCTGAGCCAAAAGAAACAGGGAACATTACTAACAAAAAAGAAACTACACAACCACAACCACAACAACAAGACCAGTCTAAGCCTGTGGAAAAATCTGAACCAAAAGAAGCAGGGAACATTACTGACAAAAAAGAAGCTACACAGCCGCAACAACAAGACCAGTCTAAACCTGTGGAAAAGTCTGAACCGGAAGTAACAAGCACCATTACAGACACAGACGCTAGAAAATTAATAGCTAATTTCCTTGGTATGAATCCACCTGAATTAATCAATATAAAAAATTACGGGAAAACGAAAGATGGAAGAGAAAAATATACCGCAAGAAATAATCCAGAATTCGTCGGTCACACTGGTGGTACAATGTTAATTGGATGGTTTGCGATAGACCCAAAAACAAAGGAAGTAACAGAAATTGAGTCAACAGACATGTAATAGTAATCATATAATTACTAAAAAATATATCGATTGAGGAAAGCCTCAAACAAAAAAACCATAACCTCGCCACTTTGGCAAAGTTATGGTTTTTATTCTATTACTCCCAAACACAAAAACAGACCGTTATGTTCCTATAACAGTCTGTTTTAAAAACCAATTTCCCTTAATTATATCTTCTTTTATTCATCACTAACATCAGTAATCCAAATACAATCAAAACTCCACCTAAAAATGGTTCATATGCTTTATGACCACCAGTCTGCGGTAACTGTTTTCCAGCCCCTTCTGATTTTTCAGGTGTTTGTTTTTCTTCTTTTGGGTTCTCTGAAGGTTTTACCTCTTCTTTTACCTCAGGCTTTTCTTCCTTCGGGTTCTCTAAATGATTTTCTTCTTCTTCTATGCAGGGAGTTATTATGGCTAGTCGAGTATCAAAAAATAATATACACCATCATTATTTTCTAGAACAAATAAGACAACTTCTTAATTCATATTCAGTGTAAAAAACAGACACAACATAAAATAAACCAGCTACAAACGTAGCTGGTTTACTTTATGTTTATTTCATACTTTACGGATTCTCTAATTTATTCAATTATGCCTTCCGATCATAATATATATGAATTTATATAACAAAATGTTATTACTCTAAAAGTTAATCACAGACATTCACAAAAATACATTAAAAAACAAGCGGAGCGTAATGTAATGATGAAGCTTGAAAATACGCTTCATGTTGGTCAAAGAATTTACCATCTAGTTGCAGAGTGCCGAAAAAAGTGAAGTAAACAAAAAATAACCTCAAAATCAACTTTTATTGTATATTTTGGAGTTACTTTATGTTTACAATTACATGGTAGAGATGATTTCGTGCTTTTTCTTTTGATTTTCTATAGCCTTCGCCTTAATAAAAGATTTATTTCTGCTTTCCTACACATACTTAAAAGTAGGAGACTTCTTGCAAATTGTGTTAAAATTTTGTGAGATACTATTCAATATACATTAATAAAGGTGAGGGTACCCAGTGAACAATAACAACAATACATATTGCACTATGGTTATATTTGGAGCAACAGGAGATTTAGCGAAGAGAAAATTATTTCCTTCTATATATAGCCTATATAAAAAAGGGCAGCTCTCTAAAAATTTTGCTGTTGTTGGTGTAGCGAGACGTGAATGGAGTGACGATGTATTTCGTGAAAATGTATTAACCTCTATTCAAGAATCAAAAATTGAACCAGGGAATGATTTAGATGAATTTTTAACTCATTTCCGCTACTTAGCGTTTGATGTTACGAATACTGCTTCATACCAAGATTTGAATGCATTAATTACTAACCTTGAAGAACAATTCAATATTCCAGGAAACAGAATGTTTTATATGGCGATGGCTCCTGAATTCTTTGGAACAATTGCTTCTTACTTGAAATCAGAGGGCGTGACAAACTCAAGCGGCTGGAATCGATTGATTATCGAAAAGCCTTTTGGACATGACTTGCCATCCGCACAAAAATTAAATGAAGAACTTCGTCACGCATTTGCGGAAGATGAAATTTATCGTATTGACCATTATCTAGGAAAAGAAATGGTTCAAAACATTGGCGTTATTCGTTTTGCAAACGCAATATTTGAATCATTGTGGAATAATAGATACATCTCTAATATTCAAATTACATCCAGTGAATCTTTAGGTGTAGAAGATCGCGGCGGGTACTATGACAATTCCGGTGCCTTAAGAGATATGATACAAAACCATATGTTACAAATGGTTGCTTTACTGGCAATGGAACCGCCAATTCGTTTAACAACAGAAGAAATCCGAAGCGAAAAAATTAAAGCATTACGTTCACTTCGACCAATAGCAGTAGACGAAGTGGATCAATATTTTGTGCGAAGTCAGTATGGTCCAGGAGCAATCAACGGAAAAGAAGTTCCTGGGTACAGAAGCGAAAATAAAGTGGATCCAAACTCAAGAACGGAAACATTTGTGGCGGGTAAATTATTAATAGATAATTTCCGCTGGGCTGGTGTGCCGATCTACATTCGTACAGGTAAACGCATGCAAGAGAAATCAACAAAAATCGTTATTCAGTTTAAAGAATTGCCAATGAATTTATATTCTAAATCAGAAAACAGCGTTCATCCGAACCTGCTTATTATTCATATTCAGCCGGATGAAGGAATTTCTCTTGTTTTAAATGGTAAGAAAATCGGTACTTCTGAAAAGACGAAACCATTTAAACTTGATTACTGCAATGACTGCGTAGACGGAGTAAATACACCAGAAGCTTATGAGAAGCTGATATATGATGCAATTCAAGGCGATGCAACAAACTTTACTCACTGGGATGAAGTAGCGTTATCATGGAAATTTGTTGATGTTATTTCTAAAGCATGGAAACAGGATGTATCAACCGATTTACTTACTTATGAATCAGGATCAATGGGACCTCAAGCTTCAGATGATTTACTTGCAGAAAACAGCTTCCATTGGTGGCCAATTTCAGATGATAGTGACTACTCAATCTAATCATAGCAAAAGCAAAAGGAGAATTTTTATGAAAAAAGTATATGACATTACAGTACCTATTTACGAAGGAATGCCTGTATATAAAAATAAACCGGAAAAACAACCTCAACTTTCTAAAGTTACAAACGGTCATGTAACAGAATCCACATTAAAAATGGATGCTCATACAGGAACGCATATTGATGCGCCTTTACATATGATCAATGACGGAGACACGTTTGAAACACTTGATATCGAGAAATTGGTGGGCGAAACAAAGGTTTTTGACCTGACACATGTTGAAGGCGGTATTACTGCTGAAGACCTGAAAGATTTTGATATTCAAAAAAGTGATTTTGTCTTATTTAAAACAAAGAACTCCTTTGATGAAGGATTTAACTTTGATTTTATTTATTTAGCTGAAAGCGGTGCGAAGCTACTTGCTGAAAAAGGCATTCGCGGTGTTGGTATTGATGCATTAGGTGTTGAACGTGCACAAGAAGGCCATCCAACTCATAAAACACTATTTGCACACGATATTATTGTAATCGAAGGATTAACATTTAAAGAAGTAGAAGCAGGAACATACTTTATGGTCGCAGCCCCATTAAAACTAATGGGTACAGATGCAGCACCAGCGCGTGTGTTATTATTTCAATAAAATGAAACTGCCCGTTAATGCAGAATAAAAAAATGGACCAAGATTGAAATCTTGGTCCATTTTTTATTTTATATCCATTTCGTATGGAATGTACCTTCTTTATCTACTCGTTTATACGTATGTGCTCCAAAATAATCGCGCTGCGCTTGTAACAAGTTTGCAGGTAGTGTTGCAGTACGATAGCTGTCATAGTAAGAAATCGCTGCTGAAAATGCAGGTACCGGAATACCTTGTTGTACAGCCAATGAGATAATTTGACGTAATCCGCCTTGGTATGACTCCACAATTTCTTTAAAGTATGGGTCAAGTAAAAGATTCGGTAAGTCAGTGTTCTTCTCATAAGCTTCTTTAATGTTCTCTAAAAAGGCTGCACGAATAATACATCCGCCTCTCCAAAGCATAGAAATGCTACCAAAATCAAGGTTCCAGTCATATTCCTCAGAAGCTGCCTTTAATTGCGTGAATCCTTGCGCATAAGAACAAATTTTACTCATATATAAAGCTTGGCGCACTGCTTCAATTAATTCTGCTTTTTCAATTCCAAGCGCTGGTTTATCTTTAGGGCCAGATAATAATTTGCTTGCATGCACACGCTCTTCTTTTAAAGCAGAAATACAACGTGCGAATACAGATTCTGTGATAATCGGAAGAGAAATACCTAAATCAAGTGCACTTTGACTTGTCCATTTCCCTGTGCCCTTTTGTCCGGCAGTATCAAGAATAACATCCACTAATGGCTTTCCAGTTTCTTCATCTTTCTTCGTGAAAATGTCTGCTGTAATCTCGATTAGATAACTGTTCAGTTCGCCCTTATTCCATTCAGCAAATATTTCATGAAACTCTTCTGCAGTCAAATCAAGTGTTTGTTTCAAGAAGAAATATGCTTCACAAATTAATTGCATATCTCCATACTCAATACCGTTGTGAACCATCTTTACATAGTGGCCCGCTCCATTAGGTCCGATATAAGAACAGCAAGGCTCGTCATTCACTTTTGCAGAGATATTTTCAAGCATATCCTTCACTTTTTCGTATGCAGCCTTCTGTCCGCCCGGCATAATAGACGGTCCCTTCAATGCACCCTCTTCTCCGCCTGACACACCTGCTCCAATGAAATTGATTCCTTCTTCGGCAAGACGTTTGTTTCGGCGAATTGTATCGACAAAGTATGTATTACCGCCGTCAATTAAAATATCACCTTTATCGAGGTGAGGAAGCAGAGAATCAATCGCCTTATCTGTAATTTCCCCTGCATTAACCATTAACAAAATTTTTCGAGGTGATTCAAGTGAGTTAACAAAATCTTCAACCACATGAGTACCAACCATGTTTTTACCACGGTTTTCCTCAATAATTTCATTTACTTTTTCCTTTGAAATATCATATAGGGCAACAGAATACCCTTTACTTTCAAAGTTAAGTGCGAGGCTTTTTCCCATAACGCCCACACCAACAACTCCAATTTGTTGCTTTGGCATATTTCATCGTTCCTTTCTATGCATGTTACTCTGTCTATATTATAGTATATATACCTAAAGTAAAACTTTAATCAAATAATCCATCTTATTCATTTCAATATTCTCCGCCAAAATGCGTGCAAAAGGTCATGGGAACACGGCACATCGTCATCAAGTTAAAAAATAAAGAGAAACTTCCATCCTTATCAATTAATCATAAAAAATCACATCATCCAACTTCCGTACCCCTTTTACTGTCTAGAAAGGTCTATACAAATAAGCTTAGTAATAAAGTAAATCCTAATCCGGCTACGGAAATGATAGTCTCAAGCAAGGTCCATGTTGCAAATGTTTCTTTCATGCTTAAACCAAAGTACTCTTTGAACATCCAGAAACCCGCATCGTTCACGTGTGAAGCAATTAAACTACCAGCTCCTGTTGCAAGGACAACTAAAGCAAGGTTAACGTCAGAGTGACCTAACATCGGGATCACTAAACCGACAGTTGTTAATGAAGCAACCGTAGCAGACCCTAATGAAATACGCAAGATGGCAGCGATAATCCATGCGAGCAAGATCGGTGATAATGAAGTTCCTTTGAATAATTCGGCTACATAGTTACCAACGCCGCCATCAATTAATACTTGTTTGAAGGCTCCGCCTCCGCCAATAATTAAGAGCATCATCCCAATATTTGAGATCGCTGCTGTACAAGATTCCATCACGTTTTTGATTGGAATATTTCTTGCCAATCCCATTGTATAGATCGCAACTAATAAGGATATCAACATGGCAGTATCCGCATTCCCAATAAACTGGATCGCTGCTAGTAAACTATTATCTTTAAATCCTATTGTTTTTTGCAGCAAAGTAATAATTGTAGCGATTGCCATTAAAATAACAGGCAGTAAAGCGGTAAAAACACTGATTCCAAAGCCAGGAGTTTCTTCAAGTTTAAATACTCTCTGCTCGCCTAAAGATTTGATATTACCAGTTTTTGTGAATGCTTCAGGTACTAGTTTTTTTGCAATTTTAGTAAATACAGGGCCAGCTAAAATAACTGTTGGAACCGCTATCATAAAACCATAAAGTAATACTTCACCGATGTTTGCATGTAACTCACCAGCGATAGCAGTTGGTCCTGGGTGTGGCGGTAAAAATCCGTGTGTTACAGATAAAGCTGCTGCCATCGGTATACCGAGATATAAGATAGAAACTTTTAATTCTCTTGAAATAGCAAATACAATCGGAATTAATAATACTAATCCTACTTCAAAAAATAATGCAATACCGATAATAAATGAGGCAGTCACAACAGCCCATTGAATGTTCTTTTCACCGAATTTCTTCACAAGGGTCATGGCAATGCGTTGTGCGCCCCCAGAATCTGAAAGCAACTTACCTAACATCGCACCAAGTCCAAAAACGAGAGCTAAATGACCAAGTGTTCCGCCTAATCCTGCTTCAATGGTTTTAACAATTTTTTCTGGCGGCATTCCAAGTGCTAAAGCAACACCGAACGATACAATGATTAATGAAATAAAGGTATTTAATTTAAAGCGCATTATCAGTAAAAGTAATGCTAAAATCCCAATGGCTACAATGACTAATGGCATCGTAATTCCCCCCTAATATTAGCTGTATTTGTGTTTATCCCCTATTTTTTTGGTAGTAACCCCCAACCTCAAAATGTAAAGAGAGACGAGGCGTGGGGATCACTGATGAAAGTTTTACTTTATTAAATTTCTTTGATAATTAGCAATTCGTGTATAATCGTCTTCTAATACTCTTGATAGGTTGATAAATATCGGTAGTAATTGTCTATATTCTTTTGTTGCTTCTTCTTTCGGTGTGTGTTTGTATGTGCTGCCAACCATTTCCGAAACGATTTCAAAAGAATCAATTTTTCCTGTAGCATAGAGACCTAATATACATGCACCTAGACAGGAGCTTTCGTAGCTTTTTGGAACAACGACTTCAGATGAGAAAATATCGGACATCATTTGTCGCCAAACGTCAGACCTTGCGAAGCCTCCTGTTGCTTGAATGCGGGTCACAGGGCCGTCCATGCATTCAATTAATGCTAAAAATACGGTGTATAAATTATAAATAACGCCTTCTAAGGCTGCACGAATCATATGTTCCTTCTTATGTGACATAGTTAAGCCAAAGAATGAGCCACGTACGTCTGGATTCCATAATGGCGCACGTTCACCTGCGAGGTATGGATGGAATAATAATCCGTCTGCGCCAGGTCTCACTCGTTCAGCAATTTTGGTTAATACATCGTATGGATCAATTCCTAGTCTTTTCGCAGTTTCTACTTCTGATGAAGCAAGTTCATCGCGAATCCAGCGAAGGACCATCCCTCCATTGTTTACCGGTCCACCAATTACCCAATGTTTTTCCGTTAAGGCATAGCAGAATATTCTTCCTTTTTCATCTGTTTGCGGCTTGTCAATGATGGTTCGAATGGCACCACTTGTCCCGATTGTGACTGCAATCTCGCCTTTTCTAATTGCATTCACACCTAGATTAGAAAGCACTCCATCACTGGCACCAATGACAAACGGTGTTTGTGAATCGATACCAATCTTTTTAGCTAAATCCGGATTGCAGTTGCTAAATATTTGGGTGGTTGGTACGAGCTCAGATAATTGAGCAGGTGTTACACCAGCAATTTTTAAAGCTTCTTCATCCCAATCTAGTGTTTGTAGATTCATCATCCCCATGCATGAAGCAAGGGAGTGATCCACAACATATTGATCAAAGAATTTTTTAAAGATATATTCTTTTATTCCGATATATTTTTTCGTTTTGACTGCGATTTCAGGATGGTCATTCACAAGCCAAGTAATTTTACTTAATGGTGACATGGGGTGAATGGGTGTTCCTGTTCGTCTATAAACTTCATGGCCATTCAGTTCATCTTTGATTTTATGTGCCCATGCCTCACTGCGATTATCTGCCCAGGTGATACAAGGTGTCAGCGGATGGTCATTTTCATCCATGGCAATGACACTGTGCATGGCGCTACTAAATGAAATAAACGATGGTTTTTTATCTGAATGATGTCTCGTTATATTTGAAATTGCTCGCAAAACAGCTTGAAAAATCTCTTCTGGATCTTGTTCCGCTGTGGATATATCCGGTGTGCGAAGTGGGTAACCAATATTCTCTGTTTGGACGACTTCGCCTTTTTCAGTAAATAATACTGCTTTGGTACTTGTTGTACCGATATCTATACCTAACATATAGCTACTCATGTTCTTACTCTACTCCTTTAGATAACATTTGTTGTGACATCCAGAAATCTTCAACTTTCCCTTGAACATCATCAAAGTTTTGATGTAAGGCCTCAATCATGAGGGCTCGATCTTTTGATTCAATCGCTTTTATATAAAGCTCATGATTTTTGATAATCCGTTCAAAGTCTTCGTATTTTTCCTTGAAACGGGTACGCATTGATAAAAGGATTAAGCTTTCCATAACAGGCTTTAAATTATTCCACATCATCAGGATATGGGAATGATGAATAGTGCGAATAATCGTTTCATGGAATAAGACATCTTGATAAGAAAACTCATCAGCATCATGATATTTAATGGCGATTTTCATCATTTCTATAATTTTATTCAGTTCCTTTACTAACTCATTCGTGTCCATTTTTACAAGCCGTTCAAAGATAAACGTTTCTATGAGTAAACGAACATCGTATATTTCTTCAATTTCTTTTTCGGTTAAACCGATGACAACTGCGCCCATTCTTTCTAAGCGAATGATATTTTCTGAGGCCAGTACTTTTAATGCTTCACGAACAGGTGACCGACTTACAGAAAAATCGGCAGCTAATTTATTTTCTGATAGAATGGTACCGTTTTCAATTTTACCTGCAATAATACGCATTCTAAGTTCGCTCGCAACACGATCACCCGTAGAAGCTTTTGAAAGCCATTTTTCAGGATAAAGAAATTCCATTGATTCCGTCATAACGTCACCTTCTCATGTTAATCAAGTATACTTGTATACAAGTATTATAACTCGGATTTTTAATTATGCAAGCGCTTTAATTTTTGTGTCGATTTTTTAGGGGGACAGCCGAGATATTGGAATTATCTTAAATTTCCAAATCAAGAAGCATAAGTTGGCCATAAACTAAAAGAAGCATAAGTTGGCCAAAACGGCCATCTTATGCTTCTTGTTATATACAAAAATAAAAAAACCACCAAATATGTATTGGTGGAGACGGTGGGAGTCGAACCCACGTCCAAAAATATCGGCACTTAAGCTTCTACGAGTGTAGTCGATATATTAGCATTTCGCGAACTCTTCGGCCTATCGACAGGCTTCCAAGTTGCTAGTCTGATTGTTCTCTTCCTTCGCCCTCAGACGGCGAACTCCGGCGTAGTCCACTTAGTTTGAGTCCCTTACCCTACCACATGGACGATGGAGGGAGGAACCTTTAGTGCAATTAAGCAGCTAAAGAAAGATTGTTTTGTTTGCCAATTATAGGCTTTGACGTTTTAACGAGGCCGATCCCCTCGACTCGCAACCTAAGCTCGAACTATCCCTGTCGAATCCGTAACGTCCCCATGATAGAAATGGAGCATACGAAGAAATATCGTGATAGCTACTAAGAGCTGTTTTTCAATGTGCAACAATCTTACATAAGTTATTATAACATACGCGTGCCGTTTTACAAATGTAAATATCTGTATTACATCTTTTGACGATCGCGGAACGCGCGTGCAATTTCACGTTTAGCTTCTTTCTCTTTTAAATCGTGACGCTTATCAAATTGCTTCTTACCTTTTGCTAAACCAAGTGCCATTTTAGCAAATCCATTTTTCAAATAGATTCTAAGTGGAACTAATGAATATCCTGTTTCTTTTGCAGCTCCCGCTAGCTTATCAATTTCTTTTTTATGAAGAAGTAATTTTCTCGTACGAAGTGGATCATGATTGAAACGATTCCCCTGTTCATACGTACTAATATGCATATTATGAACCCATACTTCACCGTTATGTACACGTGCAAACGCATCTTTCAAGTTCACGCGTCCAGCGCGAATCGACTTAATTTCCGTTCCCTGAAGGACAAGCCCTGCTTCGTATGTTTCTTCGATGAAATAATCATGAAATGCTTTTTTATTTTGTGCAATAACCTTACCTGAACCTTTTGGCATATAACGTCCCTCCTCTATTTTTACTATTGTAACAAATGTTAATAAAAAGCGAAAGTGGCTCGCTCAGAATCTTTGGACACCCTAGCTCCCGACAGAGAAGCGCTTTTTGCTTCATACGAGGGAGTGAAATGGCCAATAGATTCTAGCCACTGTAGCTGGATTCCAATAAAAAGCGAAAGTGGCTCGTTCAGAATGTGAGGGGGATGGAGCTTCTGACCTTGAGGCGCTCTTTGCCTCTGGGGAAGAAGCGAAGCCGCCGAACATTCTAGCCACTGTAGCTGGATTCCAACAAAAAAGAAAAAGCCCCGCTTTTCATCAAAGCGAAGCCACTCTCTTCTTACTTACGCTTTTTCTTTTTCTTCTTGAATCCTGGTACATTTTCGAAGAAGCCTTTTTTCTTCTTACCATTACCATCTTTTTTCCCTGGCTGACTAGCGGATGCGGATGCGGATGCGGATGCTGATCCTCTTCCTTTGCCTTTTCCTTTGCCATCACGGTCAAATTTTCTACCTGTGCCACGTTCACCGCCGCGCTCATTACTACGTTCGCTACGTCCACCGCGTTTCTTTCTGCCTGTTCTTGGCTGTTCGATAACGACCGGACGATCTTTGAACTTACGGCGCGGTGTACCTTTCATGCCAACGATTTCAAAGTCGATTGCGCGCTCGTCTTTGTTTACGTTAATAACACGAATTGTAATTTCGTCACCGATGCGGAATACGTTACCTGTACGTTCCCCGATCATTGCGAAATGCTGCTCGTCATAGCGGTAATAATCATCCGTTAAGTAGCTAACGTGTACAAGACCTTCAATAGTATTTGGAAGCTCTACGAATAAACCGAAGTTTGTTACAGAGCTAATCATACCGTCATACTCTTCACCGATCTTATCAACCATATACTCTGCTTTTTTCATTTCGTCTGTTTCACGCTCAGCTTCAACAGCACGACGCTCCATATTAGAAGAGTGCTCTGCAATCTCAGGTAAGTTTTCACGCCATTTTGCTTGTGTTTCGTTGTCGACTTTACCGTTAATGATGTATTCACGAATCAATCTATGAACAATCGTATCTGGGTAACGACGAATTGGTGATGTGAAGTGCGTATAGAACTCCGTTGATAAACCGAAATGTCCTAAGCTATCCGAATCGTAACGTGCTTGCTTCATTGAACGAAGCATAACTGTTGAGATTACTACTTCTTCTGGTTGCCCTTGAACCATTTCAAGAATTTGCTGCAACGCACGTGGATGTATTTCATTCGCACGTCCTTTTACTGCGTATCCGAAGTTCGTTACAAACTCGAAGAAACGCTCCAGCTTATCTTCTTTCGGATCTTCATGGACACGGTACATGAATGGTACGTTCATCCAGTGGAAGTGCTCTGCTACTGTTTCGTTCGCAACAAGCATAAATTCTTCAATTAATTTCTCGGAAACAGAACGATCACGCATTACAACGTCAGTCGGTTTTCCTTCTTCATCTACTAATACTTTCGCTTCTTTAAAGTCAAAGTCGATCGCACCGCGTCTCATACGCTTCTCACGTAAAATCTGAGCTAGTTGGCCCATTTCTTTGAACATCGGTACTAACGGCTCATAGCGCTTAATTAATTCTTCGTCTTCATCTTCTAAAATGCTTCTTACGTCAGCATACGTCATACGCTCTGTCGTTTTAATCACACTTTGGAAAATCTCGTGTTTGACAACATCACCTAAATTGTTGATTTCCATTTCACAAGATAGTGTCAGACGGTCTACTTTCGGATTTAATGAACAAATACCGTTAGATAGACGATGCGGAATCATCGGAATTACACGGTCAACAAGATATACACTCGTTGCTCTCTCTGCTGCTTCCACATCAATTGGAGAACCTTCTTGAACGTAATGACTTACATCCGCAATATGAACGCCAAGCTTATAATTTCCGTTCTCAAGCTTCGTTACTGTAACTGCGTCATCTAAGTCCTTCGCATCTGCGCCGTCAATTGTAACGATCATTTGATCACGCAAATCACGGCGATCTTTTAAATCTTCTTCTGAAATCGTTTCTGGTACACTGTTTGCATGTTCCATCACTTCTTCAGGGAACGCTAAAGGTAAATGATGTTTATGAATAACAGATAAAATATCTACCCCTGGATCATTTTTATGACCTAGAATTTGAATAACTTCACCTTCTGCGCTTAAACGGTTCTCTGGGTAGCTCGTAATTTTCACAACTACTTTATGACCTTCTACAGCGCCCATAGATGCACTTTTCAAGATAAAAATGTCACTTGTCCAGCGTTTATTATCAGGTATAACAAATCCAAAGTTTTTTGATTCTGTATATGTACCAACTAGTTCCTTCGTTCCACGCTCTAAAATACGAACAATCGCGCCTTCTTGACGTGATCCACTTGATTGTGAGCTAACACGCGCTAATACTGTATCACCATGAAGTGCGCCGTTTAATTCTGTAGGCGGAATGAAAAGATCATCATCCCCTGTTTTCTTCTCTTCTGGCACGACGAAAGCAAAGCCACGTGCGTGTCCGATTAACCTACCGCGCACTAAATTCATCTTTTCAGGAAGACCATAGCGATTGCTACGTGTACGAATAACAAGCCCCTTCTCTTCCATCATTACAAGTGCCTTTACAAAATCCTTAAAGCCTTCAGAACCTTCAATTCCAAATGCCGCTTCTAATTCTTGTATCGTTAACGGTTTATACGCTTCTTCTCTCATAAATAATAACAACTTATCAATATGTTCTTGTATGATTTCTTCCAAGCAAAAATACCTCCTTTAAACCCTTATATTATTTAGTGTATCCGAAAGATGGGGGATGTATAAAGCGAAACTTTAATCCTCCCCTAATGATTTTTACAGTTTTCATAAAGTGAAACTTTTATCAGTGTTTTTTTGTCCATCCCACTGGTTTTACGGGAGTTAATCTCCTGCCCGTCCGTTAAAGCGGGACAAAAAATTCCTTATGAAAAAAAGAGGCAACTAGATCTTACCAATCTAGTTGCTCCAAGAAGTTATATACATCCTCATGTAGCTCTTCACGCTGTTTATCAAGTGTAATGACATGCGTAGAGTCTTCATACCATTTAATGTCCTTTAAAGTTGATTCTACACCGTTATAAATAATGTTAGCACTATCTGTATTAATCATCTCATCATGGCGTGCTTGTACAACAAATGTTGGTGCATAGATCATATCAACATTATTGCGTACGTCACGAATCAACTCTTGTAATGCTTTTAATGTATTCATCGGCGTCTGTTTAAATTCAAACATTTCCTGCTCAATTCGCTCTGGTGATTTTTGTTCACGCTTTTTATATTCGCGGGCATATGCCAATATACCTTGGTACATAATTTCTTCACTTTTAATGTACATCGGTGCACACATTGGTACAACACCTAAAATTGGTAATGTATAAGCAAGTTTTAATGAGAATACTCCGCCTAAAGATAATCCGACCGCAGCTATTTTCTCGTAACCTTGATCTTTTAAATGCTGGTAGGCATTCATTACATCTTTCCACCAATCTTCAGGACCTGTATGAACAAGCTGCTCTGGTGGTACACCGTGCCCTTTATAAATTGGCGCATGACAAGTATAGCCTTTCTTCTCTAAAAAACGTCCAAGCATGCGTACGTCAGCTGAGTTCCCTGTGAATCCATGTAATAATAAAACAGCGCGGTCTCCACCTTCAAATGTAAATGGTTTCGGAGATGCTAATTTCATCATGTACTTCTCCTCTTTCTCTTCTGTAATCTAGTCGTATTCTTTCTATATCCTAGTGTACCATATTTATATTTCTATAATCTAATTAGAAACTTTTTTCAAATAACAAAATAAAAAAAGAAGAAGCATTAGCACAATCAGCCAATGCTTCTTCTTTTCATTTTATCCCGCTTTAACGGGCAGTAATTCAGCTAATACGAGGAAGTTAAATGGGAGATAACCGCCCGTAAAAGCCTTCACTTTATAAATTTAAGTACGTAACACCAATTGTCAGCGTGAAGAATAGCACAGCTAAAATAATTGTAATACGGTTTAATACCGCTTCAATTCCGCGTGCTTTTTGCTTACCAAACAATTGCTCTGCACCACCTGAAATAGCGCCTGAAAGTCCTGAGCTATTACTAGACTGCATAAGTACCATAACAATCATTAAAATCGATACAATAATAAGTAAAACTGATAAAAACGTATGCACTTGGCGTACCTCCTACAAAGATTCAGTTAGTTTAAATGTTAGCATAAATCCTATAGAAAAGCGAGAGCTATAGAGTCGCTCTCGCTTTTCTTCTATTACATGAACATCATTGCAAATAACGGCCCGAGCACACATGTTAAAATTGCTGTTAATGTCATTGTTACCGATCCAATAACACCTTCATGCTCGTTATTTTTCATCGCCCTCATAACACCCATAATGTGAGAAGCACATCCAAACCCAATACCTCTACCAACTGAGTTTGTAACGCGGCTCCATTTTAACAAAATTGGCCCCGTGATCGTTCCAGTAATACCTGCAATAACAACGAAAGCGGCTGTTAAGGATGGAACTCCACCAACTTGTTCAGAAACGCTCATCGCAACCGGCATTGTCACTGATTTTGGTAATGAAGATAAAATTAAACTTTTATCTGTTCCCATAAGTGTGGCGATAGCCATATCACTTGCAATCGCAACTGTTGTACCTACTAGTACACCACCAGCAATTGGTACAACATATTTTTGCAGAACGTGGCGCTGCTTATAAAGCGGGATTGCAAATGCTACAACACCTGGTCCGAGTAACTTCTCAATCCAGCCACCACCGCTTTCCATATAATTTTGATATGGTATATCAAGCACGATAAATAAGAATGCCATTAACCCTGTCGCTACAAGCATTGGAATCGTAAATGGCGTTGGAAATAATTTATAGATTTTTTTAGATAATTGATATAATAGCACCGTAAAAAGAACCCAACCAATTCCGATTAATATTTGGCTCATTGTGTCTCTTTTTCCTTTCTATTCGCAAGATACTGTCCTGTATGCCCTGCGACAATAATAATTAAAAACGTACTCGCTACAACTGTAATAAAAAGAGAAATTCCCTTACTCATAAAAAAGGCACCGTAATCCATTAGGCCAAGCGTTGGCGGAATTAATAAAAACGGCATAATAGCAACGAGTGTTTCTGCTCCTAAATCAAACCATTTCACTGGAAGAACCTTTAGGCTAAGTAAAACAAGTAAAAGAAACATCCCAATTAAGCTTCCTGGAATCGGAATATTTAACATTTCTTGCAGCCAAGTTCCAACCATATAAAGCACATAAAGAGCAGCAATTTGGACAAGAATCTTTGTAAATTTCATGTTCATCATCCCTCATGTTTATACGATCTTCTGTTAATATCTTTATCATAGTATAAATTGTAAAAAGCTGCAATTTATCAACTTGACAGCAAAAACGCATCACATTATGCGCTTACACCCTTGATATGACTGCGTTTTCGAACTAATTTTACGTCAAAAACCTTGACCTATTATGTAAAGTTTATATTTTCTGAATTTTAATCGTTACTATTTTAATAAAATAAATCCTTTTACTCAGTTTATATTCTGCCTTCTATCTAGCACACATATATATAACAAGATAGGTGGTGAACATATGTCTAAAAAAGTTCTCATCTTTTGTGATCCTGGAATCGATGATACGATAGCCCTCCTCCTTGCATTCTTTATCGATGAAATTGAAATCGTTGGGATTGTCGCTGATTACGGCAATGTTCCAAAAGAAATGGCCGTACAAAATGCTCATTTTCTTAAACGAAAATCAAGAAATAGAGATATGAAAATATTCGGTGGTTCAGAAGGTCCTCTTAATGGAGATACGCCCGCTTTTTTTACCAATATTCACGGGAAAGAAGGATTGGGACCAATTATCCCAAATGAAAAGTTACAAAATGGAGAAATGGAGAATTTCGCTCTTTAGTGCAGCCAAAGCCATTTATTGATTTTGATTATAACCGTTTCTTTAAACATTTTATGTCGCTTATGACAGGTGAAAAATTTTAACAAAAAAACAGACCGTGATTTCTCACGGTCTGTCGTTATTTTCTACAATTATCGTTTGATGTTGTAGAAAGATTTTAAACCATCGTAAACAGCGATTTCGCCTAGCTCGTCTTCGATGCGTAATAATTGGTTGTACTTAGCAATACGATCCGTACGGCTCATAGAACCAGTTTTGATTTGGCCAGCGTTAGTTGCAACTGCGATGTCAGCGATTGTAGCATCTTCAGTTTCACCAGAACGGTGAGATACAACTGCTGTGTAACCAGCACGTTTAGCCATTTCGATAGCTTCGAAAGTCTCAGTTAAAGTACCGATTTGGTTAACTTTAATTAAGATTGAGTTAGAGATACCTTTTTCGATACCTTCAGCAAGTTTTTGAGTGTTAGTTACGAATAAATCGTCACCAACTAATTGTACTTTATCACCGATACGCTCAGTTAATAATTTGTGACCATCCCAGTCGTTTTCGTCTAAACCATCTTCGATAGAGATGATTGGGAAGTCTTTGCAAAGCTCTTCGTAGAAATCAACCATTTCTGCAGAAGTTAAGCCAGTACGGCCTTCGCCTGCAAGGTCATATTTACCAGTTTCTTTGTTGTAGAACTCAGAAGAAGCAACGTCCATTCCTAAGAATACGTTCTCGCCAGCTTTGTAACCAGCTTTTTCGATAGCTTCGATGATTACTTCTAGAGCTTCACGGTTAGAACCAAGGTTTGGAGCGAATCCACCTTCGTCACCTACTGCAGTGTTAAGACCTTTGTCATGTAATACAGCTTTAAGTGCATGGAATACTTCAGCACCCATACGGATTGATTCTTTGAATGTTGGAGCACCAACTGGTAAGATCATGAACTCTTGGAAGTCTACGTTGTTATCAGCGTGAGAACCACCGTTGATGATGTTCATCATTGGAGTTGGTAATTGTTTTGCATTGAATCCACCAAGGTAACGGTATAATGGAAGACCTACGAAGTCAGCTGCTGCGTGAGCTACTGCCATAGATACACCAAGGATAGCGTTAGCACCTAGTTTACCTTTGTTTGGAGTGCCGTCTAATTCGATCATAGCACGGTCGATACCAGCTTGGTCAGTTACATCGAAACCAGCGATTTCTGGAGCAATAATTTCGTTAACGTTGTTTACTGCGTTAACAACACCTTTACCAAGGTAACGAGATTTGTCACCGTCACGTAATTCTACTGCTTCGTGCTCACCAGTAGATGCACCACTTGGTACGATAGCGCGTCCGAATGCGCCGCTTTCTGTGTAAACTTCTACTTCTACAGTTGGATTACCACGAGAGTCAAGGACTTCGCGAGCATAAACATCAATAATTGTTGACATAATAAATTCTCTCCTTTTTATATAAGCAAATTATTTAATAATTGTTTTACCTGTCATTTCTTTCGGTTGTTCCACATTTAAAAGTGTAAGCATTGTTGGAGCGATATCTCCCAAAATACCACCTTCACGAAGCTCTACATCATTTTTTGTAACGATGAAAGGAACCGGGTTAGTTGTATGAGCTGTCATCGGCTCGCCATCAGTAGTTAACTCCTGATCAGCATTACCATGGTCAGCAGTAATAAGTGCTACACCATCTTTTGCAAGAATCGCTTCTACAACTTTTCCTAAACATTCGTCAGTTGCTTCTACTGCTTTAATTGTTGGTTCCATCATCCCAGAATGGCCAACCATATCACAGTTCGCAAAGTTAAGAATGATAACATCATGTTTATCATTTTCGATTTCATTTACTAAAGCGTCCGTTACTTCGTAAATGCTCATTTCAGGTTTCAAGTCGTAAGTTGCAACCTTCGGTGAGTTAATTAAAATACGCTCTTCTCCTGGGAATTCAGCCTCACGACCACCGCTAAAGAAGAATGTAACGTGCGGATACTTTTCAGTTTCCGCGATGCGAAGTTGCTTTAATCCCGCTTGCGCAACAACTTCACCTAAAGTGTTATCAAGGTTCATTGGCTTGAATGCCACGTAACCATCTACAGTTTCACTGAAATGTGTCATACAAACGAATTCAGGAATGTGAGGTACTTTTTCACCACGATCGAACTCACGGAAGTCTTCGTTTGTAAATACACGAGCAATTTGAATTGCACGGTCTGGACGGAAGTTATAGAAGATAACTGCATCATCATTATTGATTGTTGCAACTGGCGTGTCATCTTCGTTAACAATTACAGACGGCAATACGAATTCATCGTAGATACCATTTGCATAAGAGTCTTCTACACACTCTTCTGCTGATTTATAAGTAGGGCCTTCACCATTCACCATAGCACGGTAACATTTTTCTACGCGATCCCAACGCTTGTCACGGTCCATGGAGTAATAACGACCAGAGATAGTCGCGAATTGTCCTACTCCTGTTTCTTTAATTACTTCATTTGTTGCATCGATATAACCTTTTGCTGTTTGTGGTCCAACATCGCGGCCATCTAAGAATGCATGGATATAAACTTTCTCCACACCTTCTTTTGCTGCTAAGCGAAGAAGAGCAAACATATGGTTCATGTGACTGTGCACACCACCGTCAGAAAGTAAACCGAATAAATGAAGAGCAGTACCTTTTTCTTTTACGCTTTTAATTGCATTTTGGAAAGTTTCGTTCTGATCGAACTCACCTTCACGAATTGCAACGTTTACGCGTGTTAAGCTTTGATATACTATGCGGCCTGCACCGATATTTAAGTGACCAACCTCAGAGTTACCCATTTGACCTGCTGGAAGACCCACTTCCTCACCACAAGCTGTAAGCGTTGTGTGAGGGAATTTGTTCCAGTAACCATCAAAATTAGGTTTCTTAGCTTGTGCTACAGCATTCCCGTGAGTTTCTTCACGTAGTCCGAAACCATCAAGAATGATTAAAGCTGTTGGCTTTCTCATTTTACCGCCCCCAGAAGACCTAAGAACGAAGCAGGCTCTAAGCTAGCACCGCCAACTAAAGCGCCGTCGATGTCAGATTGTGCCATATACTCTTTAATGTTTTCTGGTTTTACGCTACCGCCGTATTGAATACGAACAGCTTCTGCAGCTTCTGGAGAAACAGCTTCTGCAACAACTTTACGGATGTGCGCACATACTTCGTTTGCATCTGCAGAAGAAGAAGATTTACCTGTACCGATAGCCCAGATTGGCTCATAAGCGATAACAGTTGCTTTAACTTGCTCTTCTGTTAAACCTGCAAGTGCTTTTGTCACTTGACCTGCTACTAGATCAAATGTTTTTCCGCTTTCGCGCTCTTCTAAAGTCTCACCACAACATACGATTGGTGTTAAACCATGCTCAAATGCTGCAAGAGTCTTTTTGTTTACTGACTCGTCTGTTTCAGCAAACATTTCACGACGCTCAGAGTGGCCAAGTACTACGTAGCCTACTTTTAAGTCGCTAAGTGCTACTGGGCTAATTTCGCCAGTGAATGCACCATTTTTTTCGAAGTGCATGTTTTGTGCACCTACTTGTAAGTCAGTTCCTTCAGTTGCTGCTACAAGGCGCTCTAAGAATAGAGCTGGAGAGCAAACTACTGCATCAACAGCTGAAGCTGCTGGGATTTGACCTTTAACTTCCTCTACGAAGCTAACTGCTTCAGATAGAGTTTTATTCATTTTCCAGTTACCTGCGATAATTGGTTTACGCATGCTTTGCACCGTCCTTTTTCTTTGGCTGCTACTTATTTGTCGTTAAGACAAACTACACCTGGAAGTTCTTTACCTTCCATGAATTCTAATGACGCACCGCCGCCAGTAGAAATGTGGCTCATTTTATCAGCCATACCGAATTTTTCAACAGCTGCTGCAGAGTCACCACCGCCGATAACAGAGTATGTATCTTCTGCATCTGCTAATGCTTGTCCTACTGCTTTTGTACCTTCTGCGAATGGAGTCATTTCGAATACACCCATTGGTCCATTCCATACAACAAGCTTAGAGTTTTTAATTACATCTGCATAAATTTCACGTGTTTTAGGACCGATGTCCACGCCTTCCCATGTAGAAGGAATAGAGTCGATACCAACGATTTGAGTCGTTGCAGTTTCAGAGAATTCCTCAGTGATTACAACATCAACTGGCATGTAGAAGTTTACGCCTTTTTCTTTTGCAAGTTGCATAAATTCTTTAGCTAGTTCAATCTTGTCATCTTCACATAAAGATTGACCAATTTCATGACCTAAAGCTTTAACGAATGTGTAAGCAAGTCCGCCACCGATGATTAAGTTATCTACTTTGTCTAATAGATGACGAATTACACCGATTTTATCTTTTACTTTCGCACCACCGATGATAGCTGTGAATGGACGTTCTGGGTTAGAAAGTGCTTTACCAAGTACATCTAACTCTTTTTCCATTAGTAAACCAGATACTGCTGGTAGGTAGTCTGCGATTCCTGCTGTAGAAGCATGAGCACGGTGAGCTGCACCGAATGCATCGTTTACGAAGATATCAGCAAGAGCTGCAAATTCTTTCGCAAGTTCTGCATCGTTCTTTTCTTCGCCCGCATAGAAACGTACGTTTTCAAGAACTAATACGTCGCCTTCGTTCATTGCTGCAACCATTTCTTGTGCAACTGGTCCGAATGCTTCGTCCGCTTTCTTAACATCTTTACCAAGAAGCTCGCCTAAACGTGCTGCTACTGGAGTAAGACGTAATTCTTCTACTGCTTGACCTTTTGGACGGCCTAAGTGGCTTGCTAAAATAACTTTCGCACCTTGCTCTACTAAATATTGAATTGTAGGAAGAGCTGCACGGATACGAGTTTCATCTGTAATTTTGCCTTCTTTCATAGGTACGTTGAAATCAACGCGGCAAAATACACGCTTACCTTTTAAATCTACATCACGAATTGATTTTTTGTTCATTGGATTTCCCTCCGACTACTAGTTAGGATTGACAAAACCCATTCAAAAGCTTAACACATTTGCTTCTAAAATTAAAGAAGAGAGAGAGGGAACAAACCCTCTCCCTCGTTTTGTCATTGATTACTTATATAATTAAGAATTAAAGACCTTTAGAAGTCATGTATGCTGCTAAGTCTACTACGCGGTTAGAGTAACCAGTTTCGTTATCGTACCAAGAAAGTACTTTAACCATGTTACCTTCCATTACCATTGTAGATAATGCATCGATTGTAGAAGAAGCTGTACATCCGTTATAGTCGATAGATACTAATGGCTCTTCGCTGTATCCAAGGATACCTTTTAATTCGCCTTCAGCTGCTGCTTTGAATGCTGCGTTTACTTCTTCAACTGTTACTTCTTTGTCAAGTTCAACAACTAAATCAACAAGAGAAACGTTAGCAGTTGGAACACGTACAGCGCCACCGTTTAATTTACCTTTAAGTTCTGGTAATACTAATGCTACAGCTTTAGCAGCACCAGTAGATGTTGGGATCATGTTTTCAGCCGCTGCACGAGCACGACGTAAATCTTTGTGTGGTAAGTCTAAGATTTGTTGGTCGTTAGTGTAAGAGTGAATTGTTGTCATCATTCCGCGTTTTACGCCGAATTTTTCGTTTAATACTTTAGCGAATGGAGCTAGACAGTTTGTAGTACAAGAAGCGTTAGATACTACATTGTGGTTAGCTGCATCGTATTGTTCGTGGTTAACACCCATAACTACAGTGATATCTTCGTCAGAAGCTGGAGCTGAGATGATAACTTTCTTAACTGATCCACCTAAGTGTTTCTCAGCGTCTGATTTTTTAGTGAAACGGCCAGTAGATTCTACTACTACTTCTACTCCGTAGTCGCTCCATGGTAATTGAGCTGGGTCACGCTCAGCGATAACTTTAATTTCTTTACCGTTAACAATGATGCTGTTTTCGTTAGCAGATACTTCTGCATTTAAAGTTCCGTGAACTGTGTCATATTTTAAAAGGTGAGCTAATGTTTTAGCATCTGTTAAGTCGTTGATTGCTACTACTTCTACCTCAGAGTTGTTAAGAGCTGCGCGGAATACGTTACGTCCGATACGTCCAAATCCATTAATACCAATTTTAGTCATTTGAATTTCCTCCTTGGGGGATTATATTAAAGGGTAATACCCTTTGTTAATTGTTTTGCTGCACCTTCATCTGTAATTAGAATTGAAGTGTGCCCTTGCTTAATTACAGCCTGTATTGCCTTTGCCTTTGAAGAACCTCCAGCGACTGCAACAACATGAGATACATTTTGTAAATCTTCTAGTTGCATACCAACTGTTCTTACTTTATGAACAACATTGCCTTGTTCATTAAAGTAGTAACCGAAAGCTTCGCCAACTGCTTCGCCTGCCTGAATCTTTAACCAATCTGCTTCTGAAGTATTTCTGCGACGTGCCATTGTTAACGCATCACCTATTCCATGAATGACGATATTGGAAGATCGAATCAACTCAAGAACTTCTTTCACGGAAGGCTCTGTAACAATAGACGCATATGCTTCGCTACTAACATGGTCCGGAACATACAATAAGCGATAATTACTCATCGTATTTTGCGCCATCTTGGCACAAATGGTATTGGCTTCTAATTCAACACCTTCTCCAATTCCACCACGAGCTGGGACAAATAGCATATGTAAATCTTTGCAATCAAGCTGCATCATGTCCGCAACAGCAGCTAGCGTAGTTCCTCCAGCCACAGCAACGATATTATTCGCTGTCAGACGGTCTTTTATACAAGTCACACAAGCACGGCCCATCTCCAGTTTGACCCAAGGTGATTCATCACTATCACCAGGGACAACGAAAACTTCATCCAAGTCTAATGTTTCCTTAAGTTGTTTCTCTAAAACCTTTAACCCGGAAATTTCTTTCATAAAGTCTTCCAAAGCAAGAACTAAAGCTGTTCCTTCTTCTGTCAAAGTCATTCCAGAAGAAGCGACGTGAACTAAGTTTTGTTCTTTCAAAACTTGAATTTCACTTCGCAATACTCGTTCTGTCATACCGAGACTTGCTGATAAGTTTCTTCTTCCAATCGGCTGCATAAGCCTAATGTGCTGAAGTACTTGCATTCTCGTTTGCATAACAGGTAGCAGATCAGGTAATAATTTTTTTGTGTTCTGAATCCATGAGCGCATATCTTTTCTCCTCACTACATTGGTTCATTTTTCTTTGTGGTCACTTTATGTCCCGCAGTGACATTTTGTGTCCCACATAGGTTAAAAAAATAATCCCTGCTACGTGTATTATTGTAACAGGAGATAGAAACTTATTCAACTATTAACTGAATTCTTTATATAGTTTATTATGACGCCTTTGTGAATGTTCCCATATTCCACCTGTTTTCCGCCTATTTCTACAACCGGAATCATTAAGTGATATTTTTCTAAAAGGTCATTATCTTCATATATATCTATTTCCTCAATTTGAAAAGAATATTCACATTGTACTTCCTTTAAAACTTGTTTCGCCTTTTCGCAAAGACCACAATCTTTTTTTGTATATAGTACAACTTTCATCTTCTTCACCTATCCAATTGTTTTTCTTAGAGACGAAGCTGGAATATGCATTTGTTCTCTATATTTCGCAACTGTTCTTCGAGAAATAACGATTTCGTGCTCTTCTTCTAATAATTTTGAAATCTTTTGATCTGAAAGTGGCTTTTTCTTATTCTCCGCCTCCACAAGCGTTTGAATAAACTGTTTCACCCGCTTCGTTGAAACGGCCTCATCTTCTGTCGTCGAAATAGCATTGCTAAAGAACGATTTCATCTCAAATAAACCATGTGGTGTTTGCACATATTTATTTCGCGTTGCACGACTAATTGTAGATTCATGCACACTTAACTCTTCCGCTACCTCTTTTAACGCAAGCGGTTTTAAATACGCTGGACCTTGCCAGAAGAAATCACGTTGTTTTTCCATTATAATGCCCATTACTTGTAAGAGTGTTTGTTTTCTTTGTTTCAAACTGCGCATAATCCATTGTACATGCTGATACTTCTCGGATACGTAAGAAGCAACTTCACTTTCACTATTATTTAGAAGCGCACTATACTCTGAATGAATTTCAATTCTCGGCATATTTCTCTCATTCATCTGTAAAACGAGATGATCCCCATCTTTTTTCACAGCCATATCAGGCACGATATAAAGTGGTTTATCGGAAGAAAATGCAAGACCTGGTTTTGGTTGTAATGACGTAATACAATTTACCGCCTGCTGTAATTCCTCATTACTACACTTCAGCACTTGAACGAGCTTTCGCCAATCTTTCTTCACGAAATAAGCAAAGTGTTCCTCTACAACTTCTTCTGCTAAACCATCCCGTCTTTGTAAGCGCTTCAATTGTAAAATAAGACATTCCTGAATATTACGTGCTCCTACCCCCGCTGGCTCGAGTGATTGGACAAGTTCTACAGAACGGTCCACTACATCAATTGGCGCAGAAAGAAGCTCTGCTAGCTCTTCATTCGTTTCTTGTAAATACCCATTTCCATCCATGTTCATAATAATGAAAGAAGCTGCCTTTCGCTCTTCTTCATCTATTTTATAATACTGTATTTGATTTAATAAATGTTGCTGAATCGTTGTTGAATCCACACTGTAGATCTCCATCTGATTCTCGACTTGTTTGCCGGTACTTTTACTTGTGTTAGAGCTCTTTTTCTTCTCCCTCTCAAAACCACCTAACTCAATAAGGGGATTCTCTAACGATTGCTCATACAAAAACTCCGATAATTCTTGTACATTATACTGGAGCATTGTAATCGCTTGCCTTAACTCTTGTGTCATTGCCAAACGTAAGCTTTGTTCTTGTAAAAGACTTGCCTTCAAACTAATCTCCCCCTTGTTTCTATTGTACAATAAGTTTGGTAAAAGGAGAATGCTATCACAGACACCCATTCCAAAATATTATTAATTTATATGTATTAATGAGATTTACAACTTACAACCGAAATTTGAATAATATTGAAAGAAAATAATAAGGTACAAAAATTATTATCAAGTACTAATAGTAAATCTTATTACTAGATATAACAAGAGGGAAATAAAAAAAGTCCTAACCTACAAAACGTAAGTTAGGACTTTTTGACGCGCCCAGAGGGATTCGAACCCCCGACAGACGTGGTACCGGAAACCACCGCTCTATCCGACTGAGCTATGGGCGCATGATTATAAAATATACTTCATTTTCTTCTCATAATAATAGCAATAAAATCCATCTAAATCAATAAAAATATCCCCTTAATCCCTTATGCCCCTTAACTAGGAGTATATAAAAACATATCATTCCCCTAAATTTTCCAATCATAAATTCACCCCAATTCACAAATTATAACCTTTGAATTGATATTCCAAAGGGGGCTTCATTCAATGACTGTAATTACAAAACTAAAGCAAACTGTTTCTGGATTAAAAAGTGCACAAGCTAGCTTAGAGGGATTCGCTCTTGATACGGATAACCAACAAGCAAAGCAACTTTTCGAAACAGCTGCGCAGCAAACTCAAACAATTATCGATTCTTTAAACCCGCGCGTTGAAGAAGTCCAACAAGAAGAACCACAATACACACAGCAATAACAAACCAGTTATGCTGTGAAACAGAAAAAGGATGATATGCAGTCATCCTTTTTCTCTCACATTACATAATGCAATAGAAATGGAATGATGATTATGCGACAAATCGGACTGATAACCGCGTTATTTGTACTTCTATTTAGCTCTTTTACCGGCTGTGATCATAGCCCATTAGATAAGAAAGTAAAGAAAGAAGAAGCAAAGCGAACCGAGAAAGAAAAAGGCCCTAAATTAACAAAGATGAGCACAGAATCCTTTAATCAATCTATATCGCAAGGAGCAAAGAAAAAAGCTCTCGCCATGGATGAAATTATAAAAAGCGCAGCAGTGAATTCCAATTTAGACCTCTACATAGCAGTTAAGCCTGAGCATCATGAAAGATTTGGTCTAAAACCTTTGCGCAAGAAACTTCAAAAGCAACTAAGTGATGAATATCCCACTTTCGATGTTCGTGTTAGTACAGATAAAAAAATCTTCATGCTACTCGAGAAACTTGAGAACAAAATCAAGAAAAAAGAAGTAAATAAAGATGAAATCCAGAAACAATTAAAACTTATCGGATCAGAAATGGAATCTAACACTTAAAGCTTTCAAATAGAAAAGGAAGGATTGAAATGTCTAGTAAAGATAAAAATTTAACCCCTGTACAACAAGAATATAAAAAATTCGCGCAAGAACGCGAACCAAAGCGCCCCGTCTTAAAAAATTGTATAAAAGCTTTTTTCGTCGGCGGGTTTATTTGCTTTATCGGACAGCTGATTTCTACGTTTTACATCACATATTTTGATTTTACTGAGCGCTCAGCAGGAAATCCAACAGTCGCAACTCTTATTTTCATCTCAATGTTACTGACTGGATTCGGTGTATACGATCGCCTTGGACAATTCGCTGGCGCAGGTACAGCTGTACCTGTTACTGGGTTTGGGAACTCAGTTATTGCTGCGTGTATCGAACACCGAACGGAAGGATTTGTCCTTGGTGTTGGTGGAAATATGTTTAAATTAGCCGGATCTGTTATTTTGTTTGGTGTATTTTCCGCTTTCGTCATCGCACTTATTAAAACGATTCTCTTTCAATGGGGAGGGCTATAAATGTTACAAGGACACCGAACATGGGTATTCGAAAACAAACCAGTCATTATCTCAACCGGGGTGGTCGGTGGACCATTTGAAGCAAATGGCAATATCCCCGAAGACTTCGACATCCTCCATGAAGATTTATGGCTCGGACAAGATTCTTATGAAAAGGCACATAAAATTTTATTTGAAGAAGCTTGTAGCCGCGCTACCGAAAAGGCACAGCTCCGTAAAGACGATATTCAATTCGTACTCGCAGGAGATTTAATTAATCAAATAACTCCAACGAGCTTTGCATGTCGTACACTCGGAACACCTTATCTCGGATTATTCGGAGCTTGCTCTACTTCTATGGAAGGTTTAGCGCTCGGTGCAAGTATTGTAAATGCAAAAGGTGCAAAATATTTATTAACCGGTGCATCAAGTCATAACGCTGCTGTGGAAAAACAATTCCGCTATCCAACTGAATATGGTGGTCAAAAGCCTCCTACTGCACAGTGGACAGTGACCGGTGCAGGCGCAGCTATTTTAAGTGAAACTGGATATGGTCCACAAGTAACATCGGCAACAATCGGTCGGGTTATTGACATGGGACTAACAGATCCTTTTAACATGGGAGGTGCGATGGCCCCAGCTGCCGTCGATACAATTGAAGCCCATTTGCGTGAGCGCCAAATCGATGCCTCTTATTACGACTTAATCGTAACAGGAGACCTTGGACATGTTGGTCGTGAAATTGCTTACGATTTACTACATAAACATGGAACAAAAGTAACGAGCGAACAGTTTCAAGATTGCGGGATTATTATTTATAGAGAAGGACAGCCTGTCATAGCTGGTGCTAGTGGCCCTGGATGTTCCGCAACTGTCGTGTACGGTCACTTATTAAACCGAATGAAAAGAGGAGAATTCAAAAGAATACTTGTCGTTGCGACAGGCGCTTTACTATCTCCGATTACATTCCAACAAGAAGAAACGATTCCGTGTATTGCTCATGCCGTTTCGATTGAATTTGGAGGTGCAACGCAATGATTTTTTTCTGGGCTTTTGTCATTGGTGGACTCATATGTGTAATTGGTCAACTTATGTTTGATGTCGGTAAACTTACTCCTGCTCATACAATGGCAACACTCGTTGTTGTCGGTGCTATACTAGACGGCTTCAACCTTTATGAACCATTAATCGACTTTGCAGGCGCCGGTGCAACTGTACCTATTACGAGTTTCGGTAATGCCCTCGTTCATGGCGCGATGGAAGAAGCTGCAAAACACGGAATCGTTGGCGTAATTACCGGTATGTTTAAAGTAACGAGCGCTGGTGTATCAGCAGCTATCATTTTCGGCTTCATCGGAGCATTACTATTTAAACCAAAAGGATAAGGGGTTTTTATATGACTGTAATCGCTAGTGTAAAAACATGCCTCGCTAGTCTAAGGGGAGCTCAAGCAAGCTTAAGCTCCCTTTCGTTAAATTCAGCAGATGAAGAATCAAAACGCGTATTTCATGAATGTATGCTAGAAATGGACAGCGTCATCGCTGATTTAAAAGATAGAGTTTCAGTATTAGAACGTGAAGAACCTCAATATAAAGGGTTTTAAGTAGACTGGAGGAAATGACTATGTCTCACCTGCCCGAATGGACACTCGTTATTCTTCGCTCTGTATTCATATTAATCATTTTATTCGCTATTACGAAATGGTTAGGGAAAAGACAAATCTCTCAGCTCTCCTTTTTTGAATACATAGCCGGAATGACAATCGGTGACATCGCTGCCCAAGTATCTACAGGGCTCGATTCAAAATTTTTCCACGGCGTCTTTGCGATACTCATTTTCGCTGTGGTACCTTTTTTCACAGGAATCCTCTCCTTAAAGAACAAAACAGCTCGGGACTTCTTTGAAGGGAAATCTACCGTATTAATAAAAGATGGAAAAATACTCGAAGATAACTTAAAGAAAGAAAAATATACAAGTGACGAATTACTTGAACTACTCCGAGGAAAAGATGCGTTCAGCGTAGCTGATGTTGAATTTGCAGTATTAGAACCGAGCGGAGAGTTAAATGTATTACTGAAGAAAGATCGCCAACCACTCACAGCAAAAGACATCGGTTTAAAAGTACCGAATGAAAAAGAACCACAAACTGTTATTATGGATGGAAATGTATTAGATGAACCTCTTTCCTCTAGTGGACATAACCGTGCTTGGTTACATGCAGAATTAGAAAAACTTGGCGTTGTCATCGAAAATGTCTTTCTCGGTCAAGTTGATTCATACGGACAACTTACTATCGACATTTACAACGATAAACTCCAAATGCCTTCTCCTCAAAACAAGCCTTTATTATTTGCATCTTTAAAAAAATGTCACGCTGATCTTGAGCTATTTTCTTTAGAAACAAAGTCGAAATCGGCAAGCGAAATGTATAGTAAAAACGCGAAACAAATCGAAAATATTTTAAATAAAGTAACCTATCTTTTAAAAGAATAGATCTCGAAAGGACGCTTCAGCCACAAGGCGTTCTTTTCTTTTTTTCTAAAGCTTTTATGACGTTTAAATTTATGTAATTCGGTTAAGATGTTGAAGATACATAAGCAGGGAATTTCAAAAATATAGCGAATAATTCATGATACAACTACATATTTTTTTGATTTAAAGTGGTTTCGTTTGACCTTTATTGACCATAATTGTATTATAAGACTAAGAAAGCTTTAGAAGGAGGAAATAACAGATGAATTTAATTCCTACAGTAATTGAACAAACAAATCGTGGAGAACGCGCTTACGATATTTACTCTCGACTATTAAAAGACCGCATCATTATGCTTGGTAGTGCAATTGATGACAACGTAGCTAACTCAATCGTTTCCCAGCTTTTATTCTTGGAATCTCAAGATCCAGAAAAAGATATTCACATCTACATCAACAGCCCTGGTGGTTCTATCACAGCGGGTATGGCAATCTATGATACAATGCAGTTTATTAAACCACAAGTATCAACAATCTGTATCGGTATGGCTGCATCTATGGGTGCATTCTTACTTGCAGCAGGTGAAAAAGGAAAACGTTATGCACTTCCTAACAGTGAAGTAATGATTCACCAACCACTTGGTGGGGCACAGGGTCAAGCGACTGAAATCGAAATCGCTGCAAAACGTATCTTATTCTTACGTGAAAAATTAAACCAAATTCTAGCTGACCGCACAGGTCAACCAATTGAAGTTTTACAACGCGACACAGACCGCGATAACTTCATGACAGCTGAAAAAGCTCTAGAATACGGTTTAATCGATAAAATCTTTACAAATCGTTAATACTTAAAAGCAGAAGCGGCTCGTTCAGCTCTGACTGGCTAAGGTTCTTTCGCATAAAAGGCGCTTTTTGCCTTCTTATGCGGAAGGTTCTTAGACACGAAGAGCTAGCCGCTGGAGCTGGATACATTTAAAAGCAGAAGCGCCCTATAACAGGGCGCTTTTTTATGATTATGTACCTCCATCCACATACCCCACCGATTGCCCCCACTAACCAAATTACCCACAAACAGCAAAATAAAAAAGCTATCGCACATATGCGATAGCCATTTTATTGTACATATGCAGCTAATGCTTCTAAAGCCTCTTCTGCATCTGAACCTTCTGTTGTAATTGTTATCATGCTACCAGTTCCAATTGCTAAGCTCATAATCCCCATTATGCTCTTTGCATTTACTGTCTTTCCATCTTTCTCGATGAAGATATCCGCATGAAAGCGATTTGCCTCTTGTACAAACAACGCAGCCGGACGTGCTTGTAAGCCGTTTTTTAATGAAACTTTAACCTGTTTTTGAACCACAGCTCCCTCTCCCCTTTACCCTCTTATTTTTTTGCTACCGTTTCCCCCGCGCGTAATTTCTCTGCAATTTCATCGATTTTACGCAAACGATGATTAATACCCGATTTACTAATTTTCCCCCCGGATACCATCTCACCTAACTCTTTCAATGTTACATCTTGATAATCTCTTCGTAGTTGTGCAATTTCTCTTAGTTTATCCGGCAAAATATCAAGACCAACCGTCTCATCAATATAGCGGATATTTTCAATCTGCCTTAGCGCTGCACCAATTGTTTTATTCAAATTGGCTGTTTCGCAGTTCACTAAACGATTTACTGAATTACGCATATCACGAACAATTCGAATGTCTTCAAATCTTAAAAGCGCATTATGAGCACCTATAATATTTAAAAATTCCGTAATTTTCTCAGCTTCTTTCAAATACGTAATATACCCTTTTCTTCTTTCCAACGTCTTACTATTTAAATCAAATCCGTTCATCAGTTCACATATAGCATCATTATGTTCCTTATATAACGAAAAGATTTCTAAATGATAAGATGATGTTTCTGGGTTATTTACTGAACCACCTGCTAAAAATGCACCGCGTAAATATGATCGTTTACAACATTTCTTCTCAATTAATTCTTGTGATATATTTCGAATAAATGAAAAGTCGTCGCGGACGATATGAAGATCTGCTAATATTTCACGAGACTTCTCAACAAGCCGCACAATATATACATTATTCTTCTTCAAGCGCATTTTTTTACGAACAAGTAATTCTACCGTCACGTCATATCCTTTTTTCAAAAGCGTATAAATCCTTCTTGCGATAGCTGCATTTTCCGTTTGAATATCGATAGATAGACGACGGTTTGAAAAAGAAAGCGATCCGTTCATTCGAAGTAACGCTGATAATTCAGCTTTCTCACAGCATTCCTTCATTTCAAGATTCGTCAACTCTTTCTTTGTTTCTGATGCAAATGACACAGTCAACACCTCCTTATACTATTACTCTGGAACAAAATTCTTGTCCTATATGAATGAGGAGCGTTACCTCAAACGAGGCAACGCACATTTATAACAATGAATATAAAATAGAAGCTAACTTCAATGTATCATGCCTTACAACACGCTCATCATACTTCGCTAATTTATCTTGAATTACATCAATATTATTTTCAGCAAAACGGTCTTCATCCACTACTACCGGTCCCGACATTTCTTCCTCATATAACTCACGTAATTCACAAGGAATATCACGATTATTTACAATTGCGGTATCGATAAATGGTTTACCTAAATGATCATGCAACGCCTGCACATGATCAAACGCAGTATACCCCATCGTTTCACCCGCTTGCGTCATAACATTACATACATATACCTTCTTCGCTTTTGCAGCAAGAACAGCGTCCCCAATTTTGTTAACAACTAAATTCGGCAATATACTCGTATACAAACTTCCTGGACCGAAAACAAGTAAATCAGCTCGTTTAATCTCAGCCAACGTTTCATGCAATGGCTCTACATCTTCTGGAGTTAAAAAGACACGGTTAATCTTCTTTCCGTAATAAGGAATCTTTGACTCACCTGTCACAATTTCTCCATCCTCTAGTTCCGCATGAAGTACCGCACTTTGATTTGCTGCCGGTAATACACGTCCTCTGACATTTAATACTTTACTCGTTTCCGTAATCGCATGAAAAAAGTCTCCTGTAATCGAGGTCATACCTGCTAGTAATAGATTTCCTAACGCATGACCTTTCAGCCCGTCTCCATTTGTGAAACGATGCTGAAATAAAGCTTCCACCAGTGGCTCTACATCCGATAACGCAACAAGCACGTTACGAATATCACCTGGGGGTGGAATTTCCAGCTCATCACGTAATCTACCCGAACTGCCACCATCATCAGCGATTGTAACAACTGCTGTAATATCAACAGGATATTGCTTTAATCCTCGTAATAAAACAGATAGTCCAGTTCCTCCTCCCATGATGACAATTTTAGGTTTTCTCTCTTTTTTCATCCCTTAATGGCCCTTTCTCTTCTCCACATCACGATGAGATACATGAACGCTATACTCTGGTTTCAAATGTTTCCCAAGGTATTCTGTAAGCGTAACAGAACGATGCTGTCCACCTGTACATCCAATTGCAATTACAAGTTGACTCTTGCCTTCTCTTTTATAATGAGGCAGCATGAAACTAATGAGATCTGTCAATTTCTCTAAAAACTTATGTGTCTCATTAAATTTCAGTACATACGATGAAACTTCTTCATCTAGTCCTGTTAATGGCTTCATATGTGGAATGTAATATGGATTTGGTAAAAAACGAACATCAAATACTAAATCTGCATCAATTGGAATACCGTACTTAAATCCAAATGACATAACATTGACACGAAATGCTTGCTCAGTTTCCGTTGAGAACAGCTGAACAATTTTTTCACGTAATTCTTTCGGTTTTAATTCCGATGTATCCAGCACAATATTCGCTCGTGCCTTCATATCTGTTAATAAACTACGCTCCGCTTCGATTCCTTTTAACGGCAAACCAGTTGGCGCAAGTGGATGCGAACGTCTCGTTTCCTTATAACGAGTTACAAGCGTACTATCTTTCGCATCTAAAAATAAAATATGAGGAATGATCCATGTACGTTCTGATAAATCATCAAGTGCTCCCCATAAATGTTCGAAAAACTCTCGGCCACGTAAATCAATGCCAAGTGCTACTTTATTCATTTTCCCTTGTGAATCTGCCATAAGCTCAATAAACTTTGGCAATAACATCGGTGGTAAATTATCTACACAAAAATATCCTAAATCTTCAAAACTTTGCAAAGCTACTGTTTTTCCAGCTCCAGACATTCCTGTAATAATTACCATTTTTATATCATTATTCTCTGTCATCGTATCCTCTCCTTGACGGTTTAACTCGGATCTAATCGATATGAAAGCAGCTCAAAATCTGGGGTATATACAAATGTACCGTAGATTATACCATTCCCTTTAATTAAATAATCAATAATGTGATAATCTCCTGGCGCCATTGCTAAATCATCAATCTTATCAAATGTATGCCAACCAATGATGCCTTCTTCGCTCTCTAGTTTGTTTTCTCCTGCAAAATCTGTCGCTAAAAAGGAGAACATCATCCATTCAGAAACAACTTTATCGCCTTCTTGGATGACAAAAGTGAAGACCCCCTTTAACGCTGGGTTCTTTAAATAAATACCTGTTTCTTCACGATATTCGCGAACAACAGATTCTCTTACTGTCTCACCACGCTCCATTTTCCCGCCTGGTGCAACCCACCAATTTCGGCGAGGTTTTTGGAGTAAGAGTACTTCATTATCTCTAATTAACACACAGTTTGTCACTCTTTGCATGTTCCTTCACCTCAGCTACTTGCAGTAAAATCACTCACTGCATACTCATTTTATTATACTATCAAAAACAGTTTGCTACAACGAAGGAGCCAGTCCTCTTTTACTAAGCATATAATACTAAACAATTGTAAGAAAGCTTTCTAGAACACGCAATCTAAATGCCTAAGTTTCCAATGAATGGCATAGAAAAATCCCCTTAACGATTTTTATCGCCAAGGGGATTAGGGCCCTTATTTCTTTCCGAAATAAGTAACAATCGCAAATCCTAAAATAAAGGTAATAATTGAACTTACAATTGAAAATCCACCAGTTGGAATACCAGGGAATACAATTACAATCGAACCAATAACAAGTCCAATAATTGCCGCAAATGTCATACTTTTATAACGATCCAATAAAAAACTAATTCCTTTACTACTTACAACAAATCCAACCATAACACCGGCACCAATAACCGCGATTAACGGTAAATTGAGTGTAGTTAAAGCATTAATTGCTGTTGGATACACACCAATAATTAATAAAATAAACGATCCACTAATTCCAGGTAGAAGCATAGCCATACTAGCCATCCATCCTGCGAAAAATAAACCGATTGCATTTAGAATTGTTAACGTCGTAATTGGATCTGCTGCCTTATCCGGCTTAAAGAATGCTGTTATCGCAACAAGAATTGCTGCAACGATTAATACGACGATATGACCACCTTTAAACGTCGCCTTTGCATCAGCTTCTCTCATTAACATCGGTAATATACTAATAATTAAACCGAGGAAGAAAAATTGAGTCGGTTCATAATGATATTCAAGTAAATATTTAATAACATGGCTTAACGTTAAAAACGCTGCCGCCACACCAGCAGCAAGGGGAATTAAAAATCCTAAATGTTTTTTCCATTCACGACTAAAGAACCCACTAATTGCCGCAAGCAATTGTTCATAAATTCCTAACACAACAGCGATTGTACCGCCGCTCACACCAGGAATTAAATCACTAACGCCCATACAAAATCCACGATATATATTACGCCATTCCATACTGAATAAATTCCTCATTTCTTATAGTGATTTTTTCCGTAAAGTCCAGTATATCAATAAGAAAGCTTATAATCCTTATTATTTTTGACAAAACTTTGACATTTTCACAAAAAAGAAGAAAGCTCCTATCGGTAGCTTCCTTCTCAAAAGGTATATTATCCCTTATTTCTCTGTTACAGTCTTTAGTTCTTCTAATAATTCTTCTACGTAATGTTGTGCACTTTGTGCTGCAATACTACCGTCACCTGTTGCAGTTACAATTTGACGAAGCATTTTTTCGCGAACATCACCAGCTGCGAAAATACCAGGAATTTTCGTTTCCATACGCTCGTTCGTTTCAACGTAACCATTTTCATTTGTAATACCTAGCTCAACAAACGGTTTTGATAATGGTAACATACCGATGTATATGAAAACGCCGTCAGTTTTGAATTCTGTTTCTTCGCCACTATTTACGTCTACAAGTGTTACACTTCCTACTTTACCATTTGTATCATTAATTTCTTTTATAGTGTGATTCCAAATGAAATCTACTTTCTCGTTTTGGAAAGCACGATCTTGTAAAATTTTCTGTGCACGAAGCGTGTCACGACGGTGAACGATTGTTACTTTTGATGCGAAGCGTGTTAAGAACACACCCTCTTCAACAGCAGAGTCTCCGCCGCCAATAACAACAAGTTCTTTTTCTTTAAAGAATGCGCCATCACATACCGCACAGTATGATACACCGCGGCCGCCAAGTTCTGCTTCACCTGGTACACCGATTTTTTTATACTCTGCACCACTTGCAACGATAATTGCACGTGTTTTATATTCTTTTTTACCAGCAATAATTGTTTTGTATTCTTTACCATCGATGACTTCTTTCACATCACCATATGCATATTCAGCACCAAATTTCTTCGCATGCTCAAACATTTTATTTGATAAGTCTGGTCCTAAAATAGACTCATAACCTGGGTAGTTTTCTACATCTTCTGTATTTGCCATTTGTCCACCTGGAATACCACGCTCAAGCATTAATGTACTTAAATTCGCACGAGATGTATATACTGCAGCTGTCATACCAGCTGGTCCTGCACCAATAATAATGACATCATAAATTTTTTCTTCTGACACACTATTCACTCCTATCCATTCCTACACAATTAAGTTACCCTCATTATACTGTTAGCATCATTTTTTTCCCAATGATTTGCCTACCCTATGTGTGCGTACGCTTCACAGCCTGCACATACTTTCGTACAGTCGCTACAGATACATTATATACATCTCCAAGCTCCGACTGTGTCATCTTATTTTTTTGTTCGCCGCGCACAATATATTCAATTGCCGCTGACCAACCGTACACGTTTGTAAAAACTGCCCCGGATGTATATAAACGTATAAACGTACAAAACCAAAAGTGTAAACACTCTTCGATTAATTCATCATCTTTTTTCGTATAATTGTATAACGCATCCGCGATTCGCACACACTGTTCAAATTGCTGTAAATCAGCAGGAATACTCTTATGACTATTAAGTAAGAAGAAATACTTTGCAAGTTGCGATACAATTGGAACGCCATTTTTCGCTTGCATTGCATCAAAGAAAAATCCAACCTTCTCAGGTGTAGATAATTCGTTCATTAAATATAAAGCTAGCATTTGTTCCTCTAGCGTCGCGCTTTGCTGAAATGACTTTTGTAATTCTTCAAATAATATATTTTGTCCTTCATCCGCTAAATTCAGCGCGTTCCACGGTTCTTTCCCTTTTTTATCAGGGTGCAATTCTACAACATGTTGCCACATTTTTTCAGCTACTTGCTGATCTTTCACCATATACGCAGAATATGCAAACCAATAATAAAAACTGACGTCTCCCTCGTATCCTTGACGTTTTAACACTTTGAACCATTTATAGGCATGCTCGAAATGACCAATTGTTGCAAGTGTCGTTCCAAGTTTCAATCGATGTTCAAATGAAATTGGATAGACTGAGACTAATTGCCCAGCTAACGCTTCTACTTGTTTATGCTCTCCAATTGAATATAGAAAAATAAGCGTATTACAAAGCGCATGCATATTACCAGGATTTTTCTCTAAAATCATTTCCGTTAACTTGAGCGCCTTATCTACATTGCCAGATTGAAAATGCGCAATAGCTAAATTATTATGACCCGACCAAAACTCCGGATAATCTTTCGTAACAATTTCTAACGTAGCAATTGCTTCTTCCAATTGTCCGTTACGAATATAGCGATTCGCTTCTTCCTGCATAACAATTAAATCATCTTCATCTTCAATCTCTTCCGCACCCATCGCTTCTTCTTCCATAATCTCAAGTAATTCTAATGTATCTTCTACGAATTCCTTCTCTTCTGCAACTTCTAAATAACGCTCCGCATACTTCTTCGCCTGCTGAAATAGACCCATATATGCATAGTTATTTGCAATAAAATAATAGCATTGTTCAAGTTCAGGATTAGATCTAACTAGCTTTAAGAAGATTTGATTCGACTCTTGATATTCACCAGCCTCAGATAATGCTGTTGCTAATTGACATAAAATAAACGGCTCCTTCTCACTTTGTGCCGCTCTTCGAAAATATTTAATTGCATCTTGCAATTTTTGCCCTTTGTAAGCCCTCATCCCTTTTTTATAAAAGAAGTCCGCTAATTGGTTAAAAGAGATAACTTGTCCGTTCTCCTTATATATTCTTTGATTTTTCCCCATATATCCTCCAGTTTTTTGTTTTCTTCGCTCACACATTCTTCTATCTATAAGTATAAACGATTCCGTAAAAAACAAAACAGTATATTATAATCAATTATTTCCTTTTTATTCATAAAAAACGAAGAGAAATGTTACATTTTTAGCATGAACCTTCTCTAGTGGCCATTTCCTCTTTCGTATAAATAATACGCATCGGATTTCCACCTACGAAAGCACCATTTGGTACATCTTTATGAACAAGTGTACCAGCTGAGACAATAGCGCCATCTCCAATCACTACCCCCGGTAAGATTGTCGTGTTCGCTCCGATCATCACTTCATTTCCTATAACAATCTCTCCAAGTCGATATTCACGAATTAAATACTCATGTGCTAAAAGCGTTGTATTGTACCCGATAATTGAATTGTCACCCACAGTGATCTTTTCTGGAAACATAATATCCGGCATAACCATAAGTGCAAATGATGTTTTTTTTCCTACTTTCATTCGTAGGAACGTACGATACAACCAATTCTTCACAGTTAAAAATGGTGTGTAACGTGCAATTTGAATGATAATAAAATTCTTCATTACCTTCCAAAAAGAGACCGTTTTATACACATTCCATAATGAATTCTCTCCTGAAACAGGATAGCGCGTTGTCCGTCGCACGCAATTCTCTCCTCTACTTAAAAAAGTAAAACTTTATGAGTGGTTCATACCGGACAAAATTGGTAATAAATCACTCATTTTATCTAACATAAAGTCTGGCTTGTAAGCTTCTAAATATGCTCTACCTTTCAATGTCCATGAAACCGCAGCTGTTTTCGTACCCGCATTTTGTCCTCCGACAATATCATGATGATTATCCCCAACCATCAATGTTTCTTCGGGTTTCGCATCTAATAACTCAAGCGCTTTTTGAAGTGGTTCTGGATGTGGTTTCACATGTTCCACGTCATCAATTGTCACAACAACATCAAAAAACTGATCCAGTTTTGAAAGCCGTAGTCCCATTTCAACCGTCTGTCTCCCTTTCGTTGTAACAATCCCTATTTTATAACCTTGTTTCTTCAACTCTTGAACTGTTTCATATACAGTTTCATATTCTTCCACTAATTCATCATGATGATCATGGTTAAATTGGCGATAACATGTAATCATCTCTTCAACCTTACTTTCATCCATCTTGCTGAAAGTATCATGCAAAGATGGGCCGATAAACGGTAATACATCTTCACGCTTATAGTGATTTGGATAATATGTATGTAACACATGTAAAAAAGAAGATATAATAAGTTCATTTGTATTAATTAACGTTCCATCTAAATCAAATAACACTGTATTTATTTGCATCGCCCTAGTCCTTTCACTTTCCTGAATATGAAAGAAGCAGCATCTTATAATAAGATGCTACTTTTCTCTAATTTTCTAAATATCTTTTATCAGCTTGCCCCATTTTTCGTCTCACAATAATGAAAATAATAGAAATAACAACAATTCCAATAGACATTACTTGTGCAATACGAAGTGGTCCTAACATTAAACTATCTGTACGCAAGCCTTCTACGAAGAAACGCCCAACTGAATACCAAATTAAATATGTGAAGAATAATTCCCCGCGGCGTAAATTCACTTTTCGTAATGCGAGTAGTAAAATCACACCTGCAAAGTTCCATAATGATTCATATAAAAACGTTGGGTGATAATACACGCCATCAATATACATTTGATTAATAATAAACTGTGGTAAATGAAGCCCTTCTAAAAACTGTCTCGTTACTTCGCCACCATGTGCCTCTTGGTTCATAAAGTTTCCCCATCGGCCAATTGCTTGTCCTAGTAAAATACTTGGCGCAGCAATATCCGCTAGCTTCCAGAATGAAAGCCCGCGTCGTTTCGCAAAAAGAATCCCTGTAATAACAGCCCCAATTAAACCACCATGAATCGCCAAACCACCTTGACGGATTCTAATAATTTCACTTGGGTTTTGCGAATAATATTCCCATTCGAAAATGACATAGTACATTCTCGCGAAAAGAATAGCGATTGGTACTGCAATTAATACAAGGTCAATAAATGTATCTTTTGGAATACCTAGCCTTTCTCCCTCGCGAGTTGCTAGCCAAAGACCTAATAGCACACCTGTACCGATAATAACCCCATACCAATAAACAGGGAACGGTCCGAGCTGGATTGCTATACGGTCAAGCTGTGGTACAGAACCTAACAGCATATGTATGACCTCCCTCTCCAGAGTTTACTCTTGATTTCCTAACTCAATCGCACTCATTAATCGTTCAGAGAACTGTTGTGCTGCATTGACTCCCATACGTTTTAAACGGAAGTTCATCGCTGCTACTTCAATAATAACAGCCAAGTTTCGACCAGGACGAACTGGAAGTGTAATCTTCGTAAGTTCTGTATCAATAATCTTCATCTTCTCTTCATCAAGACCTAAGCGATCATAATTTTTCTTTTGATCCCAAATTTCAAGATTAATAACAAGTGTAATACGCTTATAATTTCGCACTGCCCCCGCACCGAATAACGTCATTACGTTAATGATACCTAGACCACGAATTTCTAATAAATGCTCAATCAAATCAGGGGAGCTTCCTATTAATGTGTCCTCATCTTCTTGGCGAATTTCTACGCTATCATCAGCGACTAAGCGATGACCACGCTTTACAAGCTCAAGTGCTGTCTCACTTTTACCAACACCACTTTGACCTGTAATTAAAACACCAACGCCGTAAATATCAACTAACACACCATGAACTGCTGTTGTCGGCGCTAACTTACCTTCTAAATAGTTAGTTAAACGACTTGATAATCTCGTCGTCGTTTGAGCAGAACGTAATAAAGGCACACCTGATTCACGTGATGCTTGTAATAACTCATCTGGCACATCTTGATTACGAGTTACAATAATACAAGGTGTCTCCTCAGTACAAAGCGCTTTCATTCTCACTTGCTTTTGCTCTGGCGTTAACGTATCAAAGAACGTAAGCTCCGTTTTCCCAAGAAGTTGCACACGATCAGCTGGATAATATGTAAAAAATCCGGCCATTTCAATTCCAGGTCGTGATAAATCACTTGTATCAATCGGACGATGAATTCCCTCTTCACCACTTACTAACTCCAATTGAAATTGTTCAATTAAATCCTTTGTCCTTACTTTCGGCATATGTATAAACCTCCACTCCGCTGCGGGTTCAGTCTCATTTGATGTAAAATCCCATTCTAACGGATATTGTACCATTTTTTTCTTAAAACAAGAAACACGGTTTCTAATAAATAGAAAAAAACATTTCATACGAATGATGAAATGTTTTTCTTTTTGTCATTTTCTCTTTTTTTCATATAACGGTTCGACAATTGCCTTTTCAATAATCATATTAAAAATAGAAATACAAATTGCCGCGACAATCGCTACACCAAATCCAGATATATTAAACGCATCTCCTAATAATGAATCTGCCATTTTTAACGTAATCGCATTAATAACAATTAGGAAGAAACCGAACGTTACAACAGTAATTGGTAGCGTAATTAAAATTAAAAACGGCTTTACGAACACATTTAAAACCGCCAATATAATACTCGCAATAATTGCAGTTTGTATATTTGCTACGTAAAATGCATCTGGTGCAACCCCTTTTAAAAGTCCCGATACAGCGATTAACACAACGCTATTTACAAGAAGTGATACAATCCATCTCATTTTCTTACACATCCTTTTAACATATATATTTCATCATACGCTAATAGATAATAAACGCAAGTATCCTATAAACCTTTGTATCAACTTATTCTACCCTTCATGCTTGTATACCTACTAACACTTCCTTGCGAAATAAGGACCACACCATCCATGTTCATGCGTTTTCACCAAGGTCCAAGTGAAATCTTTATCTACAATATAGATATCACCTCTTAAAAAATCATCCGTACCCCGTAATATATCATCCATACGTAATAAGCTCGCATCTTTTATGAGAAGTACTTCATCACAATGTTGATAGAATATATAACACTCCTTTTTCACTTCATTATGAAACGCTCTCTCTGCTTCTGTTCCTTCTAAACGCTTCTTTTTCTCATAACTAAATATGTGCCAAAGATAACCACATACATACTTATCCTCATAAAGAAAAATATCTTCTTTTTCTTTATCACTTAAATGATTTGCAAAACAATCCTCCCAGCGCTTGCGAAAATATACACCCCAACTTTGAAACTCTCTCACCTTCATATTTTTCTTTCTTAAAACATCTATAAACTCCATTTTTCCCCCTATGAAATAAAAACCGAGTGTCATTCCCACTCGGTTTTCATTAATAAACTTATTGCGATAACTCTACTTCTTTTATCTTCTCTTTCATTCTTGCTTTATCACGATCTAAAATCTCTTTTAAATACTTAGCTGTATACGAGCGTTCTTCTTTCACTACTTGTTCTGGCGTTCCGGAAGCAACGATTTGCCCACCTTTGTCTCCACCTTCTGGTCCAAGGTCAACGATATAATCAGCTGTTTTAATAACATCTAAATTATGTTCAATTACAAGAACCGTCTCTCCGCTTTCAACAAGGCGCTGCAATACTTCTAGAAGACGCGCAATATCATGTGCATGTAAGCCAGTCGTTGGTTCATCTAAAATGTATAACGTACGTCCTGTTGAACGACGGTGTAATTCAGAAGCTAATTTCACGCGCTGTGCTTCACCACCAGATAATGTCGTTGCTGGCTGTCCTAATTTCATATAACCAAGCCCAACATCTACAAGCGTTTGAAGTTTACGTTTAATTTTCGGTATATTGGCGAAGAACTCTACCCCGTCCTCAATTGTCATCCCTAATACTTCAGAAATGTTCTTATCTTTATACTTCACTTCTAACGTTTCGCGGTTGTAACGTTTGCCGTGACAAACTTCACACGGAACGTACACATCTGGTAAGAAATGCATTTCGATTTTAATAATTCCATCACCGCGGCAAGCTTCACAACGGCCACCTTTTACGTTAAAGCTGAAACGTCCTTTTTGATATCCGCGCACTTTCGCTTCGTTCGTTTGCGCAAACACATCACGAATATCATCAAATACACCTGTATACGTTGCTGGGTTAGAACGTGGTGTACGACCGATTGGTGATTGGTCAATATCAATAACTTTATCTAAATGCTCAAGACCCTTAATTTCTTTATGAGTTCCTGGCTTCGCTTTCGCTTTATATAGCTTTTGAGCTAATGATTTATATAACACTTCATTAATCATCGTACTTTTACCAGAACCAGATACACCTGTTACTGCTACAAATGTACCAAGTGGGAATGACATCTTCGCATTCTTTAAGTTATTCTCTTTTGCACCGACAATCTCCACTTTACGTCCGTCACCTTTACGTCTTTCAAGTGGAACTGGAATAAACTCTTTACCACTTAAATACTTTCCTGTTAATGAATTCTCATCTTGCATCACTTCAGCTGGCGTCCCTGCTGATACAACTTGCCCGCCGTGAATACCTGCACCAGGTCCGATATCAAGTAAATAGTCCGCCGCCATCATCGTATCTTCATCATGCTCAACAACGATTAACGTATTTCCTAAGTCACGCATCTCCTGCAATGTGCGAATCAGACGATCGTTATCGCGCTGGTGTAAACCGATAGAAGGCTCATCAAGAATATAAAGTACGCCCGTTAAACGAGAACCAATTTGTGTCGCTAGACGAATACGCTGCGCCTCACCACCTGATAAAGTACCAGCCGCACGACTTAACGTTAAATAATCTAAACCAACGTTCACTAAGAACCCAACGCGCTCCTGAATTTCTCTTAAAATTAAATGAGCAATTTTTTGTTGTTTCTCCGTTAACTCAACATTCGAGAAGAATTCCTGTACTTCTTGAACAGAATACTTCGTTACGTCAGCAATCGTTTTATCACCAACGAAAACAGCTAAACTCTCCGGCTTTAAGCGTCCGCCTTTACACTTCGGACAAGCTTGCTCTGCCATATATTTCTCCATTTGCTCACGAACATAATCAGAACTCGTCTCACGATAACGACGTTCAATATTTGGGATAACACCTTCAAATAAAATCTCATTTTCCTTTACTTGCCCAAATTCATTTACATAGCGGAAGTAAACTTTCTCTTCACCGCTTCCATACAACACCTTATCAAATAAATCTTTCGGTATATCTTTCACCGGCATATCCATATCAACGCCGTAGTGATTACATACAGATTGTAAAAGTTGTGGGTAATATTGTGAACTTGTCGGTTCCCAAGGAGCAATCGCATGTTCATTTAATGTTAAATCCCAGTTTGGAATGACAAGCTCTAAATCCACCTCTAACTTTGAGCCAAGTCCATCACAAGAAGGACATGCCCCGAACGGACTATTGAACGAGAACATGCGCGGCTCTAATTCTCCGATGGAAAAACCACAATGCGGACAAGCATGATGTTCACTAAATAGAAGTTCCTCTTCTCCCATAACATCGATTAACACTCGTCCCCCGCCAAGCTTTAATGCACTTTCAAGTGAATCAGCAAGACGACTTGCAATTCCTTCTTTTACAACAATACGGTCAATTACGACTTCAATAGAATGCTTCTTATTTTTATCTAACGTAATCTCTTCAGATACATCAAGCATTTCACCATCAACACGTACACGAACATAGCCTTGTTTCTTAATATCTTCAAGCACTTTCACATGCGCACCTTTACGTCCTGACACGATAGGAGCTAACACTTGTAATTTCGTACGTTCCGGATATTCGAGTACACGGTCTACCATCTGTTCTACTGTTTGTGATGTAATTTCAATTCCGTGATTTGGACAAATTGGTGTACCAATTCGCGCAAATAATAAACGTAAATAATCATAAATCTCCGTTACCGTTCCAACCGTTGAACGCGGGTTACGACTCGTCGTTTTTTGATCAATCGAAATCGCTGGTGACAATCCTTCAATCGTATCCACATCCGGCTTATCCATTTGTCCTAAAAACTGGCGTGCATACGCAGATAACGATTCTACGTATCTGCGTTGCCCTTCTGCATAAATCGTATCGAACGCTAATGATGATTTACCCGAACCAGACAATCCCGTTACAACAACAAGCTGATTTCTCGGAATGGTTACATCAATATTTTTCAAATTATGTGCTCTAGCACCTTTTACAACAATAAAATCCTTGCTCATGCTCACTCTTTTCACCCTTCCGCCTTTAATTCTAATAGTAAATCTCTTAATTCAGCTGCACGCTCGAAGTCTAACGCTTTTGCTGCTTCTTTCATCTCTGCTTCTATCTTTGCAATTGTCTTTTCACGCTCTTTTTTCGTCATCTTCTTAGCAGGAGTTGCTTCATATGTTTCCGGTTCTTCAGCCGCTGTCGTTGCACGGATTACATCACGGACGCCTTTTTGAATCGTTTTCGGCGTGATACCATGCTCTTCATTGTAAGCTTCTTGTATCGTACGACGACGCTGCGTTTCTTCAATTGCAATTCCCATTGATCTCGTTATGCGATCTGCGTACATAATAACGCGGCCGTTTTCATTACGCGCGGCACGACCAATTGTTTGAATTAATGAACGCTCTGAACGCAAGAACCCTTCCTTATCTGCATCTAAAATAGCTACAAGTGATACTTCTGGAATATCTAATCCTTCTCGTAATAAGTTAATACCGACAAGTACATCAAACTTACCAAGACGAAGGTCACGGATAATTTCAATACGTTCTAACGTTTTAATTTCAGAGTGAAGATAGTTTACTTTAATTCCTACATCTTTTAAGTAATCTGTTAAATCCTCTGACATTTTTTTCGTTAAAGTCGTAATTAATACACGTTCATTTTTTGCAATACAATCTTGAATTTCTCCTAATAAATCGTCAATTTGACCTTCAATTGGTCGTATATCGATTGGCGGATCTAAAAGCCCTGTTGGACGAATAATTTGTTCTATTACTTCCGGTGACTGCTCTAACTCGTACGGTCCTGGCGTTGCCGAAACGTAAATAACTTGATTCGTTTTCTCTTCAAACTCATCAAACGTGAGCGGTCTATTATCTAAAGCTGATGGCAGACGGAATCCATGATCCACAAGCACTTGCTTACGCGCTTGGTCCCCGTTATACATTGCTCTTACTTGCGGCACTGATACGTGCGACTCATCCATAACAATTAAGAAATCCTTCGAAAAATAGTCTAATAACGTATACGGCGTTGCACCTGCTGGGCGAAGTGTTAAATGACGGGAATAGTTTTCAATACCTGAACAAAAGCCCATCTCGCGCATCATTTCTAAATCATAACGTGTACGTTGCTCTATACGCTGCGCTTCTAACAACTTACCGTTATCATTTAATTCCTTTAAACGCTCTTCTAATTCTTTTTCGATATTTTCAATAGCGACCTTCATTTTTTCTTCACGTGTAACGAAGTGAGATGCTGGGAAGATTGCTACATGATCACGTTCTGCTAACACTTCACCTGTTAACGCATTTACTTCACGAATACGATCGATTTCATCACCGAAAAATTCAATTCGAATACAATGCTCGTCAAGTGATGCTGGGAAGATTTCAACTACATCTCCGCGCACACGGAATGTACCACGCTTGAAATCAATATCATTACGTCCATACTGTACATCAACAAGTTCACGAAGCAATTGATTGCGGTCCTTTTCCATGCCAACTCGAAGTGAAACAACTAACTCGCGGTACTCTTCAGGAGAACCTAAACCATATATACACGAAACACTCGCAACGATAATTACATCGTCCCGTTCAAATAATGCAGACGTTGCTGAGTGACGCAATTTATCGATTTCATCATTAATCTGCGCATCTTTTTCAATAAACGTATCTGTTTGCGGTACATACGCTTCTGGCTGATAATAATCGTAATAACTAACAAAATATTCAACTGCATTATTCGGAAAGAAATCTTTCAGCTCACTATATAATTGTCCTGCCAACGTTTTATTATGAGCCATCACAAGTGTTGGCTTCTGCACTTCTTTAATGACATTTGAAATCGTAAATGTCTTACCCGTTCCTGTCGCTCCAAGCAACACTTGTTTTTTCTTTCCACTATTAAGTCCCTCTACAAGCTTCTCTATAGCTACCGGCTGATCACCTTGCGGGGAATACGCTGAGACAATTTCAAATTGATGTTCCAAGAAAAATCCGACCTCCTCATAAAAATCTGTATTATTATTTTACCACGAATGCCCATAAAAAACCTAAAAAAACGAACAGATATTCGGTAAAATTTTCGACAATATCTACATAAAAAAAGGAAGGCATAAGCGCTTCCTCCCTCTATCAATTTTATTTTTTAGGTACATATAATAAGTCATATCCATTGCGCCCAGCTTCATTCGTACAATCTACTAACCTATAAGCAACCTCTACATGCGATTCTTTTCCCTATTGTCATCCTCTCCTATAAAAATTATTTGTATACCCAAAAAGCTACTTTCCTCTATGAAAGTAGCTTCTCTTTTCCTTTCCCTTTTTTCGGAAAAATCACATATGAAAATGAAATAACTGTATCCACTAAAAGTATAATCGCCCACACTCGGCTCACACGGCTCGCAGCTTTATTTAAAACGATTCCTGACTCTAACCAATCGCCCCATTGTTCAAATGGAATCAATCCATACGCGAAGAAAAAAACTATATGAACAGCAACGAATAAAACAAGATGTAATACCCAATTTTTCATTTCCTGCTTCGCATAGGCCATACCTGTCAGTTCTATTTGTTCCTCCATAATAGGCGCTGATTCATTCCGCCACTTTGCAACTAGTTTTTGCACATATATATCTAGCTTCTTTAAATCCTTTTTCCCGTAAAATACTGCATATAATAAAATGATTACCGTAATGATCTGGAAGTTAGAAAACTTTCCTGTTTGATAATAATCGACTACCCCTAATGTTAAAATGAACACTTCATTTATTAGCAGCACAATCCCCATAATAAAACTCGCCTTTTTCAAACGGAATCCGTAACGAAGTAAAAAGAAACCGATAGCTGATAACCAAAATACAATCTCTGCACCAATTAAAAAATACCATCGATATTCTGCCAGTATACTCATTTATCCCGCTCCTTTTCATCATAAATACGAAAAGCCTCATCCATATATACTAGAAGCTCTTCCTCAATTGGATACATACTCATTTTCTGTGAATCTTCTTTTGACTTTCTTACTTCCCACAATTTATCTAAAAATGCTTCATCACCATTTGCCATCTCTAAGCACTTTTGCATTAATTTCTTTGTTGCACCTTGTACCTCATCACATGATGCTTCCTTACCGTCTTTCATAAAGTTACGTAGTTTCTTTAATAAATCTACCCACTCTAAAACATTCGGATCTTCTTCACTCATGTTCGGCAAATTATGAAGCAACTTTTGTTCTTCCTTAGAAAACACTTCATTTTGGAACATCTCACGTATTCGCGGAGACTGCTTCGAAAGCTGAATAAGCTCAAACATAACTTTCCAATCCAGTTCCCCTTCCACATCCACCGAATAAACAACAGCTTGTAAGATACGCTCCATTCGATTAAATTTCTTTTGTTCTTCCTGTACAAATCGAAGTTGATTTTCAAGCGATTTTTTTAAATCCAGCTCACCTTTTACTAACATATTCGCAGTTTCTTTTAATGAAAATCCCATTTCTTTTAAAAATAAAATTTGTTGCAAACGAACAACATCTCTCTCGCTATATAACCGATGTCCCCCATCCGTTTTCCCACTTGGCTTTAATAAATCGATTTGATCATAATAACGTAACGTCCTTACTGTAACTCCTGTTTCCCTCGTTAGTTCTTGAATCGAAATCAACTCCATCACCTCTTCTCCTTCATTATAAAAGGTGACGTAACGTAACTTTCAAGTAGTTTGTAAAAAAAATACAAAAAGCCGCTTATACCTTTTGTATAAACAGCTTTTATGGAAGAAAACCCTTTTGTATAGCACGTCCACAAGATAAAATAATTGCCCCAACAACAACACTTGTTGCTGTTTTATGATAATACGCTAAAATTAATAAATAGTATGATAAACCTACAGTACCAATCATAATACATACACTTGGTACTGGATTACGAGAGAAGTTCTGCATCCCCCACAAAAGTGCAAATATAGCCGTCGCAACGCATAATATCGCTAATACCATCCCGTTTCCCCTTTATATATTTATTTGATGACTAAACTCGTATTTAAAAGAAACCCCACTAAAGAAAAATACCCTACAAATCTCACAACTTCTTGCTTATTCCTACAATATCAGTCTCTTTACTATTTCTATATTTCCACTTCGGCCAATAGTTCACAAGAAAATACACCCACTGTCCTAGTACAAATAAAACAAACGGCATACCAGCATTTCCATAAACAATTAAATTGTACAAACTCCATATAGCTAAACTAATCGTAAAAAATAACCCTACATATTTAAACGCTTTATCAGACTGAAATCTCTCAAACTCATCGTTCATTTTCTCTCCCCTTACTCCAGCGTAAATATTTCCTCCACCTTCATCTCAAAATATTTGGCGATTTTTAGGGATAACTCTAGACTTGGATTGTAATGATGATTTTCAATCGCCACGATTGTCTGACGCGTCACCTGCATCGCCTTTGCCATTTCAACTTGTGTTATATGATTTTGCTTTCTTAATTCTTTAATTTTATTTTTTACACCCATAGGCTCCACCTTTAAAAGTAAAGATATCTTTACTTGAATTATAAATATTTTCCAAATACAAGTAAAGATATCTTTACAAAAAAAGGTAAAAAAAGAGAGACATCTAATAAGATGCCTCTTCACCGCTACATAAATCCTAATGCATATACAAGAACGTACCCAAGAACCGATAGACAAACCGAACCAATCAACCCGGCCACGAACGCTTTGCTTCCTAATTTGCGGAACGTTTTAAACTCTACATTTAAACCAAGCCCTGCCATCGCCATTGCGATTAGCATATAAGCAATGACTACAATGTATCCCGCAACAACTTCTGGAATTATACCAAGTGAATGCACCGCGCTCATCGCTAAAAATCCGAAGATGAACCATGGAATTGGGAGATCACGCCAAGAACCTTTTTCTTTGCTTCCCTCGCTCTTACCAAACCATAATCCAATTAAAATCGCTACTGGTACGAGCATCGCAACGCGTGTTAATTTTACAATAACTGCGATGTCTACAGCCGTGCTCCCTCCTGGCGCCGCAGCTGCGATAACGTGCGCAATTTCGTGCAACGTCGCGCCTGAGAACACGCCGTAACCGTACGGAGATAAGCCAAGTACTGGGTATAATAGCGTATAAATAAGTGTAAATATCGTACCTAAAATTGCAATAATCGCTGCCCCGACTGCCGTTTCGTCATCCTTCGCTTTTACTTGCGGTGCAATTGCCACAACCGCGGCCGCGCCGCAAATTGCTGTTCCACATGCTGTTAAAATCCCAAGTTTCTTTTCTACTTTAAATACTTTCGTTAGTCCATATACAACGAAAATAGTAAATGTAATCACAACTGCTGCGATGACCAATACTTTCGGCCCCGCCTTCGCAATATCAACAAGATTTAACCGCATTCCAAGTAAGATGATCCCAAAGCGAAGTAACTTCTTACTTGCAAAGTTCGTTCCTACTATCGCTTCTTGCGGAATTCCGATAGATGCTCGCCAAACCATCCCAATTAGAATAGCAATTACTAATTGCCCCATAATATTTAAAAATGGAAGCTCTGCTAAATATTTCGCGACAATGGCGATTAATAACGTAATCCCAATTCCTTGCGAAAATCCAAAGCCCTTCTTCTTTTGTATAACAAGTGTTTGTTCCACTTTGTACCACCCCAATAATCGTATTGGAACATGCATGTTCTTTCTACTTACATTATAAAAGAGTTTTAATAATAAGTTTAATACCAATACCAAATCTCTATCATCAGAAATACTTATGATAAGATGAAAGAAAACGAAAGGAGCCTAGCAAATGAACGTAGATATTTTAAAGATTTTCGTTACTGTCGTTGAACAGAAACATTTCTCACGTGCAGCAGAATTATTAAACCTTTCCCAGCCCGGCGTAAGTATGCATATTCGTAACTTAGAAAACGAATTTGGAACTACACTCATTCAGCGATCCCCGAAGCACGTTCAAGTGACAGAGGCCGGAAACATTTTATACATACATGCAAAGCAAATGCTCTCTCTTTATGAAGATGCTAAGCAGGAAATTAACGAACTACATAACGTTGTAACAGGGACGCTTCGTATCGGCGCTAGTTTTACAATTGGCGAATACTTGCTTCCGAAAATACTCGCTAACTATGCGAATGAAAATCCGTACGTCGAAGTTCATACCTTTATCTCAAATACAGAAGAAGTTTTGCAAAGCCTCCGCTCTAATCAAATCGATATCGGCTTAGTGGAAGGTCAAGTCGTATACGCCGATGTGGACGTTGAAACGTTTATGCAAGATGAAATGAAGCTCGTCGTTCCACCAAATCATCCACTGCTCCGCACAAATGAAATAAATGAAAGCACACTCCAAGACCAAGTATGGGTATTAAGAGAGAGTGGCTCTGGGACACGTGCTTATAGTGACCGCTTTATTCATCAACACCATTTAAAAATGAAGCGATTCTTTACATTCAGTAGTATACAAAGCGTAAAGGAAGCCGTCGCTGCCGGGCTTGGCATCGCTATCCTTTCTGATTGGACTGTACGGAAAGAGCTACTGGCAAAAGAGCTATTCCACGTCGAAGTTCCAAATGAACAACTAATCCGGCCATTCTCCATCGTGCGCGGCAAATATTTCATTCCATCTAAAGCCATTCAAGTATTTTTAAATTATGTAGATTCTTTTGCGAAAAAACAGAGTTGACCTTCACATTAGTGTGAAGGTTTACAATACATGTAAAAGGAGTGAAACACATTGCGAATCGGAGAGTTATCAAAAAAAACTGGCGTTAGCGAAAGATCACTAAGACATTATGAAGAAAAGGGATTGCTCCCTTCAAATCGCCTCACGAACGGCTATCGTGATTTCGACGAAAGTGCCATTGAAAAAGTAGAGCTTATTCAAATGTACTTACAGCTTGGCTTAAATTTAGAAGAGACGGCAAAAATGATGCGCTGCCTCGAAATCGAACCACACCTGTACGAAAATCCTTGCAGCAGTATCTTGGCACTTTACGAAGATAAGCTCAATGAAGTAACAAGGCAAATCTCATTACTTTCCAGCATTCAAACGAATTTGCAAAAACACGTTTCACTCCTAAAACGAGCAAAAGAAAAGGGATGATTACATGTTTGTTATACACGGCAGTTCAAGACAAAACGGGAATACAGAAGCTTTAACACATATGATGATTGATGGAATTGAAATAGAACAAATTTACTTGCGAGACCATACAGTCCATCCTATTACAGATCAACGTCATGATGCAGAAGGATTTCAACCTGTAAATGATGACTACGAGCAGTTAATCGAGCGTATGCTAGAGCACGACACGATTATCTTCGCTACACCGTTATACTGGTACGGAATGAGCGGTCATATGAAAAACTTCGTCGATCGCTGGTCACAAAGCTTGCGCGACACATCTCTTCACTTCAAAGAGAAAATGAAAGGGAAAAAGATGTACGTTGTCATTGTTGGTGGGGATAATCCGAAACTAAAGGCATTGCCGCTTATTGCTCAATTCCAGTACATCTTTGATTTTGTTGGTTCATCATTTGAAGGCTATATTATTGGGGATGCGAATGGATTAGATGAAATCCAAAATGATGCTGAGGCACTAGCAAAGGCACAAATTTATAATAACGAATTCAAAAATCACAAACAGAAATAAGTTTGACAAACTCATTTGTATGCGCATACAATAAAAATAATATTATGAAAGGAAGGTACTTTGACCAATGAAGTTCTAATTCTCTTATTTATTTCATCCATCACAAATAGTGAACAAAAATGATGAAAACTAGCAGGGGATTAGTCTGTCCATTTGTCGATACTTTCTTTCGAGACGATCATGTAAAAAATCGTTTATTTATGTACGATTTTTACATGCAAGGGCGACGTTTATCCTCTCTAGTAAAACTAGGGAGGTTTTTTTATGACTATTTTATTCGCGCGTAATATTGAAAAGAGCTTTGGTGATCGCACCCTATTTACGTTACCATCACTGGAAATTCAAGCGCAGGATCGTATAGGAATTGTCGGAGTCAACGGAGCTGGAAAATCTACGTTACTACAAATATTAAGTAAAGAAATAGAAGCTGACCAAGGTACAGTAACTCATCATAGTTCGATCGCCATCATTCCTCAGCTTAGCGAGGAACTACCGGAAGCCGCTTCTTCTCTCGCAAAAGGAAAATGGAGTATTTCAAACGTTGCAGATTCAATGAGTGGCGGCGAACGAATGCGCCTAAAGATTGCCCATGCTCTCGAACAGGATGCAGGCATTCTATTCGCTGATGAACCAACAAGCCACTTAGATATGTCCGGTACAGAGCAATTAGAACAGACACTTTTATCTTATAAAGGGGCCATTGTTTTAATATCACATGATCGCGATTTTTTAGATACGATATGTACAAAAATCATCGAAATCGAAGACGGCACTATTCAAGAGTATAAAGGAAATTATTCAAACTATCGAAAACAAAAAGAACGTGAGCGAGCACAAAAGCAAGCAGAGTATGATCAATATATACAAGAAAAAAATCGTTTAGAGCAGTCGATTTCACAAAGAAAGCAACGTGCTTCTAGTATGACAAAAGTCCCAACGCGGTTCAGTTCATCTGAAGCTAAACTCTATAAATTAAGTGGGGCTCATGGCCAAGAACAGGTTAGCAACGCAGCGAAAGCATTAGAGACACGCCTCGAAAAATTAGAAAAAAAAGAAAAGCCAAAGGATCTTTCTCAAGCCCAGTTTGACGTGCAATACCATACACCCATTCATAGTAAAGTAGTGGTACAGTTTAATAAAGCAACAAAGAAAATAGGCGAACGCACATTATTTAAAAATATGAGTGGGACTATTGCCCCCGGTGCAAAGCTTGCTATTTTAGGCGCAAACGGAAGCGGTAAAACAACTTTGTTCAACATGCTTCTCGCAAACGAGCGTGGCATTCAGCTTTCGAAGAGTTGTAAAATCGGATACTTTGAACAAACACTTTCCATTTTGAAAACGAATAAAACAATTTTAGAAAATGTTTTAGAAGAAACAAACTATACAGAGGCGTTCGTTCGAACAATACTTGCACGGCTCCTATTCCGCCGTGAAGATGTTCATAAACCTGTGCATGTCTTAAGTGGCGGTGAACGAATGAAGGTCGCACTCGCAAAAGTATTTTTAGGAAACTATAATATGCTTCTACTTGATGAACCGACAAACTATTTAGACTTAGCGACGCAAGAAGAACTAGAAAGCATGTTACAAGAATATCCTGGCACTATACTTTTCATTAGTCATGACCGTGCCTTTATTCGTTCTGTTGCAGACCATATTCTACAAGTAGATGAGAGCGAGCCAAGAATATTCCACGGCAATTACGAGCAATACACAAAAAGAACAACCGAAGCTTCTGTAAAAGTTACTGAACAAGAATTATTACGATTACAAACAAAATTAACTGAAATCATCAGCCGGATTTCTATACCAAATCCTCACAATGACATCACATGTCTCGAACAAGAATACGAAAAATTATTAGTTCAAATTCAAAAATGTAAAGAAGCGCTCTAATGTCTTCCCTATATATCGACGGGATCTTCCGCATTTCCCAAGAAATATCGCAGCTTCGACATAGAATATTGACCAACCTATAATATTAGACATGATAACAACAAAAAGCCGTGCATCAGCACGGCTTTTCACTTTATCGCGCTATTTATGGGCAGTAAGACTCCACCTCAAAATTCTTCTTATGCAAAGAAGTTAGGTGGGAGTCGGGCTGCCCGTAAACGCCCGATTGGTGAGGGCTGATAATCAGTGGGGGATGAACACCCCCCCACTGATTAAAGTTTCACTTTATATACGGACAGCAGTCCCGCTCACTGCAACCATTAGCATCCCTTCGCGAACTACTTCGTAGTCCACGTCGATGCCAACAATAGCATTCGCATTCTTTTGTCTTGCGAGAGTTTTCATCTCTTCCATTGCGATGTCGCGTGCTTCTTTCAATTTGCTTTCATAAGCGCCAGAACGACCGCCGACAACATCACGGACAGAAGCGAAAAGGTCACGAACGATATTCGCCCCCATAATTGCTTCCCCGTTCACGATATCAATGTAATCAATAATTTCTTTCCCTTGAATTGTAGACGTTGTTGTTACAATCATACTTTATAGCCTCCCATATAAGATTTTCACCTACTTATATGGTGTGCTAATTCGGTAAAAATTATATTTACGAACTAAACTGCGCTTCGTATAACCTACTATATCCTCCGCCTCTTTCAATTAGTTCATCATGCGAACCTTGCTCTGCGATGCCGTCTTTATTTACAACGACGATGCGATCTGCGTTTTTAATCGTCGCAAGTCTATGAGCAATAACTAATGTTGTACGGCCAACAGCTAGTTCTGCAAGTGATTTTTGAATCGCCAGCTCCGTCTCTGTATCTAATGCAGAAGTTGCTTCATCCAATATTAAAATTGGCGGGTTTTTCAAGAACATACGAGCAATGGCTAGACGCTGCTTCTGTCCACCTGAAAGTTTCACGCCGCGCTCACCGATAACTGTATCTAAACCGTCTGGTTGTGAGTAAATTAAATCCTCTAACTGTGCTCTCTTTACCGCCTGCCAAATGTCAGCTTCTGACGCTTTTAAATTTCCGTAAGCGATATTTTCACGAATCGTTCCTGAGAATAAGAACACATCCTGCTGTACAATTCCAATTTGCTTACGAAGTGACGATAATGTCATCTCTTTCGTATCAATGCCATCAATTTGGATTGAACCAGACGATTGCTCATAAAATCGTGGTAATAAACTACATAACGTTGTTTTCCCCGCTCCTGATGGCCCAACGAACGCAACTGTTTCACCTGCATGGATTTTCAAACTAATATCATTTAAAATCGGTTCTTTGTTTTCATATCCGAACGTAATGTTGTTATATTGAATGTCACCGTGTACATGTTTTACTTCTATCGCATCTTTAGAATCTACAATATCAGGCTCTGTTTCAAGCAGTTCTACATATCTTTTAAAACCTGCAATTCCTTTCGGATAACTTTCAATAACCGCGTTAATTTTTTCAATTGGGCGGAAGAAAATATTTGTTAATAAAACAAATCCGATAAATCCACCATACGTTAACTCACCTTGCAGAACAAACCATGTGCCGCATATTAATACGAAGAGCGTTACGAGACGCATGAGCATGTAGCTAATAGATGAGTTGAGTGCCATAATTTTATACGCCATTAATTTTGTTGTACGGAAACGAGCGTTGTTTACAGCGAATTGCTCTTTCTCAAACTTTTCATTTCCAAATGCTTGTACAACGCGAATACCACCGACGTTATTTTCAATACACGCATTGAAATCAGCAACGTCTGAGAATAATCGTCTAAACGTACCCGTCATTTTTTTATTGAAGTAAAGTGCTAACCATAATAAGAATGGAATGACGAAGAATGTTAGCAGAGCTAACTTCCAGTTAATCATCATCATAAATGAAAAGGCCCCAACTAAAGTCATTACGGCGATGAATAAATCTTCCGGCCCGTGGTGAGCTATTTCCCCAATTTCCATTAAATCATTCGTAAGACGTGAAATTAAATGACCCGTTTTATTATTATCAAAAAATCTGAATGATAGCTTTTGAATGTGATCGAATAATTTCTGCCTCATATCTGTTTCAATGTTAACCCCTAGCATATGTCCCCAGTATGTAACGACATATTGCAAACCTGCATTTAACATATAAACTGCAAATAACCCGAAGCAAGCCCATAAAATAAGCGTCCAGTTTTGCCCTGGCAATAACTTATCGATAAATTGGTTTACGATAAGTGGAAACCCGAGTTCAAGCAAACCTGCAATGACTGCGCAAGAAAAATCGAGTATAAATAAACCTTTGTACGGTTTATAGTAAGAAAAAAATTTACGTAGCATACCTTTCCTCCCTTCTCCAAATTAAAAGACTCTCTAAATGATAACCATTATCAAGTAATTATTCAAGTGATTCGTCTATGAAACTAAAAATGAGTTTTGCGATAGTTGTCTTTTTTACTAGAAAATCGATATAGATTTCATTTACTGCCGCCAATCCACCAAAACCAAAAAGGGTGTCACCTAGTGGTGACACCCTCACTTCTATTTACATCGCTTCCGAATCCCACTCATGTTCCTGCTGAACGAATACAACACCTAATTCGTGATGTCCCCCAGCATATAATGCAGTTTGAGCAAGACGAAGCTCACCATTTGTATCTACTACTTCTAATTTACAAAACGCTCCTGTTGTCTTCGTTTGAAGCGCATCATAAAATTCCTCGGCGCTTCTTGGAACGACTCCATTTACTTTCGTAATAACTTCTCCAGGCAGTAAGTTTAGCTCAGCCCCAATTGTATTTGGAATTGTATCTAACACAACAAGCCCATCATTACGTGCAGCAAAATACGCTGGTCTTGTCTCATCTACAATTTTTTCTTGCATCGAGATCGTGAAACGTCCAAGCATTGCGACTCCCATCGCGATAATAGCAAGTACGTGCCACCAATAACTTGCGATCCCTAAAACAAGTACAAGCCCAGCTAATCCATAAACACGTCTTCCTGTAAATAATAAAGCTTCCGTCGGCTCATAACTTCTAATCTTTCTCATAAATCCAATTAAAAACGGAACAAGGAATAGAGAATATGTATTTGAACCTATTGAAACAACAGGCCACCATGAAATAAACTGAGTTACCGCATCACCCGGCACAAGAATAAAAATCGGAACAATCCATAAACGCTTCGATTCGTGTAAACCAATCTTTAGCCCACGTTTCCCCTTCCTAATCCTCGGTGTAGAATATCCCACCGCGTTTTTAGAAATCAATAAGCCCTCTACAATAAGCATGACGCCTAGTAAAATAGCAAGAGATACAATCGTACCCTCTTCGCCTTCTCCAAGCTGTAAGAAGGAAATTGGTAGCTTAGAAGACAATAGAACACATACGATCGCGATACTAAACGTATACGCTGCTGATAAATATCGATACATAGCAGTTAATCCAAATAGTAACGTCCAAAGTAAAATGGCCCATAAGCTCGCTTTAGAAACAACAAGTCCAAGTCCAATCGTAACAATAGATACCACTAATCCGTATCCAATTCCTGCAAATAGAGATGTTCGTAATTCAAACCAAATATCGTAAACTTTAAAAGAAAAATCTTTTCGTTCTCGTAATATACGTAAGTATCCAACGAAGATACTACTTATTAAAAATACATAGACAGCAGGGTGTAAGAAAAAACGTCCAACTGCCCGCATTATTTCAAAAATCCATGCCTCCACGAACTCATTCACCACCATTTATATCATTCTTTCTTTTTATCTTATCATAACTGGACAAACGTTTGTTTAACACAAAAAAATACAGGCAATAAAATGCCTGTATTTCTTCTTATTTTGCCATTAATTTTAACGCTGATTGTAATTGCAAATCATTTTCTCCAGAACGGATTTTTTCAATGATTTTATTTTGGATTGCTTCAGCTGTCTTTTTATCAAGCTGTCCTGTCGCTTCCATCTCATTCGCATTTTGGAATGCTTTCACCGCTGATTCTGTCTCTTTACTAAAGTATCCATCTTCACGACCCGGTACATATCCTAAGCTTTTTAGCATTTCTTGTGCATGCTTTACTTGCTCATCATTTGAATTGTATGAAAGTGTTTTTTCAATTTGAATTGGCGTCGCATGATAGTAATCTGGTTGTTTCACTTCTACAGTTGGCTTAATTCCTTTTTTATGAATCCAATTTCCATCTGGAGTTAACCATTTGAACATCGTTAATTTAATGTTACTACCATCTTTAAATGGAACAGCTTGCTGAACAGTTCCTTTACCAAACGTTGTTTCACCAATTAAATCGTAACCTTCTCCTTCTTTCAGCGCGCCAGCTAAAATTTCCGAAGCAGAGGCACTTCCTTTATCAATTAACACTGAAATTGGATATGGCTTTCTCTCTTTCAGTTCTGTAGAGATTTTCTTTTTCTCACCATTGCGCTGCTCTACTTGTAACATTGGCTTTTTATCTGTCATGATCTCTCCTAGTATTTCTTCTACACTATTTAAATAGCCACCAGGATTACCACGCACGTCAATAACTAAGCCTTGTATGTTTTTCTTCTCTAATTCTTTTAACTGATCCTTAAATTCTTTCGCTGTATTTTCAGCAAAAGAAGTAATTTGCATATAACCGATATCTTTTCCGTTCTCTTGTTTCACAGAACTAAATACCGTGAAGATCGGAATTTTTTCACGCTTAATTTTAAATACAATCGGATCAGTCACTCCTGCACGTTTAATTTCAATTGCGACAGTCGTTCCCTTTTTACCACGAATTTTTAATACGGCTTCTTCACGTGATAAGTCTTTCACACTGTTTCCATCTACAGATAAAATTTGGTCATTCGGTTTAATCCCTATTTTTTCTGCTGGTGAACCTTTAATTGGCGATACGATAATAAGCTTACCGTCCGTCTTGTTCACCTCAGCCCCAATCCCCTCTAATTCAGGATCAAGCGATTCACTAAACTGTTTGGCTGTTTCTTTATCCATATACGTGGAATAAGGGTCCTTCAGCGTAGACAACATACCTTGTATTGCACCTTCGACTAACTTGTCGTCTTTCACGTCTTCCACATAACGTGAATCAATTAGTGCATACGCCTCATTAATTTTTGCCAAATTCCCTTGCGTTGTGCTAGCGTTCCCACTCGAAATTGTTTGCGTTACTTCTGCTGGGTTAACCCCAAATAAAGACATTCCTGCAAACATTCCGCCAGCACCAATTAAAAATGCAACAACCATTCCAATAATTGCAACTCTACGTTTCAATGCGGAATTCCCCTTTCCAAAACACACAGGTGGTGTAGCAAAAGGCATCACACAGTGTGTGATGCCTTTACCTATTTCTACTATATGATAAGCTTGTACGAATTATGTTTGCAACTTTTTATACTTTTAAGAAGCGACGAATTGACATTACACTTCCCCACATACCAATTAATGCACCGATTAACACTAATAAACCAGCTAATTGGAATACGAATGGGTTGTATGGTAGAAGCTCGAAAATTGTTCCGCCAAGTTTTTCATTAAACACACCTTGCAATGAATTATACATAACTAAGATTATGCCAATTGGAATAATTGATCCTAATACTCCTAGGAATAATCCTTCTAACAAGAATGGCCAACGAATAAACCAGTTTGTTGCACCAACAAGTTTCATAATTTCAATCTCAGTACTACGAGCATAAATTGTAATTTTAATTGTGTTAGAGATTAAGAACATCGCTGTGAATAGAAGACCCGCAATTAATAGAATCCCGATGTTACGACCAGTTTTTACAGTATCAAATAATTTTTCAACTTGACCTTTGCCGTATTGAACATTACTTACAAACTGCATCTTCTCAATCTTCTTCGCGATTGCCGCTGTATCTGTTGGTTCTTTCGCCTTTACAACGAATACGTCTTTCAGTGGGTTATCTTGCTCGAATAACTCGAACGTTTTTCCACTATCACCTAAACTTTTAATTAAACGTTTCAACTCTTCTTCTTTAGAAGAATATTTAATTGAATCTACTTTTGCAATCTTACTCATATCATCTTCTAATTTCTTTTGATCAGCTTCTTTTGCTGCTGGATCAATATGCACACGAATTTCCACATCTTGCTCTACTTTCGTCGCAAAATGGTTCATATTCATAATCGCCGTTAAAAAGACACCTACAAGTAATAATGTAACCGTTACTGCACTAACAGAAGCAAACGTCATCCATCCATTACGGGATAGATTCTTTACACCTTCTCGCAAATGTCGACTAAGGGTTTTAGTCTTCATATCCGTATCCTCCCTCAATCTCGTCTCGAACAATTTTTCCGCCTTCAATCGCGATTACACGATGACGAATTGTATTTACGATATCTGAGTTATGTGTCGCCATAACAATCGTTGTACCGCGCTCATTAATGCGCGTAAAAATCTTCATAATATCAAGAGCCGTTTCAATATCTAAGTTACCTGTTGGCTCATCGGCAATTACAACCTTTGGTCTATTTACAATCGCTCTGGCAATCGCCACACGTTGTTGCTCTCCGCCCGAAAGTTCACCTGGAAGTGCATCTGCACGATCTTCAAGGCCTACAAGACCTAATACTTCCGTAACACGCTCACGAATCGCTTCCTTCTCTTCTTCAATTACTTCTAAAGCAAACGCAACATTCTCATATACCGTTAATTTAGGTAGCAATTTAAAATCTTGGAAAATCACGCCTAATTGACGACGAAAATACGGAACATCTCTTTCTGCTAATGTTTCAATTACAAGTCCATTTACATTAATTGATCCTGTAGATGGTTTCTCTTCACGATACATCATTTTAATAAATGTAGATTTTCCGGCTCCACTCGGTCCAACTACGTATACGAATTCACCTTGTTTAATGTTAACTGTGAGACCAGCAATGGCTTTCATACCATTCGGGTACTCCTTATAAACATTCGTCATTTTTATCATTATTTATCACCCAATACTTAATGATTTTTTTTCGAAATACTTTACTGTACATTTGAAAATAAAACAAAAACTTTTATTCTCTGTTCACCATTCTTGTTGAAGGCAGCTTCCTTACATGCCTTTTATTAGCAACGCTGCTCTATGTAATATATTTCATCAAAATTCTACAAACCCCATTGTAACATCAATCGGTTTCCAATTCGGATACAGTTTTGTTACAGTTATGTTACATCCCCCCAAAAGAGAAACGAGCTGCTGTAATTTATTAACCCGAAAAGCTTTTCGGGCAAATTATACACTCAGCTCGTTTATTAAACATTTTCTTATTTATGTTCAGCTAACCATTCAGCTACTTTTTTCGCGTCTTCACCTTGAATAAGTCCTGGTGACATTGAACCGCGGCCTTTTTTAATAATTTCTTCGATATCTGCAGCATCGTACTTACCGCCAACTTTTCTTAAATCAGGTCCAGTTGCCCCCGATAAATCTGTCGCGTGACATCCAGCACAACTTCTTTGGAAAATTTGTTCTGCGCTATCTGTGCTTGCAGATTGTTTCGAAGAATTACTCTCTTCTTTATTTCCGCACGCTCCTAAAGCAAAAACGACTGATGTCCCTAACGCAATAGCCAACAATTTCTTTTTCACTTCTATCGCTCCCCATTGTTGATATTCTTTTCATTCCTAACACACTCATTTTTCATTATAAGCATTATCTTTATATAGAAAAACCAAGGTATACTTCATATTTTTCATAAATGTAGTGAGAACCCTGATAAAATAAAGCTTTCATAATTTGTTTCAATTCTGTGAACACCTTAGAAATTTCTATAAAGAACCTTTTTCTAAAAAACAAATTAGAACATCTCTATATAAATCCCTACTCTATTACCGCTCTATTTTACTATTCTCTACTTTTTACAAAACAATGTACAGCATTGTATTCTACATATAATTCCATCAAAAAGAGAAGTTGTTGTTTCCAACTTCTCTTCCTCTTTACTTCATCCATATAAATAAAATCAAATGCTGTATATCCTCTATTTCCTCAGCATGAGCCAACAATTCTGTTGGCTTTTTTTACATTAAATACGAGAACGTAAATACGCATCAATAAACGGATCAATTTCTCCATCCATAACAGCTTGTACGTTACCAACCTCTGTATTTGTACGGTGATCTTTTACAAGAGAATACGGGTGGAATACGTAAGAACGGATTTGGCTACCCCATCCAATTTCTTTTTGCTCTCCGCGAATCTCATCTAATTGCGCTTGTTGTTCTTCTAATTTCTTTTGGTACAGTTTCGCTTTTAACATTTTCATCGCATGCTCACGGTTTTTAATTTGAGAACGTTCTGACTGACATGTTACAACCGTATTTGTCGGTGTATGCGTAATACGAACTGCTGAATCTGTCGTATTAACGTGCTGCCCACCAGCTCCACTTGCACGGTACGTATCAATTTTCAAGTCTTCTGTACGCACTTCAATTTCAACTTCATCATTGAACTCAGGTACAACTTCACAAGAAACAAACGATGTATGACGACGGCCTGAAGAATCGAATGGTGAAATACGTACAAGACGGTGTACACCCTTCTCAGCTTTTAAGTAACCATAAGCGTTATGACCTTTAATTAATAAAGTAACACTCTTAATACCTGCTTCGTCACCCGGTAAGTAATCAACCGTTTCTACTTTAAATCCACGCTTTTCAGCCCAGCGTGTATACATACGTAATAACATAGAACCCCAGTCTTGTGACTCTGTTCCACCTGCACCTGGGTGTAATTCTAAAATCGCATTATTTTTATCATAAGGATCACTTAATAGTAACTGAAGCTCATATTCATTCATTTCTTGAATTAAACCTTTTACTTCTGATTCTAATTCCTCATGCAAATCTTCATCATACTCTTCTTTTAACAGTTCATGCGTTACTTCTAAGTTTTCAAACGTCTCATCTAGCTGACGGAACTTTCCAACCATATCTTTTAACGCATTTGCTTCGTTAATTACAGATTGAGCGCCTTGTTGGTCATCCCAAAATCCCGCGCCCATCATTGTTTCTTCTAATTCTGCAATTTGTTTCTCCTTAGTAGGAAGGTCAAAGAGACCCCCTAAAAGCCGCTAATCTCTTAGCCATTTTCTCTAATTCTTGTCTAATTTCTACTAATTCCATTTCCTTCACCTCTATGTAATTGCTGTTACTTTCGTATGAAAACAAGGGAAACTCTCTCCACTTATTACGGAGAGAGTTTAATCCTTTTCATTATATATTTTTGATATAAAAGTTTGCAAAACGGTCTGAACTACCGGTTCGTATTACTTCCCAATACCACAGCAGTTTTTATATTTTTTACCACTACCACATTTACATAAATCGTTGCGACCCATTTGGTCACCTTTTACAACTGGCTTTTTCTTCGCTTCTTCGCCATCACTAGATGGATGAACAGCTTCACCTTGAACAACTTCTTGACGCTCTAGGTTTTGTTCAATTTCAGCTTTCATAATGTAACGAGAGATTTCCTCTTCAATAGAAGCAATCATCGACTCGAACATTGCGAAACCTTCCATTTGATACTCACGAAGTGGATCGATTTGACCGTAAGCACGTAAATGAATACCTTCACGAAGGTGATCCATCGCATCAATATGCTCTGTCCATTTCGTATCTACAACACGGAATACAACAACCTTTTCGAATTCACGCGTCTGCTCTTCAGGTAGAAGTTTTTCTCTTTCATTATAACGCTCTAATAATTTCGCGATGATTGATTCGCTCATTTCTTCTGGAGCAAGGCGACGTAACTCTTCTTCTTTTACATCTCCTTCTTGCAGAAGGTTTGTATTTAAGTAATCGACAAGACCTTTAATGTTCCAATCTTCTTCGATTTCTTCTTGCGTATGAAGTGCAACAGCACGTTCTATCGTAGATTTCATCATACCTTCAATAATGCTGCGTAAGTTCTCAGACTCCATTACTTCTTGACGCTGTTTATAAATAACTTCACGTTGCTGACGAAGTACATCATCGTACTGTAGTAACTGCTTACGCGCATCATAGTTATTTCCTTCTACACGTTTTTGCGCAGATTCTACTGCACGAGAAACCATTTTACTTTCGATTGGCTGAGAATCATCCATACCAAGGCGATCCATCATTGATTTCATATTGTCAGAACCAAATCGGCGCATTAATTCATCTTCCATTGATAAGTAGAACTGCGTAACACCAGGGTCCCCTTGACGACCAGCACGACCACGTAACTGATTATCAATACGACGGCTTTCGTGACGTTCTGTACCGATAACTGCTAGACCAACGTTTCTAATATCGTCTCCAAGTTTAATATCCGTACCACGACCAGCCATATTCGTCGCAATCGTTACAGCACCTTTCATACCAGCTTCCGCAATGATATCTGCTTCACGCGCATGGTTTTTCGCGTTTAAGATGTTATGACGTACACCTTTACGTGTTAACATTTTTGAAATAAGCTCTGACGTTTCAATTGCAACTGTACCAACAAGAATAGGTTGCCCTTGTTTATGACGGTTTACAATATCCTCAACAACTGCATTGAATTTACCTTCCATTGATTTGAAGATTAAATCAGCACGGTCATCACGAATAATATCTTTATTCGTTGGAATTACGATAACATTCATATTGTAAATACTACGGAATTCTTCTTCTTCCGTTTTCGCTGTACCAGTCATACCAGATAACTTTTCGTACATACGGAAGTAGTTCTGGAACGTAATTGTTGCAAGCGTCATACTTTCATTTTGAATTTCTACGCCTTCTTTTGCTTCAATAGCTTGGTGTAAACCTTCGCTATAACGACGACCTTTCATAAGACGACCAGTGAATTGGTCTACAATTACGATTTCGCCTTCTTGTACAACATAATCTGTATCAAGGTGCATAACAACGTGCGCACGAAGTGCCTGATTAATATGGTGAAGAAGTGCTACATGTTTTAAATCGAATAAATTTTCAATGTGGAAAGCTTTCTCAGCTTTCGTAATACCATCTTCTGTTAACATTACATTTTTCGTCTTCACATCAAATGTATACTCTTTTTCATTTTCTAACGTACGAACAAATGCATTCGCAAACATATATAGCTCTGCTGACTTTTGAGCTTGTCCAGAAATAATAAGCGGCGTACGTGCTTCATCGACTAAAATAGAATCGACTTCATCGATAATAGCAAAATGAAGTGGACGTTGAACGCGCTGCTCTTTATATAAAACCATGTTGTCACGTAAGTAATCGAATCCAAGCTCATTATTTGTGCTATACGTAATATCAGCAGCATAAGCAGCTTGTTTCTCTTCGCGCGACATATGATTTAAGTTAATTCCTACCGTTAAGCCCAGGAACTCATGAAGTTGTCCCATTTCGCTCGCATCACGTTGTGCTAAGTATTCATTGACTGTAACAACGTGAACACCTTTTCCTGTTAAAGCATTTAAGTATACAGGTAATGTCGATGTTAACGTTTTACCTTCACCCGTTTTCATCTCAGAAATATTACCTTCATGTAAGGCAATACCACCCATTAACTGTACTCCGTACGGACGCATTCCAAGAACACGAGTCGCAGCTTCGCGAACAACTGCAAAAGCTTCAGGAAGTAGATCATCTACCGTCTCACCTTTTGTTAGACGTTCTTTAAATTCAAGCGTCTTTCCTTTTAATTGTTCATCAGTTAGCGGCTTAATAGATGATTCTAATGCATCAATTTGCTCAACTGTCTTCTGCATACGTTTAATTTGGCGTTGATTTACATCAAACACCTTTTTTAAAATACCGATCATAGGAAATACGCTCCTCTTTTTATTAAAATAAAACTTCCGATTGCTTTTCTTTTTCTCTTTACAATCAGTCGTTATAAAAATCAAATGTATGTTATGCCAATTTTTCTCCTAATTAAAAAAACTAAAATGTATATACCTGATTATAATTGTAACACTTGTCTTATAACTATGACAACAATCGGCAGAATGTCTAGCCTTATATTCAGAAAAAGTTTTTATTTCACTTATTCCAACACACTAATATTTCTTTTCTCTTTCTATTCCAGATTACAAATTTCGTATTAAATCTAAGTAATACTCTTTCAAGTTCTCTTTTAAAGAGGATGGCTCAATTATTTTTATAGTTTTACCAAAGCTAGCCAAATACGAAATAATAAAGTTGATTTCCGCAGGCTCATACGTTCCTACTAAATATGTATCTCCATATTCTTCCCATAACTTCATCGAAGGATATTGTTGCTGCTTAAATACCTCTATCCCCCTTGCAGTAATCGAGCATTTAAAATGGATAGCTTGTTCAGTCTCCTTCCAAAGACTATGTGCGTTATGTATATTTACATTTTTCAAATCCATACTATCCTCAACATCTACCACCTCTAACGACTTAATACGATCACCGCGAAATACCCGATACGCTGTTTTGTCTAAATCGTAAGCTTGGCAATACCAATATCCTTTCATTGCATAAATCGAAATCGGCTGAATACGGCGCATTGTCGTTTGCTTCGGCGTAACATAATTTATATTTAATGCCTTATTTTGAACAGCTGCTAATAAAAGTTCTTCTAGATAGCTACATTCATGTGCCTGTTCCAAATGATAAAAAGCAACTCTCTTTTGCAAGTTTTCAATTTGCTCGCGCTGTTTTGGCGAGACACTGTCTAAAAATTTCTTATTAATGGAATGAAACGATACTTGAAAGGGACTACTCACAAAGCTTTTTAAAGCTTGCATTGCAAAATAAAGTGCAAAAACTTCATGGTTTGTAAACGAAATTGGCGGTAATGCCATCGATTTTATTAAACGGTATCCTCCATACCGACCATATTCCGCAAAAAGAGGGGCACCCATTTCTTCTAATGATGTAATATCACGTAACGCCGTCCTTTTCGAAATTTGAAACTCATTCATTAAATCTTTCAATGTGAATATTTGTTTTTGATTGATAAAACGCAGCATCTGATTTAAACGTTCAACTTTTTTCATAAACTCTCCCTATGGGTGTCATACATTGGCACCTTATATTTGTATAGTAATAAGTGTAAACATATATGAAGGAGGCAATACAATGAATTTTGAAGTAATCCCTTTTTTATCATTAAACGGGCAAGGTGCCAAAGCAATTGCATTTTACGAACAACATTTAGGTGCAAAAGTTTTATTTAAAAAGAATTATAAAGAGATGAAAGAAATAGATCCAAATTTCACCTACGAAGAAAGCCAAGAACATTATATTACCCATTCCGTTTTACAAATTGGCACTAATAAAATTATGATTGCGGAGCAGGCAGTTGATTCCACACGCCCTTGGCAATTAAGTAATAGCTCATCTTTATGTATTCAATCTAAAGATTTCCAAGCCATTGAAGCACTCTATCATAATCTAATTAAACATGAAGAAGTTCATATTTTAACACCTTTTGAAAAAAACTCATTCAGCCCGGGTTACGCCATTGTTCGAGATCCTTTCGGAATTGTAATACAATTGACAGTAACGAGACATGACTTCTAAATCTCATCATAAAATACAAAAATATATAAAAAAGCGCAGCCTCATTCGGCTGCGCTTTCGAATTATTATTTAGTTTCGATTAAACCATATTTCCCATCTTTACGGCCATATACAACATTAGTTTCATTTGTATCAGCATTTGTGAAGACGAAGAAACTATGTCCTAGCATATCCATTTGTAAGATCGCTTCTTCAACGTCCATCGGTTTTAGATCGAATCGTTTTGTACGTACAAGTTCTAATTCATCCTCTTCTACCTCATCCAGAACAGCTACTGCTTCTGGAAGGATAAAGTTTGTTTTCACAGAACCTTTCTCACGTAGTTTACGATTTACTTTTGTTTTATGTTTACGAATTTGTCGCTCAATTTTATCAACTACTAAATCGATAGCAGCGTACATATCGCTATTATTTTCTTCTGCACGAAGTAATAAATCAGTAAACGGAATTGTTACCTCGATACGTTGCTTGTCAGAGTATACTTTTAAATTAACCTTAATCTCTGGGAATGTATCAAAATAACGCTCTAACTTACTTAGTTTTTTCTCTACATATTCCTTTAATGCTGGAGTTACTTCAATATTTTCACCACGAATGTTGAATTTCATAGATGAATTCCTCCTTTCAAGCCTATGTACTATAATTTCGACACTGGCTTAAAAACTCCTTCTAACTTTTTTAAAAAAATTAGTGGAATTGCGATTTTTTTATCGTTTTTTGTTGAAATGAAAAGATGCATCGTTTCTATCTTTATTTTATCCTATTAACATCGTGAATAACGAATATAACTGTGGACAATTCGTTACAGAAAAGAAACAACTTTTTGACAACTCAACATATAACAAAAAACCCCTTGCAAAAAAACAAGGGGTTCTACTACATATATATAACGGTGCCACAAACGCAGCTCTCTCTTCCCAAAAACAATATCCTTACAACTTTACAACATTAGCCGCTTGTGGTCCACGTGCTCCATCTACAATGTCAAACTCTACTTGTTGTCCTTCTTCTAATGACTTATATCCATCTTGTTGAATAGCAGAAAAATGAACAAACACATCATTACCATCTTCGCGCTCAATAAACCCAAATCCCTTTTCTGCATTGAACCATTTTACTCTTCCTTGCATATTCATTCCATTCCCTTCACTCTAAAAATCAGGGCATCTGCCCCATATTTTGACTATAACGAATGACAAGATATGAAGTCAAAGAAGACTTATCGTCTTTTTATTATCCCTTTCGACAGTTACAGATTAACTTCTACAGAGCGTCAAACTAGAAACTTCCCTTGCTCCTCTTTCGTATAAAAGACTTCCAATTTGCCTAACTGTAATGCCTGTCGTATACACATCGTCAACAAGTAAAACATGCTGCCCATGAAACATCTCTTCTCCCTGAAAATAAAAAGGATTACTTCCTGATACTCTTTCTTCACGTGTTTTCTTACTTTGCTTTTCCGTTTCTATTCTGCTCAATGATGTATTAAACACGCTAACAGGTAAACAAGCTACCAATAACTCTGCTTGATTAAAACCGCGCTCATATTCCCGTTCCCTACTAAGCGGAACAGCCATAACAACTGAAACATGTGTAAAATACTTTTGAAAAAGACTGCGAAAGGGCTGATAAAACATATGAACTAACTCAGCATCGCCACGAAACTTAAACTGTGCTAGTATTCCTTTCATCTCATCATCGTACATGTATAACGAACGATTTGTAAAAGATCGATATCCCTCCTTATTCATCCACCTTACACAATCCATACAAATGTCACTTTCTTTATATTCAGCAGGCAAGGAGTCTAAAGGTCGACCACACTCTCTACAAATCTCTCCTATAATATAGGAAATCTTTTGCTCGCACCTATCACATATATACTTTTTTTGAACCTTAACAAGAAAGCTGTACCAACTAATCGTGCAAGAAATAACCTCATCACAAAGTAAGCAATGCATTAATCGATCAATCCTTGTTCTTTAGCATTTTTGTTCATACTTTGAATATGCTTTTTCGCCCGTACCATCGACTCTGTCTTACCATAATGAAAATAAATGACCTCACCATGCGGTTCTTCAAAACTCCGCCCTACTCGGCCTGCAATTTGCACAAGAGCACTCTCTGAAAATATTTCCTCTTCCGCTCCTAAAACTGCCACTTGTAAATTTTTCACCGTTACTCCTCTCTCTAAAATCGTTGTTGTAACTAGCAAAGGAATTTCTCCCTTCCTGAAAGCAGCCACTTTCTCCTTTCTCATCGGATCTTCTGCATGTACACCGTCGACTCTATCATCTAACGATTTCAATAACAGGATCAGTTCTTCTACATATCGCACATGGGGAACAAATAAAAAAATAGGATACTTTTTATTTAAGTATATTTTTAACCATTGTAGTAAAACCCGAGGAATTCTTTTATGAATGAGGACTTTTTTCCAATTTCCGCACCAACAAAATAGAGGAACTGGCAGCGGATGACGGTGATATCGTCCAGAGATAATGACACCTTTTTCCTTGCCCTTTCTGAGATTACGTTTCCACTTTTCATCCGGAGTTGCAGTTAAATAAATACGTGCCGCTTTCTCTTTCATTGCTTGTTTCGCTGCATGTTGTAACATCTTATCAGCATGGTACGGAAAGGCATCTACCTCATCGACAACCATGACATGGAACGCCCTATAGTAACGTAACAGTTGATGAGTAGTTGCAACGACTAGCGCTGCATCTTTTTCCTTATCTATACTACCTCCATATAAAGCAGCTACATTTGTATATGGAAACACTTCTTGCAATCTCGGTGCTAATTCCAGTACAACATCCGTCCTAGGCGTTGCAATACAAACTCTTTCTCCTTTTTGAAGTGCCTCTTTAATACCGTAAAATAACATTTCTGTCTTTCCAGCCCCGCACACAGCCCAAATAAAAAACGACTCTTTCTGCTTAACTGCTTCCACAACACCTTGTGCCGCCAACTCCTGACCAGTAGACAAATTGCCTTTCCACTGTAATGGATTTAAATCACTTTCTCCTTTTCTTTCAGTAATACCGCGAACAAGTACAGCACATTCACTGACTCTTCCCATCGTTATACACTTCCGGCAATATGTGCATACTTTCCTGCACCTTTTACATAAAAATGATGCAAATAGTCGCTGCACTATATTTCCACAGCGCTGACACATATATTTAGAAGCCTTCTTTTTTATGCCTTGTACACATACGACCTCTCCTTTCTTTTTCAAATCATTTAATTCATCCCGCAAGTCTGAAGAGAGTTCCTCTACTAGTAACTGTTTTCCAGCGAGCATCAGTAACCACCTCCAGCACTACTATAAGCTTTTCTCATAATCTCGTAAAAACTCAAAAAAGCCGATAACCTACTTATAAAATAGTAAGCTATCGACTTTATACACGTGTTTTATTCAATTATAAATCCTAGAATCTACCGTATCCTAAGAAATGTTTTTGGTTGTATGAACTATTAATATCACCGTACGCAATTCCTTTATCACTAGCATGAATCATTTGGCCATTGCCAACGTAAATACCGATGTGAGATGGACCTGCTTTATAAGTACCTTGGAAGAATACTAAATCTCCAGGTTGTGGGCTACTTACTCTAGAAACTGAATTCCAGTAACCTGCAACGTCTTGACGACCTACACCATAGACGTAAGAAATGAATCCACTACAGTCAAAACCACCGTTTGATGGAGATGCACTTCCCCAAACATATGGCATACCTAAGTATTGTTGCGCTTTACCAATTACACCACCCGCATTTGGAGCTGGTGCTGGTGCCGGTGCTGGTTGTTTCTTTTCTTTTTTAGGTTCTTCTTTTTTAGGCTCTTCTTTTTGAGCTTGTCCACCGTTGTTTGCTGGTGCTGGTGCTGCAGGCGCTTGCGCTGGTGCTGCTGCTTGTTGAGCTTGCGCTGGTGCCGCTTGCTGAGCTTGTTCTGCTTGTTTTTGAGCCGCAGCTTCTTGTGCCGCTTTTTCTTGTGCTTCTTGTTCAGCCATACGTTGTAATTGTAATGCTTGCTTTTCAAGCTCTTTCAATTGATCTTCCGTACTTGTCATTGAAGTTACAACCGTATCCATTTTGCCACTTAAATCATTTACTGCCGTTTCTTTTTTCGCTTTTTCAGCGTCAAGTTCTTTCTTAGCAGTTTCAATTTGAGCTTGTGCTTCTTTTAATTCTTTTTGTTTTTCTTTCACTGTTGCAACATCTTTTTTCACGTTCGCTTGATCTTCTTGTTGTGTTTTCATGATGTCTTCATCAGACGCAAGAATTTTAGAAACAGAATTTAAACGATCAACTAAATCTGCAATGTTTTTAGAGTTTACAAGAACTTCTGTTACAACGTTCGTGTTCGGTTGTTCTTGAAGTGCAACTAAACGTTTTCTTAATAACTCTTCACGCTTTGCAATTTTTGTTTGTAGCTCTGCAATGTCTTGATTTTTCTTTTCAATTAATTGCTCTGTATCAGCAACTTTTTTCGTTGTTTCATCAAGTTTTGCAGAATTATCTTGAACAGACTTATCTAAACCTTGAATTGTTTTGTTTAAGTCATTCATTTGTTTTTGTAATTCATCACGCTCTTGTTGTTGTTTATGTAAAGTGTCATTTTGTGTGTTAATTTGTGATTTCACATCAGAAATATTATCTTCTGCAAATGCATTTGGTGCTAGCCCTGAAAACATTAACCCTGCAACTAATGCGCAAGACGCCATTTTTAGCTTTTTCATTTTATTTTTTACACCGCTTTCTTTTTCTTTTTTCCGTATATAACCTATAAAATTTATACCATAATTCGGGATTTTTTTTGCTAATGTTACGCTTTTGTAAAACAAATGTAATATTATATGCGCCTCTAGCGCAAAATACGTATAATTTTGTATGTATGTGTAGAAATTTAAAAGCCTTACCCTTTTTATAAACAAAGAAAAAACGTAAGGCGGCCTTACGTTTTTTTAAATATACCAATACAAATGAAATCGAAACGCTACTTCATCCATTTCTCAGCCCAATTTTGGACTTCATCCATAACAGCTTCTAACGCTTTCCCTTTTTCAGTTAAGCCATACTCAATTCGAACTGGTACTTCTGGATAAACGTTACGAACTACAATGCCTTCGCCTTCTAATTCCTTTAAACGCTCTGACAACATACGATCACTCATATTCGGTATAATGTCTGCGATTTCTCTAAAACGTTTCGATTCTTCGAGCAAAGATTTAATAATTAAGCCAGTCCATTTTTTACTAAGCAAAGTAAAAGCTGACTCAAACTTTGGACATAAACAAGAATTATGCTCCATATGTTTCACCTCTCTTCTATTATAATATAGTTTCTTGTAAAAAGTAAGTTATAAAACTTTCCCCGATATTTTATTTTACGTACATTTTACCATTCCCAAATATTAACTTGTCAACTAAACGTAAAATGTCCGTAAAAAAACTCTCTTCAAAAAGAGAGCTTTTTATATCTTTATTACTTCGTGTACCATCCAAGACCTAGCGCACCTTCACCTAAATGCGTACCAATTACAGCACCAAAATAACCAGTGCGAATTGTAACATGAGGATATTTCGCTTCTAATTCTTGCTTCCATTCATTCGCTTCCTCTTCACGTTGCGCATGAATAATCACCGCTTCCATAGGTACACCTTTACTTGCTTGTTCATCAAAAATTTCAACGATACGTTTTAATGCTTTTTTACGTGTACGAATCTTTTCAAATGGAATAATGACTTTATCTCTAAAATATAAAACCGGCTTCACTTGTAGCAAGCTACCGATGAAAGCTTGCGCACTATTTAATCTTCCACCGCGTTGTAAATGGTGTAAATCATCCACTACAAAATAAGCATCAATTGTTTGCTTCATTTCATCAAAACGAGCGATAATCTCTTTTGGTTCCTTGCCTTCACTTGCTAGTTTTGCACCTTCACGTACATAAAATCCTTGTACTTCACAACTAATTTCAGAGTCGTAAGTATATACTTCAATACCCTCTACCATCTGTCCGGCTGTCGTTGCTGTTTGGTAAGTACCACTAATTCCACTAGAAAGATGGATACTAATAACTGCATCATAATCCTTAGATAATTCCTCATATAGCTCAACAAACTTTCCAATTGCTGGCTGAGATGTTTTCGGAAGTTCTTCTTGCTCACGTACTTTCACATAAAAATCATCTGCTGAAATCTCAGCTTCTTCTTGATAAGATTCCGTTCCAAACACAACGTTTAATGGAATCATATATATATTGAGTTCTTCACGAATATGCTTCGGTATATACGCTGTACTATCAGTAACAATAGCTGTTTTCATTTTCGTACCTGCCTTATAAAAAAGTTTTTATTTCCTAATTTTACACGAAAACTAGAAATGGTGCATCCATACATGAAAATGCCAGTCAGAAATTATACTCACCATCTCGACAAATTACAACAAAAAGATAAAATACTCATCAAAAATTTCAACATGTTTATAAAAAATGTTTGAATATAAAAACGTACGCTTTTAAAATGTAAGTACTGGTCATTTTGATAGATAGGGGCGTATATCAGTGCTATTACAATATTTAACAATCAAAGGCTATGGCGAAAACGAAATTGTCATTCAAAAATCAAGATTTATTTGTTATGTAAGCAGAGCTACAACTGAAGAAGAAGCTCAAGAATTTATACAAAAAATAAAAAAACAACATTGGAATGCAACACATAATTGTTCCGCATATTTAATCGGTGAACAAGATCATATCCAAAAAGCAAATGATGATGGTGAACCTAGCGGTACAGCTGGTGTACCTATGTTAGAGGTACTAAAAAAACGCGGTCTAAAAGATACTGTCGTTGTTGTGACACGCTATTTTGGCGGCATAAAACTTGGTGCAGGTGGATTAATTCGTGCGTATGGAAAATGTACAAGTGAAGGTATTAATTACGTCGGTGTTGTTGAACGAAAGCTAATGCGAGTTATGCAGACCGAAATTGATTACACATTACTTGGTAAGGTCGAAAATGAATTACGAAATTCAAAATATGCCATTAAAGATATACATTATCTAGAAAATGTCACATTTGATACGTATGTAGAAGAAGACGGAAAACAAACATTCACAGATTGGATGATTGAACTAACAAACGGAAAATGTACAATTACAGAAGGAGATATGTTGTACTTAGAACAAGATGTTGTATAAAAACAACTTATTGTTCACATCTAAAGATTAATGTAGTGAATTACTTCCCTACAAATGGACTAAGGAGATTATATATGGAAGAACGTTATCACCATCTCCAAAACAGAAGAATAAAAAAGAAACGTAGAAGAAAGCTTCTCTTCTTTATTATTTCCGCCTTTTTATTTAGTAGTGTAGGGTTATATATATTAAATTCCTACTCTTCTCTTATGGGGATGTATAGTGGTTTTGCTCGTAAAAAATCAGATTTAAGAGCTGCAGATGTAGAAATTACAAAGGAACCTTTTACACTCCTCATTATGGGGATTGAGGATTATGCAACAGACGGTCAAAATGGTCGTACAGACTCATTAATGTTTGCGACAGTCAATCCGAAAACTCAAAAGGTTTCGCTTATGAGTATTCCTCGTGACACCAAGGTTCCAATTGTTGGAAAGAATAAAGAAGACAAAATTAACGCTGCGCATGCTTACGGTGGAGAAAAAATGGCAATCAAAACTGTTGAAGGTTTTCTAAAAGTTCCTGTAGACCATTATATTAAAATTGATTTCCAAGGCTTTAAAGGTATCGTTGATGCTGTTGGCGGTGTTACCGTTGATGTCCCCTTCGATTTTTGGGAGCGTTCCGACGTGGATTACTACAAAAAAATTCAATTTAAGCAGGGAAAGCAAAACTTAAACGGTGAAGAAGCACTCGCTTACGTCCGTATGCGAAAGCAGGATCCAAATGGCGATTATGGTCGAGCTGATAGACAAAGACAATTACTAGCTGCTGTTGCTCAAAAACTAAATTCCGCTTCTACTGTATTTAAAATTAAAGATTTAACAACTGTCGTTGGAAAATATATAAAAACCGACATTCCTATTTCAGACGGACTTGCTCTTTACAATAAACTCGCTGGATTTGATCCTTCTACAATACAAACGTTAAAGCTTGAAGGAGAAGACAGAAAAATAGACGGTATTTATTACTTCCTTCCAGATCCAATCAGTGTAGAGACGGTACGTAACGAAATTGAAAAAGAAATAGGAGCAAAAGCTTCTACAGATCCAACTACAAAAACTGAATCAAATCATGATTCAAATTCTAACTCTAACGAAAAAGCAAAGAAAGAAACGAGCCAGAACAAAACACCAACTGACCCGCCTCCTTCTACAAATGCTCATGCAGAGTGGATTATGAGAAATCAGCAATAACAAAAAAAAGCCAAATCATATGCGATTTGGCTTTTTTTATTTACTTATTGAAGTGTTGCAAAATCGATTCTACAATTCGCTCTGATGCACGACCATCACCGTAAGGGTTAGATGCTTTCGCCATCTTATCATGCGCTTCTTTATCAGATAGTAACTCATCAGCAAGTGTAAAGATTACCTCTTCATCTGTTCCTGCTAACTTCAGCGTGCCTGCTTCAATACCTTCTGGGCGCTCTGTTGTATCACGAAGAACAAGAACTGGTACACCTAATGATGGAGCTTCTTCTTGTACACCGCCAGAATCCGTTAACATTAAGTATGAACGAGCTGCAACATTATGGAAATCAATTACATCTAGCGGCTCGATTAAATGAATACGGCTATGTTCACCTAAAATATCATTCGCTGTTTCACGAACAACAGGGTTCATATGAACAGGGTACACAACTTGTACATCTTCATGCTTATCAACAAGGCGCTTAATTGCGCGGAACATATTACGCATTGGTTCACCTAAGTTTTCACGTCGATGCGCTGTCATCAGTACAAGACGATCATTTCCTAGCTTCTCTAATACAGGATGACTATATGTTTCTTTTACAGTCGTTTTCAGTGCGTCAATCGCTGTATTTCCTGTGATGAAAATGCGTGACTCATCTTTATTTTCCTTCTGTAAATTCGTTGCTGATTTCGTTGTCGGTGAGAAATGAAGATCCGCCATTACGCCTGTTAATTGACGATTCATCTCTTCTGGATATGGAGAATACTTATCCCATGTACGAAGTCCAGCTTCAACATGGCCTACTGGAATTTGATTATAGAAAGCAGCTAAGCTAGCAATAAATGTTGTTGTTGTATCGCCATGTACAAGTACAATATCCGGTTTCGCTTCTTTCATTACTTTATCCAAACCTTCTAAACCACGCGTTGTAATATCAATTAAAGTTTGACGGTCTTTCATAATATTTAAATCGAAATCTGGCGTAATTCCAAAGATACTTAATACTTGATCTAACATTTGACGATGTTGTGCTGTTACAGTCACAATCGAATCGATTTTTTCTGGATGCTTTTGCAACTCTAATACAAGAGGTGCCATTTTAATTGCTTCTGGACGTGTCCCGAAAATTGTCATTACTTTTAAACGTTCAGTCATATTATTGCCTCTTTTCTTTCACTAGTTACAACCTCTATTATGACATATAAAAAATAGACAGGGTGCATCTCTTTTTAACGCATAGTAGCAACATGGTGATTACAAACATTCTTTCGCCCTACTGAGTAGTAATCTATCCCTTGCTTCTTCGCATCCTCAATAGTATAACAATTTCTCCCATCAAATAGAATAGGCTCCCCCATAAGTTGTACATACTTTTCTAACGGATACGTTCGAATAACTTCCCATTCGGTTACGATAAAAGCTGCACTCGCATCTCTAATCGTTTCATCTATACATTCAGCGTATTGTACCGTCTTCCCAAATATTTGTTGTACATGTTGAATTGCTTTCGGATCGTATACCACTACATCTGCACCCATATTAATTAATTCCTGTATGATAATAAGAGATGGTGCTTCTCTAATATCGTCCGTATTTGGTTTGAACGCAGCTCCAAGAACTGCAACCCGCTTCTTATTCATATTTATTACTTTTTTCGCTTTTTCAACTAATAACAAACGCTGCTTATTATTCACGTCAATGACCGCTTTTAACAAGCGAAAATCATGAGAAACATTCCCTGCAATTTGTACAAGTGCTTTCGTATCTTTCGGAAAGCATGATCCCCCGTATCCAATGCCTGCCTGTAAAAAATGGGTACCAATTCTCTTATCCATACCCATCCCTTTTGCTACATCTAACACATTGGCCCCTACCTTCTCACATATATTCGAAATTTCATTAATAAAACTAATTTTTGTAGCCAAGAATGCATTAGACGCGTATTTAATCATCTCTGCACTTTTAATATCTGTAATATACGTTTGTAAACATAATGCACTGTACAAATTCTCTACTTTCCGTGCTACCTTCTCATCATCTGCTCCAATTACAATGCGATCACCATGGAAGAAATCATGAATACCAGAACCTTCTCGTAAAAACTCTGGATTCGATACGATATGTAACGTATGCCTCCCTTGTAGCTTCTCCTCAATCCATCCCTTCATCGCATCATTTGTACCTACAGGAACCGTACTCTTCGTAACAACAATAATATCGTTATTCACGTATGTCCCAATGTCATCACATGCACGCTGAATATACGTTAAATCAGCTGTCCCATCTGCTAATGATGGAGTTCCAACCGCAATAAATATAAACTCGGCATCGCTAAAAGCCTTTGATTTACTTGTTGTAAAAGTTAAATGTGTATACTGATGCGTATCATGTATTAATTCATGTAAGCCACATTCATAAACAGGCAAATCCCCTTGTTTTATCCGTTCAATTTTTTCATGATTTATATCAAAACACGTGACCGAATGTCCCAATCTCGCCAAACCTACTCCGGTAATTAATCCAACATATCCAGTACCGATTACTGTAATTTTCATTTTCCTTTCGCACAGGAATATACAATAGAAAATATAAGAATACATAGTATTCCCCTGTGCTTCCTCCTCCCATAATGAAAATGAGAAACCCCTTTTACTTCTTTATTATATGAATGAACTTTTCCATTCTTTTTTAAGTTTTTGTAAAGTTAAATGAGATAATATAAATTCCCACATTTTAACACGGAACTTACTCATTTCTACGTGTAACACTTATAGTACTGAAGTAAAAGTACTCACTATAGGAGAGAAGCAGAAATGGCCTATTATAAATACCAACACGCGCAACCTTCTCAAATGGCCCAACATTCCCTATACAATTGTCATATATTCTATTCACTTCCACTTGTTGCAAAAAGAAAAAAAGATTGAATTCTAATCTTTTTGTGATACCATATGTTATGAGCCTGCAAATAAACATCATAATTTTCAGATAAATCATCAAAAAATTATGTTAGACTATAAAAAGGTGGGGTATTAATGGACTCACAAGTGATTTATGCCATCTTGGCATCATTCATCACTGTACTCATCGTTACTCCTTTAGTTATTAAATTAGCTTTTAAAATAGGAGCAACAGATAAGCCAAACGCACGTAAAGTGCACCAAAAAATTATGCCTCGTCTTGGCGGGTTAGCAATTTTTATCGGTGTAGCTGTAGGATTTGTTGTTGGTGGCTTATATGAACAAAGAATGTTATCGATAACGCTAGGTGCGATCATCATTGTAATCATCGGAATTTTAGATGATATGTACGAATTATCTGCGAAGGTTAAATTTGGTGGACAACTATTAGTTGCCATTATGATTGTAAAAAGTGGATTATTAGTGCAAGTATTATATATTCCAATCCTTGGGGATACTGAACTTGGATGGCTTGCTTATCCAATTACAGTGTTTTGGATCGTAGGTATTACAAATGCCATCAACTTAATTGATGGTTTAGATGGACTATCTGCTGGAATTTCATCTATCGTACTTGCAACGCTGGCGTATATGGCCTTCACTAGCCCTTGGGGTACTGGAGCAGCTATTATCTTGCCACTCGCATTAATTACATTAGCAAGTACAATCGGATTTTTATTCTACAACTTCCATCCAGCAAAGATTTTCATGGGAGATACAGGAGCACTATTTTTAGGATACTGTATTTCTGTTATATCGTTACTTGGATTATACAAAAGCGTAACGTTATTCAGCTTTATCGTTCCAGTTATCATTTTAGGTGTACCTGTATTCGATACGACATTTGCAATCATCCGCCGTATCGTTAATAAAAAACCTATTTCAGCACCAGATAAATCGCATTTACATCACCGCTTACTTGCAATGGGATTCTCCCATCGTAAAACGGTACTAATTATTTATGCATTTGGTATTTTCTTTAGTATAAATGCAATTATTTTCAGTAGTGCGACATTATGGTTATCCATTATTCTTCTTTTCGTTTTAATCTTCTTTACAGAAATTATTGCTGAAGTAATCGGCCTTGTACACGAACGTTACAAACCAATTATTTCCTTCTATAAAAAAGTGAAAAAACGCGAAGACTAATTGTAGTATAGCCTTTACTATTATGAAATATTCAAATAGCCTCCTCTTTCTTCTAAGAAAGAGGAGGCTATTTTTTTACTCCTTATTTGACATTTCCAAAATATAGATTGTTTGAGAGTTCCTCTATTGGAGAAAGATATACATAATAAGAAAAGTATCAAATTTTATTTTTTACATCTTGATTGTCAAACTGAGGGTGAATGTTATGATCAAGCGAGTATTTCAGTGCATCATTTTATTTTTAACAATTACTATGTACGCATCATCTACTATCGAAGCAACAACAGTTATTCCTGCTGAACATCATCCAAACACTGAAGCCAACTCTCCTACACAAAAAATTGCATACTTAACATTTGATGACGGACCAAACAAATATACTGCGCAAATTTTAAACATTTTAAAAGAAAAGAACGGAAAAGCAACTTTCTTTGTTATTGGCGGAAAAGTGCCGCATTACAAAAAAACGATGCAACGATTAATTAAAGATGGCCATTATATCGGACTTCATAGTATGTCACACGATGTAAAACGCCTTTATACTGGCGATCCTTCTGCTTTAATTACAGAAATGGAACAAACACAAAACATTGTCCAACAAGTTACCAAATTAAATACACATCTCGTTCGCGTCCCATACGGTAGCATGCCTTACTTAAAAAAAAATTACCGCGACGCACTTGTATCGGCCCAGTATAAAATGTGGGATTGGACAATTGATACATATGATTGGAAAAGTTATGATAACCCTTCTGCCGTACTAGAAAGGGTACGTAATCAAAGCGATGAGCAAGTAGAGGTTATTTTAATGCACGATTCGAGTGTCACTGTACAAATACTTCCAAAAGTTATTGACTATTTACAGTCACAAGGATACAAACTTCTTCCTTATAATCCATCTTCCCATCTCGAAGTGAATTTTTGGAAAGACACCAGATTGTAACAGCTTTAGTGATTATGGGCTAAAGCTGTTTTACCCCGCGTTAACGGGCAGTAAGACTCCCACCTCAAAATTCAGTTAGAACAAAGACGTTAGGTGGAAAATCAACTGCCCTTAAACGCCCAATTGGTGAAGGCTAATAATCAGTGGGGACGAACAAAAACCCCACTGATTAAAGTTTCACTTTATTTTTCTCTTCCCACACTTCTCATTTTTGTGTAAAATTTTAAATAGTGATGAAGTTTCGAGGTGAATAGAAATGAAACGAATAGATCTCATTTTTAACGCAATACAAGAAGGAAATTATACAGAAGGTGTAACCGCATCAGAACTTGCTACCTTTCTACAGCTAGATCGTGCCAATGTAAGTAGCGACTTAAACAAGCTTGTAAAAGATACACGTTTATTAAAAACAAATACGCGCCCTGTTCGTTTTTATATAGAAACGAACCCTTCGTTGGAAACGCATTCAAAAGACGTCACTTCATTAGATACATTTGCAGTTGAAAATACCAGCCTTAAAATTGCAATTGAAAAAGCGAAAGCTTCTATCCTCTATCCTCCAAACGGTATGCATACTTTGCTGCTAGGAGAAACAGGGGTCGGAAAGTCTATGTTCGCTTCTTTAATGCACGAATATGCAATCGAAGTTGGACAGCTTCCAAAAAACGCACCGTTTATCGTATTTAACTGTGCTGATTATGCGAACAATCCACAATTACTACTTGGACAGTTATTTGGGATAAAAAAAGGAGCTTACACAGGCGCAAGTGATCAAAAAGGGTTAATTGAAAAAGCACATGAAGGAATCCTTTTCTTAGATGAAGTACATCGCCTTCCTCCAGAAGGGCAAGAAATGCTTTTCACCTTTATTGACCGCGGAGTATACCGCCGCCTTGGGGAAACAGAAAACGAACGTAAAGCACAAGTATTAATCATTACTGCAACAACAGAAGAACCAAATTCATTCTTATTAAAAACATTTACAAGACGTATACCGATGACCGTCACGCTTCCACCACTTCGTGAGCGTACACATAAAGAACGCTTTGCTTTACTACAACTATTTTTCACAAATGAAGCCATCCGTCTAAGGAAAGAAATTCATGTTAGCTCCAATACAATGCGGGCTTTCGTCTTTTACAATTGCCCAAATAACATCGGTCAATTAAAAACGGATGTACAAATCGCTTGTGCGAAAGCTTATTCTGATTTTGTGACAAAGAAACGTGATTCTGTCTATGTTTCAAGTACAGATTTACCTTGGTATATGAAAGAAGGACTGTTTATTGAAAGAAAGAGCCGTCACCTCTACCAAATACCAAATGAAACATTTGTATTTACGGGAGATGAAGGTTGGAGCAAACATAAAACAGAAGATGAAAAACGTTCTTCTATTTACGACTATATCGATTATAAATATGAAGAACTTCAAGCACGCGGTATTGAAGAGGAAGAATTAGAATTATTAATAGAAAATGATATCCAAAGCTTTTTCGTACAATATTTTAACCAAATGTCAAAAAAGACAAGTCATGAAAATGTTTTTAAAATTGTTGATCCTACTATCGTTTCCGTATGTGAAAAAATTGCGGAACTCGCTGAAAAGCATTTATCTAAGACGTTTGACGAAAAAGTATTTCTCGCTTTAAGTTTACATGTACAGACAACTCTACAACGCTTACAAAGTGGGAAACAAATTCATCACCCACAATTAAATCAAATTCGTACGAAATATAAAGAAGCCTTTTCCGTAGCTATGCAATGTATTCAACTACTAGAGGAAGAATTACAAATAACAATGCCTATCGATGAAGCAGGTTTTTTAACAATGTTCTTCGTTGTCGATCTAATCCCTGCCTCACAAACAGAAGTAAAAGTATTAATATTAGCGCACGGTAATGGCATCGCAACAGAAATGGCAAACGTGGCAAACGAGCTTCTCGGTATTGATGAAGTGACCGGTATTGATATGCCGCTACACGAATCACCGAAAGATTTCTTAGAACGTGTGAAAGTGTATATGAAAACACTTCAAAATGTAAACGGGCTTCTCTTACTCGTTGATATGGGATCGCTTGCTTATATCGGTGACATATTAGAAACAGAGTTCAAAATTCCTGTACGTGTTCTTTCCATGACGAGCACACCACACGCACTAGAAGCGGCACGAAAAGCTCAGCTTGGTTATTCATTAGACGCACTATATGAGACGGTAAAAAATTTAACACCGTTTTACTTAAACGTACAAGAAGAAAAGAAAAAGCCACTCTCTCCAATGAAATCTGTTATTTTAACAGCTTGTTTAACTGGGGAAGGCAGTGCTTTAGCTATTCAAAAAATGTTAGAGAATTATTTAAGATTCGATAAGGAATTAATTGAAATCATTCCGATTAGTATCGTCCATGAAAAAGATTTAACGAAAATGATTGAGAACATAAAAAAAGAGCGTAACATTATTTGTATCGTCACGAATTTCGATGTGCAAGTACCATGCTTAACATATCATTTCCAAGATATTGTGAACTACACAGCGATTCAACCCATTCAAGAATTAATTACGTATGAAGAAACGTACGCGAAAATGGCTGAGATTCTTGAACAACAAATGCAGCGTAATGACGGGGCATTACTAATTAAAACCATTCGTTACGCATTAAATACGATTCAAGAACTAATCTCCCTACAGTTAACTCCGGATAGCTTAATGGGAGTCATTTTGCACATGAGCTGTATGGTTGACCGTCTTCAAAAAGGGGAAAGCCTTCTCCCTCATCCTGATAAAGAGAAAAGAAGACAAGATGAGTACTGGATGTATATGAAAGTGAAAAAAGCACTGCAACCAATTGAAAATACATTTGAAATACAAATACCCGATGATGAAGTATTTTATGTCATGGACTTCTTCATTAAAAATCAACCTGTTAAAAGTTAAACTAGTTGATTTTCAAAATATATGAATTTACTATCAATAAGGGTCACCCTATCTAACTCAAAAAGGCTGTTCCAAATTTTTTTTGGACAGCCTTTTCATTTACTTCTTCACTTTTCTAATCCGCCCTCTTATTTCTCCCTTTTTATGTGATTTCGTATGAACATTTACATAAACATTAGATTGAATGATTTCTTGGAGGAAATGAACAAACGATTTCCCTTGTAAAGGTCCTTCGAAATTCTCCACATTCACTACACCAGTAATGCTCCCCTCATTCAAACTAATTCCTTGTTCTAGCGGACCATATAAATAAAAAACAACGGGACCAATTTGAGTGGATTTCCCTAAATGAATTTGACATGACGTGATCTTTTCTATATTTTTTAATATTACCCTGTAATGCAACTTCGTTAAATCATCACTAAAAATAAATTCTACTACTCCATAAGCTTCTGTATTTACAGGAGGTACTTCCCTCTTCCCCGTTAGCCTAGCAAAAAAGTGTGTTGTCATACAGGCATTCTCCTTATATAAATTTCCCAGCACTTCTTCTACTACTTTATGGTTTACATATAATCATTTATGACTTTTTCAATTTTAATTACGAAGAAAAGATTCACACAATCTTTACATTAGAATCGTTTCTTTTGTTTTACAGCCTCTTGTATAATGCACTTAGAACAACATTCTAGGAGGTAGTTTTGAAAAACAACAACTATTCTTTTCAATCATTATTAGAGATTTTTCTCGTCTCATTTAAATTAGGACTTACTTCATTTGGAGGCCCTGTCGCTCATCTCGGCTATTTCCATCACGAATACGTACAAAAAAGAAAATGGATGGATGAAAAAAGTTACGGCGACTTAGTAGCACTATGTCAATTCCTTCCTGGCCCTGCTAGTAGTCAAGTCGGTATGGGAATTGGATTGGTACGGGGCGGACTATTAGGAGCGATTATTTCATGGATTGGATTCACCCTCCCATCTGTTCTCGTTTTAGTCTTTTTCGCTTCATTCCTTAATCAATTCGAACTTGGAAGTTCAGGCTGGATTCACGGACTCAAACTTGTAGCGGTCGCAATTGTTGCTCACGCAATATGGGGAATGGCCCAAAAGTTAACACCAGACCGAAATCGTGCAACGATTGCCATTGTCACTGCAGCGATCGCCTTATTATGGCCAAGTAGCTGGACACAAGTCCTACTCATTATAGTATCTGGTTTTATCGGTTGGCTTTTATATCGTAACCAACCAATTAACCAATCTCAAAATATAAAAGTACCTATTTCCAAAATGGTAGCAGTTTCTTGTCTCGTCTTATTCTTTGGCCTATTACTACTACTGCCAATGTTAAGGCCGTTCTCGTATTACATCGCCTTATTTGATAGTTTCTATCGCTCAGGTGCACTTGTATTCGGAGGCGGGCATGTCGTACTTCCCCTTCTTGAGAGCGAGTTCGTACAAAATGGAATGATGACAAAAGAACAATTTCTGGCTGGATACGGATTAACACAAGCCGTACCAGGACCACTATTTACATTCGCCTCTTATATAGGAGCAGTGCTAAACGGAACGCTTGGGGCCATACTCGCGACAATCGCTATCTTTCTTCCGGCTTTCTTGCTGGTTATTGGTGTTTTACCGTTTTGGGACAGTGTGAGAAAAATATCCTACATACAAGGTGCACTACTTGGAGTCAATGCAGCTGTTGTCGGTATTTTATTAGCAGCTTTTTATGATCCTATTTGGACAAGCACAATTATGAATTCTTCAGATTTCGTCGTTGCTTCTCTTCTTTTTTGTTTGCTCGCTTTTTGGAAAACACCACCTTGGGTTATCGTTATACTTGGAGCCTTTGGTGGATATGTTCTATCCATTTTGTAATTCAAAAAACGACAGCCACTTAGCCGTCGTTTTCCTTTTAAAACTTCACAAGCTCCATTCCTTCTGGCAACTTACTCTCTGTTAAAATACGCAACTCCTTCACTCGATCCATTACATAAGAAGAACGCTTCACAAGCTCTGGATCAACATAAGCCGGATGAACCATAATTTCTACCGTTTGTTCACCTTGTACTCTTTCTTTTAACTTCACAAAGTAATCTTCCATCACACCATCCGCGTAAAAATCACTGTAAAACACATCTGAAAACGGGCGTACTGCTCGCTCTTTCTCACAACGACGAATCGGAACATTATATTTAGCAGCTAATCTCTCAAGAACATCGCGCAAGATCGGCAATCCATGTACGTGATGATGGCTATCTAAATGAGTTGGTGTTAATCCATAAGATAAGAACTTCTCAATTTGAGCAGTCCATTCTCTCTCCACTTCTTCTGGACTTACCTTTCCTTCCCATACGACGCTTTGTTTATGAAACAATCCATCGCTACTCACAAGTGATGGTACGTCCCCAAGAAGCGGTTCTCCTGCCGTTAACACAAGATGCACTCCTACTCCTAATGTTTTATACTCTTTCGCTAAGCGGACCGCATGCTCTGTTCCTGGCATGTTCATCATCATCGTCGTTGAATTTACAAGTCCATTTATATGCCCATCAATAATGCCGTAATTTGTACCTTCTGTAAGACCGAAATCATCTGCATTTACAATTAGCTTAATCATCCTAATACCTCCTATCGAAATAAAAAAAGCGGGCTAAATAGCGCCGCTTTTACTTTTCTATCTTCTTAAAAAATTGTGGAAGATGCTCTTTATGAGCTTCTAACATTTCATCTAAAATTTGTTTTGCAACTTTATCTGATGGTACAAGTGGATTAATAGTCATAGCAAGCAGCGCCTTATGATAATCACCTGTAACAGCAGCTTCAATTGTTGTGCGCTCAAATGATTTAATTTGTTGTACTAAACCGCGAACTGGTACTGGAAGATCTCCGACCGCAATTGGTTTTGGACCTTCTTTCGTAATAATACAGTTCACTTCAACAGCAGAATCATGTGGTAAGCTTGCAATTGTTCCGTTGTTTCGTGTATTAACAGGCTGGATATCACCTTTATTATTATAAATAGACGTAATTAAGCTACATGCTGCATCACTGTAATAAGCGCCGCCACGTTTTTCTAATTGTGGTGGTTTAATATCTAAGTTCGGGTCTTTATATAACTCGAATAAATCATCTTCTAATTGTTTTACTACTTCTGCACGTGTACCTTTTTCAATCGAAGCTTCTTTCTCTTCTTCTAGCATCTCACGTGTTTTGTAGTAGTAGCGATGGTATGGACATGGAATTGCACGAAGTCCACGAATAAAGTCTGGCTCCCAGTTAAGCGCGGCGATGTTTTCCATCGTAATTTGCTTTTCTGGATCTGTTACAAGCTCTAGCACACGATCCATTACACTTACGCCATCTAAGTATACATCTAGTCCGTATACCATGTGGTTTAAACCTGCGAAATCAACATGGACGCGACTTGCATCTACTTCCAGTAATCTCGCAAGACCCATACGAATTCCGATTGGAACGTTACATAGACCAACTACTCTTTGAATATTTGTATAGCGAAGTACAGCTTCAGTTACCATACCTGCTGGATTTGCGAAATTAATAAGCCATGCATTCGGACAAAGCTCCTCCATGTCCTTACAAATATCTAAAATGACAGGAATCGTTCTCAGTGCTTTAAACAAACCACCAGGACCATTCGTTTCCTGACCGATTACATCATATTTTAACGGAATTGCTTCATCTTTTGCACGAGCTTCTAATAAACCTACGCGAAGCTGCGTTGTTACGAAGTCAGCATCTTTTAATGCTTCGCGGCGATCAAGCGTTAAATGTACCTCAATTGGTAAACCAGATTTTTTCACCATACGTTTCGCTAAGTCACCAACAATTTCTAACTTTTCTTTTCCTGCCTCAATATCTACTAACCAAATTTCACGAACAGGAAGCTCATCATAACGTTTAATAAATCCTTCAATTAACTCTGGTGTATAACTAGATCCACCGCCGATTGTAGCAATTTTAATTCCAGTCATGCTTTATTCCCCTTTCGCTTCAAGCTTTTTATAAAGGTCGATAAATTCTGCTGCCAATTCTTTCACTGTAATCGCATTCATTAAATGATCTTGTGCGTGAATTAATAGAACACTAATCTCTGTTTTTTCTCCTCTTGCTTCTGATTGTATGAGCTCTGTTTGGAAATGATGTGCTTCATTAATCGCTTCTTTCGCTTTTACCATCGCTTCATCTGCTTCTGCCATTTTCCCCTGTTTGGCAAATTGAAGTGCCTCCATTGCAAAGCTTCGTGCATTACCACTATTTAAAATCAATTGGAATGGAATTTGTTCTGCTGTAGTCATCATAATTACCGCCCTCTCTATAAGGTTCAACCGATTGAAATACCCCTTCAGTTTGAACATGTCTATTAAATTATTATTTTATGAATGATAGTTTGGTGTTCTTGTAGATGTATTACATCTTTTGAACATGATATAAAGGTAATTGTTCTCACAGACAATACTGTCTGTGAGAACAATCTTTATGTTACATAGGTACAGAGTTGTTATTTCCTTGCGCTGCTGCTTTTTCAGTACGAACAACTGAACGGTCACATAACACAACGAATGGATAATAGATTACCATCGCAATTACAAAGTTGAATAACTGTAGAATTGCACCTGAAAGATGTCCACCTGTTACAAGATAACCACTAATAATTGGTGGTGTTGCCCATGGAATCATCACAACTGTTTTTGGTACCCATCCAATAGATATAGCTGTATAAGAAGTAATTACTAATACAATTGGTGTTAGGATAAACGGTAAGAATAAAATTGGATTTAAAATAATTGGTGTACCAAAGATTACTGGTTCGTTAATGTTGAATGCACCTGGCCCAATCGATAGACGAGATACACCGCGTAATTGTGCACTTTTTGCTACAAGTAATACAACTACTAAGAACGCTAATGTTGCACCAGAACCACCAAGATATACGAAAGTATCAAAGAATGGTTTTGTAACAATGTTTGGAACATCAAATGCAGATGTACCACTTTGGAATAACTTCATGTTTTTCTCTAATGCCGGTAAGTACAATGGCTCAATAATACCACCAACGATATTTGGACCATGTAAACCGAAGAACCAAAGAAGATGAACAAGTAATACAATGACAATTGCACTTGGTAATGTCCCTGCTAAACTTTGCAGTGGTGATTGAATCGTATTAAAGATAAATTCATGAACACTTGTACCAGCTAATTTCACCGCTAATTGAATACCTGCAACTGCTGTTAAGATAACAAATGCTGGAACTATAGCTGCGAAAGATCTTAAAACTGCCGGTGGTACTCCATCAGGCATTTTAAAAGTAATGTTTCTTTGTACAAAGAAACGGAATACCTCAGTAACAAGGAGTGCCACAATAATTGCTACGAATAACCCTTGTGCCCCTGTCCAGGCTAAGTTTAATCCGCCTTCTTTCGGTGTTGTTGGTGTAAGAATAATTAACGCACCAAATGAAATAATACCTGCTGACAAACCATCAACGCCGTAAGATTTTGCTAAGTTATAACTTGTTGTAAATGCTATGATTAGTGCTAGAATCGCGAAAGAACCAGTCCACATTCCACCGCCAACTTGTTTCCACGTTTCACCAAACAAACCTTTCATGAAATCTTGGAAAGCTTCAGATGGAAAACCATTAATTAGTGATGCCAGTGCACCAACTAAAATAAGTGGCATAACTGCAATAAATCCGTCACGGATCGCAGCTAAGTGACGTTGCGATCCGATTTTACCAGCGACAGGAACAATATATTTCTCCATGAAGGCAATAAACTTTTGCATTTCGCTTCCCCCCTAATTATTTTTTAAGTGTTAATGCGTGATTTAAAACTGCTTCTCCATTCATCATGCCGTAGTGCATTGGATTGATAACGTCGATTCCAACGTTTTTCTCATCAGCGAGCGTTTTCATTGAAGAAAGCATATAACGAACTTGTGGCCCTAGTAATAATACATCTGCTTGATCGATATTCGTTTTTACGGCATCCCCAGATACAGCCCAAATCTTTCCTTCTAGACCGCGAGCTTTTGCAGCCGCTTCCATTTTTGTAACTAGTAAACTTGTAGACATCCCTGCTGAGCAACATAATAAAATATTCATTTATAAATCCCCCTTGTGTAGTATAAAAAGTTTATGTTATTTATTTTTCTTTACGCTATTTGTTAATGCAATTATCGCGCCAACTTTTAAAAACCACTAAAACCAGCACTTTTCCGAGCATTCCCTTTGTGTGTTAACGCTTTCAATTAGTGTGTCACTCAAAAAACACACAGTGTGTTATAAAACAACACGCTTTTAACACATAACTGTATGAAAATAGATTAGTGTTTAGTTGTCTAGTTGTGTTTAAAACAAAAAACACTAATTTTTTTAAAGCGTGAAAATATAATAACGGAAAATATAATATTTCGGCTCAAATCAAAAACAAATACCTATTCAAGATACTCGTCTAACTATCGTCCAAGCAAACTCTACTAAATTACATAGAATAGAATAAAATAACACAATTCGAAAGGGGATTCCTATGCCAAAGCATAGAAAACAGAACAAAATAAAGATTTATAGAAGAACGGGCTTTAAAAAAGACAAGCCTTCTGAATTAGACTCTGACAAATTTGAGCTAGACAAGCAAGAAACTGAAGATAAGCAGGACACGCAAGACAAACAGGACAAACAAGATAAACAAGGTAAACAAGATAAACAAGAAAAGCA
>NZ_NUVD01000094.1 GCF_002564555.1 Bacillus cereus | reverse complement strand
AGTAGTGTTATGTGGTATATAAAATAGAATCAGTAATGTATATTATTCCAGTAACTTATTCAAAGCCCTCTCCTATACCTTCATTTCTATAAATTAAATAAAGAAAGAGTGTAGTGAATTCAATCTTTTTTCAAAACACGCTCTTTCTTTTTGCTCATTTATCAAGGTTATTAGTATCAATTTGAACAAATAAAAAGAATGACGCTACTAGCTCAAAAGTAATGGTGTGTTGATGTAGCCAAGTACAAAGAAAATATTAAATAGTTAGCTTAAGTGACAAAGCGATTGATGAGGGAATATCATAAGGGAATTGCGGTGATGAGAGGGAAGAGAAAGTCGTGGAAGGAGTGCTGGTGATTATATTTTTTTAACTGCAAAAATATAGAAATATCCCTATTTCTACGTAGGGATATTTCTATATTTCTAAATCTCTGTTAATAATTTAAATTTCCTTTTCTGTTCGGGAATTAACTGATTTTCTACATAATAATGTATAAGTAAATCTATTATTTCATGAGTATATTTCTTAATAGTGAGCTTCATTAGTGTTCCAAGCTCTTCATGAGTCATGAGATTGGCTAGAAGTTTTAAAACCGCCCTATTGGTTTTAAAATTCCATACATTCACTTGTCTTTACTCGTTTTCAGGTGAAGAAACAGGAGTATCTTCGCTATTTTTGTTGAACTACTCACCACTTAACATCCTCATGGACTGTTTGAAGTGGGAGATTCCTAAGTACAGAAACCTAACGGTTTCTAATTCATTAGGCTATCCCCGTAGTTCCTACGGTTAAGAGACGAATTGCTTCGTTTCTAAGATTGAGCGCTGCATTTCGATCTCTATCGTGATGTGCGCCACAAGAAGGGCAATCCCACTTACGAATGGTTAGATTTTTAACGTCTTTGTTTTTGTATTCACAATTGGAACATAATTGACTAGAAGCAAATGTTTTAGATACCATAACAACTTGTTTGCCATACCATTTTGCTTTATATTCCAACATAGTCCGAAATTGTGACCAAGATACTTCACTAATCGCTTTTGCAAGCTTTCTATTTTTGAGCATGTTACTGACTTGTAAGTCTTCCATACCGATAACATCGTGGTTTTTGATGATTTCAGTAGAAAGTTTATGTAAGTAATCAGCTCTTGCATTTGCAATATATTCATGGATTCGTGCAACTTTCATACGTTGTTTATTCCAGTTCGAAGAACCTTTTGTTCTTCTAGAAAGGGTACGCTGTGCTTTCGCTAACTTTTCTTCTAATGTAAGGAAGAATCTAGGGTTCTTGTATATTGTACCATCAGAAAGAATGGCAAAATCTTTTAATCCAACATCGATTCCACAAGTAGATTGAGTTTTGGGCATTTCTTGTACGTTTGTTTCAACAAGGATAGATATAAAGTATTTACCACTTGGGTTACGACGAATCGTTGCATGCAAGATACGCCCTTCTACTTCACGACTTTTAGCAAAGCGAATAAGGCCAAGTTTCGGTAATTTTATTATCAATTTACATAAGGATGTTGCAGTGGGGTGAGAGAAGGAAAGGTTGTGGAGGAAGTTCTGGTGAGGCTATTTTTTAAAATCAAAAAATATAGAAATATCCCTATTTATACGTAGGGATATTTCTATATTTCTAAATCTCTGTTAATAATTTAAATTTCCTTTTTTGTTCGGGAGTTAATTGATTTTCTACATAATGATGTATAAGTAAATCTATTATTTCATGAGCATATTTTGTATTAGTAAGTTTCATTAGTGCTCCAAGCTCTTCCTTAGATTGACTAGAAATTTTAATACTACCTTGTTGGTTTTTAAATTTCTTTTTCTCTGGTGTTTGCTCCGTCTTTTGTTCCTGCTGATTTACGTGTTCTTGTTCATTTTTAGGTGGAAAAGTAGGAGTATCTTCGCCACTTTTTGTTACAACTGAATCTTCGTTTGGGACATAAGGATCTGTTGGGTCAAAATTGCTCTTTTTTCTGCCTAATAATCCAGGAGTTCTTGCCATGTTATACACCAACCTTCATACTTTCAAAAACATTGATACGAGATAATAATTCATCACTAATTTTTTCGTATAGTTCTATTACATTTAAATCATGTCTATCATTTTCAGTAATACCGTTAACATCAAACCTTTTAATACGTTCCATCTGTGGAACGATATTTTCAAATAGGTTTTCTTCACCAAAAATTTCACGAGCATTTTCCATAATGTATTCATCCACTTTACCATTATTTTTTAATAGCACTGGAAGAATACCTACAACTTCAATATCAAGATCATATTGCTCTTTTAATTTTATTAGCTGGTTAATGTAGTTCTCTGCACCTGTAAGAGAACGTTCTTGTGTTTGTAGAGTTATAAGAACATAATCAGAAGCTACAACTGCATTTTTTGTAACTTCAATTGACATAGGTGGAACATCGATAAATATGTAATCGTATTTATGTTTTATTTCCTCAAGTAATCCCTTAAAGTAGAAATCTTCTTCTTCTTCCGAAGAACACGATTTATATAGAAATTTTGCGAAATCTTGAAAATCAACATAAGAAGGAATTAAATGTAAATTTTCCGTTATTTCAACTTCTAATCCATCTAAATTCCCCTCTTGAATCCCTTTCATCAATGTTTTATTTAAAGTTACCTTTTCGTCAGGATTAAGGATAGATTTGGTTAACATTAGAGATTTTGTTGCATTACTCTGTGGATCAAGATCAACAAGTAAAGTTCGTTTCCCTTTTTTTGCGAATTCATAAGAGTTTAATACAGCATTAGTGGTTTTACCAACGCCCCCTTTATAATTCCCAACAGTAATTGTAATAGCCATTTATACCACTCCATTTATCTTCTAGAATATTTCCCTATATCCCTATTTCTATATCTTGGTGAAAAGATTAGAAAAATAGGGAAATATCTAATTATAGAAATAGGGATATTTTTATGTTACAAAGAAGATTATAGCAGTGATGTGTGGTACATGCAATAGAATCTGTCATTTATACCACTCCATTCATTTTTTGAAAAAGTCCTTATATCCCCATATCCTATGCTCATCAAGTTAAGAAAAGCAAATACCCCAAAACGAGAGAATTGATACTACCAGGTGATCTGTATAAATTTTTTGTTTTGGGGGCTTTTTAAAAAAGAAACACCCATTCCTATAATTGATGTTGCATAAGTGTAACTTGATGGTAGAGGTATAGAAATAGGGATATTTCTATATTACAAGGAAAATTATAGTAGTGATATGTGGTACATACAATGAGATCAGTAGTTTTCAAGAGCACCTCCCTATATCATCATTTCTATATTGAACTACTCCCCACTTAACATCCTCGAGGACTGTTTGAAGTGGGAGATTCCTAAGTACAGAAACCTAACGGTTTCTAATTCATTAGGCTATCCCCGTAGTTCCTACGGTTAAGAGACGAATTGCTTCGTTTTTAAGATTGAGCGCTGCGTTTCGATCTCTATCGTGATGTGCGCCACAAGAAGGGCAATCCAACTCACGAATGTTTAGATTTTTAACGTCTTTGTTTTTGTATTCACAATTGGATTCTGGTGCAAAAAATCTATAAAACTTGGACATACTGATACTATTACTCTAAAAAGGTGTGTGATTGGTATGGAAAAGAATAATTTGTTCAAATGGAAACACTATTAGCCTGATATTATCTTATTAACGGTAAGATGGTACCTACGGTACAATCTTAGTTTTCGTGATTTAGTGGAAATGATGGAGGAACGGAGTTTATCTATTTCTCATACAACGATTATGCGTTGGGCTCATCAGTATGGTCTTGAATTGGATAAACGGATCCGACGTTACCTCAAACAAACAAATGACTCTTGGAGAGTCGATGAAACATATATCAAAGTAAAAGGTCAATGGATGTACTTGTATCGTGGTGTTGATTCGAAAGGAAGCACAATCGATTTTTTCCTAAGCAAAACAAGAGATCAGAAGGCTGCAAAGCGCTTTTTCAAGAAAGCTTTGCGGTCTTTTTATGTTTCAAAGCCTCGTGTTATAACGGTCGACAAGAATCCAGCTTATCCTATAGCAATTGAACAGTTAAAAAAAGAAAAAAGCATACCTAATGGTATGCGACTTAGACAACAAAAGTACTTGAATAACATAGTAGAACAAGATCATCACTTTATAAAGAAACGAATCCGTTCTATGCTAGGGTTCAAATACGTTGACACAGCTACATCCATTCTTTCTGGAGTAGAGGCTATGCATATGATGAAAAAAGAACAAATTGATTTACGGGACCAGTCTGTCCAAAACCAGAAAGAATTCATCCATCAATTGTTTGAACTTGTAGCATAAAATACAATTCTGTTAGGAATATATACGTTTTACTGGTTTTCATTTTATCTTTGCACCAGAACCCCAAAAACGTAGGCTTACGCCTACTGACATTCATCTCCCACCTAAAATTGTTGTTTCACACCTTCATATTTTTTGAGGAAGGAGTCTTCTGTCAGAAAACGATAAAAGTGGAGAAATAGGGAAATATCCAATTATAGAAATAGGGATATATCTATATTGTGAGGGAGATAATAATAGTGATATGTGGTACAAATAATAGACTTAGTAATTTTTCAGAGACGCCCCTATACCACCCTTTCTAATAATAAAAGTAGAGGAATAGGGAAATATCTAATTATAGAAATAGGGATATTTCTATATTGAAAATAAGATTGTAGTAGTGATATGTGTTACATAGAATAGACTCAGAAATTTTTCAAAGGCCCCCCTTATACCATCATTTCTAATAATAAAAGTAGAAAAAATAGGGAAATATCTAATTATAGATATAGGGATATATCTATATTGAGAAGGGAATTATAGCCGCGATATCAGGACGACTTCATTTTGACACTCCCATCCCTAAAGGGGAAAGATGACTTATGTCAGTGGGATTGGTACTATCAAAACCAAGTTTATTTCTAGATGTCAAAAAACCAAAATAAGATTGTGATACCGTACGAATTTCGTATTAACCGTAAGAAATACGGGATTAGCCTAATAGGATTACCGAAGGATACTTTGGTGTTCGTAGGAATCCCCCACTTCTAACAACCCATAAGGGTGTTAAGTGGGGGATAGTTCAATTCAACAGATTTTTAGGTCACACAATTATAAAAAGACCTTAGGATTATACCTAAAGGTCTTCTTTACTAGTTAGAAATCAAGCTCTTCGTTATCTTCTTCAGAAATCCCACCAAGTACTACCCTAGCGTCAATAATTTTACCTTCTTGCAATATGGGCTCCTCTGTTTTTAAATCTTCTTGTCTCTGTGCGGGAACAAATCCATTAGTAAGTAAAAGATCCAATTTATTTTCGACTGTATCTAAAAGATTTAATCTCTGTTCTACAGTATCTAATTTCTGCAGTAGTTGCTCATAGCGTTTTTCATTTTGTACCAGTTCAACAATAAATGCTGTTAATTGTCTACTATTAGCTTTTTCATTAAGGATCCTATATACATCTTCAGGCATATTATCAGCATGTAATGCCATTTTTCTATTTGTAGCCATTATCAGCACGTCCTTTTATTTTAAGCTAGCTGTCCCTTCATTTCATCAATTACTTTTAATTCTAATGCAGTTAGATTAATTGTACGTGAAGTTGGAGCAAATACTTCTTTGTCGCTATTTTGAATAATATCGTTCAAGAAGAAGTGATTGTTTTTAGCAGCCATTTCAGACATATGGTTCAATAAAGCGAGACGGATGTATGGTTCTAAAACGGGTGCTTCGCCTCCGATATAAATGAATTTCAATACTGTATTCGTACTAGATGGGATGAATACATCAAGAATTTTAGCAACTAAAATTCTTGCATATTCTTTCAGTGCCTCTACAATTTCATTTGTAAAATCATATTCTTCACCAGTATTTTCATTCGATAGTACATACTTTTGTACTTTATATTTATTAACTATAAATTTCTCTAATGTTCTTAGATCCTTAAAGTATTGAATCAATTTTTCTTTTCTAAAGCGTTCTAGGTATCCCAAGAATGGCTCAATATCGATAACTTGGAAAGAATCTCTGTGCTTAGGTGTAGTAAGTCCTTTACCTAATCGCACAGCATCTGTAGAACCGCCACCAATGTCAGTTAAAACTACTTCATAGTCATCGAATCTCTCAGATTCATATCGCTTTTCAATACTAATTACATTTGTATTCTGATCTTTTGAAACCATTTTATATTTTAAAGAATGTCTAGCAACTTCCGATTCATTTCTACATTTTGCTGAATTGACTGTAATAGTTAGTTCTTTCTCCATTCCTGGTGTTAAGACTTTAACTTTATGTTTACCGTTAAATCTTTCTTCCATTTTTTTATGGGCAATGCTAAATTTCTCTTCGCGTTTTAAAAGCCAAATTGGAAGCATCATACTCATGTGTTCAATTTCAATTTCATTATCTTCTTGATCAGCATTAAGGGCATGATAATATGCAATTGCTCCTAAAAAGCATACGTATGGGATAGGACTATTAATTTTATCGTGCATCTTATTTACATGTGAGTTTGCTAACTGATTATCTTCAGCCAATTGCCCAACTAAATAGTAAGACTCTTCACCTTCGATTTCAGTGGAAATTAGTAATCTATCCAGTAAATCTTCTGGTTTAGAAATACGATCAACAAGTAAATCCTCAGCTTGTTTCTTTGAAATCTTAACTACATTCGTTGCAAGTTCAATATAATAACCATCAACCATGAAATTATTAAAACTATTTCCGAAATCCGCTACTTTTCTTCCAATTTTCATTTATAATTCCCCCTTTATACATTAAGTACGACTTAAGTGCTACTTTTGATTATGCTTTAGCGCATTTAATCAAAAATAAGAACATTTTAAATAATAAGTACGACTTAAATCGTACTTATTATTTAATTAACCTATATACTTAAAAAATTCAAAATAAACAAGGAAATACCTTCTTTCAAACGAATTAAACACATAACAGTTAGACGCCGACATGTCGAACATAAATGATGATGAATAACAGTAAAATGATGGTCAACAACAATGTAATGAAAACATGACCGACATGGATGATAATCGATAACAATACAATGACAACATGACTGACATGGATGATAATCAATAACAATACAATGACAACATGTCGGACATTGATAACAACAAATGACGATGAGGGGAGGACGATGGAATGGATAGGGAAGAACCTTATAAGAAAACATATTCCCTTGCAGATATAGCAAGGATGCTTGGGAAGCCACGGACAACCCTTCAGGCCTGGCGGGATCAATTCAAACCATATTTACCAACCGTCGCTGGGACGAAGGGGCGAACGCTGAGATATGAACAGGAAGCATTAGAGCTTTTTAAATTAATTGCTAATATGAAAGATGCACAAGAACCACCAGAAATAATAGAACAGATGTTAAAACAAAATGTAGATTATATTGTAGTAGAAGAGAGTGATGAAGACAACGAAATAACGAAACCAATTATTCAGACGATGTACGAGAGTATGAAAGAGGTTTCTATATATTTTCAAGAACAAAAAGTTATGAATATGGAACTTTTAAAACGCATAGACAATTTAGAACAAACTAATCAAACACTAGCGAACAAGATTGATGAACAGCAAAAGACTATTGATAAAAAAATTAACAATAGAGACCAGCAGTTATTAGAAGTGGTTCGAGAAATACAAGAAACTAAGAAGTTAGTTGCGTCTTCTCAACAAGAGAAATCATGGTTCGCTAAACTATTTAAAAGATAATTTAAATAATACGTAAAAAAGTAAGAAAGCTTGTAAAAAACACACAAGTTTTCTTATTTTTTATAAATTTGATATATCTCCCTAAATAATCACAAAAATTAAGAGGTACCTTTCTGCTTAGTAATTGAAACGCCTTGTGCTTATCTTCTTTTGGTTTCTGTTCCGCAATCATAACTAGGATTTGAACGATTAAATATTTAATAAATTTATTTAATTAAATTATAAGCGTATCCAAAAATTGATGAGTGGATTAGGTGTCAAATCCATAGTTAGGAAAAAGGTACCTTATTACAGAAAAAAAGAGGCTTATGTGATTTCAGATAAGCATTTAAATAGAGACTTTCATGCTTCAAGACCGAATGAGAAATGGGTAACGGATATTACCTACTTGATTTTCAATGGACAGTGCTTGTACTTATCTGCTATTAAGGATTTATATAATAATGAGATTGTCGCCTATAAAACCAGTCGTAAAAACGACTTAAAGCTTGTGTTAGGCAAAGAAAACATGAAATGTGAAGGGAATCTCTTACATAGTGATCAAGAGTCCCAGTATACATCTCGTCAATATAATCAATTACTAAAAAAATATCGAATGAAGGCAAGTATGTCTCGAAGAGGCAACTGTTGGGATAATGCTTGTATGGAAAACTTCTTCAGCCACTTGAAGACAGAGTGTTTTCAATTATATTCTTTCCGTAAAATGAACGAGGTTAAACTTGCCGTGCGTAAATATATACATTTTTATAATCATCAAAGATTTCAAAAGAAATTAAATAACCTGAGTCCATATAAATATAGAAATCAGGCTGCTTAGTTGTACTTTTTAAATACTGTCTACTTGACAGGGAGCTGTTCAACTTTTTTCAAAGTTACACCAGCGTGTAAAAATCATTTAGTCGTTTGAAATTCGAGTACAACAGGAAATAAGTTTTTTTGCTGTTCTCAATATCCAACATGTACACATACAGAACCAGTCAATACATGAGCTGTGATGAAAATCCAGCTCTTTTTCTATTTTTGTAAGAATGTGTTAAAAAAATGAGATTCGATTTAAAAACGGCTTTTCAAACTTATTTATTTTGCACTTCGATGAATAAGTTAATGTGATAGGTCTTATTAGCTATAAAAACGCATGTAAAGGTATATATAGGCTTTACATGCGTTTTTAGGGTTTTTAGGAAAAATAAAAAGGTTTCTTGTGTATGGTGACAGCCTGTTACAATAGTAAAGAATAACTTGGGTACAAATTGATAAGTGAAATGGGGAAAGATGCTAGATGAAAGCAACCGGAGTGACTAGGAAAGTAGATGAATTAGGGCGTGTGGTAATTCCAAAGGAACTTAGAAATACGCTAGGTATTAAAGAAAAATCACCATTAGAAATCTTTGTAGAAGGTGAAGACATTGTTTTACAGAAGTATCAGCCTGGTGGTGTTTGTGCGTTAACAGGAGAAGTGTCAAATCGTAACATATCATTAGCAAATGGTAAGATAGCATTAAGTTCAGAAGGTGCAGAATTATTAATAAAAGAAATAGAACAATATCTTATAAAATAAAAGGCTCCTTTTAAGGGGCTTTTTTAGGTTCAACATTATAATTTCATGTACCGTAATAATTAATAAAAAATAAACACCACATAACTAGTCTCCATTTAATTTAATTTTATGTTGAATTAATCCACTAAATGGATCATGTATTGTTTGTTTTTAGTAGATTTCTTGTGAAATATGTCCCTAAAGCAGTGTTTCAATTTAAATGCGATACGATAGTTATATATTCGTTTTGTTATTTCCTGTTGCAGAATCCTTATTATAAGGATTCCTTTTTTTGTATCAAAAATTTATAAATGAAAAAAGATAAGATCAGCGAATACGATCTTATCTTCAACATAAGGGAAAAACAAGTGACAGAAACCATCTTATTTTTTATGATATTATATTTTTTGTTAAATTTCGATATGAAACCCCTATTTAACATCTATATCAATATTGAGAAATTTATTAAAAAGTTAGTTATATATAATTCAAAACCAAAAGTTTTCTGGACAGATATCTCTTAACGTACAGTAAACGCTTAAAATGTGCCCAAACTGTGTCTAAACGTACAATTTTCCCGAAATGATATGGTGAACCCATCGCCATCAACTTAAGAATTCAGAATTACCCCAAAACGAAAAAAATGAGTTCAATTCACATGGATACCTATGAAAGGATGAAATTTTCGTTTTGGGGGCACTTCAAAATGTTAGCTTGATTGGCATGCGTGTAGGACCTTAATTAAATTTTTTAAAAAATAGTTACATTAATTGCAAAATTCGATAAATATAATTGGGCTTTTGGTATATTGAAACTGAAAGATTCATCTCGGTAAAGGCGAAATTAGTGAAAGCTAATGACACAAAACTATAGGGCTAGGGTGTATTTCACTCACTATGTCAGCCGTTTGTCGAAAAATGTCAAGATGAATTCGAATCTTACAAATTTTAGGGTCAGTTCAGGTCCGAGAATTATTTTATATGAGGGAGGATAGACACAAAAGTAATCATTTAAAAATAAAAATAGGGGGGCTTATTTTGAAAAGAACTATATCCTTTGTATTAACTATGTCACTTATTTCAGGGAGTTTTGTTACGATTCCTTATACGAAAGTTTCAGCTGAAACGGTGTCGTTGACTCAACAAACATTGAAACAAAAGACAGATCAGGCAATTGCAAATGGTAATTTTGAAGATCATTTGAGTTATCTTACAACATATTTAAATGAAAAGGTTGGAGAACTCACTGAAGTGAATGTGAAAAGTAAGCTTACAGACCCAGTATTTGCAGCTGCTTTGGCTCAGTGGCAATTCATATCACAAACAGGTGCTGCAGCAATGGATACATTCGCTAAAAAAGATGCTGCCCATCAGAGCTTTCTTAACGGGGTTATGAAAAATACAGGGGTAATGAATACGTTTCTTGAAGGTGGCAGTCCAACTGCAAAGAATTCAGTAAATGCACTTGAGATATGGAATACAATCTGGAATACGGATGCAGATTCTCACGAAGGATTGTATTTAAAATTAGCGATAGCTACATCGTTAGCTCATGCTGAACCTATAAAATATTGGACAAATAATAAACCTATTGATCCATTAACGAGGTACCAATATTATAAAACAGCAGATCAAAATAATGAGTTACTCCCAGTCTTTAGAACATATGATGTTTGGCATTTAAGATTAGTAGTGAATACTTGGTCACCAGAAGAAGATTTAACTTGGGCAAGAAACATGATTAATACGGAACATCCAGAACTTAAAAGTCAAGATAAGATCGGAACAAGTGCATATTTGATTCAGTATGTAACAAATAACAAGGATGGAGTTAGCATTCAAGCTGGGAATGATGCATTCTATGGTGTGGGTTGGAATCTTTCTTCCATTTACAGATTTGGCGGGGTATGCGGTAATATTTCGAAGTTTGGTGTGCAAGTAAGTCAAGCATTTGGTGTGGCTGCTATGCCTGTTACACAACCTGGGCATTGTGCACTCATATGGAATGACAAACCATTTTCTTGGAATTTAGGAAATGATATATCGGGATGGGGTGAATCGGGCCGTCATGATGTAACTGTTATTCCATGGTCAAATAATAGTTTGGGAAATCAAGTACCTTACATCTTACAATTTGAAGATGCTGAACGTACCCCAGTAAAACTAGATAAATCAGAGCGATTACGCTGGTTAGCGAAAGCGATGAATTCCACAGATAAGAAAATTGCAATTTATAAAATAGCTACTAAACTTTTACCAACTAATGTTTTAGTATGGAAAGATTACGTTTCTCTTATGTTACAAAATCCAAATGTAACAGATGCTGAGTGGCAAGAATTAAACAGCAGTATTATTTCTTCTTTTGCTAATGAGCCAAGACCGATGATGGATCTTCTTACTCAAATTAGAAGTCATGTTCTGAACACAAATGATAGAGCAAAACTGCAACAGTATACGTTAAATATATTAAATGTATTTAACACAATAACGGATGTAAATCAAAAGCAAGTAGCTAATAAAATTAAAGATCAAATGCCAAGTTTAGGATTAGACCTTGCTACTTTTAGTTTTGATGGAGCAAATGCAGGAAAACTAATGGGAATTAAATCCGATACGGAATACAGTATCGATGGAGGAAAAACGTATAAAGCTGCTACAAGCAATGATATGCTTCTGAGCAATGAAGAAATCTCAGCAATCAATTCAACGGATGGCATTTTAACAAGAGTGATCGGAACAGAGCAGCCCTTATTAATTCCAATTGGAAAGGCTGACAAAGTCAAAGTTTCTTCAAATGATGATGAGAATTTAGTTTTTGGTCTAGACGGTACGATGGAATTCAGTATAGACCAAGGTTCACATTGGACAAAATATAATCCAGTTGCTCCTAATTTACCGGATTTAACAGGAAATGTTACATTAACAGTTAGAAAATTTGCTGTTGGTTCAAATCCAGCAAGTGATGCTGTTAACTTAAAGTTTACTGATACCGCTGTAGTGGGATTAATACCGCACAAAAACTTATCAGTTGCAGGTGTCTCAAGTCAGGAAGTTTCGGCTAATAATGGCGCTGCAAATGCAATCGATGGAAACGGTGCAACAATGTGGCATACGTTATGGAATGGCAGTGATAAGGCTCCATACATTACCATAAAGCTTAATGAAGTTACTAGCATATCACAATTAACTTATGTTCCAAGACAAGACAGTAACTCTAATGGTAATATAACTAGTTATAATATATACACAAGCCTAGATGGAGTTAACTTTACAAAGGTTGCTACTGGAACGTGGAAAGATAATAATCTTACAAAAAATGCAAGTTTCAGTAAAGTAAATGCTCAGTATGTAAAGCTAGAAGTTGTATCAGGACACGGTGGATTTGCTTCAGCTTCAGAAATAAAATTATATAATTAGTGGTTGGAAGATGAATGGGATTGTAGCAAAAGTATTTTATACTTTCGCTACGGTCTCTTTTTTTGTTCTGGTGCAAAAACTAGAGAATTTATGCAATGAATCTTCGGAACTTGGAAGTGCTGATACTATCCCTATATAATTGGAAATATCCTAGGTTTCGGTAATTTGATGAAAGATTTCTGGAGCAAATCACCAAAGAGCATGCAATTATGCATATACAAATAAAGGTAATGAGTATGCAGGATGTGATTTAATTATTTTAATATAATTAAATCACATTGTATTTTTTCTTGTAAGATAAATTAACTACCTTTTTAATATATATATTAACTTATAATGATTATAATTAATTGAATAATATTGAATATAAATAAGATTAAATAGTAATTTTATCAAGATAATATTGCCAGTGGAACTAATGCTTAATAGTAGAATTATTGGATTTATTCGACAAAATTCTACTATTTACGCATTAAAAATATAATGTTTTAATAAAGGTGTAATTGGTACGACCACTAAGAAAGGAGAAGTTTATACGAATAAAAAGTGCAGTGAAGTTGCAAGGAACATTATGCTGAATTTATTTTCTGAATAATCAGTTAATTAATCCTTAGAAACAATCTAGTACTACAAAAGTATCACATTTGTAAAAAATAGCATTCTAAGTTTCTATATAGCAAAAATGATCTTATTTTATTCCGAGGTAAAGGTATAAGCAATGTACAAGTATAATTTCATTTTTTGTAATCTTGTAGGATCTTATGAAATCGCTATCAAAAAAGTCATGGCAGGATTAATGATAGGAGCAACGACTCAATCTATCTGAGCTTCCTGCAAATGAAGCAGCTCCAGCTTTCAAATGAATATCTATTCATTTGAAAGCTAATCAAAGCATAAATAGTTGCAAGGCTAGATTTTATATGAATAAAAATGAAACCTTTAAAATTCAGTCCAACTATTTCATCAACAAACACCAATTAATGGGAGGGATTAACATGAAAAAAACGTTAGTCGCAGGGTTATTAATTACTGCAGTATCTACAAGTTGCTTCTCACCTGTAAATACTTTTGCAGAAAGTAAAACAACTTATTTACAACCAAGTAGTATACTTGGACCCGCTATGGATAGGTTATCAAATTCGATTACGAAATTAGGATCACAGACGCCATTAATTCAAGGATATGGGCTAATCATATTACAGCAACCAGACCTAAATGTAAATACTATATATGGAATAACAACTGATCAAGCTACTGCAAGAAACCATGTTCGAGACTGCCTGGATGTAAATAACCACAAATTATCCGTTGTAAATCAAGACATACAGAGTTTTGGAGTAAGATTTACAAATTATTATAATAAATTAGTTGAACTAGCTGGAAAAATGAATGAAGATTCGGAAGCAAAAGCATTATTTGTACGTATTTTTAATTTACTTCAAGGTGATGTGCAAAAAATTCAGTATAATATGAAAATAACTTCAGAAGACTTAAACAATTCTAAAAACGATTTGATTGAAGATAGTAATAATTTTTCTAGTAAAGTTAGCAGAGCGTTTGAATCTTATAAGAGTTCAGACGGAGACATTAAAAAATTAAGAACGGAAATGGGACAACTTAATGCAGGCATTCAAGAAGATTTTGAAAAACTTCTAGCCCTACCAAAAGAAAATCTAGACGGTTCTTTAAATATTACAAAGTCGGTTATTAATATTTTGAAAGACGGAGTTAAGGATAAAACTGTAGACGTGTCTAATTTGGAAGCGATTTATAACCAATATGGACAACTCAAAAATGATAAAGTAACAGAACTGAATAAAGATATTGCTCAGAAGCAACAGAAACTAATTCAATTGGTACAAAGTTTATCGAATATTGAAGTGCAAGCAACTCAAATGACACTTATTGAGCAGCAATTAAATAACTTTACAAGAACAATTAAAAAGCAAACTCAGAGTTTTGACAATCTAGTAAGTAGTTGGGACACCTTTAATAACATAATGATTGAAACGGGGACAAGTCTTAATACTGATGCGAAAATAGATTCTAATTCATTACAAGCACGGTTAAAAGAGCTTAAACAGTTTACGGATGAATTGAAAAAACAAACAACGGAATATCAAGAGAGTGTTACAAAAATAAAAGTAACAGGATGAAATTTGTAGAATGAAGAACAATAATTCTTAATAATATAATGTAGGGAGAGAAAAATGTGATGAAAAAACCTTATAAAGTAATGGCTTTATCTACATTAATAGCAACAATCGTAGCGGGTGGCATTATGCCATCATATGCTTCGGCAGAGGAACCAGCACCTATTTATGCAAATCAAGACTTTAAATACCCTAGTTATTACCTTGGACCAACAGGGCTTGATAATGCGATGAGGGATACTAAATCCAATATGTTGGTAATGGACCTGTATGCTTTAACTATACTTAAACAAGCAGATATTAATTTGGATGGTTTATCTTCAGTTGGCGATAATTTAAAAACAGACATTAAAGCCAATCAAAAGCTTACTAGAGAAAATGCAACATACTGGTTAAATAATTTGAAATCAGGAATAATTACGACGAATCAAAATATTATCAGTTATGATACAAAATTCCAAAATTATTCTCGTTATTTATTACAATATAAAAATGATCCAGAAAAACTAACAGCTTTGCTTACAAAGTTGAATGGTGAAATTTCACAGAATAAAGATCAAGTGACCAAATTAGTGGATGATTTGAAAAGCTTTCGCGGCAAATTAGAAAAAGATACACAAAATTTAAAAGGGAATGCTGAAAAGATTGTAAATATTTTAACTGGTGAAGAAGCCGGAATTCCACTGTTTCAGCAACAAATCGAAGCAAATAAAGCATTAATTGATGAAAATAACAAAATTTATATTGCATCGTCGGTTGCAACTGCTGCTGGTGCATATTTATTTCTTTCACCTTTTGCGCCCATTGGTGCACCTATATTAGGAGGTGGGATATACGGAGTAGTTTCATCGCAGCAGCAGATAATCAAGGCACAAGACCAAATTATAAAGCTAACACAAGATATTTCAATGGCGAAACTACAGTCAGCTAGATTAACGATAGTGCAAAGTGATATTAAAAATTTAACAGATACAATTGATAAAGCTATTGTTTCTCTTGAAAATATAAAGACTGCGTGGGATGGAATGGGAACAAAATATGACTCATTGATTAAGAGTGCTAAAGCTGTTGACCCAGAATTCCTTGCTATGGATATAACAGCAGATCTGGATACAGCGAAGGATCATTGGGAGCAGATTAGAAAGTATGCTGAAAATATTCAAAGTAGTGAGATTTCATTCTTGAACAAATAATATTACATCAAGAAATTGCCGAAGTAATGAAAAATATAATATACTGAGTTTCTCTTTTGAAGAACACATAATGTGAGTCTCCTGTTCAAGTTTGAGCAGGAGACTTCCTATATAGTTATGAAACTTAATAAAGATTATAGAATAAGAAAGTACGAGAATCTCTATTTTAATATGTTGTTTTATTTGCAATAATCGTAATTCATTTGAAGTAAAGAATAGAAGCTTATGAATTTAATAAAGTATGTGATGCATGTGAAAGAGTAGGTGAAAAAGATGAATAAGAATTTATATAAGAAAATTATTTTGTCAACAATCATTACGGGAATGGCAGCGAGTAATGTAATTCCACTTCATACTTTGGCAGCAGAACACACTGTGTCCCAACAGCAAGAAAGTTTGAAGAACTATTCCCTTGGTCCTGGTGAATTTAAAGAAGTAATGGGAAAAATGGTGGCAAATATCCTTACAATGGATTCATATGCCAATACAATCAGTAATCAACAGCTGACAGATTTAAGTAAAATAAGTTCTATAAATGGTGATTTACAAGCAAACATGATTAAGCATCAACGGGATGCAATAGAGAATGCCGACTTTTGGTTCATGTATTTTAAAACTCGTATTATGTACACGCATCAGAATATTGTAAGTTATAATGATACGTTTCAAGCAAGTTATAAGCTTTTACTAACTGCTATAGAGCAAAAAGATACAGAGAAATTAAAATATGAACTAGAAAATTTGTACAATAGTATTTTGTACAATAGTCAAAAATTAGATGTACTGTTAGAAAAATTAAAAAATTTTCAAGGTGAAATAGCAGAAAATACAAGAAATTTCAAAGAAGATTTCAATCAATTGGAGAATATTCTAGAAAGTACGAACGCTGGTATTCCGCTTCTACAACAACGAATTGAGAATTGTAATAATACAATTAAAGAAAACTATGATAAACGTGGTGGCTATATAGCTTTATCTGTATTTATGCCTCCGATTGGTATACCATTGATTGTCACTGCTGACAAGAATATCGCATCTGCACAACAAGAAATAGAACAATTAAAGTCCAGAATTTCTGGAGCAGAGGCAGAAGTAGTTATTTTGACTGATGCCAAAAATAAAACGGAACATATGGCTGCAACAGTTGGTACAGCTGTTACTGCTCTTGAAAATATAAAGACTCAGTGGGGGACAGTGGAGAAAAAATATAAATCATTGATTGACAGTGTTGACAACATTAGTCTAGACTTGTTTGATGAGATTATAAGAGCAGATCTGAATACAGCGAAGGATAATTGGCAGGACCTTAAAAATTATACGGATAAATTATATGAAGGTGCTAAGATTGCACAAAATAAATAGATTGTACAAATAGGAAAACCGCAAATAGGACCGGATTGCAACTGAATACTATTAAAAACATACAACCTTGTATTTGTTGGTAAGGTTGTATGTTTTTTTATAGGGATGTAAGTAATTAGCTCTTGCATTTGCAATATGTTCATAGATTCGTGCAACTTTCACACGTTGTTTATTCCAGTTCGAAGAACCTTTTGTTCTTCTAGAAAGGATACGTTTTACTTTCGCTAACTTTTTTCTAATGTACGGAAGAATTTAGGGTTCTTGTATGTTGTGCCATCAGAAAAAAATGGTAAAATTTTCAATACGATATCAATTCCACAAGTGGATTCAGTTTTAGGTATTTGTTATCTTTTTGTTACCTTCAGATGAGTCATCTATATGTTAAAATTTTTATATTCCTCCTAATCAGTTTATCCGATTAGGCGTGCCCTAAAGAGCCCCTATCTCCTTAGGGCTCTTTTCATTAAACCTATCATGGTTCTGTTGCAAAGCGTTTAAAACTAAGCTAAACTTTTGCAAAACAGAGTGAGGGGAATCATAAATGAGATATTTTAAAGGAAAACAATTCAAAAAAGATATTATTTTGGTAGCTGTTGGCTACTATTGTCGTTTTTCTTTAAGTTATCGTGATGTCTCTGAAATTTTGAAAGAACGTGGTGTTTCAATTCATCCAACAACTATTATGCGCTAGGTTCATGAATATAGGCACCTGATCTATCATATTTGGAAGAAGAAAAATAAAAGAGTGCAACTATCTTGGAAATTGGATGAGGCGTATATAAAAGTCAAAGGATAATGGTGTTACCTATATCGTGCAATTGATAAAGAAGGGTACACATTGGATATTCAACTTCGTAAAAAACGAGATCATCAAGCTGCGTATGCCTTTATGAAAAGATTAGTGAAAACGTTTGGAGAACCAACGGTTCTAACAACAGATAAAGCACCGGTATTACTTTGTACACTCAAAAAATTAAATTTGCCAAATCTGCAGGATTTTAAAGTCTTCGCCATGCTTCGTGCACTTTGAAAGGAATCCAAACGATTCATGCTATATATAAACGAAAACGAAGTTTGCAGCCAAACTTCGTTTTTTCAACGTACAATGAATTACAGCAATTACTCACAATTGTATAGAATTCAGCTATACCCCATCCTAACTTTCTATCTGTAAAAAAACTTTGCAACAGAACCTCTCATCGACTCGCCAAGAATCGTTGGTTGGCTTAAGATGATGTCGTACTCGCTCATCTAATTCAGGACCATACTGGTGAATCCCGCGCATGATGGTTGTATGAGCAATAGATAGTCCACGTTCTTCCATCTTAAATTATGTAATTTTGCATAAAATTACATAAATTCAGTATTTTTCTTTTTTTCGACATGGATAGACAGTATAATTTTCGTGAGATTAATATTTCAGAAAATTATATGAGGTGAATAACATGAGTAATAAAAAAACTTTAGCTACAGTTGCATTAACAACAGGATTAGCTTTAACAACTGTAACACCATATGGAGTAGGTCACGCAGAGGAAACAGATCAACTACAAGTTCAAATTCAGGAGGATTCATTCCGTACAGGTGAACTTACGCAACCATCACAAAAGGCACCAGAGAATGTAGTGAAAGATGCTCTTAAGGAGAAAACAGAGCAAGCTTTGTCTCAAAAACAAGTGAATGGAGAAACAGGAGTAGATTATAAAGTTCTTCAAAAACGTGGTTCTTATGATGGAACTACACTTGTGCGTTTGCAACAAACATATGAAGGAAAAGAAGTATATGGCCATCAATTAACTGCACACGTAGATAATAAGGGTGTTATTAAAAGTGTTTCAGGAGATAGTGCGCAAAATTTAAAACAAGAAGATTTGAAAAAGGCTATTAATCTATCAAAAGAAGAAGCGAAACAATATATTTATACAAAGTACGGGAACGATATCAAGTTTATTTCTGAGCCAGAAGTAAAGGAAGTTATTTTTGTTGATGAAAATAATGGACAAGCTAGCAATGCATACCAAGTTACATTTGAAGCTGCAACACCAAACTATGTATCTGGTACTTATTTAGTGAATGCACATAATGGAGAAATGTTGAAAAATATGTTGAAAGAATCAGACTTAAAAGCAAGTGAAAAGCTTGTTGGAGCCTTAAAAGAAAGTAGAAAAAATAACCTTGCACCATTAACTGGGACAGGAAAAGATGATTTAGGTGTATCTCGTACATTCGGCATTTCTAAACAAAGTAACGGGAAATATGCGCTTGCTGATTATACACGAGGGCAGGGAATTGAAACATATGATGTGAATTACAGGGATATTACTAAAGAAGAAAGATATTATCCTGGAACATTAGCAACTAGCACTTCAACAACGTTTAATGATCCAAAGGCGGTAAGCGCTCATTACTTAGCAACAAAAGTATATGATTTTTATAAAGATAAATACAAGCGTAATAGTTTTGATAATAAGGGACAAAAAGTAGTATCAGTTGTACACGCATGGGACTCTGAGGATACAAATGATCCGAAAAATTGGCAGAATGCATTAAGTGCTGATAATGGTAGTATGCTTGTATATGGAGACCCTATTGTAAAGGCATATGACGTAGCGGGACATGAATTTACACATGCAGTTACATCTAGTGAATCTAATCTTGAATACTATGGAGAATCTGGTGCGATTAACGAGGCATTGTCTGATATTATGGGAACATCTATTGAGAAATACATAAATAATGGGACTTTTAACTGGACAATGGGAGAACAAACTGGATCAGTTTTCCGTGATATGGCAAATCCGTCTTCAGTTCCGTCTTCAGCTGGAGTACCTTATCCAGATGATTATAGTGAATTTAACGATTTTAATGGATGGGATCAAGGAGGCGTTCATTTCAACTCAAGTATCATTAATAAAGTTGCTTATCTAATTGCAACAGGTGGAACTCATAACGGTGTAACTGTAAAAGGAATTGGCGAGGATAAAATGTTTGATATTTTCCATTATGCAAATACTGATGAATTAAACATGACTTCTGATTTCTCTGAATTAAGACTAGCATGCATTCGAGTTGCGACGAATAAATATGGAGCTAACTCAACTGAAGTTCAAGCGGTTCAAAAGGCTTTTGATGCAGCAAAAATTAAGTAAACGAGAAATATAGTTCTTATCGACATTGAAGAACTCATCACATTATTATTGTATAAGCAAGAGATAGGCCGTGTTCTGCCAGTGTTTTGACTACATTATGGAAAGTTAGATAGTACATTAAGTATTATCTAACTTTTTATAAAAAATTACCAGAAAATTTATTTTTTTATGATAATAATTAATATATTAGGGTGAAGGTTATTATGGATGCACATATAATCGAAAAGGAAGAAATGATAACATTATTAAGCAGTTGGTATAATGCAATTATTTCTCAACATATAATAAAAGCTAAACACTTAAAAAAAGAAATAGATAGAAATATTCATAGTATTGAAGGAGATAGTAATATCTCTATCTATTATTCACTACTTAACTTTAGATATAATTTATCATTTTAGCCAAGAA
>NZ_NUVD01000093.1 GCF_002564555.1 Bacillus cereus | reverse complement strand
TCGCTCATTTGCGACTTCCTAATGTTAACATCTTTGTTAGTTAATGTCAACTAAGTTTTTTTATTTCGTTTGCCGCGTTCTGCGTTATTGCATCGGCGACTTGTTCTATATTACACCTCTAAAGTACAATCGTCAACACCTTTTTATAAAGATATTTAATTTAATATGTTCACACCACTTTATCCCGCTATTTGTAGGCGGTAAGACTCCCACTTCAAAGCCTGACTGAAGCAAAGAAGCTAGTAGTGAGCCTAACAGCCCATAAAAGCTCGATTCATGAAGACCACATGAGAATCCACAAAAATATTATTAAATAGCAATCATTGTCTACTCCTATCTACAACTCTCTCTATTTCAAAAGAATTATCCCCCATACATTACTGGGTTCCAAAAGAAATTCTTTTCTATCGACTTCATTTACTCTTCTTATCTTAATTACAATATCTCTTTTCTAACAGTGCACACACTCAACTTCACTGTCCCTCAACCATTCATAGAATGAGCCAACTAATAGACTAGATCCAATTAATATTAAAAATTATGAGGAGTAAAGAGCAATCGGTAGATTATTTCACCAAACCAGTTGGAGATAGAGTAATTCGTTTGTTTACAGATTTCGCGATACTTTATATAAGAATACTTATTGTTCTTATACACTTCAACTATAGAGAAGAGCAAAACCCTAAAACATATAAACATGCAACAGTCGTAGTACCGTAGCTTACGAACCTATACGATCTATCGTGAGAGTGGTGATGGTACACCGCAATCTTGCAGCGATACCAGAAATGGACTTCGCCTTTGGTAACAAGAATCACACTGATGTTAATCAGCTTGCCCCTTTAGTAGTAGGAATGTCAATATATCCAATTTTAGTGAAAAACCACTTCACTAAAGTATGTACAGTTACAAGCTTTAATGGAGAACCGAACCTAGCAAAGCAGCTCCTCTTTGAATTACATATGTTCAATAAAAAATAAGCAGCCCAATTGATCGAATACGCCTATTACACCATTAGGTAACAAACGTTCTAACCTCTTGTAATAGCCACTACTTCCTTGCATTTAAGTAATCACACTATAATTTTTCACTTACACTTATCTTCTATATAAAAGCTCCGAAATTATAAAGTTTAAAGAGTTATATCCTATATCTATCTACAGACAATCGTAAGCTTTCCCGTTAGAAGAGCAAATATAATTGCTAACAAAGCATTTAGTTTCATTATTGCAGCCCAAATTACAAATAGAGTATGTAAAACTGAATTTATTCCTGATGAACTTATTCTCCCTCCCACTTATTTATATCAACGTGATAATAAAGATACATATGCTATTCAAATAGCAATTAGTGACTAACTATACTCTAATCACCTTATTTATAAGGCTATACAAAAAGCGATCCTTATCCAACTACTAGAGGAAACAAGTATAACTTGTAAAGAAGCTGCACATTATTTATAAAAGTAGTTCAAATATTACCACCCATAACTGGTCTTCCCACCTGAAAGCTTTATTGGGAAGCTAATGTAATGAACTATGCAGACTATAAAGAGGATTATAGAGTCTAGACATTATATCCAAAATGTTATATATGAAAGCAATACACATGACTTGCAAGAGTTGTATCTTGAAATTATCGCTGCTCTTCAAAGGCCAGATCCATAAAGAAAAAAATACGCGCTATTATCTTTTTTAACTCCACCACTTTTATCACATAACTACTTAAAACAAATAAATAAGATAATCCATTACAAAAACACCTCCTGAATTTTCATACTTAGTATGCGAATTCAGGAGGTGTTTTTTTCATGTACCACTATTCGGGTTCACTTCAATTTAACATGTCGTAACTTCTTTCCTATTCACGAATTAAAGGCATTATCATACGAAACAATTATATTTCTATGAAAAAGATGCTCATAAATGGAATGAACTTGTTTAAAAGCTATATTTCTTCAGTTTATTACTTTCATTAATTCTTAGATTTAAAATAACTCCAAGGCCATTCCAAATAAACAATATACTACTTGTTCATGAACGTTTTGAGCTTATTGCTGCAAAAAAATAAATATAGCTTATCATCTATCACTCCAGAAATACGTAGATGACAAGCCATATTTTATTAAACACAAAA
>NZ_NUVD01000092.1 GCF_002564555.1 Bacillus cereus | reverse complement strand
TCGGCATCATATGCCGCTAAATCTGTAAACGCATATTTCCATTCGCTTGCTGCGCTTACTTCTTGTGTTGCGATCAATTTGCCATTTTGTAGTAGGTCGACCTTGATCATTTCCGGACGATCTTTCGCATTGTCGTCCTTCCATGTCTTCGTTCCTTCTACTGTTGTTTTACCAACCTTTGTATTTGTAATGTCATAACCTTTTACTTCGGA
>NZ_NUVD01000091.1 GCF_002564555.1 Bacillus cereus | reverse complement strand
TTTTGTCGTTTTCTGCGTTTGTGCATCAGCGACGGTTATTAATATATCATGCAGTGTATATCGGGTCAATACTTTTCACAAAAAAATTTCACATCCCGTTAAAACTTTAAAAACATGTTCTAAAAACCATTATAGCCTCCAGTCATTCTTCATCATACTCCACATTTCATATCTTATCGCTTTATCACATTTGCGAACGAGTGAAAATTCTAAATTTTGTGTTATTATTGTTGTTATAGGAGAGTGGTGAGAATGAGCATTAAGTATTCAAACAAAATCAATAAAATCCGGACCTTTGCATTAAGTTTAGTATTTATCGGCCTCTTCATTGCATACTTAGGAGTCTTTTTCCGGGACAACATTATTATTATGACTACATTTATGATGGTTGGTTTTTTAGCTGTTATTGCTAGTACTGTCGTTTACTTTTGGATTGGTATGTTATCTACAAAGACTGTACAAATTATTTGTCCAAGCTGCGATAAACCAACAAAAATGCTCGGCCGTGTCGACGCGTGTATGCATTGCAATCAACCTTTAACACTCGATCGAAATCTAGAAGGAAAAGAATTTGATGAGAAATATAATAAGAAGAGCTATAAATCATAGGTCTATAGAAGTATATTGAGGAATATGAATACTTAAATCCTTAAAGAAGCGATTTCTTAACCAAGAAATCGCTTCTTTTTGATTACTGCCTTCTTCTGAAATTTATTATGTCTATTTTTTCGAAATTACAGTAAACATCCCCGTCATGTTGGGCGAGTAGTCTTTAAAATCATATTTTTCATAGAATGATGTTTTACCTTCTGATGCAAACAAACCAATAAACGCTTTATCTGGTGCATTCTGATTTAAATATTCAACCAAAGTATTCATTATTTCCTTCCCAATACCATTCTTTTGATAATCTGGATGAACCACTATATCTTGAATATAGAAATAGATAGCCCCATCACCAACAATTCTTCCCATACCCACAATTCGATTATTATCATTGACTGTGATGCAGTAAATAGAATTTTGAAGTGATGTTTCCGCCACTTCAAAATTCATATAATCAGTCCACCCCACAGAGTCACATAAATATTTGTATTCTTCTAATGTTGGAATGTTATTTTTGATCTCATATTTCTTCAAAATGTATCCTCCAATACTTCATTTTCACCAATACAAAGTAAATTCGACACATTTTTATCTAATCCTCTTACTAGCTTAACGCTGTAAATCCGTATCAACCTGACGCTCTCCTTATATAATAAAGAAAGAGGTNNACCTCTTTCTTTATTATATATTACGCCTTATGACACTCTGGACAAACGCCATAAATTTCTAAGCGATGACTATTAATAACGAAGCCTGTCGTTTTCGCAGCTTCTTCTTCAAGCTGTTCCAATCCTCCATAAGGAAAATCAACAATCTTACCACATTTTTCGCAAATCACATGATAATGTTGACTTGTAACATAATCAAATCTACTTGAAGCGTCTCCATAAGTTAATTCCTTTACAAGTCCAACTTCTTTAAATACACGTAAGTTATTATAGACAGTTGCAACACTCATATTTGGAAACTTACCTTCTAATGCTTTATAAATGTCATCCGCTGTTGGGTGCGTCATAGATTCCACAAGGTACTCTAAAATAGCATGACGCTGTGGAGTAATGCGTACACCCGTATTTTTCAGCATTTCTAGCGCTTCTTTTAATTCTTCTTTGACCACCGTCATGCACCCCGATTCTATACGGATTATTATTTTATAATTCTTATAAAGAGTGTACTCCTTTTCTTATAAATCGTCAATATTTCTACTATAACTATGTGGTTTATTTTTATATTCAGGACTTGTTCTTATGTATCTTTCCCCTTTCTCCGTATATTTACATAGAAAAAAGTGCGATATAATCGCACTTGGAATACTATCATCTGAGGAGGTATGCCCTACACTCTCACTTTATGTAACACGATAAAATATGTATAGACACTTGCCTTAATTCCACATATTTTATCTCCCCTATAGATTTACTTTATATAAGAAAGAACATCCTCAATATGTCCCTTCACTTTCACTTTACGCCACTCTCTTACAAGTTCGCCGTCTTTATTAATAAGGAATGTAGAACGCTCAATTCCCATGTACTCTTTTCCGAAGTTCTTTTTCAACTTCCAAACATCGTACAATTCTGCTACTTTATGATCTTCATCTACTAAAAGTGTAAATGGAAGTTCATGCTTCTCAATGAATTTCAAATGTCTATTTGCTGAATCAGGGCTTACTCCAAGGATAACCGTATCTTTCTCTTGAAATAATCCATATGCATCACGAAAATCACATGCTTCAGTTGTACATCCTGGAGTCATATCTTTCGGATAAAAGTATAGAACTACATTTTTACCGTGAAAGTCAGCTAAACGAACTTGTTCTCCATTACTTCCCTCTAATGTGAATTCTGGTGCCATTTCTCCTACTGTAATCATTGTTATCACTCCTTCTCTTTTCCTTTACTATAACAAATGCAGCCTTATTTTTCATTGTCTATTACAGACCTCATCACAAACGCAAACGGTAGTGTATATCCAATTAGCGCTTCTCCAATTGCAATCCATCTTCCGATTCCAATCGGAGCTATATCACCATATCCAACGGACAATAAAGTGACTGCGCTAAAATATAAACAAATTTCAACAAGTTGAAAAGAATGGGCAGTCAACCTTTCACCATCTTCTTTCAAAACTGTAAAACCCATTTCCTCTAATACAACATAACTTAATCCAAACGCAATCAGTACTGTTGTATAAATCAAAAATAATGTGGCCAAATTATACAGCGAAAAGAAACGTGTTGAATCTGAATAGGAACTCCATAATAATTGGACACTTCTCAAAATAGCGATTGCTGCAATTAATAGAATAAATCCCCATAACATGTCCTCCACCTCATTTTATATGTATGAGGTGGATAGCTAATTTATCCCTTAGAAACGAACAAGCTTCTATAATTAGTTTCCCGCACCACGATATCGCTTTACCCCTTGATTCCAGAGGGTAATTGCAATAGTAAAACAGATAACACCAACAATTGGTGTTGCGAATGCATAGCTATTCCACTCTGTTTTTCTTAAAAAGTACGCTGCTGGATATACCCCAACAAACGCAAACGGTAAAACAAACGTTAAAATAAAACGAATAACACGATTATAAATGTCAATAGGATAGCGCCCATAATTCCCTATGTTATACATAAGTGGCATAATCGAACTTTTCGCATCTGACCAAAAGCCAAGGCTCGCAAGTGTAACAAATATCCCGCCGTACACAAGCGCCCCTCCCCCTACCATGAGTAGAAATAAGAAAAAATCGTACCAATAAAAAGATAATTGCAGTTCTATCGCTGCATACCCCATCACAATAATTCCCGTAATCGCTCCAATTAAAGATTCAAGTTCCATTCTTTCTAATATAATTTGAAATAAACTATGAATTGGTCTCGTTAGTACACGATCCATTTCCCCTTTAATGATGTAACGATCATTAAAGTCCCATATGTTAAAAAAGGCTGAAAAAATGGCAAACGGTACTAAAAAGAAACCATAAATAAAGATTACTTCTTCTCGGCTCCATCCCTTTAATGCTTGTGTATGCCCAAACACAACGAGAATGAAGATTAAATTAACCGCTTGTAGTGATAAATCCGAAAGTAATCCGACGATAAAATCGCCCCGGTACTCTAATTTTGTTTTTATATATTGGCTTGCATATTGCAAAAATAATTTTATATATAGCATCTCGTTATCCCCCTTGTACAATTAGACGTTTTCTCGCCGTTTTCCACATCAGTACAATTGGAATAATAAGTATAATCGCCCACATCACTTGAAATAATAAAGCTTCATATAACTTACTCCCTTGTATACCTTCAGAGAAAATCATACTTGGAATATAACTAATTGCTTGAAACGGTAAAAACATCATTGCTTTTTGAGCCCATAACGGATAAAAACTAATCGGTAATAATAAACCTGAAAACAAATCAATAACAACACGTTTTGCATACATAATCCCACTATTATTAAATAAGAAGAATGTAAGCATCCCTGTCATTAAATTTATTTGTGTATTAATAATAAAACTAAATATTAAAGACAAGAAGAAATATAACCACGTTTGAAAATTCGTTGTAATTTGTAATGAAAATAATAACGTAACGATGACCATACCTGGAATTGAAAAGAAAGCAAAACGAAATATCCCTTCACCAAGACCTTGCATAACTTTCATTCCTAAATAGTTATATGGACGAATTAGTTCTACGGCTACACGTCCTTCTTGAATTTCCATCGCAATTTCCCTATCTATATTATTAAAATAAAAGGCACGTGCCATCCACGCAATCGCGATATACGTAGTCATTTGCGAAATAGATAAACTTTCAATATTCTCTTTCCCGCTATAAATTGCTTGCCATAAAAAATAATACGCACCGATATTAATTGTATAAATTAAAATCCCACTATAATAGTTTGTACGATAAGCAAGCATCATTAAAAAACGAATGCGAATCATTTCAATATACTTACCCATGCATAATACCTTCTTCATAAATGTTACGAATAATTTCCTCTGTAGAAACTTCATTAATTTTCAAGTCTTTAATTTGGTAAGCTTGTACTACTTTAGAAATGAGCATTGAAATAATTACTTCTTCATTTGGGATTTTTGCAACCCATGCGTTTTCTTCTTTCGCCTTAGACCAAATTACATTAGTATCCGGCATAACCATTGCTAATGCCTCATAAGAAACAGGAGAAACGAACTGAAAATGTATTTCCTTCTCTGCTCCCCACTGTGTACGAAGGTTATTTAAAGAACCGTCATACATAATATTTCCTTCATCCAGCATGATAACGCGTTCACATAAAGCTTCAATATCCGTAATATCATGTGTTGTTAATAAAATCGTTGTTTTATAACGTTCATTCATTTCCTTTAAAAATTCTCTTATTTTCAACTTCACAAGAACATCTAATCCTATCGTTGGTTCGTCTAAAAATAATAACGGTGGATTATGAATTAATGCTGCCGCTAATTCACAACGCATTCTTTGTCCAAGAGATAACTTTCGGACCGGCTTATCTAATAAAGGACCAATATCTAACGTTTCAATTACGTGCTCCATATGTTCCTTATACTGCGCGTCCGATACACCGTACACTTTCTTTAATAAACGAAACGACTCTTGTACCGCAATGTCCCACCAAAGCTGAGAACGCTGACCAAATACAACACCAATTGTTCTTACAAATTCTTCTCTTTGTTTATGTGGATTCATTCCGTTCACCGTGATCTGCCCTGATGTCGGAGTCAAAATCCCCGTAAGCATTTTAATCGTTGTTGACTTACCAGCACCATTTTCACCAATATAACCAACCATTTCTCCTTGCTTCACAGTAAAAGACACATCATTTACTGCTGGTACTATTTTATAATTACGATTTAATAAATCGCGAAATGCACCCTTTAAACCCGGACGACTTGAATAGGCTGTAAACTCTTTACGTAACCCTTGTACCTCAATTACCGATTTCATAATCGGACCCCCTTCCTAAATGTCACAACGAATAGTTTACCCAACTGCACTCCCTATCACAAACAATACGTCTTTTCGAAAAACATGTTAGAATAATACATAGATTTTTGTAAGGAGATGAATTGTAGTGAAATTCACAAAATCAGAAGCATTACATAAAGAAGCTTTAGAACATATCGTTGGTGGTGTTAACAGCCCTTCTCGCTCTTTTAAAGCAGTTGGCGGCGGCGCTCCTGTTGCTATGGAACGTGGTAAAGGTGCTTATTTCTGGGATGTAGACGGAAATAAATATATCGATTATTTAGCTGCATACGGTCCTATTATTACGGGACATGCTCATCCACACATAACAAAAGCGATTACAACAGCTGCTGAAAACGGTGTACTATACGGAACACCAACAGCATTAGAAGTAAAATTTGCAAAAATGTTAAAAGAAGCAATGCCTGCATTAGATAAAGTTCGTTTTGTAAACTCTGGCACAGAAGCAGTAATGACAACCATTCGTGTTGCTCGTGCTTACACAGGCCGCACAAAAATTATGAAATTTGCTGGTTGTTACCACGGACATTCTGATTTAGTACTTGTGGCAGCTGGATCTGGTCCTTCTACTCTAGGAACTCCTGACTCAGCTGGTGTGCCACAAAGTATTGCACAAGAAGTTATTACCGTTCCATTTAATAATGTAGAAACTCTAAAAGAAGCATTAGATAAATGGGGTCACGAAGTAGCAGCTATCCTTGTAGAACCGATTGTTGGAAACTTCGGCATTGTAGAGCCGAAACCAGGATTCCTTGAAAAAGTAAATGAACTTGTTCACGAAGCCGGCGCATTAGTAATTTATGATGAAGTTATCACTGCTTTCCGCTTTATGTACGGTGGTGCTCAAGACTTACTTGGTGTGACACCAGACTTAACAGCGCTTGGTAAAGTTATTGGCGGCGGACTTCCAATTGGTGCTTACGGTGGTAAGAAAGAAATCATGGAACAAGTTGCTCCACTCGGACCTGCATACCAAGCTGGTACCATGGCAGGAAATCCTGCTTCTATGGCATCAGGTATCGCTTGTCTAGAAGTTCTTCAGCAAGAAGGCTTATACGAGAAATTAGATGAGCTTGGCGCAATGCTTGAAAAGGGAATTTTAGAACAAGCTGCAAAACATAATATCGACATTACATTAAATCGTCTAAAAGGTGCCTTAACTGTATACTTCACAACAAATACAATTGAAGATTACGATGCAGCACAAGATACAGATGGTGAAATGTTCGGTAAATTCTTCAAGCTTATGCTTCAAGAAGGTATTAATTTAGCTCCTTCTAAATATGAAGCATGGTTCTTAACGACAGAACATACAAAAGAAGATATTGAATATACAATTGAAGCTGTTGGCAGAGCATTTGCTGCCTTAGCAAACAATAAATAATCCCATCATTAAAAGGAAAAAAGAAAACCCACCTTTCTTTTTTCCTTTTTTCTATTTCATAAATCCCTTATTAATAGTATAATTATTCATAATTATCTGTTTTATTTTCTTTTATATCCTTACTATCCCTGTATACAAGGCCGCTCACGCCTTAAATAGTAAGATTATTCAAACTTTCATAAGAGGGGGGATTGACGGATGCTCAATAAAAAAAACACATGGACACCGTCTTTATTTCGAGATTATAGAAATGCAGAACATGATGCATGTGGAATCGTTTCCGTTATGGAAAAAAGAAAAATTCCTACAAAAGAAAACATCGATCTTTGTATACAATCACTCGTCAAAATGAATCATAGAGCTGGTTTCATTAATGGCGAAGGAGATGGTATCGGCATTCATATCGATTTACCAAAAGCACTTTGGACTGAAAAACTAAAAAGTAGCGGATATAATCCAACGATTGTGGATCATCCCCACTTTATCGTTGGACATTTTTTTCTAAATAAAAAAGAAAATATTGTGGATTTAAAAAATCACATTCGTACACAACTAAACAACGAAAACTTTGCAATCCTTTTCGAAAGTGATGATGTAATAAACTCAGGTGCACTCGGTCCACTTGGTAAACAAGAAGAACCTTTATTTTGGCAAGTTGCCCTTCTCGCAGAAAATGAAGTTACAAATATTGAACAAACATTATTTTCTGTAACAATAAAAATAGAGAAGAATGAAGCGATTCATGTTGCCTCATTAAGTCATGAACATGTTGTATATAAAGTTCTCGGTGCTGGCGATACACTCGTTGCTTATTACGATGATTTACAACACCCACTTATCGCTTCAACTATGACACTAGGACATAACCGTTACTCTACTAATACGTTATCTAATTTTTTTCGTGTACAACCATTTAGCATTCTCGGACATAACGGTGAAATTAACACCATTGCAAAATTACGTGATCAAGCTGAAATGATTGATGTACCACTTACTGCTGGGGGAAGTGACTCCCAAGATTTAAACCGCACCTTAGAAACTCTACTTGTTCAATATGACTACAGCTTATTTGAAGCGATGGATATACTATTCCCACCAATTATTAATGAAATTAAACTTTATGAAACACATTTACAAGATTTATATACGTATATACGTGAAGCATGGGGTCATTTTGCACAAGGGCCAGCTGGCATCATTTCCCGTTTTAAAGATGAAGCTGTTTTCAGCGTTGATTCCCTTGGACTACGACCAGTATGGAAAGTAGAGACAGAGAGCTCTTATATTTTCTCTTCTGAACCTGGCGTTGTATCACCAACTGAATATGTAGCAGAACCAAAACCACTCGCTCCTGGCGAAAAAGTCGGCCTTAAATGGAACGAACAAGATGAGCTTGTTCTTTACGAATATGACAAATACCAAAGTGAAGTATATAACCGTTTTAAAAAGCGAGTTGATGTTACCGATTATCATTTAAACTTATCTATCCCTGAAACGAAAGAAACCCAGGGGTTATGTGATTCTGTTCAAGTTGAAACGAAGCAATACGCTGCTTTCGGCTGGGATCGGGAGCATATACAGCTCCTTGAACAGATGGCAACAAAGGGAGTTGAGCCAATTCGCTCACTTGGGCATGACTCACCGCTTGCCGCACTCGATATAGATAGACGAAATATTGCTGATTTCATTAAGGAAAGTGTAGCCGTTGTTACAAATCCAGCAATTGATCGTGATCGAGAAGTCGAACACTTCTCTACACGAACTGTGCTTGGAGAACGCCCAAGTTTATCAAGCAGCGCGAAACAGCCATTTGTAGTCGAGATGCTTTCACCAATTATTTTAGAAGGAAGTGTGGCACAATCTATTGCAGAGGAATTGCAAACAATTACGTACGAACAACTTAAACAACTGTTCCTTACACATAGCTCTATCGCAACAATCTCTGCTACGTTCAGTCCATCCGAAACTTTACAATACGCATTAAATCGAATTAGTTCTGAAGCGATAGCTGCCGTTAATGATGGTGCTTCCCTACTATTATTAGACGACGCGAAAGCTCATCAAAATGAACGGTTATGGATTGATCCTCATTTAGTTACTGCTAAAGTACATCAAGTATTAAGTGAAAATAAATTACGTCGAAACTGCTCTCTCGTTATACGTTCTGGTGCCCTTCGTTCCTTACATGATATCGTCACGCTGTACGGATTAGGGGCAGATAGTATTAATCCATATTTATTATTCGCAACTGTAAACGACGGAACAAAAACACCAATTACGAATTTGTATACAGCACTTAACAAAGGACTAGAGAAAGTGATTTCAACAATCGGTATCCATGAATTACGCGGTTATGGTCGCCTCTTCTCCTCTATTGGATTACATGAAGAAATCGCAAATATATTACAAATTACAAACTTCTTCGGTTCAGATGATTTAGCTTTTTCACTTGAGTCACTTGCTGAAGATGCAAAAATGCGGGCAGATGATTATAACAATACAAAAGTTAGAATGCGAAAATCATTTCATATATTCCCGCGGATTTGGAAAGCAATTGGTGATGTTGCAAAGGGAAATCCCTATGATGATTACCGAGACAAATTAAGTGAATTAGAAGACAATAATCCGATCGCAATCAGACACCTTGTTCAAACAAAACAAGCAAAACAGGTCGTTCCAACTGAAGACGTGTCCATCGGTATCCGGAATCATGACCTACCATTTATTATTAGTTCCATGTCATTTGGTTCTCAAAATGAAATCGCCTTTCGTGCGTATGCAGAAGCTGCCGATCAGCTAAATATGATTAGTTTGAACGGTGAAGGCGGCGAAATTAAAGATATGATTGGTAAATATCCACATACACGCGGGCAACAAGTGGCATCTGGACGATTTGGAGTAAACGCCGAGCTACTAAATTCATCAAATTTAATTGAAATAAAAATCGGTCAAGGCGCAAAACCCGGTGAAGGTGGACACTTACCTGGCTCAAAAGTAACAGCAAAAATTGCTGCAGCACGTAACGCGACAATCGGTTCAGATTTAATTTCACCGTCTAACAACCATGATATTTATTCAATTGAAGATTTAGCTCAAATGATTACAGAAATTAAAACGGCTAATCAACTTGCGAAAGTAGCTGTAAAAGTACCTGTCGTTCCCAACATTGGAACAATTGCTGTCGGTATTGCAAAAGCTGGTGCAGACTTTATTAATATTAGCGGCTTTGATGGTGGAACAGGTGCTGCACGTATTCACGCATTGCAACATGTAGGTCTTCCTGTTGAAATCGGTGTGAAAGCTGCTCACAATGCTTTACTAGAAGCAGATATGAGGCATAAAGTAGAAATTTGGGCAGATGGTGGTATTCGAAGTGTAAATGATGCATTAAAAATTATGCTCCTTGGAGCAAACCGTATTGGATTTGGTACATTATCAATGATTGCAATCGGCTGCACAACTTGCCGTGGTTGTCATCTCGATACTTGCCATGTTGGAATTGCGACACAAATTGAATCTGAAGCGCAAGCGAAAGAACATGGATTACGCCGCTTCGTCCCGCGCGAATTAGAAAGCGCAGTGGCTGGTTTATTAAATTTATTCACCACTTTTGGTGTTGAACTGAAACGGTTAACCGGACAACTCGGTTATACAAATTTACAAGAAATTATCGGGCGGTCCGATTTATTAGAACAAGTGCGAGGCGAAGATTTATTAGACTTATATAATTTGCTGCAAACAATAGAAATTTCATCTGCTACAACAACAGAATCTGTACAAGAAAATCAGTTTGAACCAGTTCATTCTCCGCACTCAAAAGAATTAGTAGGCGTTGGCGTAGATCAACGAGTTATGGGTGGTTTAGAATCTTACTATCGTGTTCGTAGTAAACTATATGAAAACACTCAACTTGAACCACTTACATTAAAGTATACAAATGGTTCTGTTCCTGGAAACGGATTAGGTGCTTACAATAGCGAGAATTTATTTATACACGTAAATGGCGGTGCACAAGATGGTATCGGCAAAACTTCCTTTGGCGGTGGTATTTATATAACGAAAGCAAAAGGAAAAGATGGAGGCTATTATAACGGTTCTGTCGGCAAAGGATTTGGATATGGCGCACAAAAAGGAGCACTATACGTGCAAGGTAACGCCGACGCCCGCGCTGGTATTCGTCTTTCTGGAGCAGACATGATAATTGGAGGTAGAATGACAAAACCACTCCGTGAAAAAGAGCACGGAAATATAGGCGCATACTCTAATATTAAAGGATTCGCTTTTGAATATATGACAAATGGGCGAGCACTTGTTTTAGGGGACCCTGGTCCATGGATCTGTGCTGGCATGACTGGCGGTGTTGTTTATTTACGCCATGATTCAAACTTAGGTTTAACAGAACAGGCCTTAAGAAGAAGAATCGCAAAAGGGGCAAATGTTACATTACAACCAATTAGTAAAAATGGTGTGCAAGATGTGACTGAATTATTGCTAGACTATATTCGTGTATTAAATGAGCATGAGCAACACGAGGAAGTGGCTTTGTTAACACCATTATTAGATGATATGCAGCACCAGTTTTTTGAAATTATCCCGAAAAAGGAACAGGCTGATCCATCTATTTCAACAGAGTGATATGCCCTCTTTTCATTTTCAAGAAAAAATTGACGAAGCGCATTTCTCATAGTAATCTATAGTAACAATTTGAAACCTGCTGAAATTCAGCAGGTTTTTTTACTAAAAATCGATGTTTAAAAAGAATTAGGAAAAATTATAAAGTGAAACTTAATTTCTTTTTAACGTCACTAAAATATCACTTGCTAACATATTGTAATGAATGTATAGTATCATGTTGTACATTCATTATGACAAGAGAAAGGATATCAATAAGGGTATGAAACTTGGTGCTCGCATTTTAAAAACGGGTATTGCCATCACATTAGCTTTATTTGCTTGTATTTTACTTCAATTACCGAGTCCGGTATTTGCGGGAATCTCAGCTATCTTCGCTGTTCAGCCGTCTGTATACCGTTCGTATTTAACGGCACTTGAACAAATTCAAGCAAACGTAATTGGTGCGGTATTCGCTATCGTATTTGCTACTGCTTTTGGACATAATCCTTTTATTATTGGATTAACATGTATATTAGTAATTGCTCTTACACTACAATTACGTTTAGAAAACACAATATCAATCGCTTTAGTAACAGTTATCGCCATTATGGAGTATCAAGGCGACGATTTCTTTAGTTTTGCCTTACTTCGATTTGCGACGATTATGACGGGAATTATTGCGGCTTCACTTGTAAATTTAGTATTTATGCCGCCAAAATACGAAACAAAGCTTTATCACCGTATCGTTGATAATACAGAAGAAATTGTGAAATGGATTCGAATGAATAGCAGGCAAGCTTCTGACTTTACAACGTTAAAAACTGATATTGATCGTATGAAAGAAAAAATGATCAAATTAAACCATTACTATTTGCTGTATAAAGAAGAACGAAGCTACACGAAAAAGGTACAGTTCGCAAAAATTCGTAAGCTCGTTTTATTCAGACAAATGCTAGCAACAACAAGCCGTGCTTTAAGTACGCTAAAGTCATTACACCGTACTGAAAATGAACTGCGCTATATGCCAGAAGAGTTTCAGGAATCTATTCAAAACGAACTTGATTCATTAACGCATTATCATGAACAAGTTTTATTAAAATTTATTGGTAAAGCAAAAAAACAACAATCTGTTGAAATGCTTGATGAAGTTGAAACAGCTAAACAAGAATTAATTGATATCTTTATGGATTATCAAAACAAGGATGATGAGGAAGCATATAAAATATGGTTACACCTCTTCCCTCTTATTTCTTCAATTATTAACTATAGTGAAGAAGTAGAACATTTAGATTTACTTGTGGATAGCTTCTACACATACCATAAACCAGAAACCGAACTCAAAATTGACGATAAAAAAGAAGACGAATAAAAAAACAGCTCCTTTTACGCTAAAGGAGCTGTTTCTGTTATATGCTGAAGCTGATATAAATTATAATAATATCCTCTTCTTTTCATTAACTCTTCATGAGAACCTGTTTCTTTAATTTCGCCATCTTCAATGTAAATAATTGTATCGACATGTGTAATCGTCGCTAATCGATGTGCAATTATAATCGTTGTTCGATCAGCAGCTAACGTTTGAAGTGCCTCTTGAATATAACGTTCATTTTCTAAATCTAAAGCAGAAGTTGCTTCATCTAATATGAGTAAAGACGGATTCTTTAGAAATACCCGCGCAATTGCTACACGTTGCCTTTGTCCACCAGATAACTTCACACCACGTTCTCCAACAACGGTATCATAACCATCTGGTAACTCTATAATAAAATCATGAATTTGCGCAGCTTTAGCAGCCGCAATCACTTCTTCCTCTGTAGCTTGCGGATTTCCATATAAAATATTAGCTCCAATTGTATCGCTAAATAATAAATTATCTTGCAGTACAATTCCAATATGACTACGTAAATTCCTCATAACATACTTTCTCACATCTATCCCGTCTATATAAACTGCGCCTTCAGAAACATCATAGAAACGTGGAATCAAACTAGCGAGAGATGACTTTCCTCCCCCACTCGCTCCTACAAGCGCCACCTTCTCACCTGACCGTATAACTAATGACAGGTTATGCAATATCTCTTTTTCTTCTGCATTATAACGGAAAGAAACATTATCAAATATAATTTCTCCATCTAACCTTTTAACTTGTACCGCGTTCGGTGCATTAACAATATCGTATTTTTCATCCAATAATTCAAACACTCGATCCATCGATGCAAAAGACTGCGTTAATGTTGTTGAAGAATTAACGAGACGGCGGAGTGGACTATATAAACTATCCATATATCCAACAAAAGCAACCATAGTCCCTAGGGTTAACTGACCTTGAATCACTTCATATGCTGCGAAACCAATTACAAGTAGCGGACCTAAATCCGTTAACGTATTCACTGCTGAAAATGTCCTTGCCGTCCAACTTGTGTGCGTTAACGCTTTCGTTAAAAACTCATTATTTCTTTTTTCAAACTGCCTTCCTTCGTACTCTTCTAGCGCAAAACTACGTGTCACTTGCATCCCTTGAATACGTTCATGCAAATATCCTTGCATAGTTGCTAACGCTTGTGAACGTTCTTTCGTCAATTTTCGAAGACGTCCAAAAAAATATTTCACTGCCACTACATAAATCGGTAAAATTAATAAAGCAACAAACGTTAATTTTATATTCATAGAAAACATAACAGTAATAGCAATAACAATTGTCGCAGTATCTAACCACACGTTCATAAGGCCAGTAATAACAAAGTCCTTCGTTTGTTCTACATCATGAATGACACGTGAAATAATTTCTCCTGTTTTTGTGTTCGAGTAATAACGTAAACTCAACTTTTGCAAGTGCCCAAAAATATGTTTTCTTAAATCGTATAGTATTGTATTTGCAATACGTTGCGCGAAATATTGACGATAATATTCTATCGGCGGTCTTAATACTGCAAAAATAAAAAAAGCAATCCCAATTGCAGTAATTAATTGGGATGTTTTTTCTTGAAGTGAGCCCACGCCCTGAATAACATCATCAATAATATACTTTAATAACCATGGCATAATAAGCGGGATACCGAACTTAACAAGACCAATAATAATTGTAATAGCAATAAGCCATCGATATGGTTTAACAAATTGTAAATATCTTTTTATGCCTTGCACATAATTCCCCCTCTAATACGACAAACCTGCCGGGAAATTCCCTGCAGGTTTGTTTTAATTTCTGTACATCAAATATCTCTCGTACCACATATCTACAAAATCAGGTGCAAATGGACCTTTCCTCTGATGAATCCACTGTGTTAAATGTGCTACATTTCGTTTTAAAATTGTATCAATAACAGGTGGATATTGCATGATTTGACTATGCTTTTCATACTCATCTTCATCTAAAAGCGTATATGTCATATCTGGATACACTTTAATATCTAAATCATAATCAATATACTTTAATGCCTCGGAATCATATGCAAAAGGAGAACTTAAATTACAATAATAATATACGCCCTCTTCTCGTAGCATCCCGATCACATTAAACCAATAGTTTGCATGAAAATAACAAATTGCCGGTTCACGAGTAACCCATGTTCGACCATCTGATTCTGTCACTACTGTACGATCATTTGCTCCAATTACAAGACTCTGTGTCCCTTTTAAAATTGTTGTCTCTTCCCACATTCTATGAATGGAGCCATTATGTTTATAACTATGTATTTGTACTTTTTCTCCTTCTTTGGGAAATCCCATATATGCTCCCTTCTTTCAACTGCAAATGCCCTTCTTAAATTGACTCAACTATCCATTGAACTGCATTCACTTTTTTTCTATTATAACTTTTTTGTCAAAATTTTAAAACTAAAGTGACAAGACTCCATTTTTTATACTAAGTATACTACGTGTTTATTGTTAAATCCCCTATCTCTATTAGTGTCTTCACTGAACCATTTGTAAATGAGAAAATGCTAATAGAAAAAGCCCTTCCTTATATCCATGTTAAGAAGGACTTTTCATCTGAAAGTAACAATATATTTTATCCTAAATTTGAAATCATTTTTTCATTTTCAAAAGATTGAATCACCCTATTCGTTTGCTCTTCAAATTTCTCATGTAACACTTTCAATGCTACTTCTGTTCTATATATTTCTTGGCGAATAAAATGTAATTCTTTTTTATCGCACGTATCTCTTTCACTCATTTCGATTTGCTGATACTTCTCTAGATGTGATTGTAACTTTAACAACTCATCCATCGTTTCCAATTGCTCCCCTACCAACTTATCAAAATCGTTCATCACTTACCCCCTTTTGGATTTATTCATCAATTATATTTCCTATTACATATTTCTAATCTGTAACTTCCTTCTCCTTTGACTACATTTGTTGACTTATTAGAAGTTATGTCGTTCACTTTCTTTTCATTACAATGACCCGCACACAAAGAAAACACTTCTCTTGAATTAGAGAAGTGTTTTTCTTTCATTACTGATTTGAGCTAGAAGATTGTGAATTTTTTGCAGCTGATTTTGCATTTTGTTTTTGCACAGAATGCACATCTGTTTCAGTTGCAAACTCTGTACCATAAGTAGCATTTGCACTTTGAGCACCAGAAGCTTGTGCTTTCTGTGCCTCTGATTGTGCGTTCGCTTGTTTTACTGCTTGTACATTTGTTTCAGTTGCAAATTCTGTACCGAAGTTAGCATTTGTACTTTGAATGCTTGCACCAGAAGTTGCCTTATTATAACCTTGTTGTTTTTTACTCATCTTTCTCACCTCCACAATCAATAATGTAACCAATTCAATTAAAAGATATCCGTAATTTTCTTTAAAAAAATTTCCGCATATATCTCTTATTACTCATTCAAACTACATATGATGGAGGTGAAAATATGTACAATGGCCGTGATATGACTGCACTAACGATGATTTCAAAAAATGAATGGAAAGAAGATGAATTAGCTTATTTTCATCATTCATTTCAGCAAATTATGCCTTATCTAAATGTGGAAGGACAAACAATTTATAAAGAAATTGTGAAAGAAATTGAGTCACGGGGCGGATTATAAAAGCGCGATTTTTTAAACTCAGAGTACAAAATTATTTTCAATAAAAAAACGTGTTCCAAAATTCTAGAACACGTTTTTTCATTTATTGCATTGTAATTTTCTCAACACAATTTTCATAAATTGTACGATGTGATTTCGAAAAAGGTAACTGTTCGAATGCTTCTTTTGATACAAATTTCAATGTATCTGTTTCAGTAATATCACCGGTTACTTTTCCGTAAAATATGAATATATCCCAAGTACGATGTGTAAAAGTATGCTGTACATTCATTGCGTATTCATCAATGGAAACCGAGAGCTCAAATTTTTCTTTCATATAATCTGTAAGCTGCTCCTTTTGATTTCGAATCCCTTCGCCAAGTTCAACATTCGGGAATTCCCACATATTAGCTAACAACCCTGTACTTGGACGTTGATTAATTACATAGCGACCATCTTCAGTTTGAAGTACCCCTGCAACGAGCGGTACCATTGTAGGCGCTTTTGCTTTACTTTTTACTGGTAATTCCTTTTGAACACCCTCGGCATATCCTCGGCAATGCTCACGTACAGGACAAAGTAAGCAAGATGGATTTTTCGGAATACAAATCAATGCCCCTAATTCCATCAAACCTTGATTAAAATAAGATGGGTTTTCTACCGAAATAATTTCACGCACAATCTCTTCAAACACTTTTCTGGTCTTTGGTTTTGCGATATCATCCCACACCGATAAAATGCGAGATAATACACGCATAACATTCCCATCAACTGCCGGCTCTGGTATACCATATGCAATACTTAAAATGGCGCCTTTTGTGTATGGTCCTACTCCTTTTAACTTTTCAATTTTCTTTACATCATTCGGTACTATCCCGCCATATACTTCTTTTACCTCTTTTACAGCCGTGTGTAAATTTCTCGCTCTAGAATAATATCCTAAACCTTCCCACGCTTTTAATACTTCTTCATCATCAGCATTTGCTAAAGCTTCCAGTGTAGGAAACTTCCCCATGAAATTTGCGTAATATGGTTTTACAGCTTCTACCCTTGTTTGCTGTAACATAATTTCAGAAACCCAAACGCGGTATGGATCTTTGTTTTTTCTCCACGGTAAGTCGCGTTGCTCTTTTTCAAACCAACCAATTAAATCATTTTGAAACTGCTCTATGTTAAAATTATTTAATATTTCAAGTGTCAAACTTGATCCCCCTCATTTTTTTGCATATAAGTACTATTATAAAGATTTTAGGAAAAAATTTAAGTAAGACGACATAGGAAATAGAAGGCAAAGGACTTGAGATATCGAATAAAAAGAGTTACATTAATAAAAAACGGAGGTGGATTTCTATGGACACAGCCACTCACCTTGTTATGGGCGTTACTCTAGGCAGTTTGGCGACGTTAGATCCAGCCATAGCACAAAGTGATATTGGACCACAAGCAGTTATGCTTGCTACAATTGCCGGTTCCAACATTCCTGACATCGATACAGTTTTAAAATTGCGTAATAACGCTAAATATATAAGAAATCATCGCGGGATTACTCATTCCATTCCTGCAGTGATTCTTTGGTCGTTCCTTATAAGTGGCATCTCTTTCATCTTCTTTCCAGATGCTCCATATCTCCATCTACTACTTTGGTCATTTATCGCCGTCTTTCTTCACGTCTTTGTCGATATTTTCAATGCCTACGGTACACAGGCATTACGGCCCTTCACAAAAAAATGGGTCGCACTCGGCATAATTAATACATTTGATACTGTCATTTTCTTTATTCACATGCTTGCGATTGCTTGTATGCTTGTAGGTTCCCATAAAGGGTATACCGCTTTAGCAGCTTATATATTAATGATTGTTTACTATATCGGCCGCGTTATGATGCATCGAAATATTAAAAGTGTAGTAAACAAACGGTTCAAAAATGTAGAGAAGGTAATTATTTCTCCTTCTTATAAATTTTATCATTACCATTTAGCTATCGTTACAACTGAGCATTACTATGTCGCAAGATGGCACCGCGGTAACATTCTTGTATACGATAAATTTAATCGTGTACCATTCCCGAATACTCCCATTATGCAAGCTGCTGTACGAGATGAGAATATATCTGCTTTCTTATCTTTCTCACCTGTATATCGCTGGGATATTTTCGATTATGATAACTATTATGAGGTTCGGTTCATTGATTTGCGGTATCGAAGTAAAGATTATTATCCATTCGTCGCAATCGTTCAGCTCGATCAAAATTTTAATATTATTAGTTCCTATACAGGGTGGATTTTTAGTGAAGAAAAACTTCGAAAAAAACTGGAATTACTTCCACATTAAAAAAAGCGACTTAAGTCGCTTTTTTTAATGTTTCAAATGATCTTCTTGATTAATCAAGTGGCTATATTTCGGATTATTTGTACGCATTTCATGAAGGCGTACCCCATGATTATTAATCCAAGTTCGTACCACTTGTTCAGTCATTTCATCCCCTTGATAACGACCTGATTTCGCATAAGTTGTTTGAAAGTCCTCCCACAATAATTCAACCCATGCACGAGCTTGTGCATAAGAAAGGTTGTCATTCTTATCTAATAATTCTTTCGTTAATGTTTCATGAATATCGTTCATGTTGTAATCTCCTTTTACCTATTTATTCCTTCGTTTCTAAAGGATAGTTTCTTCTATTTTGCACATTCTATAATTGATACTTCTTAAAGAGGTATCAACTGATGATGAGGAGGGCGTTCGCAATGGGTAAACAAGCCGAATTTTGGTCTGAGTCAAAAAACAACAGCAAAATCGAAGGTCAACCGAAAGCGAAATCACGCTTCGCTTCGAAACGACCTAACGGCACAATTAACACGCACCCACAAGAACGTATGCGTGCTGCAAATCAGCAGGAAGAGTAGTACAAATTAAATTAAATTAACTTCCTACACGAGGTGATAAAGATGAGCTACCGTGATCGCTTAGATAGTCGTTCTGAATTATTTAACCATACGTGGACTCGTCCGAAACATGCAAAAGCGCAAGTTAACGGACAGACGCAACAGACCCAGTCTCTCATTATATTGGCAAACGAATGTAAAAAACGCCAATTTTAGGTTCTCCTATCTCCTTTAACGCCTACCAAAGATGAAAACCAGAGAGATATTCGCTCTCTGGTTTTTATTTTTCTTGCAATAAAGAAATGGGTATTCCAATCTCTTCATTATCATTTTGCTTATGTCCCCAAGCAAATACCCCATTTAAATACGTAATTTTAAATAATATACCAGGTTCTTCTACTAATTCATATGTCTCACCAATATGGAATTTGTTTATATCAGTCATATAAGCACGAGCCATTGCCATTTTTCTCATTAATACATCGAACTCATTCACAATTCCAAGTTGCTCAGCCTTTATTGCTTGCTCCTTCAAAACCCCAATTTCTTCCCTAAGCTCATGCTGTGTCATTTCACTGTAACGTTTTGGCATATTCATCTTATTATTCCCCTCATCCCTCTTCACGTTTCACTTGCAAAAATATCTCTATCTCATCAATAGAGAATCCTTTTCGATATAACGCTTGTTTCATCTTATTTTCGAATGTCCATCCATCATACTTCTTATATTTCTCATAATATTTATTCCCATGATAGTGTAACGCTTCTTGTTGCTGTTCGTCATCTTTTTCGTCTTTCAATTCTTCCAGGCAAATTTGAATCACATCTCTAGAATATCCTTTACGAACAAGCATTTCTTCTAACTTTAGCTTCATTTGTAAAAAGGAATGTTTTTGATAAGATCTTTTCTTCTTTTCTATAAGAAATAAGGCATTCTCAATTTGCTTCTCCTTCGGATACTCTTGTAAACTATGCGTAATAATTAGATCCTGAACACCTTTATTTAACAGCTCTCTTTTAATAACAGTTGGGCCTTTTCGACTCACATTACTTTGCGTTCGCGTATATAAAACAGCGTACTCTTTATCATTAATATATCGGTCATGTAATAATTTTGAAACGACTTCAGAGATGATGGCCTGTCCCACTTCTTTTTTTCGTAAAAAATCTTCTATTTCTTGTTTTGTTCTCATTTGATAGGATAAATAGGAGATTGCTTGTAAATATGCTTTTTGTACCTCTTCATTGTACAGAATGTTTCCTAACGCTATTTCATCAATTTCTAAGCCTTTTTGTAATCCGTGTTTCATTAAGATTACTTGATCCACACTAAATCCGTATTCTTCACCTTGACCTTTATCAATATAAATATTAAATCGTTCTTTCGATCGTTTTTGCACTTCTATTTTTGTAATGACAGCCATACTCTCACCTCTCTATTATTTTAACATAGTCGAGGAACATTTTTTCTTTTCAAGAATATATATAAGAAGGAGGAAATGATTATGAAAATTGCCATTTCTGGTGGCACTGGTTTTATCGGTAAATATCTTTCTACTTTTTTTATTCAAAAAGGATATACTGTCTACATTCTTACTCGAAAAAAGAAAGCCGAAACTTCAAATCCTAACCTTCAATACGTACAATGGACACCAGATTCACACGTTTTTCCCCTCTCCTCTATCGATGTAATTATTAATCTAGCTGGAGAATCTATTAATAGTCGATGGACAAAAAAACAAAAAGAAGCAATTTTAAACAGTAGGATTCAAACAACAAACGGCCTTATTAAACAGTTACAAGCACTTGAAACGAAACCACACACATTTATTAATGCAAGCGCTATCGGATACTACGGAACATCTGAAACCGAGTCTTTTACCGAAGAGCAAACGACCTCTGGAGATGACTTTTTAGCGAATACCGTATATTTATGGGAACAAGAAGCAGCTAAGGCTCACTCACTTGGAATAAGGACTGTCTACGCAAGATTCGGAGTCGTATTAGGGATAGATGGAGGCGCTTTTTCAAAAATGCTACTCCCTTATCAATTATATATCGGAGGGACAATTGGATCTGGAAACCAATGGGTATCATGGATTCATTTAGAGGATGTTGTTCGCATGATTGACTTTGTTATACAGAAAAAAGAAATCGTTGGTCCTCTTAATATTACAGCTCCCACACCAATAAGAATGAAGGCATTCGGAGAAACTATTGCCTCTATAACAGGAAAACCTCATTGGCTACCCGTTCCTTCATTTATACTTCAAGCTTTACTTGGCGAGATGAGCGTACTCGTATTAGAAGGACAGCATGTACTACCAAATAAAGCTATTGTACATGGATATCAATTCACATTTCCAACAATAAACCATGCATTACAAAATATACTCTCGCATACAATGTAGTACTTCTAAAATACAGTTTTACAGGGCTATATCCCCTTCAAAACTTTCATTTTCTAGGATCCGGAGCATTACTATACGAATAACCTTTCAGTTGCTTTGTCTTAAATTCCATTGGCATTTCAAAGTAGCAGAAACGAGGTACCTATGAAAATATTGCTCAAACAAGCCATCGTATATCCCATTACATCCCAAAAGTTTCAAGGGGATGTACTCGTTACAGGAGAACGAATCGCCGAGGTTAAACCTTTTATTCAGCCCACTCAAGATATGACAGTTATAGATGCTCGGGCGCTTCATCTCTTACCCGGATTTATTGATGTCCACACTCACCTAGGTCTCTATGATGAAGGCACTGGCTGGGCTGGTAATGATGCGAATGAAACATCTGAAGTTTCAACACCTCATATCCGTTCTTTAGACGGAATTCATCCTTTTGATATTGCATTTCAAGATGCTGTACAAAACGGAATAACAACTGTTCACGTTATGCCTGGGAGTCAAAATATTATCGGGGGTACTACTTGTGTAATAAAAACTGCTGGAACTTGTATTGATCATATGATTATTCAAGAACCCGCTGGTTTAAAAATTGCCTTTGGAGAAAACCCTAAAAAGATCCATAGTAATGGTACAAAAGAATCCATAACACGTATGGGCATTATGGGATTACTTCGCGAATCATTCTATGATGCACAGCACTATGGGCATGAAGCTGATTTTCGAATGCTCCCTATTTTAAAAGCATTACGCCGCGAAATACCGGTACGTATCCATGCTCACCGCGCAGACGATATTAGCTCCGCGCTTCGTTTTGCAACAGAATTCAATCTTGATTTACGTATTGAACATTGTACAGAGGGACACTTTATTATCGATGAGCTTTCAAAACATAATTTAAAAGTTTCAGTCGGTCCAACTCTTACACGACGTTCAAAAATCGAACTTAAAAATAAAACATGGGATACTTACCATATATTATCAAAAAATGGCATAGAAGTTTCGATTACAACAGATCACCCGTATACCCCGATTCAGTATTTAAATATTTGTGCTGCTATGGCAGTAAGGGAAGGATTAGATGAGAAAACGGCCTTAGAAGGAATCACCATACTCCCGGCACGAAATTTACGTTTAGAGGATAGAATTGGAAGTATTGAAGTTGGAAAAGACGCTGATCTCGTGTTATGGACTCATCACCCTTTCCATTATTTAGCCAAGCCTGTACTCACCATGATTGACGGAAAAATAATTTACAAAAAAAATAAAAAAAACTAGTTTATTTTTTTGACTAGATAAAGTATTATACGATTATAAACTGAATGAAACCATAATCAATTTGTGTCGTGATTATCATTTTCAAATTGATGAATGGGGAAGGCAAATGGTGCGCCACCAGCGTTAGAAACTGGTTCTAGTGGGTTCGATTCCCACCCCGAAATTTTTTAAAGATTGATATAAAAATTTCGAGGGTGGGGTGCTTTTTCGTCATGCTACCCTCGTGTGAGGAGGAGTTAGTATGTTGAAAAAACGCGACTTACACGACAGCCACGTTCTATACGAGTTAATGGTGGATCCAGCTGTCTTCCCTTTTGTGCGTCAAAAGGCTTATTCTTATGAGGAATATTTATTTTTAACGAAACAAACCATTGAAGCCGAAGAGCGTGGAGAATTAATTTCACGCACAATTTTAGATGAATGGGGTAACCCTATCGGAACAATTACTTTATTTGATGTGCAAGAAAAAGCTGGGTTTCTTGGAACATGGCTTGGAAAACCATATCATGGCAAAGGATATAACAAATTGGCAAAAGATTCATTTTTTAGCGAGCTTTTCTACGAATTAGATATTGAAACCATCTTTATGCGTATTCGCAAAATAAATATCCGTTCTATTAAAGCTGCCGAAAAACTACAATATGTAAATCTAGCAAATGAAACAAGAAAAGCCGTTTATGATGAAATTAACGCAAATGAAGAAGTATATAACTTATATGAAATTCCAAAAGATCAATATACACTTGCAACAATGCGTGATACAACATTCCAAGATGCTCACCAATTAAAAGAAGCGTAATCTTAATTTTCAGAAATAATAATTAATCATCAACCAATTAACATATATGTATATCACCCCATGTCTTTGGAAACGATAAATAGTGACTTTAGGACACGAGGTGATTTGTAATGGATAAAAAGAAACGTGACAAAGCGAAAAACACATTATCTAGTACACAAGAAGTTCTATACCAACGAGAATTTCGAAAAGCAGATCGTGCAGCGGGATATCGCTCAAAAAGTATTTAAAGTGAAAATGAATAATTAGAAGCTTTCCCCCCTAATTATTCATTTTCATTACACATTCTTTCCGACTGATAGGATTAGACTAAAAAGTTCCCTTATACATAAGGGAACTTTTTAGCTGTGGACAACTTTATCCACAAAATCGATAGAATTGTGAGTATTTTTCAAAAAACTTCGATCTATTTATATATTTCATCTCATATCAACTGCTGGAATTGTGGATATTTTTCTAAAAATTGTGGATATTCATCTGAAAGTTGTGGACAATGTGGATATAGTTGTTAATATTCCGACTTTACTGTTTAATGAAAGCGTAATCGTTTGTGGATAAAGTGAATCTTTTAAAACAACAAAGAACCCTCTTTAAACATATAAAAGAGGGTTACATATTAAGTAAACGATTCTGCAAGAGCAGGCGATTTCATAGGTATATGATTCGGTTCCACATGATTTTCTGCCAAAATTGCATCCACAATATGACCAGCTGGCTTCGGACGATAAATACTTTTCATTGCCTCTTTCATTTGAAGAAGCTTCATATCATCTAGTAATAACGCCTCTGTTTTCGCAAAAACCTCACTATCATCACGAATGACAACTGCAGCTCCTTTTTTTTCAAAGTACATCGCATTTTCATTTTCTTGTCCTGGAACAGGCTTATATAAAATGACAGGTACTTGTAACGATGCTGCCTCACTTAACGTAATACCGCCTGGCTTCGTAATCATACAAGAAGTAACACGGAATAGTTCATCAATGTTTTCAACATAACCAAATACTTTTAATACATCAGAATTTTGTTTCTGTAAACCTAATAAATCCTGTTTTAAAGCCTCATTTTTTCCACAAACGACAACTACTTGTAAATTAGGTACTGACATAAATGACTGGCATAGTTCTTTTACACTTCCTAATACCCCATGAGCACCTGCTACAATTAGTAAAACCTTTTTATTTTTACATAACTGATATTTATTATATATAATGTCTGGGCTTATCTTTAGCTCAAAACTACTACGAATCGGAATTCCAGTTTCCACAATTTGCTCCGCAGGCACACCTATATCAATCATAACTTTTTTCACGTGATCAGTTGCTACAAAATAACGATCTACTTCCCGGTGAATCCATATTTTGTGCACACAAAAATCCGTTAATACGTTATAAACAGGAATTGAAATACCTATTTGCTTTTTTAATTCTGGTACAGCAATAATCGGAAAGGTATTAATAACAATGTCTGGTTTCTCAGCTTGCAAAAGCGATTTCAAACGTTTCCTTCCAAAATTTGCGTACCAAGATGCTATTTTCTTATCATAAATTTTCTCTACCCCGTAATAAAACAAACGATATAATTCTTTTCCTATTGTATAACTTTTTAAATATAAATATTTTGTAATGTCGGTTATAAATGGATGCGATTCTCCAAACAAGTCGCATACAATAACATCTTCAATTCCTTTTTGGCGAAATGTTTGTTCTAATGTTTTCGCTACTTGCACATGACCATTACCGTAATGTGCAGTTAATATTAAAACCTTGGGGTTTTTTATCAAACAAATCCACTCCTAGCTTATTGTTTCTCCATATTGCATATACGACAATAGGAAAAACATTTTCCTTAAAAATTACATAAACAGATTCTAATAATTCCCTTTCAGCTATGTACCTGTCGTGGATATGCAAAGCATATAAGATTGACCCCTTAATCCTATCTGTGCTCATATCTTTACATTATACTTTCCTATAAGAGCTTTCGCAATAACTTACAAATGTTCTCTATTCTATGATACTCACTCTTTTACTTCTTAATTCTTTTTACTATTTTGATTTCCCTTTACAATTATGTAAATTTATCCACTTATTCCTTACAAAATATGAATATTCTATTTTCAGTATACTCTTTTCTATATATATACTCTAGGTTTTATTGTAAAGAAAGCAAAAAGCCTAATCCAATATTTGGATTAGACTGCTTGTAAAATATGTCTCGCTTGTTCTATATTTTTTTCAGTAGGTGGTTCTACATTCGCAAGTGGATATTTATGTCCAAGCGCCTCCCATTTGTATACACCAAGCTTATGATATGGTAGCACTTCAACTTTTTGAACATTAGACAGACTTTGAATAAAGTTAGATAATTTTTGTAGATCCTCTTCATTATCAGTAATACCAGGAACTAATACATGTCGTACCCAAATCGGTTTATTTTTATCCGATAAATAACGAGCAAATTGTAAAATATGTTCATTTGGTTTCCCTGTTAATTTACGATGCTTTTTGGAATCGATATGTTTCAAATCTAATAAAACCAAATCTGTATAATCCATTAATATATCTAACTTTCGCTGGAATTCTGGCTCCTCAGAATAACAACCACCCGAAGAATCAATTGTTGTATGAATTCCAACTTCCTTACATTTCTTAAATAATTCAATTAAGAAATCTAGCTGTAATAATGGTTCCCCACCACTAACTGTTATACCGCCTCCGGAAGCTTCAATAAAAGGAAGGTAACATGTCACATCCTGCATTACTTCTTCAACTGTTATTTCTTTTCCTTTACCGATCTCCCACGTATCAGCATTATGACAATATTGACACCGTAATAAACACCCTTGTGTAAATATGACATAACGAATTCCTGGGCCATCAACAGTACCACAAGACTCTACAGAATGAATTCTTCCTTTTACCATGTTACTTCCTCCTTTATTGAAACAGCCTCCCTCTGCTATTTATAAAAAGCAGAGGGACACTTTTTTCACTTACATACTTTCATGCATTGTACGATTAATTACATCAATTTGTTGTTCACGAGTTAATTTAATAAAGTTAACAGCGTAACCAGATACGCGAATTGTTAATTGTGGATATTTCTCAGGATGTTCCATTGCATCCATTAAAGTTTCACGATTAAATACGTTAATATTTAAGTGATGTCCTTCTTTTATTGCATAACCATCCAGCATAGATACTAAGTTGCGTACTTGTACATCATCTTCTTTACCAAGTGCTTTTGGAATAATAGAGAATGTATTCGAAATACCATCTTGTGCATCTTCATATGGTAATTTAGCTACAGATAATAATGAAGCTAATGCACCTTTTGTATCACGTCCATGCATTGGATTCGCACCTGGTGCAAATGGTTCTCCAGTACGGCGACCATCTGGAGTGTTACCAGTTTTCTTACCGTATACAACGTTAGATGTGATTGTTAAGATTGACATTGTATGAACAGAATTTCTGTATGTTTTATGTTTACGAAGTTTATTCATAAATGTTTTTACAAGATTTACAGCGATTTCATCTACACGATCATCATTGTTACCGTATTTAGGGAAATCCCCTTCAATTTCAAAGTCAACTGCAATACCGTTTTCATCGCGAATTGGTTTTACTTTTGCGTGTTTAATCGCACTTAAAGAGTCTGCTACTACAGATAGACCCGCGATACCTGTTGCCATTGTGCGAAGAACATTTGTATCATGAAGCGCCATTTCAATGCGCTCGTAGCTATATTTATCGTGCATGTAATGGATAACGTTTAATGTGTTTAAATATAGACCCGCTAACCATTCCATTGTCATATCAAACTTATGCATAACTTCTTCATAATCTAATACTTCAGAAGTAATCGGTGCGTACTCAGGACCAACTTGTGCTTTAGATTTTTCATCTTTACCACCGTTAATCGCATATAGTAATGCTTTTGCTAAGTTTGCACGTGCGCCGAAGAACTGCATTTGTTTACCAATTCTCATTGCAGATACACAACAAGCAATTCCGTAGTCATCGCCGTAATCAGCACGCATAATGTCATCATTTTCATATTGAATTGCTGATGTTTTAATAGACATTTTCGCACAGTAGTTTTTAAAGTTCTGTGGTAATTGTTTAGACCAAAGAACTGTTAAGTTTGGTTCTGGAGCTGGTCCTAAATTATCTAATGTATGCAAGAAACGGAATGAGTTCTTTGTTACTAACGGACGACCGTCTAACGCCATACCACCGATAGATTCAGTTACCCAAGTTGGATCACCAGAGAATAATTCATTATAATCAGGTGTTCTTGCGAATTTCACAAGACGTAGTTTCATAATGAAGTGATCCACAATTTCTTGTACTTCTTCTTCTGTTAAAGTACCATTTGCTAAATCTCTTTCAATATAAATATCTAAGAATGTAGAAGTACGTCCAAGACTCATTGCAGCTCCGTTTTGCTCTTTAATCGCTGCAAGGTATGCGAAGTATAACCATTGGAATGCTTCTTGTGCATTTGTTGCTGGCTTAGAAATATCGAAGCCATGAGAAGCAGCCATTTGTTTTAATTCTTGAAGTGCACGCATTTGCTCAGATAACTCTTCACGTAAACGCATTGTATCTTCGCTCATTACACCGCCTGTTAAATTATAATCAGCTTTTTTCGCTTCAATTAAATGATCTATACCATATAACGCTACGCGGCGATAGTCACCGATAATACGTCCACGTCCATATGCATCTGGAAGGCCAGTAATAACACCTGATTTACGAGCCGCTTTCATTTCTGGTGTGTATGCATCGAATACACCTTGATTATGAGTTTTGCGCCAGTCTCTGAAAATACTGCTAAGTTCTTTATCCATTTCATATCCATACGCTTCACAAGCTTGCTCCGCCATACGAATACCACCATATGGTTGTAAAGAACGTTTAAATGGTTTATCAGTTTGGAAACCGACTACTTTTTCAATATCTTTATTTAAATATCCTGGATCGTGTGATGTAATAGAAGAAACAATTTTTGTATCCATATCCAGAACGCCACCGTTTTCACGTTCTTTTGTTGTTAAATCCATTACTTGATCCCAAAGTTGTTTCGTTGCTTCAGTTGCTCCCGCTAAGAAAGATTCGTCTCCTTCAAAAACGTTTACATTATTTAAAATGAAATCGCGAACATCAATCTCTGCTTTCCATTTTTCACCTTTAAAGTTTTCCCATGCGTTTTTAACATTTTCTAATACTTGAGTCATCCTAATCTCCTCCATTTTTGATTAGTACAGGACTAAGATTTTTTATATAACAGCTTACACACTTAGAATACTACTTTTTTGCGAAAGTGAACGAACTAGTTGTGACATGTTTGTGAAACGTTGAGCAAACTACTATATGCGTAGTGTTAACTTTACTTAAAAGTCTTTATAATTAACCCTTTTCTTAATTGTATTTTTTTGGTAGTATTATACACGAGTCCTATTTTGTAATATAAGAACAATACCCATTGTAGAGCTGTAATACTCTTATCTCCTAATCTGTTATAGTTTTTATAACAGAACAAAAAAGTGTACATATGTTGTACACTTTTTTTGTTACCTATAAAACATCCCTTTTTCTATTTCCATCATGGAATCCACCACGACTACCTGTTAATGCAATTAATTGCTCTAATCCTTCTATATGATCACCAATAATTCGAAGTACAGCTGGAGGATGACCTATTTTTGCGAAATGTTCACTAAGGCGAATCCGGTTCATCTTATCGACCTCAACACGACTTACACATACGATTTCAAATCCTGAAAGAACAGCTTTGACTTGTGCTACACAAGGTGCCAGTAAAGATCTATATCCAATTTCTTTCAAACACTTGTGACTAAACGCATTAGGTACAGCAATAAGAGATCCTACCCCTAAATCTTTTCTATCACAAGCTAAATTTAATGCATACTTAAATGCAGTTACGAGATGAAGTGGTACTCTTAAATCTAAATAATGATTTAAATCATTTAAGGCGACATCCTTTCCGTCTGCGATAGCTTTGGCAAAAGGATATAACTCACTAGCTGGAATAACAAAATCACCGTCTATAAATAAAACAATTTCTCCTTTGGCAAAATACGTTCCAAGTGAACGCCCTACATCGTTACCAAGTGCTTCTTTATATACAATTGTTGTTGCTCCCCTGTCTTTTGCAATCATTGCTGTTTTATCTGATGAACCATTTACAACAACGATGATTTCAAAAGCTTCAATTTTCCGAAGCTCTTCTATAACGTTTCCAATTGTTTTCTCTTCATCTTGTACAGGAATTACAACCGATAATTGCTTTCCCTTGTACAAATTAGATGTAACACCCCAGCCTTGATAAAAATCTTCAAAACTTAAAGTATGATAGACACTATCCCTTTGCCTATTCCCATCATAATACCCTCCGCGCTCATCGCTGCCTACTATCCGCTCGGCTACTGCTTCTATATGATCGCCTATCATTCGTTTTTCAGATTGAGAAAGGCTTGTGCCATATGCAGCATGCTCGGTCGGTCGAAATTTGTTCGGCGTAATAACATCGATTGCACAATGGCGACTTATTCTCCATTGACTTTGCAATAGGTGTAGATGAGCTACAATCGGATTAACAAAACATTCATATCCAATACTTTGTACAACTTCTTTCGTCAGAGCGTGAGGTACAGATAATAAAGAATCAATTTTCAATTCTTCACGTTCTAACATTGCATTTAATATTTGACGCCATACTGTAATGGAATGTGGTTTTTGTTTCTTTAAAAATACTGCGTCCAAATTATTTAAAACGATGTCGGTCTGATCATGTAAAATTGGATTCAGAAATAATTGTAATTTTGAAGTTTGAATAGCAAAATCTCCATCTATAAACAGGAATACATCACCTATCGCATGTTTTGCACCGACTGCACGCCCAACATCGTTCCCTAGTAGCTCTGTATGCTTGATTACTTTACACCCTAAACGATCAGCAACCTCTTCTGTACCATCATTACAACCATTTGCTACTACAATAACCTCTACTGGATTTAATGGTTTTACTGATTGAATAACGTCTGAAATCGTATCCACTTCATTACATACGGGAATAATAACCGATAGCGACTTAGCCATTGTTTTCTTCACGAAACCATTTAATAGTCTCCTTCAATCCTTGTTCCCACATTACTTCCGCTTGAAATTGAACAAGTTCCCTTAACTTCGTTACGTCTGGTCTTCTATTTGGAATTTCTTCAAAGCCATGTGGATATACTTCTTCAAAAGGAACTTGTACAATTTTTGAAGAAGATTTCGTTAATTTTTTAATTACTTCTGCTACTTCTTTTATACTCTTTTCATTCTCAGAACCTATATTAATAATCTCACCATTTACCTTCTCGTCCATTGCCCGAATCGTCGCCTCTACCGCATCACTTACATACGTAAAGCAACGGGTCTGCTTTCCATCTCCATATACGAGAATGTCTTCTCCTTGCAAAGCCGCGCGGATAAATCGTGGGATTACCCCTGCATACGGACCATCTTTCGCTCTTGGACCATAAATATTAAAATAACGAACAATCGTTACCGGTAAGCCTTCTAATGCGTATCCTAAACATAATGTTTCTTCTAACGTTTTACATACTGCATAACTCCAACGTATTTTAGAAGTTGCACCATATAATCGATCCCCTTCTTCAGAGAAAGGTGGCTTACTCTTACCATATACTTCTGAAGTAGATGCAAAGACTACTTTCTTCTTTCTTTTTAACGCTGCTTGTAAAATATTTCTCGTTCCATCAAAATTTGTTTCAATGAGCTCTATACTTTTTTCCATTGTCGTTTTAACACCTAAAATTGCAGCCAAATGGAATACTACATCATGTTGATTTACTAATTCATGGATTTCCTTTTTATCTAAAACACTGATTGGAATAACTGGAATCTCTTTCATTAAATTATTATGATATCCATTTTTCCCTTTATAGAAGTTATCCACAATCGTGACCTCATAACCTCTTTTCACCAACTCTTCAGCTAAATGTGATCCAATAAATCCTGCTCCACCTGTAATTAAACACTTTTTGCTCATACACTCACCTTCTTTACGATTCCACGTGTATCTATTACTCGCTTACTTCCTTTAAAAAGCTGCCAATCGACATTAGAATGATCAGTTAAAATTAAAATACAATCCGCCTCTTTAACTGCTTGTTCATCCAAGGCAACGGATTGACACACCTTATCTCCAATTTTCGCAGAAGAAATATATGGATCATGATATTCTATCTCGTATCCTTCTTTTATTAGTAATTGAATAATTGGCAACGCCGGTGATTCTCTCAAATCATTTACATCTTTCTTATACGCAATTCCTACAATTAAAACTGTTGCGGGTGATTGCACCATGCCTTTTACTTTCTGGACTATTTTCTCTGGCATTTCTTCATTAATTACATGTGCAGCCTCAATTAATTGACTAATTGCCCCATTCTTTTTTATTCTCCATTGAAAATATAAAGGGTCTACTGGAATACAGTGCCCTCCTATCCCTGGCCCTGGCCAATATGGGGTAAATCCAAACGGTTTTGTAGATGCAGCTTCAAGTGCCTCATAAAAATCGATTCCTAAACTTTCACATAGTGTGTTTAACTCATTTACTAATGAAATATTGACTAAGCGTTGAATATTTTCAAATAACTTACACATCTCTGCTACTTTTGGAGAGGAAACTGGAACAACTACATCAAATATAGTGCTATATAAATCCTGTACTTTTTGTTTACATTGTTCTGTTTGTCCGCTAATAACTTTTGGAATCGTTTGAACTGAATATTGACTATTCGCCGGATCAATTCTCTCAGGGGAATATCCGATATAGAAATCTTCTCCTACCTTTTTACCTGTTTGAGAAATAATAGGAATGATAACTTCTTCAAGCGTACCTGGGTATGTGGAGCTTTCAAAAATGAGGGTTTGTCCTTTTTGAAGGTTTTGTTGTATATAGCGCGAAGCTGAAATGAGGGCACTTAAATCTGGTTCTCTTTGTTCATTAATTGGAGTTGGGACAGTGACAATAACATAATCACTAGTTTGAAACTCAACAACCCCTTTATCTGGCGTATTTACTAGTAAGCTTTTTTTAGTTAATAAACTTTGTAACTCTTTAGAAGAAACATCCGGAATATAACTTTCTCCTTTTATAATCGATTCTATTTTTCTAGTATCTTTATCTAGTCCAAGCACTGTATATCCTCTTTCTGCAAAATGGACTGCTAAAGGAAGACCAACATATCCTAATCCAATAATAGCTACTTTACTACTAGCATTCATCTGTATTCTTTTCTTCCTTTCTCAATTGTTGAATAATATCTCTGTCCCGTTCTCCATCTGTAAAACTCCCACGTTCGTCTGTATATTGTAATAGATAAGCAATCGCCTCAAGTTGATCACCGAAAATACGGTCAAATGCTGGAATGCGTCCATTTACAAATCCATGTTGCTCCGGACGTACTCGATTTGTTTTTATAACATCTACAAATTCTACTGCTGTAATAGAAAATCCCTCCAAAATAGCTTTCATTTGCGCTAATGGCGGAATAACGAGAGAATCATATCCTATTTTCTCTATTACCTTCTTATGCATAGCGTGTGGCACCGCTGTTAGCGAGTTATTCCATAAATCTGGTCGTTTCGCTACCAAATTTACAAAGTATTTCCCCATACTAATTGGATCTGCCGGATGAAACATATCTAATAAACTTTGCAGATCATTTAACGCCACGTCACTTCCATCTTCAATAGTACGCAAAAATGGAATTAGTTTTTTGGCCGGAATAGCAAAATCGCCATCAACAAATAAACAAATATCAGCCGTAGCGTGCATGGCCCCAATCGCTCGTGCTACATTATGTCCAAGCGCCTTCGCGAATTCAAGAACAATAACATTCTCTAGTTTTGCTTGTTTTATCGTCTCTATGTCTGCTCCATTCGCAACAACTATAATTTCATCCACTCCTGCTTTTTTCACTTCTTGTATAACGGATCTTATAGTCATTTTTTCTTCTGACACTGGTATAATCGCACTATATTTCGCTTTTTCCTTCTTTAATACAACTGTTTTATATTTCCCTATAAACTCTCTATCCCTGTTTCCCTCCGAAAAACTGCCACGTTTACCGTATGTTTCGATTACATATTGCAAAGCACGTAAATGATCACCCATAATACGACTAGTCGCTTTCGGATAAGGAGAACCAGGTGATGTTCCCGTATGCACAGGACGAACTTTATTTGTGTGAATTACATCGACCGAAGCCATATCGACAATATCTACCCCTCTAGACATCGCCATCGCTTGAAATAGTGCTGGATCTGCTAAATTCCACCATCCAAGTTTCTGAATAACTTCCCTACCCATCGCATGTGGAATTGCGATTAAAGATCCAACAACAAGCTCTTTTTTATTCAAATAACGATTCAACATACATTTTCCAACCGTCGTATAGTGTGGTCTCATCTTTAAATATACAGACCATGTTAAATTATTCACAACAATTTGATGCCCTTGCTGAATTCCTTTCACGAAACGTTGTAGCTCTTTACTATCAATAACGATATCACCATCTAAAAACAATATAATTTCGCCTTTTGCTTCTCTAGCTCCAATTGCCCGTCCGACATCATTGCCAAGAGAATGTTTGTAATAAATCACACTGCAATGATGTTGTAATGCTATTTCTTTCGTTCCATCTATCGATCCATTATCGACTACGATAATTTCATAAGGCTGGAGCTTCTCCACTTCTACTAGGACTTGAGATAAAGTAATTGCTTCATTATGCGCCGGAATAACAACTGATACTCTCATACTTGTATCACTCTCATCCTTCCAAGCGAACATAAGAAATGATAGGAATACGTACAAGTACATCTTCCGGTGGTCCATAAGAAGGAGAAGTACGGACACTCACTGCTCCATCCGTCACAGATAAAAGAATGCCTGCAACGATTTCTACAGCCGTCACAACTTGCACTAACTCACCAACATGGTCACGCAATTCATCAGTAAATAACATATATAAGTCTCCTTTCTTACACTTCTTTAATTGATATAATACTTGTAAATGGTAATAAAACTTCGGTTCCTATTCCTTCTTGCAGTGTTAAAAAATCGTCACCAACTTCTACAATCACACCCGTTAACTGTCCAACTGTCACAGTAATTTCTACGTTTTTACCTAAATATTGCTTTGCAATTTCTTTAAACGGTGATGTATTACATTCTTTTAAAATGTTACAAATAATGGATTGAAATTGACTTGATTTAATAAATTCTTCTGTAGCTTGCTTAGAATTTCTTTGAATAAACCTTGCGAAGTTTTGCGAAAATAAAAGCCGTTCCACAGCAGGCAGTAACTTGTTATCTAAAAAATAGTCTAATTGTCTATTAAACACTCTTGATAATTTATGCCAATATTTTCTGAACAGACACATATGCTTCTCCTCCTATTATTTTTACAATATAAAATTTTACATCCATACATCTTAATTTATACAAAGCAGACTTTTTATGTGATAGGTAAGATATACATTTTTCAAATAAACAACATCTTAACTATCGGATATATAATTTTCCGATTATAATAATGGCAGCTGTACTGTAAAAGAAAATTCATTTCGCATTATGTGCGTGATGCTTATGTATGTATACTCATCTCCCTCCTCATTTCTATTTATTTCATTGTCGTATTGCACATACACTTCCTCAACACAAAAAAAGACTATCCAAACCGGATAGTCTTTTACACTTCAATATTTCGTAACATCGTATAAATGTCGTTATTCACTTTACCAAATGATTTAATGTTGTTTTGAATGTTAGATAATAAAACAACATATACACTACCATTTTTACTAAATCCATTTAAGCAATTCCAACCTGGCATTACACCGTGATTCGAATAACTTCCTGGATCTACATACCAACCAAATCCGTAATCCTTTTTCACCGCTGTAAACATTTGATTGTAACTCTCTTTTGAAATTAACTTTCCTGAAAATAGCGCTTCATTAAATAAATATAAATCATGCGCACTCGTATATATATCACCACAACCATATAGTTGTGACATGCTTGGAATATTAGGTGTTGTCATATTGTTATTTACGATTTTATAACCTGTTGATGGGAATCGTGTTTGTTCTAACGCTTTACCAAAACCAGAATGTTTCATGCCCGCAGTAGCAAAAATATGTTGTTTAATATACTCTTCTAACGGTTGGCCGCTTACTTTTTCGGCAATGTAGGCAAGTATAGAGTAGTTTGAATCAGAATACTTCCATTTCTCTCCTGGACTTCCGATACGTTTTTGGTTTCCTATTCGTTTAATCAATTCTTCATGAGAAATATCCTCTGTCCCCTGCTCATATTCTGGAATTCCTGATGTATGTGTTAGCAGATGCTTTAGCTGAATGCTATTGCCTTGAGGAAAATCTGGAATATACTTTGCAACCGTATCCTCTACTTGTAACTTATTTTGATCTTTTAATTGCATAATAGCGGTCGCTACAAACGCTTTTGAAATAGAACCAATATAAAAAGTCGTCTCTGAATTATTCGGTACTTGCTTCTCTTTATTTGCCATACCGTATCCTTTATTCAAAAGAACTTTTCCGTTCTTCACAATAACAGCTGTCCCACTAAATCCTATGCTCTGTAAATATTGATCCAATTGAACATTTTCATTAATTTCTTGAGGTGGTCCCTCAGCAGGTTTCTCCACAGCTTGCGCTTGCTTCATTTGTTCTTCCTGCTCTTTTTGTTTTTGTGCTTCTTGCTTCTTTTTTTCTTCTTCTTTCTTTTTTAGCTCTTCTTGTTTTTTCATTTCTGCTGCTACTTTTAAAGTTTCCTCTTTCTTATTATGCGCAACAATTTTTGTATACATGAAATATACAAGTGATAATAGTAAGACGAGAATGATTGTTCTTTTTATGTATACAATCGGCTGACTTGCTTTCCCATTCGCATTATTTTTTTCCTGATCCATGATTGCCTTTTTCCCCTTATTTACCGATAATTTTCTTCCTAGATTATGGATAACCTATTCTATACCATCACTACTTTATCACGCACTGAACATATAACCAACCTATATGTACAAAAAAGAAAAAGAAAATTTACAAAAGTAAGATTCCCGTTAAATTTTTAACATAAAGCGAAACTTTAATCAGTAGGGGCTTCATCCCCCACTGATTATTAGCCTACACCAATCAGGCTTTTACGGGCAGTTAATCCCCCATCTAAATTCTTTACTTTCGCTGAATTTTAAAGTAGGGGTCTTACTGCCCGCAAATAGCGGAATAAAAAAAGAGGATATCCTCTCAAAACTGATATTATCAATTTTTCAGGATATCCTCTTATCTAATTATTTATACGTGTTTTTTCATATCATCGGCAACAGATTCAACATTTGTCCCTACGATAACTTGTACACTTGTGTTACTTAATTTCATAACACCTTTTGCACCCGCACGTTTTAGCGCTGCTTCGTTTACTTGACCAGCATCTTTCACTTGTAAGCGTAGACGTGTTGCACAGTTATCGATAACTGTTAAGTTGTCTTTTCCACCTAAAGCGGCTACGTAAGTCTCACCAATTGAACCTGCAACTGGAGCTTCTTCGCCTTCAACTACTTCCTCTTCATCTTCACGACCAGGAGTTTTTAGGTCGAATTTCTTAATTAAGAAGTAGAATACTACAAAGTAAATTACTGCGTAAATTAAACCGATTCCTGCTAGTAACAATGGTTTTGTTGCAATACCGAAGTTTAAGAAGTAATCGATTGCCCCGGCACTAAAGGAGAAACCATCGTGAATGCCAAGTGTTGTTGTAATGAATAAAGAAAGACCGGTTAATACTGCATGAATACCATATAATACTGGTGATAAGAACATGAATGAGAATTCGATTGGTTCTGTAATACCAGTTAAGAATGAAGTTAATGCTAGACCACCTAACATACCTGTAACCATTTTACGTTTTTCTGGTTTAGCAGCTGCAATCATTGCGAAACATGCTGCTGGTAAACCGAACATCATAATTGGGAAGAAACCAGTCATGAACATACCCGCTGAAGGATCTTTTGCAAAGAAGCGAGCGATATCACCATGAACAATATCACCAGCTGCATTTGTAAAGTCACCAAGTACAAACCAGAAATATGTGTTCATTACGTGGTGTAAACCGATTGGAATTAATAAACGGTTTAATAATCCGAATAGACCCGCACCAACTGAACCTAAGTTCACGATGCCGTGTGCTACTGCATCAATACCACTTTGAATTGTTGGCCAAATTTGACCGAATACTAATCCTAAAAGAAGCATTACAATTGAAGTAATAATTGGTACGAAACGTTTTCCTGCAAAGAATCCTAACCATTCCGGTAACTTAATCTTATGGAATTTGTTGTATAGTAACCCTGCAACAACCCCAGCAATAATACCACCGAGTATGGCCATATTTATTTTCGGCGTTAACGCCGCTGCCTTTGAAACTTTTGTCATTGTATCTGCTAATTTAGTTGGATCTACTGAACCGACTAAATCTTGAACACTCTTTAATTTATCATTCAGCTCTGCTGCTGAATACGCCTTACTTAGAGCATTCGTTGTATTTTGTAAAACAAGATATCCGATTGCCCCAGCAAGTCCAGCTGCTCCACTGCCATCGACAGACAAACCGATTGCAACACCAATTGCAAAAATAAGTGCTAAATTATCAAAAATTGCTGCACCGGCCTGTGCCATAACAGGAATATTAAATACATCCTCTTGTCCTAAACGAAGCAATAATCCTGCTGCTGGTAGTACGGCGATTGGTAGCATTAATGCTTTACCAATACGTTGTAAAAATTGCAACATTTTAATTCCCCCTATCAAATTTATGAAATCGTTATCATTATAAGTACGCCTTAGAAAACGCTTTCTATTACATAACCATAATAACATATAGTTGTATAGATGTGTAGCTTTTATTTCCGAACTTTTTATAGTTATTTTTTCTATTCCTAAGCTGTTATATAAAAGGAAAATTCTCTTTTTTCACTATACGATAATTGAAACAAAAGACCCACTATATAACATATAACTTTCGTTTTATCATTCCACTTTTTCATGTTATTATTTATTTCTGAGCATATCGGGAAAAGTAAACTTAGTTAATTCGAAATAGGAGCGTTGGTACTATGCAGTGCATTGAAACAAACAACTTACAACAGTTGTTAGAACAAGTAAAACCATATACGAAAAAAGGAAAACTTGCTACTTATATCCCCGAACTAGGAAATGCAGATCCAGATGATTTAGGGATCGCCATTTTCCATAAAGAAACTGAATATATCCATGCTGGAAACTCACAAACACTATTTACTCTTCAAAGTATTTCTAAAGTAATCACACTTGCACTTGCCCTTTTAGATCGTGGTGAAGAATATGTATTTTCTAAAGTTGGAATGGAACCAACTGGTGATCCATTTAACTCTATTATTAAGTTAGAAACGACAAGCCCTTCCAAACCACTTAATCCAATGATTAATGCAGGAGCACTAGCTATTACAAGCATGTTAACAGGAAAAGATAACGAAGAAAAAATGGAGCGTATTCTTCATTTTGTACGTGAAATAACAGATAATCCTACTATTAATTATTCTTCTAAAGTTGCCAATTCAGAATTAGAGACAGCTTACTTAAATCGTTCACTTTGTTATTATATGAAGCAAAATGGAATTATCGATTGTGACATTGAGGAACTTATGGATTTATACACTCGTCAATGTGCAGTTGAAGTAAACTGTATCGGTTTAGCACGTATTGGCTTAATTTTTGCAATGGATGGATATGATCCATATAAGAAAAAACAAATTATCCCTAAACATATTACAAAAATCTGTAAAACATTTATGGTAACGTGCGGTATGTATAACGAATCCGGTGAATTTGCAATTCGTGTTGGGATTCCTGCAAAAAGTGGTGTAGCGGGTGGCATTTTCGGCTGCGTAAAAGGCGAAATGGGAATCGGCATTTTCGGACCGGCTTTAGATGCAAACGGAAATAGTATCGCTGGTTTTAAAATTCTTGAACTCCTTTCTGCTCAAGAAGGTTGGAGCATTTTTTAAATGATTGTTATCCTGCTAATATAGCAGGATTTTTTTACGAAAAATTCATTGTTTCTGGTCATCAATACCCTTACAAAAACAGTACTGAAAGTTTCTCTTTATTATGCATATTTGCTACCCCCTCTTGAATAATATAGTACAACCTAGCGCTGTATGTGGAGGTGTAAAAGATGAAACTGATATTTCAAATGGCGAAACAAACTGTTCTTGAAAAAACAATTCTTCTTTTTATATTGAGTATTGTAGAAAGCTTAAAGCTAAAAGTTGTTTCACTCGATGAAGCTCACCGATACATATTCAATTTAGAAGTACTTGAACTATTAATGGATCGAAACATCGATGATCAAGTACTAGAGCTTATTCATTTCGGAATGGGGCTCGAAGATATTCATCATGTACTCCCTGAAGAGCTTGAGCATAGTATTGAGGAACTAAAATGGCTTTGTATCCAAGTTTTAAGTGAGTACAGTATGCACGAGGAATCGGAACAATTAATTGAAGATATACGCTAAAAAGCACCTATGTAGGTGCTTTTTATGTTTATTAAGAAGTATTAACATTTAAGTAGTTACATATGATGCACTTTTATGAGATATCTACTTTTATTTAAAGAAATAAATATCCCCGATGTCGATATATGCAATTTATTCGAGTATTTCCAAGGAAATACTCGAACCTTGTTTTTTCTATTCTCATAATAGCTGATCTATCCCAATAAGAACTAATAATATACCTGCAATAACCGTCGCCCATTTCCCTAAGTATTCAGCTAAAAATCGTTTTCCTACATACGCAAAACCACGAATACAAATAAAACTAAACAATCCAGAAATAACTGCCGTAAGCCATAGATTTAAGTTTGTTACACCAGCATCAAAACCACCTGCGATATTGTTAATAGATAATGCCACGCCTAAAACGATTGCTTCAGAAAAACTAATTGTTTTAGAACCGTCAAAATCTGCTTTTTCTGGATCACGTAAAATCCCCATAACACTACCATCTTTAGATTCTATGGTGTCTTTTTGACTCAAGAAAGGTTGACATAAAATAAACACCCCGATTACCCCTAAAACGATTGCCCCAATCAGGTTTGCTGTAAACTCTGAAATAAATAATGCGATCCAATTCCCAAAAAATCCAGCTAATAAAGTAAATAAAAATCCCAAAAATGCGATGATAAAATTGTTAAACCACGAAATTCGAATTTTACGAATGCCATATGCAATCCCAACGCCTGCATTATCTAAATTAGAAGCAATTCCGATCAAAAGAATTGAAAATAAACCCGCTGTACTCATAAATAGTCACCCCTTTTTTCACTTTTCAATGCATATTATGAAATTATTGAGCAACTGTGCCTGTCTGTTTCATATACTTGTAATAAATACTCAACATTTTTTCAACAATAAAAAAGGAGTGCCTACATTATGTCTAATGAAAATCCAAATGATCGGCTTGGTACATTAATAAAAAAACTTTTAAAAGAACGTGCCTTATCCATGCGCCAGCTAGGAATACTCACAAATATCGATCCTGCAACCATCTCAAGAATTATGAACGGCAAACAACAACCAAAGCAAAAGCATCTACAAAAATTTGCAGAATGTCTTCAAGTTCCACCTCAATTGTTATTTGATGAAATGTATCCTGATTCTCCCCATATAAACAAAGAAAAGACGGATATGTACACATCTCTTGATACAATTCAGCAAACTTTACAATCCTCTAACTTATTCGACTTCGATTACACAACAACTCGCGTAAAACAAGAACTTGAAAATTATGAACGCTATGCTCAAACAACAGAAGGTGAAAAACGTATTCATGAAAGTTTCACAAGCAAATTGGAGCAGATTGATAGCGCTGGTCCTTTCATTGAACAATTAACAAATATGTATCAACAATTTTGCAATGAAACCATTTCAAAGGAAGAACGTGCAATTCTTGGAGGCGCATTACTGTATTTTATTTTATCGACAGACATTATTCCCGATTACCTCTTTCCAATTGGCTATTTAGATGATGCCATTGCTGTTGAATTAGCGAAAGAGAAATTAATTGAAATAAGACGAAAAACATAGAAAAATAAAGAACTATTTCAGCTGTTTACATTCAACTCTGAAATAGTTCACTAAAAAATCGTACAAGTATACATACCTGTACGATTTCAAATTTTTTGTATGACACCATTCATATATGAACGCTGTTATCACTTTGGTAAATTCAATTAACTGTTTCACTTTAACTTTCTCATTAAAAGAGACTGTTTACAATTTTACAGTCTCTAAATTACTTGCAGGTTTCGAATATACTTATAAACTTTCTACTTCTGTTGTATTTACTTTTTCAATTTGTTCTATTTTTCTTCCCTTATTCTTTGTCGCACGGTAAAACAGTAAACAAACAATCATAAATGGGATTCCACAATATAATGCCATTCTTTGTTCTGGAATAAAAGCCATACCAACGATTACTGTTAAATTTAATCCTAACGCAAGAAGTGGTACAAATGGATATAATGGTGTTTTAAATTTCAAGTCCTTCACATCCCCACCCTGCTTAATGTATGACCTTCTAGCTAATAAGTTAGATAGAGCAATAGATGCCCAAACTAATATCGCTCCGAACCCAGCGATAGAAAGTAGCCATAAATAAACTGTATCTTCCGCATAAATACCTGATAGTAATGAGAGACACCCTACAATCGTACTTACAATCAATGCATAAATAGGAACGCCGTTTTTAGACAACTTACCAAAAATCGGGCTAATCATTCCTTGATTAGACATAGACCATAGCATACGAGAAGTCGCATATAAGCCTGAGTTTGCAACTGATAGTACCGCTGTAATAATAACGAAATTTATAATATCCGCCGCATAAGGAATACCAATTTTATCAAATACAACTACGAATGGACTTTCTATCACGCCTGCCTGCTGCCAAGGGAATAGTCCTGCAAGAATGAAAATAGATAGTACAAAGAAAACAAGTATGCGCCAAACAGTATTATTAATTGCCTTCGGGATCGTTTTCTCTGGGTTTTCACTCTCACCAGCTGCAATACCAACTAGTTCCGTTCCTTGGAAGGAAAAATTAACTGCAATCATCGTAATTAAAATAGCTGATAATCCATTTGGAAATAGTCCACCGTAATCAGTAAAGCTAGAGAACATTGGTGCTGGTTCATTTCCTTTCATATCTAGAAAACCAAACATTGCTGCCCCGCCCAAAATAATAAATGCAATAATTGTAATTACTTTAATACTTGCAAACCAAAATTCAACTTCCGCAAAACTTCTTGAAGATAACGCATTAATAGCAAAGAGGAGCACCGCAAACGCTACACACCAAATCCATGACGGTACATCAGGGAACCAGCGTTTCATCAAAATACTAACCGCAATTAATTCAATACCTATCGTAGCGGACCAGTTTAGCCACGACATCCATCCCACTACATAACCCGCTGCAGGGGAAATGTGCTTTGTAGCATACGTTTGATAAGATCCTGCGTCAGGCATCGCAACAGCTAGCTCTCCAAGACAGAGCATCGTTAAATACATAACAAATCCTCCGACAAGATACGCTAAGATTGCCCCTCCAGGTCCAGCTTCATGAATTGTATAACTAGAACCTAAAAAGAGTCCTGTACCAATAACCCCTCCAAGTGCAATCATAAAGATGTGCCTGCTTTTCAATTCTCTTTTTAATCCCTGGTTTTGATCCATCATATAAATCCCCCCTTTTCATTTTTAAAACCCATTTAATGTAAGCGTTTTTAAATTTATTCATAGTAAAAATAACGATTTAAAAGAGCAAAAATACATATCACTTATATCAATCACTGCCTGTTATTAAAAGGTCATCCCTCACTGTTATTAATAGTTTTTGATCAGCGATAGCTTGTCCCTCTACTACTTCTAATGATTCGATATAACCACTGATTCCTATCTTAATTTCTATTTTCTGTTTATCTATTGTTTCAATTAGCGCTAATTTCTCCCACTCATATACGTAAGAACTTTCCGCAACGAATAACTTCTCTACTTTCCCGTAACAAGGACTATACACGCCCTCTATAACCGTCTTCACTTTATACACTCCTCCTTCTTATTAATTGACACTGGAACGTTGCATATCCTGTAAGATTCATATTCTCCCCTCTAGAGATTTCGAATATTATTTATGCAAAATACGTACCAATTTCGAATTCGTATATAAAATAAGAGTTTTGCACAAAAAAATCTGTCTAACCGCAAAATTTTTCTATCATTTTAAAAGTTTTAAAAGAAAAATAGCAAAAAAATTTTGCGATTTTATGAGAATTTTAATAAAATTATAAAAAGTCAGTCTTCATAGGGTAAAACGAGGGGAAGATACAACATGCATACAGAAGAAATCAATTTCAAAAAAATTATTGAAATGAATATGCTATATGAAACTTTACTCAATGAACTCGATATCGGGATTCATATTATTAATGAGGAAAGTAAAACGATTATCTATAACCGCAAAATGATGGAAATTGAATCAATGAACCGCTTAGATGTGCTATATAAAAATCCTTTAGAAGTATTTGCATTTGAAGAAAATAAAAATAGTACTCTTATAGAGGCATTAAAACTTGGAAAAACAAACAAAAATATAAAACAAACGTATTTTAACAATAAAGGGCAAGAAATTACGACGATTAACGATACTTTTCCGATAATAGAAAATGGAAAAATTAAAGGTGCTATTGAAATTTCAAAAGAGATAAATCATTTAAAGCAAACAATGAAAACAAACCTTTCGCGAAAACAAAACACTAAGTTTACCTTTGATCACATAATTGGTGATTCTAGAGCGATTCAATCGGTCATTGCAGAAGCAAAGAAAGTAATTCGTACTCCCTCATCCATACTTCTCGTAGGAGAAACAGGGACTGGCAAAGAATTATTTGCACAAAGTATCCATAATGAAAGTCAACGTTCAACCAAACCGTTTATTTCACAAAACTGTGCCGCCATACCTGATACGCTAATGGAAAGCTTATTATTTGGCACGAACAGAGGTGCATTTACAGGAGCTATAGATAAAGCCGGCTTATTTGAAGAGGCAAATGGAGGCACTTTGTTATTAGATGAGATCAACTCATTAAGTCCAACACTTCAAGCCAAATTACTGCGGGCCATACAGGAAAAAACAATACGAAGAATTGGAGGTACACAAGAAAAAGAAATCGATGTTCGTATTATAGCAACTATTAATGAAGACCCACTTGAAGCTATTACACACAATCGATTAAGAGAAGACTTATATTACCGATTAAGTGTCGTTACTTTATGCCTTCCACCTTTACGCGAAAGAAAAGAAGATATTTCAGCTCTTGTTCAGCACTTTATCGAAAAGTATAACAATCAATTTGAGCTCGGCGTAACGGATGTAGATGTAAACGTAAGAGAATTCTTTTATGCATACGATTGGCCCGGAAACATACGAGAATTGGAACATATCATTGAAGGTTCCATGAACTTAATAGAAGATGAAAATATTATTACAGCTTTTCATATACCAACTCGCTTTCGCGAACGAATAAAAAAGGAATTCGATATGCAACCTTCCCTAACCAGTCTCAATGCTGATACACCTAAAACTTTAAAGAACACAATAGAAGCAATGGAAAAGGACTACATCAATCAAATCCTTAAAGAAAATAATGGTAATATCTCACAAGCTGCAAAGTTTTTAGGATTGAGTAGACAAAACTTACAATATCGAATTAAAAAATTGCATTTACACATATGAAATGAACATTTCTTCAATTATAAGTAACTATTTGGAAAAATACGTTATAATTTACATATAACATGCTAGAAAGGGGCTATATATATGAGTAATGATAAAAAATTAAAGTTATTACAATACTTATACCTTCTCCCTGCCGTTCTATGTATGATGTTATTCCTTAATGGTGATATGAGTAGCTTCCCTTATGCAAAGCTATTAGGAACAATTAGCGGCTCCTTTGCAGCTATTATGCTTGCTGCTTTTTGGAATTTGAAGATACGTATAAAGAAAGAACACTCTTCTTGAACTAACAAATCTCATTATCAAATTCAAACACGAGACATTTACAGGTCTCGTGTTTTTTCTTTCTATTCCCTCTACCTCAAAACTTTGAAATTTAATTTAAAATTGATTATATACAGAATAAATGTTCTTTAATTCTAACGACAATTTTCGACATTCAGTATTCATTATGTTTGTTATCATGTAAGTTCTAAATCTGACATTTCAACATCTAGGAGGAAGAATTTATGTATAAAAAACTTTTACTTACATTAGCATGTAGTTCATTAATTTTCGGATTAGCGGCTTGCGGATCAAATGAACAAAAAGATAATGGGGTACAAACAACAGAAAAAGAACAAGCTCCACAAGAAACACCGAAAGAAAAAGAATCAAAAACAGAATCAGCTAAAGGAAATCGTACTAATCCAATTAAATTTAATGAAACTGCTACCGTTAATGATGTTATCTTCAATAGTGAAGACGGCAAATTCGAAAAATTCAAGGCTAAGGTTGAATTATCTATCTTAGAAGTAATTCGTGGTGATCAAGCCTTTGAAATATTAAAAAAGGAAAATCAATTTAACGAAGCTGCTCCAGAAGGAAAAGAATGGGTTCTAGTAAAAATTAAAGGTAAAGTTACTGATGCTGAAACACAAGATCACGAATATGACTTATTCGGATCGAGTTTCAAACTTGTTTCAAATGATGGGCATGTTTACAATAATGACCAGTACGCAGTAACACCAAATGAACTGCAACAGAAACTCTATAAAGGAGCCGAAGGAGAAGGTTACATCTCTCAATTGGTTAACACTGGTGACGATTTTAAAATTCAATACGAAACTCACGAAAATAAAAAAGTTTTCTTTAATTCTAAATAAAATATAATCAAAAAGGTGATTACTATGAAAAGAACAACAGAATTTGTATTAGGACTAATCGGCGGTATATTCGGGATTTTATGTGCATTTATCGCTTTATTTATCGGAGGCGTAGGAGCAGCAGTTGAAGCTGACGGCGCTAATCAAGTTATTGGATTAGGCTGGGCTGCTGTAGCTCTTTCTATTTTAGGAATTGTTGGATGCGTTATGGTTAAAAGCAAGGCTAAAGTAGGTGGCATTATGATGACTATCGCTGCCATTGGTGGATTTATTTGTATTTCTATCGTTTACTTATTACCAGGAATTTTATTATTAATCGGAGGATTAATGGGGATTTTCCGCAAAGATAAAACTACTGCATCAGCATAAAAGAAAAAGCACTCAAATGAGTGCTTTTTTCATATCCGTATCTTTTTTAAAACTCAACACTCTCCAAATACAAACCACTCGCCTCAGCAAGACAATTAATTTGATTGCGTTGTTTTTCTTCTAAAATGTTTGGAATTGCTTCAGCATCTAATTGTCCTAATCCAACTTCAATTAATGCCCCAACAATTTTTCTCACCATGTTATGAAGGAAGCCATTACCACTTACTCTAATTAGTACAAATCCTGCCTCTTCTATTACATCCAGTGTATACACTTCACGAACCATAGACTTTTTCTTTGATTTCGCATTTGAAAAAGCAGTAAAATCATGTGAACCAACTAAATGTTTCGCAGCTTGTTTCATGCTTTCCACATTTAATTTTTTGTTCACATGCATGCTGTATTTACGCATAAATGGATTCGTATGCTCTTCATTCCAAATTTTATAAAGATATGTTTTCGCCTTAGAGTTGTAACGAGCATGGAAGCGATCTGAAACTTCTTCTACATTCGTAATACTAATATCATTTGGTAAATATTGATTTAAATATTTTTTCAATTTATGTTCCACTAACTTCTCATCACTTTTAAAGTTAGCCACTTGATTCAAAGCATGTACACCCGCATCCGTTCTACTACAACCGATAATTTCAGTTTCTTTCCCGACCATTTCAGATATTACACTTTCGATTTTCCCCTGAATCGTACTATCGTTATTACCAAGACGTTGCCATCCTTTAAAACGTGCACCGTCATACTGAATCGTTAATTTATAATTGTTCATCGTATTCTCCTTCATAGAAAATATTCCCTCATATCATGAGGGAATATAAATAAACTTTACTTTTTAACAAGTCTCACTACATTTTCTACATGAGCCGTGTGCGGGAACATATCAACAGGTTGTACATACTCCACTTCATAGCTCTTCATTAATGCCTTCACATCACGTGCTAACGATGAAGGATTACACGATACGTATACAACTCGCTTCGGCTGTACCTTTAAAATTGTTTCCAGTAATTTATCATCGCAACCTGTACGCGGTGGATCGACAACAATTACATCTGGACGCCATCCTTCTTTTACCCACTTTGGTAGCCATTGTTCCGCTTTACCAGCTTCATACTTTGTATTAGTAAATCCGTGGCGTTTTGCATTTTTCTTTGCATCCTCAATTGCTTCTGGAATTACATCCATACCGCGCACTTCCGCTGCATCATTCGCAAGCCAAAGACCGATTGTTCCAACACCACAATAAGCGTCTACAATTTTCTCATTTCCTGTTAAAGCCGCTGCTTTTTTCGCTTCATCATATAAAACAACCGTTTGTTCTGGATTCAACTGGAAGAATGCACGTGCTGATAATTCAAATGATAAATCACCAAGTGTTTCTTGAATTACTTCTTTTCCAGCTAATTTAAATGTTTTATCACCAAAAATAACAGATGTTTTACGCCAGTTTACGTTTTGCATAATTGATTTAACAGCTGGCATCTGTTTTTGTACTTCTGCAATAAATTGTTCTTTATTTGGCAATTCTTCTTTTGTTGTAATAAGTGTAACTTGTACTTCCCCTGTTTGAACTGCAGTACGTGTTACAATTGTGCGTACTAAACCTTTTTGTTTTTTCTCATTGTAAATAGAAACATTTAATTTTTCTAATATACGTCTCACAACTTTTGTCGCTTCATTCGTTGCTTTATGTTGAATCATACAATGGGCGATATCAATTAACTGATGTGAGTTTTGTTTATATAGCCCTGTAATAACCTTCTCGTCTTTACGCCCCACTTGTAATTGACTCTTATTACGATAATGCCATGGATTTTCCATGCCAAGCGTTGGACGAATTTTCTCTTCCAAAGTGTTATTCATGTACTTCTCAAATGCTTGTACAACGATATCACGTTTTTGATTTAATTGTTCTTTATAATCTAAATGTTGCAATTGACAACCGCCACACTCCTCATATACTGGACACGGTGCTTTCACACGATGTGGTGACGATTTACGAATTTTTTTCACTTTCGCTTCAGCGAAGCCACGCTGAATTTTCGTTGTTTCAGCAACAACTTCTTCTCCTGGTAATGCCCCTGGAATGAAAACAACTTGTCTCTTAAAATAACCAACGCCTTCTCCGTTAATTCCAAGACGTTTAATCGTCACAGGAAATGTTTGACCAACTTCCAACTTACTCTCATGTTGCTTTTGTATCATTATTACACCTCTACTCTATACTTTTCCATAAATATAACGCTGCATAACTGCAGTATGGTTCACACTCTTGTTTCACGTTTTCTAAAAATGCATCATCCGGTTTATCATCTAATTGAAATATACCTTGCACTGCGCGCTGAATTCCGATGTCTGCTTTTGGAAACATATTTTTCCGTCCAAGCCCAAACATTAAAAAGTTTTGCACTGTCCATGCACCAATCCCCCTAATTGGTAACAATTGTGCCGAAACCTCTTCTTCCGCCCTGGTTTCTATACTCGCTAAATCTAATTTACCGTCTACAATATGTTTTGCTAATCCTACTATATATTCAGCCTTCCGCTGACTAAACTTCTGCTCTCTCAATTCTTCTATTGAAATATTTGCTACTATTTCCGGAGTGGGGAAAAAGAATACACCGTTCTTCTCTATTCCATATCGTTTTACAAATTGTTCTGTTAACACAGTAGCAAATTTCAAATTTATTTGTTGATGAATGATACAGCGAAGTAAACATGCAAAATAATCGAATTCTAAAATAATTGGAGTATAGGCATACATTTCAAATAGTGGACGTAATGATGTGTTTAAAAAATGATTTTGTATATCTTGAAACGAATCATTCCAATGAAAGATGGACCTCATTCGTTTCATTACTTTCTCTGGATCTCCTGTCTGACTAGAAATCCAAAACTGTGGATTTTGAACAGTACCAATCCCTTGCAAACGAACAACAACCTGTTCTTCGTCTATACAAAGCGGGACATACATGACTTTCTCATCTAATTGAATGACGTTTAACGGATCAAAAGATAAACGCTTTAGTACTTCTTCAAAGTGATACGGATACTCTAACGTAACATGTTCGCTCCACATACGTTTCCCCATCCTTTTTACACATCATTATAGCATGAGAAAACCGTAAGCATACATGCTTACGGTTGATTGCTTTTTACTAAGTCATCCAGACTTTTAAAATGATACCCTTTCTCGCGCAAATCATCAATGATTTTCGCAAGTGCTTCTGCATTATCTTTTGAAATCGCATGAAGTAATAAAACAGATCCTGGATGAATCATCGTCATTACATTATTATGAGCGTATTGCCATCCTCTTTGCTGGTCTACTTTCCAATCAAGAAATGCAAGCGACCAAAATACGTTATAGTAGCCCATTTCTTTCGTAAGAGCTAATGTTCTTTCACTAAATACACCGCGCGGAGGACGTACATATTTCACTTCTTTTTGTCCGGTTACTTTTTTTATTTCTTCCGTTACACTCGTTAATTCTTCACGAAGTTTTGCATCGTTTACCGCTGTGAAATCAGGATGACTCCAAGAATGATTTCCAATAATATGTCCTTCATTTTTCATTCTTAATAATAAATCTTTTTGTGTTTTAATATAATGCCCTGTTACAAAGAAAGTGGCTGGCACCTTCTTCTCTTTTAATACATCTAAAATCTGTCCTGTGTAGCCATTTTCATATCCATTATCAAATGTTAAATAAATGTCTTTCTTCTTCGTATCTCCTAAGTAAAAACCACCATTTTTTTGTAGTAATTCTGTATATAACTTCCCTGCATCTGGTACTGTTTCATTTTTAGGACGCGGGATTCCCCAGTTATGTGGGGTATTCGTATAAGCAAATGTTGAAACTGGAACAAGTGCCATCATAATTGAAAAAATGAGACCTATATATAACCATTTATATTTCATAAATAGTCTCCTTTCCATATATAATCGTACCTGTAGTTTCTGTTTCTTTGCTTTCTTTCATGCTGAGCATGTTTTTCTATATATACCAAAAAAATGCATCTCGAATCATTCGAGATGCATTTTTGTTTACTTAAATACTGGCTCTTTAAAGCTCGCTAATTTTTCAAGTGATGTTTTATCAACATCAGCATGTAAGCTATTACCATGAGAGTCCATCGTTACAACTGCTTTAAAGCCTTCAATGCGTAAATGCCACATTGCCTCTGGAATACCGAATTGTAAGAAATCAACATCTTTTACTTCCTTAATACATTCAGCATAATACTGTGCTGCGCCACCAATTGCATTTAAATATACGCCACCATGTTCTTCTAAAGCAGCTAATGTTTTCGCACCCATACCGCCTTTACCAATTACAGCACGAATACCGAACTTCTTCATAATATCACCTTGGTATGGCTCTTCACGAATACTTGTCGTTGGGCCTGCTGCTTTAATTTGCCAATTGTCATTCTCGTCTTTCACTACAACTGGACCACAGTGATAAATAACTTGTCCATTTAAGTCTACTGGACAATCGTTATCCATTAAATGTTTATGGATTGCATCACGACCTGTATACATCATGCCATTAATTGTTACAACATCACCAACACGAAGTTCACGAATTTGCTCTTCTGTAATTGGTGCTTGCAGTACAATTTCACGTTGCTCTGTTTTTTCTTGTACTTCTTGCTGAAGTGTATCGTCACCTTCTTGATATAGCCAATCCATAATTTCTCCTGTTTCAGGATGGATTTTCACACCAAGGCGGCGATATGCCCAGCAATTATACGCAACAGATACGTAGAAGCTAGCTGGCAGACGATTATATACGCCAATTTTACAACCAAGTAAAGTTGTTTCTCCGCCAAATCCCATCGTACCAATGCCAAGCTTATTCGCATTTTCTAATACGTACTCTTCAAGTTTTTGTAACTCTGGTACTGGATTAACATCATCTAATGTACGGAATAATTGATTCTTTGCTAATTCGTAACCTGATGTGCGGTCTCCCCCGATACCAACACCAATTACACCTGCACTACATCCTTGACCTTGCGCTTGATATACCGCATGAAGAAGGCATTTACGAATTCCTTCTAAATCACGACCTGCGCGTCCAAGTCCTTCTAATTCACACGGTAAGCTATACTGAATATTTTTATTCTCACAGCCGCCGCCCTTTAAAATTAAACGTGCATCAATATAATCTTTTTCCCATTGCTCGAACTTAATAACAGGTGTACCTGGTCCTAAGTTATTTCCACTATTGTCTCCAAACAGAGAATCAACAGAGTTAGGACGGAGTTTACCATCTTTTGTCGCCCGCTCAAGCGCACTATAGATAGCTTCCTTCAGTTTTAATTGATTCACACCCACTGGTGTATAAATTTTAAACGTTGGCATCCCTGTATCTTGGCAAATCGGCGAGATATTATCATCTGCCATTTTAATATTATTCGTAATTGTGCCAAGTGCCATCGCAGAACGAGTCCCTGCATTTTCTCGTTCCTTTGCTTGTTGAATCGCACGACGAACATCTTTCGGTAAGTTCGTTGACGTTTCAACAACTAGTTGATACATGCTTTCTTGAAGCTTTTCCATTGTTACTTCCCCCTCAATTGTGAACGCTACCAAAACGTTATGAGATGAAAATTCCATTGTTATGCTCTTCAGCTTTTTATTTATTTCATGCTATTAAAGTATAAATGAAATTTTTCACAACTTGATTATACCTTTTTTTCTATATTCCTTCTATTATCCGTACAGAAAAAGGCTACCAATTTTGTATTGGCAGCCTTTTTAATATATTATTCGTCTTTTTTAAATTGCTCACATTTTAATTCTAATTCATCTAACATCGCAAGAAGACGATCTACATCTTCTAACTCTACTTCTTCAGGTTCAATTGTATCAATTACTTCAATGAACATATTTAAACGCTCTTTTAAATATACTAATTGTGTATCTTTATCTTGAATTGCTTTTCCCATGAAGGCACTCTCCTTTTAATTCGAGTTGCTTTTATTATACCGCAAAAATGATTGCTATGGGCATGAAATTTCATCAATTTTGTCACGGTCATCCGCTATAATGTAAGCCTTCTCTCTTTTTCCGCTAAAAAGTTTCACTTTATAAAAAGTACATATTCTTCTATTATAGAGAATGGACAATTTGTTATTTCAATAGTCAAAGGAGTATTTCATATGACGATATCACAAAAAATGAAGCCGATTACTCCTTCTTACGATCCATGGGAAGCGTATATGGACCTTGAAGAGTACGGCAAACTACTATTAACAAACGTTGAGTTTACAACGACGACGTTATGCAATATGCGTTGCGAGCATTGTGCTGTTGGTTACACATTACAGCCGAAAGATCCAAATCCGCTTCCGATGGAGCTTTTATTAAAACGATTAGATGAGATTCCTCATTTACGTTCTTTAAGTATTACTGGCGGCGAACCTATGCTTTCAAAGAAATCCGTCGACAACTATGTAACGCCACTCTTAAAATATGCCCATGAACGAGGCGTTCGCACTCAAATCAACTCAAACTTAACTATAGATTTAGCACGTTACGAACAAATTATTCCCTACTTAGATGTATTGCATATTTCACATAACTGGGGAACAATTGATGACTTCGTTGAAGGCGGATTTGCAATGATGGAGCGTAAACCTACTTATGAACAACGTGCAAAATTATTCGAAAGAATGATTACAAATAGTAAAGCTCTATCAGATGCAGGTGTACTCGTATCAGCCGAAACTATGCTGAATAAACGAACTCTACCACACATTGAACATATTCATCGTCAAATCGTTGAAGAAATGGGCTGTAAACGTCACGAAGTTCATCCGATGTATCCAAGTGACTTCGCGAGCAATTTAGAAATTTTAACAAAAGCTGAAATTCGTGATGCAATTGAGCATTTACTAGAAATTCGCGATGAAAATGTATGGATGTTATTTGGAACATTACCTTTCTATGCTTGTAGCGATGACGAGCGAGACATCGCTACATTTAAAAAATTACAAGACAGCAAAAATGTTACTGTTCGTAACGATCCAGATGGTCGTTCACGTTTAAATGTAAACATTTTTGATGGCAATATTATAGTTACCGATTTCGGTGATGTTCCAATTCTAGGGAATATACAAACAAACACATTACAAGAATCATATGAAAAGTGGAGCGCTTCAAAAACAGCAAAATCATTAAGCTGCCACTGCCCTGCTGTAAAGTGTCTTGGACCGAATGTTCTTGTAAAAAACAGTTACTATCCAACAGAAGATTTCTTATCAAAAAAATCACACATTACATTATAAATAAAAAACGTCAGCTTATAAGCTGACGTTTTTTATTTTATTGCGAGTGAGAAGAAGAAATGAATTTAAAATATAAATGATCATGAATTGGAATTGCTGCTCCAATTCCTTGAGAAGTAATATTTTTTACGACAAGTCTTTTTTGATTTCCCTTTAATACAAGATATACTTCTCCAAATGTTACTTTCCCTTTTTCATTTACCGCTGGCGTATAAGCGTATAAATATCCTAGTTGACTTGGACTAATATTATACACGCGCTCATGTCCGGTACCATAACCAATGGTCGTTTTAAATGAAAGTGGCAATTGTACTTTCTCCAGTGCTCTTAAAAGCATCATTTTTTTCACATCTGCAGCATCTTTCATATCCGCTGTTAAATCGCCTTCAATTGTCTTTTGAGTTTCTTGCTTATAGCGGAGTGGATATAATCGATCCCCTCCGCGATTATCGTACACATTACGATTCACTTGCTTATATTCCCAATTAATCGATGTGTCTATGGATTCATAATTTAATGCCCATTGACCTAAATAAATTTTTGCCCGGTACCCTACCGCAAGCGGTGCATTCGAAATTGTCGTTTCATTGAACATTCGAATTAAATCCGGATTTTCAATTTTAATATTTGCTGTTTTTAATAATTCTTGAGCAAATTTACTTGGCTGTAAGCGTGGCACATCTTGCGCATCATTTGGAAATGTATTATCTTTTGAAATATTTAAAACAGATGAAGGCATGTTTATTTTTACGGTTGTCTTTGCAAAACTCATGTTAGGAAATAATAAAATAAACGAGACCATAGTTGAAAGACATATGCTGTATACTCGTTTCACCTGTCTGGCTCCTTCCTACATAAAGGTATATATACTACTTTGTTTATTGTTTTCTCTCTACGCAATTGTTATCCCTATTTTTCATAATAAATAAAAACCAATTCCCATAATGACATACGCTGCTAATAAAGTGCCGCCTTCAAACCAGTTTGTATCTCCATCATTTGAAATCGCGATTGTTAAGAGAACAGCTGTAATCATGGAAACAAGTTCTGGTATTGTAAATACTAAAGGCATCCTTTGTGCAAAAAACATGGAGAGAAGTACTAATACAGGAGCAACAAACATCGAGATTTGTAATGTAGAACCTACTGCAATTTCAACTGCAATATTTACTTTATTTTTATACGCCATAATAATTGCAGATGCATGTTCTGCTGCATTACCAACAATCGCAACGATAATAACTCCTATAAATAACTCTGACCAACCAAACGACTTTGCAACCGTCTCAAATGTATGCACGAGCGCCTCTGATACATAAGCTACCGCAATTGTCGCTATAGCTAAAATGAGTAGTGCTTTCCTCTTTGACCACTCGGGCTCTTCCTCATGAGCTACTTCATCACTCTTATGTTGATATACACCGCGGTGCGTAACTAACTTAAATAGCAACGCAGCAAGGTACATAATAATCATAATAATAGAAACACCTATACTTAATTGATACGTCTTTCCAGCATCCATCTTCATTGAAAAAATCTCTGGAATAACAAAAGCTACAACAACAGCAAATATTAATAAAGCTGAGTTATGCCTTGCATCATACACATTGAAGCTTTGTCTTTTGTATTTAAGCCCTCCTACAAAGAAAGATAGCCCTCCTACCAATAGTAAATTTCCAAGCACAGAACCCGTTAAAGAGGCTAACACCACTTCAATTAATCCTGCCTGAAGTGCAAAAATTGAAATGATTAGTTCCACTGCATTACCAAAAGTGGCATTTAATAATCCACCTATTCTAGGACCAGAAACAATTGCCAAACTTTCTGTTGCTCTCCCCATAAAACCCGCTAATGCAATAATAGTAATACAATATACAGCAAACATAATTGTTTGGGGCCAATGCATTGTTTTTCCAAGTACAGAAAGTGGCACACCTATAAGCGCTACTATAAGAAATATTTTATTAAACATGACTTCATCCTTCCATCGTATGTATTTCTCCTCATTATTCTTATTCTTATTCTTCTCCTAACTTGTACGATTTCATCACAAATACGTTTAAAAAATCATGTTGATGAAAAGAGTATGAAAGATACTTAATTTATCTTGTTTAAGCGGAAAGAATTACAAATCGTGAAAAGGGGCTAAAAACATGCATTTAAAAGAAAAAATTGCAACGATTATTCAAGGTCAAAGAACTGGTGTATTATCTACTGTACGTAACGATAAGCCGCATAGTGCTTTTATGATGTTTTTCCACGAAGACTTTGTACTATACGTTGCAACAGATCGAAAATCAAAAAAGATAACAGATATCGAAAACAACCCAAATGTACATGTACTACTCGGACGTGAAGGAAAAAAATTAGATGAAGACTATATTGAAGTTGAAGGATTAGCTTCAATCGAAGAAGACTCAACATTAAAAAACAAGTTTTGGAATAATAGCTTAAAACGCTGGTTACTTAGCGCCGAAGACCCTAATTACGTACTGATAAAAATCAACCCTGATACAATTTACTACATCGATGGTGCTGGTACGACCGAGCCCGAGTTTTTACGACTATAAAGTGAAAACAAGCCCCCTTAGGTGGGCTTGTTTTGTCGAAAGGTTCTTCTGAAAAAAACAATAAAATAGGTGGAACTTTCTAAAGATTCTGTTATATAATAGCAGTAACTTAAATAAACTGTATTAAAACAGATTGAGGGGAGAAATTAAATTGATGAAAAGAGAAGAACGAAAAAACATGATTGAGTTTATTGAAAAGAAAAAAGGGATTGAACGTGACGAATTATTATTTATGACGGACGATGAAGTAGAGCATATTTATAATGTAACGTATTTTTTATATGAGGAAATTGCAGAGTAGTATAATAATCCCCACCTTATTTAAAAGATAAGGTGGGGATTATTTCGTTATTTATTCCGCTATTTTTGGGCAATACACTCCCACCTCAAAATTCAGGTGGGACAAAGAGGTTAGGTCGGAGCCTTACTCCCCGTAAACGCCCGATTGGTGAGGGATAATAATCAGTGAAGATGAACAAAACCCCCACTGATTAAAGTTTCACTTTATACATGAGAATGATTTTCATGTATAATAATGTACGATTGGAGGAATTTCACTATGAGTTCTTGGCTATTATTCGCACTATTATCAGCAGTTGCCGCTGCCCTCGTATCTATTTTCGGAAAGATCGGTTTAGACGGAATCGATGCCAATGTTGCAACAACGATTCGATCTATTATTATGGCATTATTTATGATAGGAGTTATTATTATACAAGGTAAATTTCAAAATATCGGTGATGTCCTTCTAAATAAAAAAGCACTGCTATTTATCACATTAAGTGGGATTGCAGGTGCTTCGTCATGGCTATTTTATTTTCTTGCCCTAAAAACAGGAAAAGTTTCACAAGTGGCTCCAGTCGATAAATTAAGTGTCGTATTTTCTATCATTCTTGCGGTGATTATACTCGGTGAGAAGTTAAACTTTATGACTGGCGTTGGTGTAGTCTTTATTACAGCTGGTGTATTATTTATTGCTTTCAGCTAAAAAAACCGCTATTATTAGCGGTTTTTTCTTTTCCTTATGTAAATCCACACAATCAATGTTACAATTGCTGAAATAAATAAAATCCATATTCCATAATGATGTAAACTATATTCAACAAAACGCCATTTCTCTCCTAACTTCCAGCCAAGCCCAATAAAAACACTTATCCAAATGAGTGCACCACCGTAAGCATACAAACAAAAACGCCACCATGTTAAATTCGAAACCCCCGCAAAATACGCTGTTAAGTGACGTACCCCCGGTATAAAGTAACCAATCATTAAAAGAAACGGACCGTATTTTTCAAATAAAATATGTGTTTTTTCAATATGATGTTCTTTAATTCTAATTTTCGGCCCATATTTTTTTAAAACAGGAAGTCCGAGTTTTAAACCTAATATGTAACTTAACGTAATACCAATCATTGCCCCTGCCATTCCACTTGAAAAAGCAGCTGTTCCTGACATAACTCCTTTTGAAATATTATAACCAATAAAAGTCAGTAAAAACTCATCTGGTATTGGTAATCCAACAATCCCACCAGCTAAAGCTATAATAATTCCAAAATACCCATAATGTGAGATTAACTCGCCAATATGTTGTTCCATTCGGAAGACACATCCTATGCACGATCGTTATTCCATATTGTGCCCGTTCTATCTTTAAGACAAACATGGTATACATATTCACTATACATTGTTTTTATAATGAACTCTACTTCTACTCATTCCCTTAGGCGAGAGAAAATAAAACTTTAATCAGTAAGTGTTTTTATCCATCTCCACTGATTATTAGCCCGCACCACGCAGGATTAAAAAATAAAAATTCATATGCTTGTTTTTTTGTTACAATAAAGGAAAGTTACTTTTCGCAACGGTTTAACTCTCAAGAAAAATGATATATCTAGCAAAAACATAGTTTGGTCTATATAACGCAACTTCTACCTATTAAAAGACATGCACCCTTTTACATACAACATCATTTTTCTAAATTATACAGGGGGGAACGAACATGACCATTAAAAATCAATTTATCCAAAAAGTTTACTATAAAACATTTTTAACAAAAGAAACTTCTACTCCGGTACCGGAAGTACTCGGTGAAGCTTATATAAATGAATCTAACAATGAATTCTCCAATATATCTAATATTCGCTTTGCTCAAGGTGAATTTTATTACCAAAATAAAGATTTTGAAGCAGCTATATTTAAGTGGGAGAAAGTAAATAACGCCCTTGAACTTTGGGCAACCAAAAATATTGCTGATGCCTATTTTGAACTAGGATTCTTACCAAAAGCAGAAGAAATTTATCAATCTATTCAAACTGAAGATACAACTCTTACGATGGAAGTTTCCTTACAACTTCTTTCTCTTTATATCGAACAAGATCGTTTAGGGCTAGCCTTTAAGACGATTAGTGAAGCTGTTGCATTTCAACCGGACTATCCAAATATTACTGCAATCGCACGTTCTTTCTATGAAAAACAAGAGGATTGGAACAACGCTATCGAACTAGCAGTTCAAGAAGGAATTCGAACGCAATCTCTACACTGGTTTGATACTTTAATCAATTACGTGAACCAAGGATTTACTAAAAAGATTAAACCGGAATATTTCTATGAATCTTTAAAAGCTCTATATACTATTGATCAATCCCAATTTAAAGACTTTGTTATTGCTCTTTGGAACAGCTATCAAAATGAACCATTATATCTTTCTTGGATCCAAAGTATGAATCATTTATTCTTACATATTGAAACAGATAACAATGACAATTGGAATGAAATTTCTATCCGATACCAAGAAACATACTTTGCATTAATTACTGGCGATCATTTTATGCATGAATTAAACGGTCTTGTGCCCGATTTATTAACAAATTGGTTTAGTTTAACAAAAGCAAAAGATTCCTTACTTGTCTCTGCCGCAGTATTAGCATGGAATGAAGTTTCACCTACAACTTTAGAATCATTACTCGTAAAAAGTGCTGGAGCCTTACTTGCTAATTCATCAGCTGAAACAAATGTAGATATGGAAACCGTTTCTCATTTATTCGAAACAATTGCTGTTTGGGCTGAAAAAAATGATGTAGATTTAAGTCATCAATTTACGCTACTCGTTCATGAACTATATGATTTAAATGTTACTCAACTACTAATAGCTGGAACTAGCGACCATGATAAAGCATCATTCATCAATTCAATATTAGGAGAAAATATATTAGCTGAAACTGTAACAGCTCCTATTCTATTTAAAGACGATAGTCAAACTGAAATAACAGAATTCACTGATTTAGATGTAAAAACTATACCGAATTTCGATGAATTCCACCAAGTAATGGATATATCTTCCCAGTCAGAGCCTGAGAAAAAATGTATAGAAATTAAGTTACCAAGTAGATTTTTAAGAAAAAATAAGTTTGCATTTCTTGTTACACCATCTGTTCAAGGGCAATTGGATAAAAACAGCTCATACTTTGAATACTTACAAGCATCAGATAGCCTCATTTACGTATTAAATTCTGCTTCACCATTACATGGTGAAGATCTTGATACATTACTTTATTTACGTGAACAAGTGCCAAACTTACAAATTCATTTCGTATTACACACAAATAATACGACTGCTAATGAAAATCTAATTAGTAAACTTAAAGTCCATTTCCCAAATGCAAAATTCTTCCCGTACTCTCCTTCCCAAGAGAGTAGCCAGCAACTTGGGGATGTAACAGAGTCCATTCTCTCTAATCTTGCAGAACGTGACATAGAAAAAGAACGTATAGAAAAGCTAATATGGTTTACTCAAAAGACAATTGCGTACCTTGTGAATGAACGTGTGGAATTAGAAAATACATTAGTGAAATCAGTACGTTGGAATAAACATATCTCAGTGAAACTTACTGGATTCATTAATAATCTTACTGCTCTTGAAAAAGACAAAATTCGTTCTATCACAGAATCTTATCTATTAACGAAAGAAGAAATTACACGAGATATACATTCTCAAATTCCTGAATTATTACAGAGCTGCTCTGACCTTGTTCAAGAAGAGAGTGATTTCAAATTAGTTCATGAAGAATTAAATGCTGCAATGAACGAAAGAATTCAAAAACATGTACAACAAGTTCTTCTTCCTAAATTTACTGGGTCTATTCAAGAATGGATTGAAACAGCACATAATGAATTTATTCAAGCTCAGGCTTATTTAGATGAAATGAGTGAAACGTTTAATAAATTATATAAAGAAGAACGTATGAAGCTTCCTTGTGATTTCAAATTACTAGATGATTGGCATCGAGATGTTATACGAATGACGAATAGAATTACCGTAACAAACATCAATATTTTACTACGCTTTACCCCGACACAATTTTTCTTAAAGAGTGCCGGAAAACTATTTGGTAATATGCAAAAAAACCAATCTATGCTCGCAAACAAATATAAACAATATATCGAAACGGAAGACTATACAGAAATTGCTCAAACAATTTCAAAGCAATTTTTCCTTCAATTTGAAGTATTTGAAGGTGCATTAGAACGTGATATCATGATGTTCTTTAAAGATCCACTTAGCATATTGAAACAAAATGTAGAAGCAGCTCAACTTGAGATACAAGAAGACGAACAAACATTAGCAACGCTAAGAAGCAATCCAGAAACGTATCATGATCCTTTAGCATTATTTAAACTGCAAATACTGCAGCACAAATTCGTTTTAAGTACTAACAAAAACAATGAAGACATCTTTGTATCTAATGAGTCTCCTACTGTTTAACATAAAAAACCAAGCAAACTAAAATTTGCTTGGTTTTTTACTTTAATTCATTATTTTCACATGTTCAAATGGGTAATAAATTGCTGTTAACTTTCCTAAGACATCAGATCTATCAATAAGCCCTAAACCATTTCTACTATCTCTGCTTATTAAGCGATTATCTCCCATAACAAAAATCTTATTTTTAGGAACTGTAATCGGTCCAAAGTCTTCTGTTAAATTCATAAGTAATTTTTCAGCTTGTTTTTTATTATTCTGTAAGTACTCTTCATTTTTCACTTCATCGTTCACATATAGTTGATCATTTCTCATCTCAATTACATCACCCGGTAATCCAATCACTCTCTTTACATAAAAATTATCTGTCTTCACAACAATAATGTCTTCTCTCTTATAGCTTTCAAATTGTTTTGCTAACTTATTAACAATCACCTTATCCCCATCTTGTAACGTCGGCCTCATGGATGCTCCTTTTACAGTCGTAGGAAAAAACACAAAAATTTTCGCCAAAAACACCAATAAACATGCAATTGCAATTATCTCCAAGAATTCACGCAAACGTTTTTTCTTTTGCATCATTCCACCATCTCATCATCTTTTTACTTTTATTATAAATAATTCAACTGGTAATTTTCCATAAAATTCTGAATTATTAAATCTATATATCCTAAAATATTAATATTTACAAACGTACTATTCTGATATACTATATTTTGCATTTATTATTATATTTTTACTTAGGAGGACTTTTTCTATGAAAGTTATGCTTAAAAATGAAAATACTGGCCAAATTAAACAAGCAAAAATCGGTTTTAGTTGGACTGTATTTTTCTTTGGTTTCCTCCCTGCTATATTCCGCGGCGATTGGAAATGGTTTTTAATTATTTTAGTCGCTAGCATGTTTACATTTGGATTCTCTAACCTAGTATTCTGCTTTATTTACAACAAACTTTACATCAACGATTTATTAGCTCAAGGCTATAAAGCAGCTGATGAATATAGTCTTTCTGCTCTACAACAAAAAAACATAGTAGCATAGCAATAAAAAAAGATACTCTCAAAATAGTCTATCTACTATTTTTGAGAGTATCTTTTTATAATCCTACATATACAATACACATCTGAGCAGCTACATATGTAAACCAAATCCAAAGTGGCTCATACTTCAATTTGCGCCCTCCGATATCTGTCACACCAATAATAAAATCAGAAATCACAAACAGTAAACCACCAAACGCCGGTAACCACCATATTCCTGCGTTCTCGTAATATAAGGCGAATGCAAAGCAAGCCATTCCTCCAACCCACAATCCGTAAATTAGAGCTCCTATCGTAAACAATTTATCCTGTTTTTCATTTCGGATAAAAAAGAACCACCCTATAATTAGAAAGAGTCCATATACAAGTAAACCAATCCCAAAACCATTCCACGAAATACCTTTTTCCAAAAATGCTTTCACATAAAAACAATGAGCCAGAGCGAAAGTAACCATTCCTCCAATTAATCGATGACCAATTGGAATCAAGCCTGCCATAAACAAATCTCCTACAGTCGATAAAGTCATACCAAGTGCAACCCACGTGCTATATTCTGCCGACGGATCTTGCAACCATATCCAAATTGCACTACCTGTTAAAGAAAAACTAAGAATAAGACGAATCGCTAAAGGTAACGGCATATTGTCTCTCGTTCTTTTTGTCTGCCGTATTGCATAAATCGCTCCCATGAAAAAGAGAATGATTTGCCCGATTAACACCATGTAAAGTACATTCATAACCTGTTCTCCTCAATAAATACTTTATTGTATCTTCTTTCGTTATATGTGGCCTGTTCTCCTTTTTCTCCCTAAAAAAAGAAGAACAATACTGCTCTTCCATTTTAATCGTTTTTCTGTTCTCTATGCTACTTGTTTTTTTTGCTCCATTTTCTGCTTAGCCGGGGTACGATTTACGACAATAATTCCTGCCGCTACACATGCTAAACCGAATAATACAAATGAATGAATTGCTTCTCCTAAAATCATGCACGATAATAACACACCAAATACAGGTATAAAGAACATATACATGGATACTTTTCCAACTTTATTGTATTTCATAATTGTATTCCAGATGCAAAAACCCGCTGCGGATAAGAAGGATAGATAGATTAGCATAAGTATTGCATGCAGACTAAATGTAAATGGCATGATTCCAGCTTGTAAAGCACCTATACATAATAGTCCTATAGAACCAAAAATCATTTGATATGCTGTCATATAGCCAATATCTAGTGTTTTGCTACCTTCTTTTGCTAATATGTTTCCATATGAATACATCATTGCTGCACTAAGAAGTAATACGCTACCGATACCAAAATGAAATGATAAACTCCCATCACTCGGTACATTTACTAAAATGACACCGCAAAAACCGATAGAAACCCCAATTATTTTTCTTATATTAAGAGCATCATCTTTATATAAAAAGTGTGCGAGTAAAATTTGAAAGAATGACGATGTTCCTGAAATAATAGCTCCTTCAATTCCCGAACTATAACTCATTCCAATATAAAAACATATATATTGAAGAAATGTTTGAAACAAACCAATTTGTAGTAACTGTTTCCCCGTTCCTTTTTTGAAGTGCATATCTTTTCCTAGCGCTTTAAAAAAGAATAATAGCATTACCCCAGATAAGAAGAAACGATAACCAGCAAATAGTATTTGCTCCCCAACTTCTTGTGGCTGAATTCCAAGTTCAGCATAACTTAATTTAATAAAAGGGAATGCGCTCCCCCATAAAAAAGTTGCTACTATCGCAGCAATAAACACGCCAATCGGATGGGTAAAAAATTTCTCTGTCTTCACTTGTTGTCTTCCTTTCCGATCTTTTTATGAACAATACTCATATATACCAAAGGAACTGTGAAAACACAAGTTTTCAGTTTATACTTAAAACAAAAGCATACCATCTCATAAAAACATATGATATAATATAGAATAATTACAACATAATAACTATTAAAATCAGATTCAACAGAAATGCTGCTATCCATTATGGATGGCAGCTTTCGTCGTTTTATAGAGGTTTCGATTTTGATTATTTTTCTCAATAAGAATTTGAAAGGAGCGGGTAGTAATGAACTCAGAAGCAAAAACATTACAAGCAAAAAAAACTATTTCTCATCCCTCTTTATGGGATACATTAAAAAAACATTATGAACTTATATTTGCAATCGCATCTGGTATTTTCATTTTAGCTGGGTGGTTATTTACAAAGAACGATGTAATGAATATAGGTATTACTTGCTATATCCTTGCTTATATAATCGGTGGATATGCAAAAGCAAAAGAAGGCATTGAAGATACAATTGAAGAAAAAGAGTTAAATGTCGAAATGCTCATGCTCTTTGCCGCTATCGGTGCTGCAATAATTGGTTACTGGGCAGAAGGTGCAATTTTAATCTTCATCTTCGCGCTAAGCGGTGCAATGGAATCTTATACGTTAAGTAAAAGTCAAAAAGAAATTTCAGCGCTTCTTGATTTACAACCTGAAGAAGCATTACGTATTTCAAATGGCACCGAGGAACGTATTCCCGTTGGCCAATTACAAATTAACGACATTATTTTAATTAAACCAGGTGAACGTGTTCCTGCTGACGGTACAATTCATAACGGTGAAACAAATATTGATGAAGCAGCGATCACTGGTGAGCCTATTCCTAATGAAAAAAAATATGGTGATGAAGTATTTGCAGGTACTGTAAATTTACGTGGTGCTATCGAAGTTAAAATCACGAAACCGAGCGATCAAACATTATTCCAAAAGATTATCCGTCTCGTCCAAAGTGCACAAAGTGAAAAATCACCATCACAATTATTCATCGAAAAGTTTGAAGGAACATATGTAAAAGGAGTACTAATCGTTGTTGCACTAATGATGTTCGTCCCCCATTTCTTACTTGACTGGAGCTGGAATGAAACGTTTTATCGTGCAATGATCTTACTTGTAGTCGCATCCCCCTGTGCACTCGTTGCTGCCATTACACCAGCAACGTTATCTGCAATTTCTAACGGAGCGAGAAACGGAATTCTCTTTAAAGGTGGTATACATTTAGAGCGTCTCGCGTCAGTAAAAGCCATCGCGTTTGATAAAACAGGCACATTAACACAAGGAAAACCTACCGTAACAGACGTATATGTTCGAGATACTATATCAGAAAAAGAAGTGCTCTCTATTACAGCATCGATTGAAAGTCACTCTACACATCCTTTAGCAGAAGCCATTGTTAATTATGCAAAACATGCTTATGACATTACATTACAAAAACCAGAAAACGTTGAAGATGTAACTGGTTTTGGTTTAAAGGGACTATTAAAAAACAAAGCTTATAAAATTGGTAAGGCTGATTTTATCGGTGAAGAAACAAAAACATTTCATAATGGTATTTCTATCTCCCTTGAAAAAGAGGGTAAAACTGTCGTGTATATAAGTGATGAAGATGGTATTCTTGGGCTTATCGCTTTAAAAGATACGCTTCGCCAAGAAACGATAGCTGCCATTCGAGACTTACAAAGCATTGGTGTCGAAGCAATTATGATTACCGGTGATAATGAGGAAACAGCAAAAGCAATTGCTTCTGAAAGTAATATAAAAGAATATTACGCATCGTGTTTACCAGAAACAAAAGTTGAAACGATTAAAAAATTAAAAGAAAAGTACGGTACAGTAGCAATGGTCGGAGACGGTATAAACGATGCCCCTGCGCTCGCTACCGCTAGTATTGGTGTCGCAATGGGTGAAGGAACAGATGTAGCCTTAGAAACTGCAGACGTTGTACTTATGAAGAACGAATTATCTCGACTTTCCCAAGCAATCCGTTTATCAAAACGAATGAACCGTATTGTAAAGCAAAACGTAATCTTTTCTCTAGCTGTAATTGCAATACTCATATGTTCAAACTTCTTGCAATTTTTAGCTCTTCCATTTGGTGTTATTGGGCATGAGGGAAGTACGATTCTTGTCATTTTAAACGGTTTACGCTTATTAAAAGGAAACAATTAAAGCGGGTCCCTCATAAAGGACCCGCTTTTTCTAATGGTAGCTATTATGACCGTTCGCACTGCTGCTCGTTTTATGCTTTGGATGCGAACTGCCCTTTTGTTTATTGTTACTTTTATTATTGTGGTTCTTTTTATTATTACTCATGAAATATCCCCCCTGTTCCCTTTTATTATGGAACAAGAGCTCATTTTTCATTACGGGAATTATTGTCACCCGTTCTATAATGATGGAGTAAGCCATTAATTTCACCGCCAAGTAAAATGACCCATCCAGTTAAATAAAACCATAACATTAAAACAATGATACCACCGAGACCACCATATGTATTGGCGTAATTCGCAAATTTATCTACATAAAAAGCAAATGAGTACGATACCACAATCCATCCTACAGTAGCAAATAATGCTCCTGAAATGACTTCTTTTCTTTTTAACTTTCGATCTGGTGCAAACGTATATAAAAAACTAAACAATGCAAATAGCACAAAGAAACTCGCTACTAATCGAGCAATACTCCACACGTAAGAAAAACTATCCGATAAACCGATTATTTTAAACACCGCTGCCCCAATCACTTGCCCAAATACCGGGACAATTAACGCAAATACAATCATAAAAATAATAGCCAATGTAAACACAATTGATAAAGCTCTAGTTTTAATAAAAGAACGGGTTTCCGTTACATCATACGCACGGTTAAAAGCATTCATAACCGCATTCACCCCATTTGAAGCAAACCATAACATCGATAGTAAACCAAATGATAGCAAACCACCATTTTGCTCATTTACAACTTTATCTACGTTCACTTCAATTAAGTTCATCGCATCTTCCGGTACGTACGGTTCTAATAAATTGAGCACACTTTCTGTTTGAAGGTCAATGAATCCAAGAAGCGTAATTAAGAAAACAAGCCCAGGAAAAATAGCAAGCAAGAAGAAATAAGCGAGCTGTGCTGCCAAGCCCGCTACATCATCGCGCATCGTTCGGTCATATAAATCTTTTCCAAACGAGTAAGTGCGATGTCTCCTCACCTTTTCTAATATTTTTCTCATATATGTTTAGACGCTTTTCTTCTCTTCTTTATCTTGTTTCAATTCAATGTACGCTTCAGTTTTTTTTTCCTCTGCATTTGAGTCTTTCATAAATAACTCACGTGCCTCTTTCATACCACCATCTTCAGCTACTACTGGCTCTTCTTCTACTTTAAGTTCATCTACCTTTGGAGATACAGCTTGAATTTCAATTGTTTCTGGCTTTTCGTCTAAATCAACTTTTTTCTTACTAAAAATTTCTTTCGTTTCTTTTAACGTTTCTACAACAGACGGCGTCAATTTTTTGATTTCTGCTACTTTCGCTTTCACTACATTGAAATCAGCAAGTTCGCGTCCTTTATCTGTAACAGTTTGCACTTTCTCTTTTATCTTTGCATTTTCTCCAATTTCAATCATCTTTGTTTTTGCTTTTTCTGCTGTATTTTTTACTTTTTCACGATTTTCTTTCTTTAACATAGATACAGCGACACCTGCTGCTACACCAATCGCAATGTTTCGAGCAATATTATTTTTCTTTGCCATATTCCTTCACCCTTTCATTTCTTATGTTAGAAAGTATTTCTTTCTAAGCTTCCTCATATTCCTTGTTCGTTTCGAATGAAAGCTAATAGCTTTGCACACCCTTCTGTTACAAGGCCATACACTTCTTGGAAATTACCTGTAAAGTAAGGGTCAGGAACGTCTGTCCAGCCACCGTCTGGAACAAAATCGGACAGCCTACCAATATAGCCTCCAGTTTTACCTAAACTTTTTAAATCTGCTATATTCTTGTTGTCCATGGCAATAATATAATCAAACTTTGTTAAGTCTTCTTTTTCTACTTGACGTGCTTTAATTCCTTCAAAAGCGACTTCATTTTCTTTTAAAATTTTTTGTGTTCCTTTATGTGGTGGATGACCAATATGCCAATCTCCAGTTCCTGCAGAATCAATGACAATTTTCTCCTCAAGTCCCTCTTTTACGACAAGATTTCGAAAAATCGCTTCTGCCATTGGAGAACGGCAAATGTTCCCAAGACAAACAAACAATACTTGAACCATATTTTTGTTTCTTCCTTTCTTGGTGCATTTCTATATATACTTATAGTATAAACAACCAATTATTAATTATAAAGGAAATCCCCACTAATTTAATAGGATTGAAAAGATTCATTAACGAAAATGATAAAAAATGTTAAGATAACCTTATGTTATTTTAAAGGGGGACACTTCGGTGGATTTATCCGTAAAGTCAGAAGAAAACGTTGAATATATGGTCGAAGCTATTAAAGAAAAATTACGTATGGTTAATGCTGGAGCGATGAGAGCTGCTAGCTTTAATGAAGAAATGTACGAAGATTTACGTGACATTTATGAACATGTTATGAAACGTGAAACATTCAGCATCAGTGAAATGCAAGCTATTACAGAAGAATTAGGTACATTAATTAAAAAATAACAAAGGGCCTCGAGTTTCGAGGTTCTTTTTAATTCCAACAAATTCATGACAAATCTTCTCTTTTCTTCCAGCAATTTTTAAATGCTGTACAATAGAAATAGAACCTCACCTTAGATTTTTTTCTCCATACATACTACTCACAAATAATAGCAACACTACCATTGCTAACTGTTTTTACTGGAGGTGCTTACTTATGAGCAATTGGTACAGTAAGACGAAAGATCAAATAGTAACAGATTTTAAAACAAATGAGCAAAATGGCTTAACAACCGAAAGCGTAAATGAACGTGTAAAGCGGTATGGGCCAAATGAATTGACTTCAAAACAAAAACGTACTTTATGGCAGCGGATTTTTGCTCAAGTTAATGACGTCCTCGTATATGTTCTTCTTGTAGCTGCACTTATTTCCGCATTTGTAGGAGAATGGGCGGATGCAAGTATTATCGCGCTCGTTGTCATATTAAATGCAGTTATTGGTGTAATCCAAGAATCCAAAGCTGAGCAGGCCTTAGAAGCACTAAAGAAAATGGCAACGCCTAAAGCCATTGTAAAACGAGACGGTGAGCTAAAAGAAATTCCATCTGAACAAGTCGTTCCAGGTGATATTGTCATGCTCGATGCCGGGCGTTATATCCCATGTGATTTGCGCCTTATCGAAACAGCAAATTTAAAAGTTGAAGAATCTGCTCTCACTGGTGAGTCTGTCCCTGTTGATAAGGATGCACTTTACCATCCTTCTATACAAACTGATGAACAAGTACCACTGGGCGATCAAAAAAACATGGCCTTCATGTCGACGCTTGTAACGTATGGACGAGGCGTCGGTATTGCTGTTGAAACAGGAATGAATTCACAAATTGGTAAGATTGCAACTCTTTTACATGAAGCAGACGATGATATGACGCCACTTCAAAAGAGCTTAGCACAAGTAGGGAAATATTTAGGATTTGTCGCTGTAGCTATTTGCGCTACTATGTTTCTCATTGGTTTTTTACAGGGCCGGGATACGTTAGAAATGTTTATGACTGCAATTAGTTTAGCTGTTGCAGCCATTCCAGAAGGTTTACCCGCTATTGTTTCTATCGTTCTTGCAATTGGTGTTCAGCGCATGATTAAACAAAATGTTATCATTCGTAAACTACCGGCTGTTGAAGCTCTCGGGTCTGTCACAATTATTTGTTCAGATAAAACAGGTACCTTAACTCAAAATAAAATGACCGTTACTCACTTTTATAGTGATAACACATACGATCACTTAGAAAATTTGAATGTAAATAACGATGTACAACGCCTATTGTTAGAAAATATGGTGTTATGTAATGATGCATCTTATAACAGTGAATCCCAAACGGGGGATCCCACTGAAATTGCCCTTCTCGTTGCTGGAAGTACTTTTAACATGCAAAAAGATGATTTAGAAAATAAACATGAACGTGTTAATGAGGTACCTTTTGATTCAGATCGTAAAATGATGTCAACAGTGCATACATACGATGAGAGCTACTATAGTATGACGAAAGGCGCCATCGATAAGCTCTTGCCTCGATGTACCCATATTTTTAAAAATGGCAAAATAGAGGCTCTAACAGATTCTAATAAAAATCAAATATTAGACGCTGCCGGGGCAATGTCACAAGAAGCTTTAAGAGTACTTTCATTCGCATTTAAACAATACAATTCAAGCGAGGTAGATATAGATCATCTTGAAGAAAACCTCATCTTTATCGGCCTTGTCGGTATGATTGATCCACCGCGAACAGAAGTAAAGGATTCTATTACAGAATGTAAAAAAGCTGGTATTCGCACAGTCATGATTACAGGTGACCATAAAGACACAGCTTTTGCAATCGCAAAAGAACTTGGGATTGCTGAAGAAAAATCTGAAATTATGATTGGAACTGAATTAGATACCATTTCAGATACAGAACTAGCAAGTAAAATTAATCATTTAAATGTCTTTGCTAGAGTCTCTCCCGAACATAAGGTGAAGATTGTAAAAGCATTACGCGACAAAGGTAACATTGTTTCCATGACTGGTGACGGTGTAAATGATGCCCCATCTTTAAAGCAAGCAGATGTTGGAGTAGCTATGGGAATTACAGGAACGGATGTAGCAAAAGGCGCCGCAGATGTGGTTTTAACAGATGATAACTTCTCATCTATCGTTAAAGCGGTTGAAGAAGGAAGAAACATTTATCGTAATATTAAAAAGTCGATTCTCTTCCTACTTTCTTGTAATTTTGGAGAGATTATCGCTTTATTTTTAGCTATTTTACTTGGTTGGGCAACACCACTACGACCTATTCATATTCTATGGGTCAATTTAATCACAGATACATTGCCCGCATTATCACTCGGTGTTGATCCCGAAGACCCTGATGTAATGAAAGAAAAACCACGTCATGCAAAAGAAAGCTTATTTAGCGGGAGCGTCCCTTTTCTTATTTTCAATGGAGTTGTAATTGGACTTTTAACGTTAGCAGCCTTTATCGTCGGGGCAAAACTCTATTCCGGAGATACAAACCTATTTCCACTTTTCCCCGAGCAAATTGATGAAGACGCTCTATTACACGCTCAAACAATGGCATTTGTCGTTCTTAGTTTTTCTCAGCTCGTTCATTCGTTTAACTTACGTTCAAGAACGAAATCCATTTTTTCAATTGGGATATTTACAAATAAATATTTAGTTTTCTCCCTTCTTATCGGTGTTCTTATGCAAGTGTGCATCATCTCCATCCCACCTCTTGCAAATATATTTGGTGTCCATGCATTAACGATGCGAGATTGTGGATTTGTTCTCTTACTAAGTATCATTCCGCTTGTTGTGAATGAAATCATTAAATTAGTTAAGAGAAACTAAAAGGCAATGAGGACTGTTCCTCATTGCCTTTTCTTTATCCTTGTAATTCTTTTTTGATATTCTCTGTTAATGTAGCCATGCGCTTGCGACTTTCTTCACGCTCACGTTTATTTTGCTCTTCAATTTGTTGTGTTTCTTGCATACCTCTTGAAATAATGTTCCAAGTTTCCTCAAGTGTTTCCATTTTAATACTAGAAGAACCTGATAATCTCGCTACTTCCACACTTTGCGTTGCAATATTTTGTGCATTTTTCTTAAGTAACTCATTTGTACGGCGATCCAGTTCAGCCATAGAGTCTGCAACAAGCTTTTGACGCTTCGCATTTACTGCTTGAATAATACCATTTTTAAAGATCGGAATCGTTGTAATAAATGCTGTATTGATTTTACCGATTAATTTATTGTTACCACGTTGTACCATACGAATTTGTGGTGCTGTAAGTAACGCAACCATACGTGCCTTTTCTAAATCATCAATACGCTGTTCTAAAATTTCAACAGAGTTTTTAAGAGATTCTAATTCAATACCTGCTAACTGATCATTATTACGTACGCGCTCTTCATACATTGGAACTAACTCTGTATTTAAACGCTCTAATAACATTTCTCCTGCTACTACGTATTTTTCTAAGTCTAAGTAATATTTTAAGTTTTGCTCATATAAACCGTCTAACGTACCAATTGATTTTTTCATTTCATCTTGATACTTCGTAATTTCCACGTATACTTTATCCATTTCACGGCCCATCGTTTGATACTTGCTAAAGATTTGTTCAATCATTTTATCCGCTTTTTTGAACATACGTGAGAAGAAACCACTTTTCTCTTCCGCAAAGTCTTTGCTATCAAATTTGTCCATAATTTTACCAAGCTGTTTTAACAATTCACCAGAGTCTTCTATTTTCGATAAAGACATTGTATGTAAAATTTGATCTGCGAAACGTGAAATTTCCATAGAAGGCTCTTTTCCAAGCTCGATTAATTCTAATTGGTCTTTAATATCTACAGCGTTATAAATACGTTGTACTTCCTCATCTTGTCTAAGTTGCAAGCGAACATCTTGTGCAGTTTGCTCATTCAATTCTGTTTTCGAATCTAGTACGACTGGGTTATTCATATGACATTCTCCCTTTCCTTATAAAAACGGACGAAATAGTCCTTTTATTGTTTGTGATAAATTTTTATAGGCTGATGAACCATGAAACTCAAGATCAAAATTAACTTCTTCAAGCCAATGTGAATCAAATGCTCCTGCTTCAATATACGGTTCAATATCGTTTCTCCCCGTCGGATTAAAGTGGAATACATCTACTCCAATTTGATTTAAAAACAGTAATAAAACAGCATCAGAACGACTTAATTCTCCGCTCTTCTCATTATTAAATATAACAATTTTCGGCACTTCTTGCGAATAATCAAATTTCTCAAGCTGTTCCAAAATATTCGGTGGTATTTGAGAGAGCTGCGCGAAAACATATAATGCTACCTCTTGTTTCGTCTCTTTCCCAATTGGTTTACACATTTCACTTTCACACGTATGAATAATTGCCTCTGCAATGCCATGCTGCAATCCTTCTGGTAGACGTTTATGTGGCCACCAATGGCTATTCATAATTAAATCTGGATGCAACTTCCCTGCCCGATCTAATGCATCTCGATAATGATATTGGAAATTCGCTTTTTGTTCTTTCGTAAACGGAAATGTATTAATTAATAAACTATTATCAAATGATGTAACAGCCTTTAATCGCTGAAAATATTCTTTATCATTCTTTGACACACCTGATATTTTTGCAAATAAAGAAGGGATATAAATATGCTTATTTTCAACAAAGAATGTTGGGCGTACAAATGCTTTTTCTTTCGTAATTAAAAAGAGTTCATCATACGTTGTTTTGAGCGTACGAGCTACTGGTGTATATGAACGGAATTGCCACGGTTTGTATAATAGTGAATTATCGTGGTGAAGTACTTGCTCAATTTCCTTTGAAGCTTGATACGCTACTGTTGCAACTCGCTCACGACGACGATCGGGGAATGGTTCAAGAGAAATACGACTAGAATGAGACACAACAAAAGTTCTTCCCGCTTCATCAATATCCTCAAATCCATCTTTCCCCTCAGGGTGATAATAAAGTACATCGCAGCCGAGCATAATAAGAAAGTATAAGAAATATATACGACTCTCCGTCGCATCACCGTACCAAATGATACGTGGCATTTGTTTCTTATAATTAATAGTAGAGAACCACTTCGCTACGTAATTTTCACTTAGCTTAATGATATCAATTAAGAAGCGACGAAACCCTTCTGTTTTTAATGATTGATTATGTTGTTTTTCATATAATTTCAATACAGAAATAAACGTCGTATGTATATAATGCTGTAAATCAGGATTGTCTACTTGCGGTAATAGTTGTTTTCCAGACAAATGGGCTACAAGCCTATTTACTGTAAGTCCATTCGGTGCTTCTTGATGTAATGTAAACACTTCTTGAATATGGCGCAGTTTGTCGGGATCAATCACCTTATTTAAATTTTGTTCATGCAAAACCTCAATCCCTTTTGCTTCACTATAATCAAATAATTCATTGAAATATTCATCTACATCATTAGGAACACCAAGAATACGAGTTGCTATATAACTAAATTTCATCTCATTCTCTGTCAGTTCATATTGTGGGCGTTTTTCTAAAAGCGCTTCAAATTGCTTTAAATCTGATTCGTCTTTTAATGCACATGGTTGAAGTGTAAAACGTGAAAACACAACAGTTCACCTCCAAAAACATTTACGTTTTTTATAAAGTCTCTCTTCTATTATAAACTATTTTTGGTTATAAAAAATGGGCGCTCGCAAAACGAGCAAACCCATTTCAATTATTTATGATTATCTTTAGTAGCTGCAACTTCTTCTTTAGCTTGTCCAGAATTCTTCATGTAGTGAAGTATAAATGTTACTCCAAATGCTACAACTAAAATAATAAAGAACGCTGTATGACTTACTTCAATATGAATAACAGACAGTAACATTTTTACTGCAATAATTAAGATTAAAATATATGCTGTCGTTTCAAGCTCTGGAATACGTTCTAACAGTTTTAAGAATACGCCAGCGATACCACGCATCATTAAAATACCCAGCATTCCGCCTAATAGTAAAATCCAAACTTCATTCGATACACCAAATGCAGCAAGTACGCTATCTACAGAGAATGCGATATCCATTAATTCAACCATCGCAACCGTTCCCCAGAAAACACCGAACATTCTAATGAGAATACTATTTTGATTCATGCCATGAGCTTCTTCTTCTTCTGCATTACCTTTTCTTTTATCAATGAAGTATTTAATTGAAAGCCAAGCTAAGTAAAGTGCACCTAACACTTTTACCCACGATAATTTAATTAAGTACATTCCAATTCCAATCGCGATAAATCGGAATGCATAAGCTCCAATAAGCCCATAGAATAACGCTTTTTTTCGTTTCTCTTCCGGAAGATGCTTTACCATTACCGCTAACACAAGTGCGTTATCAGCAGATAATAAACCTTCAAGTACAACAAGTGTACCGATTAATCCCCAAGATACTGGATCTTGTAACACTTTAATCCACATATCTAAGTCGAAAAACTGAGCATACGTATTAAGGATTTCTTGCAAAATGCTCATCTTACCTTTATCCCCTATTCTTTGCTAGATTTATAGAAAGGTCAAAAAAAGGAAACGAATGTCGTTTCCTTTTATGCATCCAAGCCATACGCTCTTACAAGCGCACCTAAACCACCTTGGAAACCACTTCCTACTGCATTAAACTTCCACTGTCCATTATGACGGTATAATTCACAAAAGACAACTGCTGTTTCGATGGAGAAATCTTCCCCTAAATCAAAACGAAGCACTTCTTCATTTGTTTCTTCATTTGCTAAACGAACGAACGCATTTCCTACTTGGCCAAAGTTTTGATTACGGCCTTCTCCATCATAAATTGTAACTGTAATAGCAATTTTATGAACATCTGCTGGAACTTTCTTTAAGTCCACTACAAGTTGCTCATCGTCGCCTTCACCTTCACCTGTACGGTTATCTCCTGTATGTAACACTGATTCACAAGGAGACTGTAAATTATTATAGAAAATAAAATCAGTTTCCTTCGTACATTTGCCGTTCGCATCTAATAAAAAGGCAGATGCATCTAAATCGAAATCTGATCCACCATCATAAGATTTAATATCCCAGCCAAGACCAATTACCGCTTTTGTTAAACCAGGGCTTGTCTTACCTAAATCAATCTTCTGACCTTTTTGTAATTGAATAACCATGTATATTCACCTCTATATTTTAATTTTTAAAAATATATCCATCAGTAAACATATATTTACTGATGGATATATTAATCTATTACTCTACATCTAATCCAAAGTTATTACATAGAGAACCTAATCCACCTTGGAATCCACTTCCGATTGCATTGAATTTCCAATCACCTGCATGACGGTACAACTCTCCGACTACTACAGCAGTTTCAATAGAGAAATCTTCTCCTAAGTCATAACGAATTAATTCTGCATTCTTTTCTTCATCTAGAATACGTACGAAAGAGTTAGAAACTTGTCCGAAGTTTTGGCTACGGCCTTCTCCATCATAAATTGTAATTGTGAAGCAGATACGTTCGATATGTGCAGGTACATTTTTTAAATCTACTTTAATCGTTTCGTCATCGCCTTCACCGTCACCAGTTCGGTTATCTCCTAAATGCTCTACAGCACCATTCGCACCTTTTGGATTATTATAGAAAACGAAATCCTCTGCACCTGAAACTTTACCGTTAGCACCTACTAAGAAAATACTAACATCTAAATCGAAATCGTTTTGTCCGTCATAACGATTCGTATCCCAACCAAGTCCTACAAGAACTTTTGAAAGACCTGGATTCGTTTTTGTTAAGTCTACCTTTTGTCCTTTTTTCAATGAAATTGATGCCATATTCAATTCCTCCTTGGTTTATATTATTGATAACGTGATACAATCTCACTTAAGTTTTTATCTTGTGTGCCTTCTCCAACTGCTGAAAACTTCCATTCGTTTCCGTTTCGATACATTTCCCCTGCAATTAAAGTCGTTTTGCCAGCATAATTATCCGACAAGTTATAACGTGCTAATTCTTCACCTGTTTGTGGGTTTTGAATACGAATATATGCATTGCGAATCATCCCAAAATCTTGACGACGATTTACACAGTCATAGATATTTACAACGAATACTAAACGATTAATACGGCTCGGAACTTTATGTAATTCTACGAAAATTGTTTCGTCGTCACCAGCACCTTCACCTGTTAAATTATCTCCTGAATGAATAATACTACCACAAGTAGAAAGTTTGTTTCCGAAGTAAACTAGATCATTTTTATTTAAAAAATGCTCTCCTTCTAACATAACAACAGATGCATCACAATCTACACTTGGTTTACTTCCAAATAATGAAGACAGAAATCCACCTGATTGCCCAATTGGATCCCAGCCTAAGCCAACCTGTAGTTTCGCTACTCTCGGTTGTCCTTTCGTTAAATCAATCTTTTGACCTTTTTCTAAAATAATAGGCATGAAGTTTCTTCCTTTCTACAAAGCCTTTTCCGAATCGGAAAATATTGTATTCTTCTCTTACATTGTAGCATTATTTATCTAGTGAGAAAAAGGATAAATTCTCAGTTATATGAAAACATTCATATAACTTACTTGTGATGATGTAAGAAGTGGTAAATAGCACCAAGCATTCCTGCATGATTACGATTTTGTGCAAGGTTAATCTCGCAATTACTATAAATTTCAGGATTCAAGTATTTTCGCACCTCTGTCTTTACTTCTTCTAAAAACCGACTGCCTCTATTAGTAATCCCTCCACCAATAATAATTGCTTGCGGATTAAATATATAAGCAAGATTACTAATTCCAATTGCTAAATGTTTAAAAAATATTTGAACAGCATGTATAACTTCTTTATCTTTTTGATCATATAATTCAAAAATTGTTTCACCATTCCAATTACCGCTACCTTTATACTTTCGCACAAGATAAATTAATCCTGAAATCGAGGCAACTTCTTCAAACGTTTTCCCTTCGATCAACATATTTCCCCATTCACCAGCACTAAATGAATGACCTCTGTACAGTTCCTTATTAATAACAATAGCTCCCCCTATGCCTGTTCCAAGAGTAAGCATAATGAAATTACTTTCATCCCTTCCAACACCTTGCCACAGCTCTCCAAACGAAGCACAATTGACGTCATTTTCAATAGATATAGGAACTTTTAATTCTGTTTGTAATCTATCAATAATGGGAATACCAGCATAGCGTGGAATATGATCCACGCCGCCGGTTATAATTCCTTTATGAATATCTACAATTCCAGCTGTACTAATACCGATTCCAGAAACAACATGTTCATTCATTAATTGTTCCGCCAAACTAATGATTTTTTGAACGATTTGCTCCCCACCTACATGAGCCTCTGTTAATGTAGTTTCGTGATTTAATAATATCCCGAGTTCTGAAACAATCCCATATTTAATCTGTGTACCACCAATATCAAATGCAATATATTTTTTCACACTGTCACTCCCTATAACATTATGAATTTCATTCTTATGCATTGAAATAATGATATTTTCCTTTAATAAGAGTTTACAAGATTTACAGACCCAGCTTTTACGTAGACACTGTTGTATTCTTTATTATCTGAAACAATTTCATAATATGGCCCTTGTGGTGTATTAATTGTTCTCTTAATGGCTACCATAATATTCCGCGATGTAGTTCCAGTCTGACCTTCAGCCAAATTCTTAAATATCGGTGAACCTGTTGTCAACGTTCCAAGTCGATATTTATTTAAATCTTTACTTCCATTCATTGCATCAATTCTATACATAAGCGAGGCAATTTGTTGTCCCCAGTTTTCATCACTTGCATACATGACATTCATTCCTTCGGCTTTATCCCCCAAGTTCCCGCCATTATATGTATTTCCACTTGGATTTAAGTAATGCTTATCTATATATGCCGCACAAAAATCAATGCCTTCTTCCCATGTCTTGAATCCAGTCGCACCATTATATGGATCTGAATCTACCGCTCTAAAGCCAAATAAATTTTTCTTATCCTGCGCGATACGACTTGTTCCCCATCCAGATTCTAAAATTGCATGTGACACTAAGTAGCCAGCATTCATCTTATATTTCTCTGCTGCACTTACAAAATATTTTCCTAATCCTATAAGTGGACTATTTGCATTCGATTTACGTAAGAAATTATCAATTTCATCTCCTGTATAAGTAGATGTTGCACGAAGTGGCATATATTCAAAGTATTGATAACTATCTTGCCCTCCAACTTGCTTCTTATCGAAAGCCTCGTAACGCTCTCCTTCTTTTAAATGTTTCGGAGCATTACCAATCTGATACGTTGCATATTTACCATTTTCCGGATTGTATACATAATGATATAGCTTGCCATTTTTAGTTGCATAATACGACGTTTTCTCACCAGTCATTGTCGGATGTAATGTAACATCGTTTATATTCACATAACCTGTCATACCATCAATTTGGACATGAATACGATCCCCAACAGCTTTTACAAATTTCAGATCAGCTCCACCCTTTACATATGTGAGCTTTTTACCAGTCGTAATATCATAAATATTAATAACTCCATTTGCACGAACGAAACCTTGCTTCATATTTACAACTTTACCGTCACTTTTAATGTAAGCATCTTCTTTCATGTTCTGCATAATTTGTGTTGCTTCTGTTTCATTTGGTTTTTGAACCTTTTGTGATGAGGTAACAATTTCATAAGAAGACGAACCCTGTTTAACTTTTAGGAATTGTAATGAAACATAACCCTCTCCACCATTAAAACGGATTTTTGCCCAACCATTTTCTTTCCCTATAATTGTAACAGTCTCTCCATTTTTCAAATGACCAACAGCCGCCGCACCTGTTGATGGATCTTTACGCACATTTAATAAAGACGCATTTACAACAGCTCGTTCTTCTGTTACTTGTTCAGGACTTATTGGACTTGTTGGATCTATTGAATCCTTGCCGATCGTTATAAATTCTAACGATACATAACCTTCTTTTCCTTGATAGCTTATTTTCGCCCAGCCATTTGCTTTTCCTAGTACTGTTACCTTTTCTCCATTTTTCAGGTTACCTAGAACTGAGCTATTTGTATTCGCTTCGCTTCTTACTCGCAGGCTTGTCGCATTGATTGTTCCTATTTCTTGCGTTCCATTTGTAATGTTTTCCGCTGGCTTCTCTTCTGGTTTTCCTTCTTCTAACTTCACAAACTCTAACGATACATACCCTTCTTTTCCTTGGTAGCTTATTTTCGCCCAGCCATTTGCTTTTCCTAGTACTGTTACTTTTTCTCCATTTTTTAAGTTTCCTAAAACTGAGCTATTTGTATTCGCTTCGCTTCTTACTCGCAGGCTTGTCGCATTGATCGTTCCTATTTC
>NZ_NUVD01000090.1 GCF_002564555.1 Bacillus cereus | reverse complement strand
GGGGGGATTTTATTTTGTTAACTTGATAGCGATGGGGTGCTACCCCTGTTAGGAATATATACGTTTTACTGGTTTTCATTTTATCTTTGCACCAGAACCAGACTTTGTACAGTTTTTAGCAAAATTAGTAACGCTAGTTGCTGTAATGTTCCTTTTGTTTTCAAACTTGTCCATTCTATTTCGCTTCTGGTTGGCGTATATACACTCCTTAAATCTTCCGTACTTAGATTATGTTTGATTCTTGGATATATCGTATCTTGAATACTAGGCATAACTAATCCCCCTAGAATCTATATATGTTTCAATATTCAACCATCTTCATTGTAAAATAAAAACCTATCCGCAGATAGGTTTCTTGTTTATATTTATCTTATTAGTTTGAATATTTTCCCAGAGTGACCTCTCATACCTTGAATCGTTTCCGTCCCCCTAATACATGCTATTCTAACGTTGATAAATTTTTAAAACAATTCAAATGGAAAGGTGAAACCGGATCTTGGTTTCACCTCGTCCTATTTTGAATTTATTATATATTAATTACACATTAAAACTCACCATCACCAATTAAATTTCCTGCATCATTATCTTTAGTAAGTCTTTGCTTCAAATAATTTTCTTTTGTAGTTCTATCATTTTTATGGCCAACTGCAGCTGCTATAACATGAGGTGCTAGTCCCTTGTAATCATATAAATACTGTACATAAAAATGTCTAAAGAAATGAGGTGTGATGCGTATATTCTCTGTAAATTGTAGTTTGGTCTCTTTAATGATCTTAGAAATATACTGAGATAGATAATTCTCTCTGTAGGAAGTATGATTCTTTGTTTGGAATATAGTCCCACCGTTTTTATTTCCAATATCAATAGGCAATCGCCTGCGTATACGAAACGCGACTATACGATTAAAGATTTCTTTATTAATAGAAACGATCCTCTCATCATCACCTTTTGTAGCCACCGTTAAGTAATAACGGTCACGCATTGAATCATACTCAAGATCTTCCCACTTTGCATGCGAAACTTCTGCAACACGTAATCCCGTAGTAGCTAGGATCGATAATAAAGCATAATTGATTTCATTATCCTTATAGTAATGAAGCAACTGCTTCACTTCCTCATAAGATAATTCGCGTTTTGGTTTATGGTGTTTATTAACGGTCGTGCTTAGAATTTCCACATGAAGAGGTTCCTGGATATATTGAATTTCATATAGCCATTTCAAATACGAACGGATTACACCAAGTTTCCGACTAATTGTAGATACTTTGTATTTTTCTTTTGATTGATAGGAGATTGCCTCCTGGGATAACCATTTTTGATAGTTACGTATATGCCGCTTTCTTAAGTTCCTCCAAACTTGGCCGACTACATAATCTTTAACATCTTGCTGCAGAAATTCTGTACTTTGTTGGATGAAAAAATAGAACTGGCTTAAGTCACGTGCATATAGAGTCCTGGATGCATCCTTTATACGTTTTTCTTGGTCAAAATGTGTTTGCCGATTTAAATAGTAATACAATATTTCTTCATCTGAAAATCCCTCATATGTATATGAATCTTCTCTTTCGTTATTTTCCTTTTTAAATTCAGCTTCATTTATATAATCTTGATTCCATATCGCAATTATGTTTGAGAAATTTTGTTTTTGTTTCTCTATATTTTCTAAATAAGTTTCACTATGAATTGTATTTAATTTAAATTCCATTGTTAATCAACTCCATATTAATTCCCTTTATATCTAATAGTATAACTGAATTACATTAAAAGTTACTTACATAGTAAGATTAAATTTTATAAAAATGAAAATAAATAATAAGCATAGAAAATGTCCTATTTTCTATGCTTATTATCAAATTTTTTTTATAAATTATCTTTTATATAATTTATAATTATATAAAAGATAATTTAATTAGAAAGCCAATTTTGATTTCATGTATTTTTAAAAATAAATTAAGTTATGATTGTGTTATAATTAATTTACATTATATATTTTTATCAGTTTAACTTTACATAATAAAATTATCGATTTCACATAACAGAAGTTTACACATAGGAGGAAAAGGTATGTTTGAAAGACAGGAAATAAATATGAATACGAATGAAGTAAAAGCTTATTTAGGAATTAGTAGCTTCATTTTTAGTACTCTTATGAAACAAGGACAATTAAATCCAATTAATCGAGAGACCTGGCGTTTAGATGGTAGCTTTTTATTTAAGCGAGAAGACATAGAAAAGTTGAAAGAAGATCGTGAAACAGAAGGAATTACCTTATATCAGGCAGCAAAAGATTATAATGTGAGCATGTATCAACTTGAAAAGTGGATAGAAGAAGGAGATTTGACTTGTACTATACAGAAACATCGTAATCGTGAGACTAAATTTGTAAATGAGGAAGAAATACACGGATTGGTACAGCAATTGGATCAGGCTAATACGCTGTATACATTCTCACAAAAATATAATGTAGTATTGTTCCAAAAATTTATGGAAGGTAATAAATTAGCACGCATTATATCCATTCCGAAGCGCGGGGATATTGTGCTTATGGACGAGTTTGGAAACAATATGACACTAGAAGATGCAATTAAAATGGGGTATAAGCCTGCATATATTTTATCCAATAAACCAAGAAGTCATCATCAAAAGTTTGTAAAGTTTCGTTTTCCTAAATCAAATCAATTACGAAGTAACATTTTTCATTTAATTGACTTAGTACTACAGTATGTATCACCAAGAAATATTAAGGTTTCTGAGGAAGATGGTTTTTGGTACTTTGATGTTCGTCAATCCATTATTCAATTACCAATGCAAATGCAGGTAGAATGGATTGATTGTTTAGCCCCATATATAATAGAAGGAAAATTAACAAGACGGGTTAATAATAGCGTATATTTAGATAGCAGTAGTGTCACTAAGGCAGTAACGATAACAAGCAGTGAATACCACGCAATCACAAACATTGTAAAAGAAACGAATAGTTCTATTGAAGAATTTATTGCATCCGCTATTCGCGAAAAGATTTATGATTATCAAGCGTCACACAACTAAATTATAAAAATAAAGAAAAGACGCTTTAAAGCGTCTTTTCTTTAGGTAGATTTAATCTGAGTTAATAACAACTTCTTATGCAATAATACATATTGTTGAGTTCAATATGTATTAAACTAACTTTTGTTTACAATTCAGTTTACTTCAAAATCAATTGTGTTTACTTTCATTCAATAAACCATCAGCTAGAAATTTAATACTCGCTCCTATACTTAGAGCAAAAGAGCCCAATATTCCTTAAAATAGGAAATCTAGCTCTTTTTATGTCGAATTTTAATTCACCTATATTTTCACTAATGTGTAAACGATACCTCTGATTCAATCACTTTTTGTGTTTATCATACTTGTCTACTAAATTTGATATTGTATCAACAATAAAAATTATAACAAAGCTTATTAATGATAGTAGAATTAAATTTTTTACAGCTGTGATTAAATCTCTATCCTCAAAGAATTTAAATAAAACTGCTGGGAAGATAAATATAAAGAGGAACAGGAATTTTTTTCTTAATGGTGATTTACTATTAATGATAAATACCCCTCCTTTTTCAATTATATAGCTAGATAAACAGATTAATCATTTAATTCATTATTCATTTTTAAAGATTTTTTAGCATTTGTCTTATTTATTAAGTAGATTGCTATACCGAAAAATATACTAGTAATTATATTTAAAGTCCATGAAGACGGACTATCTATGACATAACCTGATCCACTAAAAACAATAAAAAAGATTATACTTTGTAAAATTGTATTTTTTAAAAGCTTCTTTTTGTTTTTTTCTAAGTCTGTCTCTGAAGTAATATTAATGAAATCAATGTTACTTTTAGAAATTCTAATAGTTATATATCCACAAAAAATTAAAAATAATGTTAAGCAAACAATAATATCTGTAGAAATTTCTTTCAGATATATAGTCTTTGTAGTCAAGTATAAAAAATTTATTAACATAACTAAAATACCTGCTTCTGCAATATATTTTGTATATGCTTTTTCTTGATACTCATCATTTGATTTTTGACCTAAGAGGATTTTTTCTATAATTGTTTTCATTTAATTTCTCCTTCCCAAAATAAATCGTTTAATGTTTTGTCTAAGGCTATACAAATAGACAAACAGAGTTTTAAAGATGGATTATATTCTTCTTTTTCAATTAATCCAATGGTTTGTCTACTTACATTAACTAAGTCAGCAAGTTGTTTTTGTGTTAAACCTTTTTCAATACGTGTTAATTTCATTTTTATATTCAATATAAGATCCCCCCTAATGGAATATAAATATGCCTTAATGTCATTTATATATTACATCGTTACCTGTATAAATGTCAAATGATTGTTATTGAATATTATTTTTATTAGTTGAATTATATTAAATTTTATTTTCTGTAATATAAGTAAATCCCCCNNGGGGGATTTACTTATATTACTTAATCATTTAAATAGCATAATGCAACGCCTGTTACTCCGCCACCTAGAGCGCCCCATGGGCCTCCCATAGAACCGATGATAATTCCACCAGCAGCTTCAGCAGCAGCTTTTTTCCAAGTGCAGCCTCCACCATTGATGTTTTCTAATTCTTCTTCTGATAGTTTTGTAAGTGTGTTATTAATTTCTTTCATTTATATCAGTCCTTTTATTTTTTATTCTCCAAGACAAGTAATTGCTCCAGCAGCAGCTCCAATATGAGCTCCAACAAATGCGCCACCTGCTGTACCTAATCCCATTGTTGCAGCAGCACCAGCAGCACCACCTGCGAAAATACCTTTAACAACGCCTGCTCCAATTTTATTAAGGCAACTTCCACCTGCTGAGATTTCTAAAAGCTCTTTTTCTGTAAGTTGTTCTGTCATTTCATTGATTTTCATAATGTTATTCCCCTTTAATATATAATTTTAGATTGTTTTATATGATTTAATCATTTTATATGCGAATCAAAATATAACAATCGTTATATCTAAAATATCATAAATCCCCTAAAAAAGGATGTAATATGTAAAATTGCATATTTCACCCTTTTTTTATATTTTTATATATAATTAAATTATATATACGAATGTAAAGAGAAGAGGCTGTGATTGTGTTTAAAAAAAAGTTCACTTGTATTAAACAACAGGATTTAAAAGATTGTGGGCCAGCATGCCTTGCAATGATTTCTCGTTATTATGGTTTTACTATGTCTATATCAAAAATTAGAGAAATAGCGGGTACAGATTTAGAAGGAACTAATATAAAAGGCTTAATAGAAGCTGGAGAGAAATTAGGTTTTGGAGTAAAAGGAGTAAAAGCTACAAATTTTGAAGCATTGGAAAAAATCACCTTACCTGCTATTGCACATGTAGTGATAGGAGGAGGGTTACTTCATTATGTAGTAATTTATAAAGTTAAAAATAATAAAATTTATATAGCAGATCCTGAGAAAGGATTTGTCACATATTTATTAGAAGAGTTCGGTCAAATATGGACTGGCATTCTAGTTCTTATGACACCTACTGAGAATTTCCAAAAAGGTAAGGCATTACAAAGTACACTTTCTCGTTTTTTATTTTTACTGAAACAACAAACTAATTTATTAGTACCTTTATTTTTTGCTTCTATTTTCTTTAATTTATTTGGATTATTGGGAGCTTTTTATTTTAAATTTTTAATTGATGATATTGTGACGAATCAGTTGTTACAGACACTTCATATTGTATCAATTGGAATTATTATATTGTATATCTTTAAGGTACTTCTTTCTTATTTTCGTACGCATTTGATCTTATATTTAAGCAGACGAATAGATATTCAATTAATGCTAGGGTATTATCGCCATGTTGTGGGATTACCGATAAATTTTTTTGAAACAAGAAAAATAGGAGAAATTATTTCTCGATTTATGGATGCAAGTAAAATAAGAGATGCTTTATCAACAATAACTGTGACATTAATGATTGATACAGTAATGGTGACATTAGGCGCTATTTTATTATATATACATAGTCCAGTTTTATTTGGTTTTACTTTATTATTAATACCTTTTTATATAGGTATTATTTTTGCCTTTCATAAGCCATATCAATCTATTAATAGAGAAGAGATGGAGAGTAATGCAAAGTTGAATTCTTATTTAGTAGAATCTTTAAATGGGATTGCAACTATAAAGTCTTATAACGCTGAAAAAGAAGTGTTTTTTCAAACTGAAAGTCGCTTTGTTAATTTATTAAAGCATGTATTTAAAAGAGGCATGCTATCTAATTTGCAAGTTTCTATTAAGATTGGACTTGAGTTAATTGGAGGGACGGTTATTCTTTGGATTGGTGCTATGCAAGTATTAAAAGGAAATATGACAATAGGTGAATTAATTACATATAATGCACTCTTAGCTTATTTTTTAAATCCAATTGAAAATTTAATTGGAATTCAACCTACTATGCAATCTGCATTAGTTGCTGGAGAAAGATTAAATGAGATTTTTGATTTAGATCAAGAAAAAAGTGAAAAAGAGGATAATAAGGTATCTCCTAAACAATTATCAGGTAAGATTGAATGCTCAAATGTTACCTTTCGTTATGGAACACGCAAGAATGTTTTAAATAATATAAGTTTTTCCATTGAACCAGGTAGTCAAGCAGCTTTTGTGGGGGAAAGTGGTTCTGGAAAAACAACAATTTCAAAATTATTAATGCATTATTATGAATCGCAACAAGGGGATATATATTATGATGATTACCATATTAAAGAGATAAATCGTACTGCACTACGAGATCGAATTGCATATGTTTCTCAAGAATCATTTTTCTTTAGTGCTTCTATTTATGAAAATTTATGTTTTGGCTTAGAACAAAAAGTTACTTTGGAAGAAGTTATACAAGTATGTAAGCAAGCTTGTGTACATGAGTTTATTAGTGAATTGCCATTACGTTATGAAACTTTTTTAGAAGAAAATGCATCAAATTTATCTGGTGGCCAAAGACAACGTTTAGCAATTGCAAGAGCGTTATTAAAAAAACCAGACATTTTAATATTAGATGAAGCTACAAGTAATTTAGATTCTACAACTGAAAAACATATTACAGATATGTTAAAAGAATTAGGTTCACAAGGAGTAACCGTGATTATGATTGCTCATAGATTGAGTACAATTCAACATGCAAGCCAAATCTTTGTAATGGAAAAAGGAAATATTATAGAGCGTGGCTCTCATGAGGAATTATTATTCTATAAGGGTGAGTATTATCGTCTTTGGAAGAATCAAACGGTTCATGTCGAACATATAGAATCGCAATCATATGTAATGGGAGATAACCAATATGAGTAAAATCTATTCTTTTGATCAATTAACGGATAGTGTGGAATTATTGGAAAGAAAGCCTCCTCGTTTTATTGCTGGATTACTCGTTTTTCTTTTGATGAGTTTATTTACTTTTTTAATTTGGGCTTATGTCAGTAAGATAGATATTGTAAGTAAGGGAACGGCAATGATACAAGGAAAATCAGATGCAAGTGTGTCTCGTACTCAAATTGTAGGTGTGGTTGATATGGTTGCTGTTAAGTCTGGTGATGAAGTAAAAAAAGGAGATATTTTAATTCAATTAAAAAATCAAGAATTAACAGATAAACAAAATCAGATGAATCAAATTGTAGAACATTTAGAAAAACAAAAAGGGATGCTAGAGCAGTTGAAAGAGAGTATCCGGTCTCATAAATCTTCTTTTCCTGATGATGTGGATAAAAAAATAAGAGAAGAATATCAGGCTTATGATCAAAGATATCAATCTATACAAAATGAAAATGACAATGAAATAAAAAAAATAGAGAATAGCAAATTTTCAAACGAACAAGATGAAGTTTTACAAGGACTAATTGCAGAAAAGGAAAATATCCAAAGAGAAATAGACACAATTGAAAAACAAAAAACAAAAGAAAATATATTAGAAGATCAAAAACAAGTAATGAATGATAAAATAGGGAATTTAGAATCTCAACAAAACAGTGTAGAAAAGCGTATCCAGCAACGAAAAGAAACTTTAGAGCATGAAAGAACAAAAGTTGATGTTACTAAAGAAGGAAAGCAAGAACAAAAGAAAGATGCTTTAAATCAATATAAAGAAGAGTCTATGATTTCAGTGAATCAACGTATTCAATCCCTAGAACAAGAACTATTTATTAAAAAGCAAGAGTTAGATGGACTTCGTCATCAAAATGAAACGACAATCATAAAAGCACAAAAAGACGGGATTGTACAATTTCCTTCCATCTTGCAACAAGGGGATTTAATTAATCCTGGCCAAGACATTGTTTCAATTATCCCAAAAGAAGAACAAAAAAAAGTAAGAATCTTATTACCAGCTCAAGAGATAAAAGGAATAAAAAAAGGAGATAAAGTACAATATTCGTTTAAGTTACAGAAAACGGATAAACAAATGGGACAAATAACATATGTATCAGCATATCCTACTTTTGATAAAAATACGAAAGGGTATATGTATGAACTAGAAGCCACAATTGATACAAAAGAATTACAAGAACTACATACAGGAATGGTTGGTAGAGCTTCTGTCATTACAGGAGAAGAACCGGTATGGAAATTTATTTTAAGAAAATTAGATTTTATTTCCAATTGAAATAGTTAAAAATAGATTCATATAAGGGGACAGAATTAAGTATGAAAAAGTATTTTTCTAGTATAATCATGTTGATTTTATTAATGGTTTATTTTCCTTTATCCGTTACATATGCACAGGAAAAAAACATCAATTTAAGCAATATTGAGCAAATGACTAGTGTTTTTAATGATAATACTAATCTAGGAGAAAAAATCAGCTATATTAGAAATAGTGATTTGAATAATTGGCCAGTTAAAGAAATGAATCAGGCCCTAGATAAAATAGATAATTTAAATCTGAGTATAATGGAACGAGCAGGTTTAAAGAGAGAGGTAATACGTTCTTCAGGATTTTCTAATTTTGATTTTAAAGAAACAAATTCGGATGTATTAGCATTTAAGGAATTAAAAATAGAAATTATAGAGACTGATAAGCTACTTACATTATACAGAAGAAGCAAGGCTGGTGAACCAGAATCTAAATACGGTCTTGGTTATTGGTGGGGAGATAAAGAAAGAAATATTGAAGAAACTAGAAATGAGTTAGCCGTATTAGAAGCTTGGGGGAATCCGCTCAATATACAATATAAAATCACGGTACCTAAAGGGACCAGAATACTTAAAGGAATTACAGCTTCTCAAACTCAATACCTTAAAGGTACAAGTATAGTTCAAGAATATAGAGAAGGTGGAGCTATGCAATACTGGATTAATAAGATAGATAACAGCTGGTTACAATAAAAAATTATTAGGAGGATGACATGACAAATCATCATGAATTTATAAGTTTAGCTCTAGATTGTGAGCGTATTATAAAACAAAATATTCCTAGTAATCCTGACGATGCTAAAAGATATCATTTAATGTTAAACGAACTTAAAGGATTAAGAATGACCATAAAATTAAACCAATTAAATGACAAGTTATATTATTTATCAATCACACAAATGCTTGAAAAAGATGATCCAAAAAAAGTATTACAAGCTGTTTTAAAACTTAATACATTTTATTGTAACTACTATCAAAATTTATAAAATTATTAATCCAATAAACTTGAGTCTATATTATTTAAAATAACATGACTTATAGTGGCAGGCACTCGAAAGGGTGCCTTTTTTATTAAGAAAAATAAACCTAATACGAAAGATGTTCTTAACGTACAGCATACACCTCAAAATCTGTCCGAATTGTGTCTAAACAGGTCCAGTACCAGAGTTACTGTAACCAGTGTCAAAGTAAAAATTTTAAACTATAGAGATCCGGATTCTAGAACTTTACGGTTTAAAATGTTTTTAATAGATATCATAAGAAGACAAAATTGGGAGCTAGAGGAACCTATTGAACATTTTACAATTGCCCCAGAATAAATTCGAAGTAAAATTCCCGAAGAATGAAATGTGGTTAAGAATTGGAACCCTGCTAATAGCTTCATTTTTTATAGGAAAGGGGGAGAAATTCAAATAAATTGTATGGAAGATCAAGAAATTACTGTACTTACTACTTAATCTTCATCTTCTTCAAAATCATGATAATTGAACTGTACCCCGAATCATGGATTTTTTTAAGTGTCCACGATTCGGGGTACAGTTCATTCATTAGTGATCGTTTCCTTTTTTAATACTCATATGGAAAGATAGATATTAAATTCACATCTTCAGTTTCTTCTTTAGAATTCATTACGATTACTTTATGTTCAAAGGACATACTCGTTAGTATTGTTAATACTACTAAATTTCCTACAAGAATCTTTTGCATGTCCCTCTCTCCTCACATTTCTTCCTTTTAAATATGGCAAGGGGGAATATTTATATAAAAGGGATTGAAATATTTATCTCATCCTTTGATGTAAACAAATAATTGTAACAGTAGAAACCCCTCAAAAATTGAGGGGGCTCCATCACTACTTCGCTTCGGCTTGCTTGTCCATTTGCTCTTGAGATATATCATAATATAATTTCTAATTATTGTGCATTTTTTCTAGCTATTGTTATCTTATTGTTTTTTACAATCCAAGGTTCTGAAACAAGTGAACCATCTGCTCTCTTTAACGTATATTTTGTCGCCAATTGATATTCTGTAAATCCTGTTGTTTTACCAGGTTCACTTGCAACAGTACTAGTAATTGTTTCTTCTGATGCTTCGGTATTAGTTGTACTAATCTCTGTTTGGATTGTTCTTGAAATTTCTGCTTTAACTGCTGCAGTTAGGTCTCCAAATTTCAATCCTAAATCTGCTCCAATCTTCATAGAAAGCGTATCAGTCATCTTTTGTTGATCTACAGTAGTCATACCTGTTTTAAATGCATAATTACGAGTTAAACCAGATGGAATAACCGCTGAAAATGTTTTATCCCAAAATTCTTCTTTTATCAAAGTATAATATGGTGAATTGTGTAATTTTGTATACTCATCCACTGAATTATCATTTACCATAATACAAGGTATTAAAGATGCGCCAACAACAACAGAATTTGAAGTTTGAGGTAATTGTTGATCAATACCTCCAGTATACTCTGGAGCAGCCGGTCTAGTTCCAGTATTCGGTAAATTTGGTAATGAAAACGTTGGGTTCTCCTCCATATTTAATGTCTGATACATAATGGATGCTATTGGCGAAGAAAAGGAAAATAATTTCTCTGGATCGGAAGGATTTGAATTACCGAAACCTACAGACAGATCTTGTATTGCTCCTGAAGAGTTCAAAGTAGTTGCTGCAACTTTCCCATTTCCTTGATTCATAAATTCATAATAACCATTTCCCTTATCTCGTAAATTCCATTTTTGACCAGAGGAACCATTACAACTGAAAGATCCCACTCTAGGTACAACAAGATTCGTATGAATTGATGCAACTTTTCCACTACTTTTATTTACAATTGCATATGAACCTCCATTAAGTGGGAAAAATAGATATTTTTGGTTGTCCTCCATATTTAATTTTATCACATTTGTGATTGCACCATCATAAGATGAGCTATATGGAGTCCAAGCTAAAGTTGAATTAACTTTCGAATAAATAGAATAATATTTATTTTTTTCTGGCGTTTCTGCTTGGCTTGCAGGAGCCCAGATAGATAGACTCGTTGCTCCTACAAGTAATCCTGCCATAACTTTTTTTGATAATGATTTCATAATTTTTCCTCCCTAGTTTTTTCGGCAAGATCCCTACAAGATTACAAAAAAATGAAATTATACTTGTACATTGCTTATACTTTCACCCCAGAATAAAATAAGATCATTTTTGCTATGTAGAGATTTAGAATGCCATTTTTTACAAATGTGATAATTTGCTGATTCAGAATTTTTCTAAGTGGAATTGAAAATATTATATTAATAAAATTACTTTCTAATTTCACCCAATCAATTATATTAGTTATCACTTAATATATAAGTTAAAGAGATAGATATTTTAATCCATAATAAAATTACAATTCAATTTAAATATTATTAATATAATTTAATCACACTCTGTATACTGATTTCCTTTATTTATATATGCAAAATTACACATCTAAATAAAGGTTTAAATAAGATGCGCTTTTATAAATAACTAGCTGGAGAGAAAGAAAATTTTTGTTTAGGGTCTACTTAAAACTCTTAAGTTGATGAATGTCTAGTGCTACCCCGACTAAGGAAAGTGAAGGTACTTCGAATGTTCCTACAGGAAATCATGATTGAAAATATCCCATTCCCCTCAACTTAAAAAATTTTAGTATCCTCAAATACAAAAAACGTTATCTTTTCTAAATAAGCTAGATTAGAAAGGATGACGTTTTTATGAATCTCTCTATTCAAGATGAATTACAACTATTTTCTGAAGAATTACCCCAATATCTTACTCCTTCATTTTTAGAAGGACTTGCTAGAGAACTTGACTTCGTACAACGAAAGCGTAAGTTTTCGGGCCACTATTTATAGCCACTATCTGTGTTTGGATTAGTCAACGAGTAGCGAGTGATTCTTGCAGGTTTAATAAAAGAACAGTGAGTTCATATCTCACTGTTCTTTTATTATTATTTATAGGCATTGATAAAAAGGAAACTTCTCGTTGATTAAGGAGTTGTCCTTTTCAATGGAATTTTATAATATATTTTTTTATTTAACCCGACCGTATCCTGCAATATGTTTGCTCCAATAAGAACTATTTAAACTAGCTTCGCTAACTCCGTCGGAAGAACTGCAATTATAAAATTTATCTTTTCCAATATACATACCAACATGAGTGATACCTGACTTATTTCCATTTGTTCCTTTAAAGAATACTAAATCTCCTTGTTGAAGAGAGTTTCGATTGATACGTGCAGTTTGATCATATTGTTCTTGTGCTGTACGTGGTAATTTAATTTTTTGTGTTCCATATCCCCATTGCATCAGTCCAGAACAATCAAATCCAGTATTAGGACTAGATCCGCCCCATTTATAAGGCTTACCCTCGTATTTTTTCATGGCTGCATAAACTTTATCAAACTGACTAGCACTTATTCCTTTTGTTGTGAGAGCTGATATAGCTTGTGTTGTGTTTTTATTCTGTATAGTTAAATCTTCAATTTTAGAAACAGTATCAAGTTCAGCTGCAGAAGCAAAACTACTACAAGATCCTAATATGACACCTAATGCTAATGCTCCAGTTACAATTTTCTTCATAAAAATTCCCCTTTATATTTTTTTGTAAGGTGTTATACCCTCACTTAATAACTTAATTTTGGTATATAAGAGGAGTAAACTCATAAAAATAGACAAGATTTTACATTTTTTTGATATTTTGCATTTTTATTAATGTTTCATTTTAATATTTTTTGTTGAACTCAATAAATTAAAGGGATTGGACTGAAGACTTATTCAATAAAAGTATAAAAATTAGTAGTTATAATATTCTGATGTAAATTGAGAAATAAAAAGTAATTATTTAGTATTTTTGTTATATAAAGAGATTTTGTTAAAGGTTTTCTGAGAAATCAAGGGGTAACCTTTTATCAAAAAAGTAGTTTATAATAACTAAATTTAAGAATTTTCAATAAGGGCTATTATTAGTAGCTTTGAAAAAGAGAAGAAATAAATTTGGATTATTTTTATATAAAAAGAAAATTCAGTTATCAATTTATAAAATCTAACTATATTTACATAAATAGGAAATTAGGTTAGATTTGAATTATATTATAAAAAGAAAAGGAGAGATTTTATGTTAAAAAAAGTTATTTTATCAAGCACAATACTTATGGGAGTTTTGGGTGTATCAGCCGTATCTTTACCTGATTTAGGGTTAATAAAAGCAGAAGCTGCTATTAGTGATGCGAAAATTCAAAAAGTTAGTGTTTTTGGACAGAATTATTATGATGGATCTGATGTACCTGGTAATTCAACAGGAACTTTTTATATAGTAGGAGATAAAAATGTGACATATACGATTAAACAATATGAATTTAACCGACTAGTTAATACAAAAAGTGTGACGACTATAGGTTTAAACAGTCCAGCACTTTTTAACATGCAAATTACAGAAGGAAATAAATATGAGGTGACTTATAACGGGAAAGTTATTAGCACTTTTGTTGTTCGTGGGCACTAATTTTTTTACTCTAAAGTATTAAAGAACAGACACTTGGAATATATAGAACGCGCAGGAAAGTTGTTGTATATTCATATAATTATATAAATTATCAATAGAAATAGGGAAACAAAATGAAGAAAGTCACACAATTAGCATTAACAGGAGCTATTGTACTAGGAGGTTTAGGAATGGGAGCTGTAGCAGATCTGCCAATGGTTCCAGGCGGCCAAATTCAAAAGGCAGCTGCAGCATCAGCATACGGTGTATCAGTTAATACTACTAAGGCTAACTGGACTAACAGCGAAGGGGTTAATGTAAAGTTTAAGAATGACAACAGCTACGAGGTTAAGCTTGTTGGTCAACTTCAGTACCTTGAGAACGGTAGCTGGGTAAACAAAGGCCAATCGTACGAACCGTACGCACTTCCTAAAGAGTACTTCGGTTATCATTTAAACCCAATCGGAACTGATGGTACTTACCGATACCGCACAGCAGTGTACAAGGTAGATTCTGGAGCGGAAACCTTCCAGGGTTATGTATATACAAGCAATTTTTATGTGAAATAAATCAAAAAGTCGCTATCATTATAATTAACAGTCATGAGTTCTACATTCTAGCACGTTCTTACCATCACTAGATGTTAGAATATACTGTATGTTCGGCGACACAAGCCTGGGGACTCAAATTCCTCAGGTTTTTTATTTTATATAAATAAGGTTCGCAAGCTTATACCCCATGCCCATCAACTTAAGAATGGAAACAAAATGAACTTTCGTTCAAATAAACTAAAAAATTTTCAAAATACTACTTATCTTTAAAAGTGAGCACGTAAATACACCTAGTTAGGTATTATTTTAAAGATTATGCAGCTTTCTTTCGTTTTGAAAATTAACTATACTCATAGACAACACTAAAACGGCCATCTTATGCTTCTTGTTACAAAAGTAATGACAATATTAGATTTTCGAAATGAAAATAAGAGAAATTTAGTATACTTGTTATATTGAATTCCTCTTATTTTATTTTTTATTATGGAATAAATTCGTTTAGCTAATTAAAACTTAGCAGAGAAGAGACGCTAGAAAACCTACTACAAGAAATGACGAGTAAATTTAAAGTATAATAACATCAAATAAGTAAGGTGAAAATGATATCACCTTACTTATTTTTCTACTTAATAACTAGGGGAGCTATTGAAGGAATGAGAAAAAGAAATAAACTATGGAATTTATGGAAAACCATTACACTGTTAGTTTGTACCGTTGTAATTGTTTCTTTACTCGTAACAGACGTTTTAATTAGCCATAATGTTGAACGGGCGACAGAAGATAGCCAAGCAGAGAAGGCAAAAACGATTGCACGTATTGTGGCGAATGATTCTATTGTAATTGATGGGTTGACGGGGAAGGTAGATACCTCCTTGATTCAGGTGTATACAAATAAGCTATTAAAGAGTACAGATGTACAATTTATTGTAGTTATGGATATGAATGGAATACGAAAATCTCATCCAGACCCTCAAAAAATAGGGCATCATTTTCTTGGAGGCGATGAAGGACCTGTATTGCAGGGAAAGGAACACGTATCGTTAGCAAAAGGAACTTTAGGGATTTCTATGCGAGTATTCGTACCTATTTTTGCTGACACAGGTGAGCAACTTGGTGCGGTCGCTGTTGGCATTTCAGCTGATAATATAAAAGAGAGGGTGAAAGAAAGTAGACATATTATTTATATCGGTGTTGGTGTTGGAATATTAGTTGGAATTATAGGAGCGATATTGCTAGCTAGACATATAAAGAAAAGTTTATTTGGTCTTGAGCCGCATAGGATTGCGAAAATTCTTGAAGAAAGAAATACGATGCTACAATCTGTAAAAGAAGGTATTATTGCTGTAGATAAAGAGGCAAAAGTAACGTTAATTAATAATGAAGCAAAACGAATATTAAAGAAAGATGGAATTACAGAAGATTTTATCGGTAAAGATATTGAATTGTATACGCCGAATTCACGTATGAAAGAAGTGTTGCAAACAGGAGAGGTACAATTAAACGAAGAACTAAATTTTTATGGGGTTACGATTGTTACTAATCGGGTTCCTTTATATGTAAAAGGGGAAATAGTTGGCGTGATTGCAACATTTCGTGATAAAACAGAGATTAGAAAATTGGCAGAGGAACTAACCGGTATCAGGCTATATGCGGAAGCATTACGCGCACAGTCCCATGAATTTATGAATAAAATGCATGTTGTATTAGGACTTACACATATGAAACAGTATGAAGAATTGCAGAAATATGTAAGTAGTATGGTGTCAGAGCATCAATATGAAATGGGAGGGATTATGAAAAAAATTCAAAGCCCAGTATTTGCTGGATTTTTACTAGGTAAACTGAGTTATGCTAGAGAGAACAATATACAGTTAATTATAAAAGAAGATTCTTACTTACCAGATATATATGATGAACGTATCATTCATGAACTGGTCACCATTGTCGGAAATTTGATTAATAATGCATTAGACGCAGTGATGAATTGTGAGAAGAAGAAGGTTGAAGTTGGAATACAATATGGGGATACATTAATCATTACAGTACAAGATACAGGCAAAGGCATACAAGAAAATGAAATTGATACATTGTTTATAAAAGGTTATTCCACAAAGGGTGATAATCGGGGGTATGGTTTGCATCTTGTAAAGGAAAGCATACAGCGAATAAATGGGGAAATTCATGTTCATTCATTGTTAGGAACGGGAACGACAATAACGATTGAAATACCTAAAAGTAGGGATGAGAGATAAGATGATCAAAGTTTTGATTGTAGAAGATGATCCGATGGTCGCAATGTTAAATACGCATTATTTAGAGCAAGTAGGAGGGTTTGAACTTGTCCATACAGTTAACTCAGTTAAAGAAGCATTAGAAGTATTAGAAGTATTAGAAAAATCACGAGTAGATTTAGTATTACTTGATATTTTTATGCCTGAAGAGAACGGGTTTGAGCTTTTAATGCATATTCGGAATCAAGAAAAAGAAATCGATATTATGATGATTTCAGCTGTACATGATATGGGGAGTATCAAAAAAGCATTACAATATGGCGTAGTAGATTATTTAATTAAACCATTTACATTTGAACGATTTAAAGCGGCATTAACTGTATATCGAGAAAAACTTACTTTTATGAAAGAACAACCAAAAATTAGTCAATCGGAATTAGATTCGCTAATTTTACAAAAAGAAAAAAGAGTGCCCTTTGACGATAAAGAGCTTCCGAAAGGATTAACGAAGCAAACGTTGCAATTAATTTGGCAGAAGATCGAGTCGCTGAATGGACGAGCGTTTACAACAGATGAAATGGCACAATTAGTAGGAGTTTCAAGAGTTTCTATTCGAAAGTATGTCATGTTTTTGACTGAAATTGGAGTATTAGAGAATGAAATAGTGTATCAAAATGTGGGGAGACCAGTGAGTAAATTGAGATGTATTGACCAAAATAAAATAGATTTTTACGTATAAGCGACTTATAATAAGTCGCTTATATTTTTTTAATTACAAAAGTAATTATAAAACTTACAAAAACTATTTTTACTATAGAAAGCATTTTAATATTATTGTTCAGATGAATTAAAGAGAGTAGAAATGCAAGCAAAAAAGAGAATAAGGAGGTCTGGAGCATACCGGATTATCTTGACGGAATAAAACACAAATTAAATCGAAAAGATACTGCAGCATAAATTCTGCAAAACTAGAATATTAAAATTTCATTCATCATTTTATTAATATAATAAAAATATATCAGCTCACAAGGAGATGTTTAGTTTGTTGAATTATGAAAAAAACGCAGAAGTTTTAAAAGCATTAGCTCATCCAATACGAATTAAAATTTTGAAAGAATTAATTACAAGAGGGACATGTAATGTAACTCAAATTGTAGATATTCTTGGTATCCCACAATCTACTGTTTCGCAGCATTTATCGAAGATGAAATCTCAAAAATTAATTATGTGTGATAGAAAAGGATTAGAGGTTTACTATAGTGCTCAAAACAAAACTATTAATTCCATTGTCGAAATGTTATTGGATTTGAAACTATTAATTGTAAATAAAAATTAGTAATCTTTCTGATTCTGGTGCAAAGATAAAATGAAAACCAGTAAAACGCATATATTCCTAACAGAATTGTATTTTATGCTACAAGTTCAAACAATTGATGGATGAATTCTTTCTGGTTTTGGACAGACTGGTCCCGTAAATCAATCTGTTCTTTTTTAATCATATGCATAGCCCCTACTCCAGAAAGAAAGAATGGATGTAGCTGTGTCAAAGCATTTGAACCCTAGCATAGAACGGATTCGTTTCTTTATAAAGCGATGATCTTGTTCTACTATGTTATTCAAGTACTTTTGTTGTCTAAGTCGCATACCGTTAGGTATGCTTTTTTCTTTTTTCAACTGTTCAATTGCTATAGGATAAGCTGGATTCTTGTCTATAGTTATTACACGAGGCTTTGAAACATGAAAAGACCGCAAAGCTTTCCTGAAAAAGCGCTTTGCAGCCTTCTGATCTCTTGTTTTGCTTAGGAAAAAATCGATTGTGCTTCCTTTCGAATCAACAGCACGATACAAGTACATCCATTGACCTTTTACTTTGATATATGTTTCATCGACTCTCCAAGAGTCATTTGTTTGTTTGAGGTAACGTCGGATCCGTTTATCCAATTCAGGACCATACTGATGAATTCAACGCATAATCGTTGTATGAGAAATGGATAAACTCCGTTCCTCCATCATTTCCACTTAATCACGAAAACTAAGATAATATCAGGCTGATAGTGTTTCCATTTGAACAAATTATTCTTTTCCATACCAATCACACACCTTTTTAGAGTAATAGTATCGATATGTCCAAGTTTTATAGATTTTTTGCACCAGAGAACCCATAAAATTGTATCCTTTCTGAGGATACAATTTTATGAGCTTTTTATATAAGTTTATAATCATCTAGTTTACATAAGTAATCTTATCGGTAGTTGTAAAAACACAAAATATTCCGTTTCAAAATCAAAAGTATTCTTATCTTATTGAGATATAATCAAAAATTTCTAAAATAGTTTTTTATCTGCATTACGTTGTGGTTTTTATTTATTCGACTATCCTATTTCTTAGAAATTACAAGGTTCATATTATGGTATGAATAAAATAAATGGATATACAGAAAAAACCTTCTATCTCAAAATAAAAAGTAAACTTAGTTTTTGAGACAGAAGGTGAAATTGAAATGTCACCACGACATATATTCCTTCCCTATCCGTGTGAATAGGTATTATGTAAATTTTATTAATACCTAAATACCTTTAAAAAATAAATATTCTAGTAACTGATGCTTAATGTGGAAATGGTAACTCGCGAAATAAATGTCGAATTAGACAGAAAATTGTATTTTTTCGTTGTTTTATTTTTATTTTCATGCTAGACTTATAATTACAAAGAAAGAGTATACAAAAACCCTTAGCGATATAATTATCTGAATTTTTAGTTTTATTTGTTAGTTTACTTTACATCATTGACATGTGTGTATGCATTTTTTCCTCCACTCTTTCTTTGCTGTGCCCTTTAGAAAAAAACAACTTGTCCTTATCCAAGTTGTTTTTTTTCTGTAAAGATTTCATTTATTGTTTATGATAGTTGAGGTAATAATTCAAAAAAGCACCTATCAGGGACATAGTTTTTAAGGTGCGTTTTTGGAAAGCATTTTTATGAAAAATTGGCAGGAATCATTTAAAAATTAAAATAACCCCTTTTTTCTGTGTACCTCGACACATTTAATTTGTATAATATAAAAACTAAGAAAATTTTAAAAATAATACATATGCATGTTTACATACATAGGGGTGAGATAATATGTACAAACTGACCGAGATTATTGACGTAAAAGAAATACAAACTATGGCAGAACACTTTTATCTTTTAACACAAATTTCACATCAGCTGCTTGATTGCAACGGAGGAATCATATTTCATTACGGCACACCATCCTCTGATATACATTTACATACAAAAATTCATGTCCCTATTATATTCAATGAAAATATGATTGGTGATTTTGTGATTTTGTCGCCTAAAGATAATATTGAATCTTGCACTATATACTTTAAATCTCTTGCAACGATTATAACGAAAAAAGGAATGAATACATTACAGCAATTGCAGAAAGATCAATCTATCCCTGCTGAAAAATTATATACGATTTTACACAACATGCCCGTTATGGTTGATGCTTGTGATGAAGAAGGGAATATTGTCATATGGAACCGAGAGTGTGAACTTGTAACAGGTTATAGTGCCGCTGAAATTATTAACAATCCTTGCGCGTTAGAGCTACTTTATCCAGATGAAACGTATCGGAACCAGTTACTTCATGGATTTTCTGAACTCGGTAAAAACTTTCGTGATTGGGAAATGACACTTACTTGTAAAAACGGTGATAAAAAAACAATCCTGTGGTCAAATCTTTCAGAAGAATTCCCTGTTCCTGGATACAGTCACTGGGCAGTTGGTATTGATATTACGCATCGGAAACAGGTAGAAGAAAAACTTATAGAAAAATCTTCAGAGTTAGAATTAATTTTTAAAGCACTCCCAGACTTATGTTTTTTAACAAGACTTGACGGAGTAATCGTTGATTATAAAGCCGGCTGTCCATCAAGATTTTATGTACCTATCGAACAATTTATGTATAAAAAATTTCAGGATGTGTTGCCTTTAGATGTTGCCCTGCAGCTACAAGAAGCAATTGTAAGGGTACAGCAGAATAATTCCATAGAAATTGTAGAATACTCCTTGCTCATGCATAATAGTATTTACTTTTTTGAAGCACGATGTTTACCGCTATTAACAGATAAAGTGATGGTTATGGTTCGCGATATTACAGAGCGGAAAAAGACAGAGGAACTACTAAATAAATCAGATAAATTAGCTACTGTCGGTCAGCTCGCTGCAGGGGTTGCACATGAAGTGCGAAACCCACTCACTGTTATTAAAGGATTTATACAATTATTAGAGATACAAATGAAAAATGAATCAAAATATTTTCAACTCATACTTTCTGAAATTGAGCGCATTGAATCTATTATTCACGAATTTTTATCTATCGCTAAACCTGAGGTGTGTTCTTTTGAACAAGAGAGCATCGATGGAATTTTAGAAAACGTTGTATCTTTAATTAACACAAAGGCAATTATGACAAATATTCATGTCAGATTCCAAACGAATCCTGACGTTGTATATATGGATTGTTGTAAAAAACAATTAAAACAAGTGTTTATCAATGTTTTACAAAATTCGATTGAAGCAATGCCACATGGGGGAGACATAATCATTACCACTAAGAAAGTAAGTAACAATGAGGTGGAAATTTGTATTTCAGATGAAGGGATTGGTATTCCAGAAGAAAGAATTGCAAAACTTGCTGAACCTTTTTATAGTACGAAAGAAAAAGGAACAGGTCTCGGTTTAATGATTAGTTACAAAATTATTGAAAGTCATCAGGGAAGAATTTGTATAACAAGTAAAGCTGGAGTAGGAACCTCGGTGTACATTTATTTACCGCTTTTGCAAAATGTTTAAATACTGACTTAAATGAAATTATGGCATGTTATTTTGGGATTACATGTGTACAAGCGGCCTCGTAGGTATACCCCAAAATTTTCCCAACAAAAAAATCCCCGTAAAGCATATACACTTTACGGGGAGAGCCTGTTTTCTATCTTATTATATACGTACAGCCGTACCACTTACAGCAACCATTAACATACCATCACGAACAACTTCGTAGTCAACGTCAACACCAACGATGGCATTAGCACCTTTTTGTCTTGCAAGTTCTTTCATTTCGTCCATTGCAATATCACGTGCTTCTTTTAATTTACTTTCATAAGCACCAGCACGACCACCGACAACATCACGAACTGAAGCGAATAAATCGCGAACAATATTTGCCCCCATAATAGCTTCACCATTTACAATATCAATATATTCACTAATTTCTTTCCCTTGAATTCCCTGCGTCGTTGTTACAATCATGACTGACACTCTCCTATAACTTATAATTATTAATTGGCGTTTCTTATGTCTTTATTATGACATGGAAAAAGTAGCTAAACTATCTAATAACCTTACAGGAATGTGACATTTTTGTAAGGAAGATTTACTCATTTTCTATTCGGATTTCTGTAAAACATGACCATTTTCTGACCAATCTTGTCGGGATAGATATACTAATTCTGTAATTGTTGCTTTCCATCAAGCTCTAGCAATATAAAGCCTTGTTGATTGCAAGAACCATCTCCTTATTTCTTCCAATTGCGTATCGACTATCCTCTGAAACAAGTAAACTTGTATGATCAATTTTGACAACACATTTCCCTAACCTCCGCTTTACTTCCAATTGTAATTTCTTGTTTGCTTCTTCTAAAGAATGTGCTGGAATAATTGCTGATTGTAAGTCTGTTACCTTGCCATCATACATTACAGGAAAATCAATTTCATATCGATATATCATGATTTCCCCAATTCCTTTCCAATAGTACGCTTACAACTCATCCTTACATGCTTTTTATTTTCGTATATTTTTACAATTACACTATGTTTCTTCACAATCCTCGCTAACCCTACCAAAATAACCTTTAAAAAATCATTCTCAAACCCTTTTTTCGAAATTTCATTTAAGCTACTTAAAATCCCGAATAGCAAACATAATCTCATTTGATACCAAATATATTAACGGTTCATTAGAAGTGGATTACAAATAAATCTGGAAGGTGATTTTCTCTGGAATGGAAACTTTTTGTGCTGAAAATTATATAAATATTGTTATCCAACACACCTAATTGATAACCCTGGTAAAAAGGGGCTAAATTTCTATCACTACTCATATCTCTCCCCCGAAAATAGCCTTATGAATTAGAATAATAGGACTAATTATGATGCAATTTGTAGGATTTTTATACTTTTTGTCGAATACATGTAAAAAGGAGGGAATATGGCATGCTGTTCACAGGATTCTTCATTAATCTATCTATTTTTTCTTTCCTAGCTAGTTCAGCTATTTTTATTCAAGTATTTATAAGGAAAATGGATAATAAATTTATCCATTTATTTTTGGGGACATATGCAGGTATCATAGCTGCTATTTTGATGATTTTTAATTTTAAGCACATGGGATTGTTTTATGACTTGCGAGCCGTTCCTCTTATTATTTCGTTTATTTATTTTGGTCGTACAGCTGGTTGGATTACGTTAATGTTTATTTTATTTATGCGTATTTTCTACCTTGGTGGTGATTGGGAACCAGCTTTGATAGCTGCTTTAGGAATTGCTACTATATATACTATATTCAAAACATATCTCAAAAATACCCATCCCTTTAAAAGCGTCTTTCTTTATCTAGCTGTTTATCTAGCCATAATTCATTGGGTATTTGGATTCTTTTTTCCTTCTATCTCACTTATACTCCTTGACATCCAAGGTACGTTATTTATATCTTGTGGACTCTTAATTGGTGTTTTTCTTATGGAATCCTATCAAAATTTATATTACTTAACACAAGACCTAGCTAAAGCGAATGAAACCTTACTAGAATCAAAGCGAGAATTAAGGGATACCGTACATGAACTACAAGGAGGTATTGTTAAATTTAAAAAAGTAAATGGGAATTTTATTCATACTCTGTGTGATGGACAATTATTTTATCAACAAGGATTTCACTCTGAACAAGTTGTAGGGAAGCTTTTACCTACTATAGATTCTTCCATTATTCCATCCCATTTAGTTCCTCGATTACTAAAGTATTATCAACAGGCATGGGATGGTGAAGAAGTAACTTTCGAACTACCATGGCCAAATGATGAGACTATGATACTTTTCTCTCTTAGGCCAGTTAAAAGAGAGGGAACAGTGGTTGAGGTGGTTGGTTCTACTGTTGATATAACGAAAAGAATAAATGCGGAAAATGAACTAAAGGTAACGAAAGAACGACTGGAATCGTTTATTAATCATAACGTAGATGCTATCACTATATTTGATTTAGATGGACATATGTTACAAGCGAATAAAGCTTATGAGAAGATATTTGGTTGGTCAGAAAAAGAATCAGTAGGAAAAAAATTACCTTGCGTACCTGATTTTTTAATGAATGAAACTTTAGAGTTAATCAAAAATATTAGTAATACCAATATACAAGATCCTGTTATTACTAGGTTAGAAACAGTTAGACAACGAAAAGATAAAACTCTAATTGATGTAAACGTGACGGTTTCACCAATTCTAGATTTAAGGGGCAATATAATTGCTTTATCAGGAATTTGTAGAGACATTTCTGAAAGGAAACAAGCAGAAAGAGAACGCCGTCAATTACATCAACAATTAAGAGACAGTGAAATGAAATACCGTGCGCTCATCGAACAAGCAACTGACGCAGTATATGTAGTAGAGCTAAATGAGGATCAACTTCCGGTTCGATTTATTGAGGTAAATCCTGTTGCGTGTAAAAGATTTGGATATAGTAGAGAAGAGCTTCTTTCGATGCCATTTCCTAGTAACGTTCCGCCAGATTCTCCGATAATCAAAAGAGTGATAGAAAAATTTAGAGAGGGGCAGACTTCTTTCACTTTGCAAGATGAATTTGTTTTTCCGACAGGAAGAAAAATAACCACTGAATTTGGTGTCCGTGTTTTTAACTTGAATGGCAAAAATGTTTTCTTGAGTATCTCTCGAGATATCACAGAACGGCTAAAAACAGAGGAATTATTACGAAAATCAGAGAAACTTGCTGTAGTAGGTCAATTATCCACCGCAATTGCTCATGAAATTAAAAATCCTTTAACAGCAATGAAAGGATTCATGCAGTTATTAAAATCAATGGAAAATAAGAACACTGAGCATTATATAGATATAGTGTTAGCAGAGGTTGAACGTATAGATAGTATTACTAATGAATTTATGACATTAGCAAAACCTGAGGCATTAGAAATTAAAACTAATGACCTGAATGTATTAATGAAGCAAATTGTAATGTTACTTGAGCCTCAAGCAATTATGAATTGCATACAAATTACAACTGAGTTTACATCTGATACTTCATTCATACTTTGTGAAGAGAATCAATTGAAGCAAGCTTTTATAAGTATCTTAAAAAATGCGATTGAAGCAACACCAATGAGAGGGGAAATCTTGATTCAAATTGAATATGTGCCTGATCAAAACCAGGTAAACATTCGATTTACTGATTATGGGTGTGGAATTGAACAGGAACGTATACCTTACCTAGGAGAACCATTTTATAGTCTCAAAGAAAATGGTATCGGTTTAGGATTAATGATCTGTTATAAAATTATTGAGAAGCACCAAGGAAAGATACTTATTGAAAGTGAAGTAGGAAAAGGAACAACAGTTAATATAAATCTTCCTATATCTACTCTCGAAAAAGAAAACTCTTATTCATCTTCTTAGATACATCCTAGAATCATGAAGTACAGCTATACAATTTATTAAATTTTCCCCTTTAGATTTAATTATCTAAAGGGTTATCTGTTTATGCTAAGAAAATCTCATATTGTACTCTCGCCATTTAGCAGCTTTACGAACTGTTTGAGGTAGGGACTTCTTGGGAGGTATAAACTTTCTAATAATCTTAAATATAGAAATTCCCCTATTTCCACAAGTAGATATTTCTATATATCCCTACTTTTGTTATCAAAAATAGCGAATATATTCCTGTTTCTTCAACTAATAGTTAGCAAAAACAAGTGAACCCGCAGGAGAAAAACAAATTTAAAAACCAACAGGGCAATAATACAACTCTATCAAAATTACAATAAAAGGAGCGAGTATTAAATTTCTAGCTGATGGTGTATTGAATGAAAGTAAACACAAAAAACACAATTGATTTTGAAGTAAACCGAAGATTAATCACCTTAATAAGATGATTAATCTTTTTTTTGAACTACCCCCACTTTCACTTCGTTTAGAAGA
>NZ_NUVD01000089.1 GCF_002564555.1 Bacillus cereus | reverse complement strand
TTATTCAAAAATATTATATGTATTATTCTTCAAATTATGTTTATCCACTTTAAAAAATTAATATACTTAATTTATATTTAACGAAATCAAGTAACAAAAACATTATTATATCAACGTTTTTGTTACTAACTTTTATTCTCCGCTCCGTTTCACCATAATTTCCCATTGTAATTCTTAATATTTAAATGTAATATTATATTGTCTTACTATCTATTTATAACTCACACACTAACTAGAAAAGGGAACTCTATATGAGTTCCCTTTTCTAATTACTATTACACAACACATCAGAAATTTTATACGATGATGCAAATCATTATTTAGTATTTCGTTTCTACATTTGCTACTCATGCGAATCATTCTAGTGTAATTGTGTTCACCGAAGTAGTTTTATTCTTTTTTCATAAAAAGAATAAAACGGAAATCTAGCAAAATGCTAAATTTCCGTTTTCCTCTTTACATATTATTTTTCCTCTAAAAATTCAAATGTATTTTTAAATTCTTTATCATTCACCTTGATATCCGCATCTTTCAATAAATCAGTGACTACTTGCTGTTTCCATTTACCTGTCGTATCTTGTAGTCTTTGTTGTTCTAAATCTTTACGAATTTCACCCTTTACTTCATCAAACGGCTTCAATTCTTTTTTATCGGTCACTTTAATAATATGGTAACCGTAAGATGTTTTAACGGGCTCACTTACTTGTCCTGCATCTAATTTATACGCAGCTTCCTCAAATTCTTTCACAGTTTGTCCAGGAGCAAAACCTGCTATTTCGCCTCCCTGTTCCTTTGAACCAGTATCTTCTGAGTATTGTTTCGCTAAAGCCGCAAAATCTTCACCATTATTTACCTTCTCTTTTACTTCTTTAGCGGTTTTTTCATCTTTCACTAAAATGTGACTTACTTTTATTTCTGGTTTATAGTTATCTTTTACATCTTTTTCTGTGATAGTCGCTTTTATCGCTTTCTCAAATGCGATTTCTGGCTTCAATTTTTCTTTTAATTCATCTTCGTTTTTCAATCCAAGTCGTTCTAAAGTCGAGTTAAAGTTGTCACCCATTTTATCCTTTGCTTCTTCTACTTGTTTTGTTGCTTCCTCATCTGAAACTTTATATTTATCTAGCAACGCCTTACTTAACACCATTTGGAATAAAGTACTTTCCCCATATTTTTGTCTTAATTCTTTACTTAACTCTTTCTCTGTAACATTTCCTACTTTTGATGTTACTACGTTGTTTGAGAAACCACATGCACATGCAACTAATGCCAGTACCACGCATGAAATAATCGTTCCCCAAAATAGCTTTTTCTTTTTCAATTCAAATACCTCACTTTTATCATTATGCAAAAGTAACTATACACTGTTATTGTGAAAATAGTGTGTTTTCCACATGTAATTCATTTCATTTGAATCAAGTATGTACCATATTTTTCATCTACAAATGTAAAGAGTCTTCTCACTATTCATTAGTGAGAAGACTCTTTACACATTCCTAAAAAACATTTAACTAATATGATTACCTTATGATTAAATGTTTTTCCGGTATCCAACTACTTTGTCCGATATCTACCGCACCTTTTACTCTTCCCCACACACGAAAAGATTTTGATCCATCTATATTGCCTTTATAATGAATACATTCAGGCTCTCCGTAATAATTCACTCCGTACCCGACAGGATATTTTGAAGAAGCATAATACCATTTTACATCAAAATGTTTTAAATATGCCCACTGCTTATCATTCCCTAAGCAAATCATATCTTTATCGCCACCTCCCCAATAACCATTTAAGATTAAATACGGGATTTTCTGAGTGATTGCACCTGTAAACTGAGGATTTTCAGGATTTTCATATAAATTTATACCGTATCCATCTGGATATTTTGAAACTGCAATACCAATACCATTCGGTTGTTTTGTATCAACTACGTTAGATTGATTTACCTGGTTCGAACCTATGAACCAAGAAAGCGACTTATTTCCTATTAATTGATTCAAATCACATTTCCCAATACCAGGAACATTTCCCGAATCTGTATATTGCCAAATATCACACGGATATGCCGGCTTATTTCCTCCATAACGAGGGATCCATACAAAATCAGCTTCAATATTTCGCGCTCCAAATGATACGTACGTGTGATGCCCAACATATAGACCTATTTTTTTCGCACCTAAACGGCGTAATTCATCAATAAAGGCTTGTGTCCCGCCTTGCATATCTACCATCGTTTGAACTTCGACGTCCGCCACCCAAAACTTAGCTGCTTTATCACCACGATTCCAAAAATCTTGTGCCTCTTTCTTTGCATCAGCAATAGATATAAATCGACAAAATGCATAATTGCCAAATGGTATGTTGCGCTTTTTCATTTCACTCACATAATTTTGATACATAAAATCTACCGTATTTGATCCATCTTGAACTCTAGCTATAACTAAATCTAGCTGAGGTGCTGCAATATCCCAATTAATCGTTCCATTCCATTTTGAAATATCTACAATATAACCCATTACAATTCAACTCCTTATTATTATTATTATATTCAAAGCTTGTTTTATTGTTAGCCCCATATACCTAATACTAGCTAGCTATCTATAATATAAATAAGGGAAATCTTTACTTTTTTTAATATATACCCATCAAAAAATACCTCTATCAATTTTACGTTTATTTCATACAAAAAACTCCTACTACATTCATTTGTAAATAGGCTATTAATATCAGTTATTTTTGTTGATAATAGAAAAAACTTTCTACATTGCCTGTACGAGAAAAACACATATAAAGTAGCTACCTTTTTATAATGCTCTAACGCTCATTCTTTATTTAACTTCATACGCTATCCCGCCTTTTTAAAATTATAGTCACTGATTGCTAGCCGATACATTTTGGTACAAAATAATATTAATACATAGAAAAAAAGACATTTTCGATTATTGAAAATGTCTTTTTTCCCTTAATAAAACAACTTTGGTGCTAAACCTGTATTTTGTAATTGTGGATTCTCACTGCTCATAACGCAATCTGTAGAAAATAAAATTTGGATATCACAAACCCCATCCTCCATCACATCACGAAACACATTTGCAGCAACACCTGTAAACGTTTGACATAGATTTGAAATATCATCGTTAAAAAATTGAATCACTTCCGCTTTAAAAACTGGAAAAACAACATTCGATCCACCAGGGAACTGAGGCTGTACCACAACTTGTTCAAAATAAGGATTATTTTCTAGTGCTACTAGAAATAAATGTGCAATTTCAAATGCATCTAGTGGACAAGGAATTGGATTTACAATTTCATTTTCATTATTAGTTACAATAACTGTCACACTTACATTCCCAAATTGGACAAAAGATTTTAGAAGCGTTGCTAACGCTATCGCTTTTTCATTACTTAACGCATGCACTAAAATAATAAAATTTCCACCAACCGGAATAAGTGGACCAACTGTAACAGTCGGATCAGCACCTACTGAATTTATTAGTTCATTAAAATATGTAATCCACGGTGGTGAAAGCTGAGGTTGTACATTTTCTTCCACCCTATTATTACCTCCTCATACAATTCTTACTACTATAATATGTAATGGGACATAAAATACATTAGATAAACCAATCATTTTTCACTTTTATCTATTCTATCAATTTAATATTTTATAGAGTATTCTCAGCTTTCTTCCATATATTTAAGTACTTATACGACCATGAGCTTCTATATTATAATCAACTTAACTAAGATTTCATATTATATAAATACACCTTAATAATCATTTAAATCAAAAGGTGAAGCATATATAATGTGAAATCTTAGGAGCTGATTTTATGAAAAAAAGACCTCTCATGTTTAAAGTTCCACCAAACTCAAAACTAAAAATCACATTCTTCGGTCCTTGCAACGAAGTAATCACAAATGTTTCTATCATTAATCAACTACTCACCTCTAAATGTCAAATTATCACTCAATATCCAACCTATACGAAATATGAAACTGAAGTACGATTATTATCCCATTGTTAATCCGCGTAATTCATGATGCTTACATCTTAAATACTTCGATAACTTAGAAAGAAACGAATTCGTTAACAGACTAAAATTACTCATTTAATTTTAGGTAGAATACTAGCTGATCTATCCGGCCTCTTTAACAAGGAAAATTTAAAATCTCTTTAGTAAATTTCTAATTTAATATTACATGTGAATGAAAAATCACTTCAGATCTTTTGGAGGGATTTTTCATTCACGATTTCCCAATAATTTCTTTACAAAATAAAAAAGTAGCTGTTAAGCTACTTTAAATTCGTTTTATCCCCAAGAGAAATGGTATATATATTCTCCCGCTACATTTTCATTAATTCCAGTAATCCTAACAAATCGCATTAACTCCAACCCTTGGAGAAAATACACCGTAAGTGTTACTGGTACCTGTGACCACATAAATTGATAAAGTTCGTTCACTCTCTGCTTTGTTGAAACAGTTAAATCATATACAGGACCATTATTCCATGCAGAGGTTTGAACTGAAGTGAACGGAAGGTCTTTCCCATTAACTACTATTCTTACCACACTTTGAGTTATGTCCACAACAATCTCCTCCACTATTACAAAATTAGACCTGTTTCCATACTCATATTCTTATAAATATTCTTAGCTTTAATAAATGTTTGAGGAAAATCTCTATTTTCAGTTTAAAAAACTTGAGTTCTACACCATCCCTTTTTCACATATCTTCTTTCATACAATTTTCCGTTTAAAATTACCTTAAATCTTGCTCGAACAACCTAATCACAAGAAAAATTCCTTTATAATACAATTAAGTAATTTATAGGTGTGTTATTCATGACAGATACATTAAGACTCGTTATCTTTATTATTGTTGCAATTATTAACTTATACCTAGAGTTTAAAAAACCTAAAAAAAGTATATTATCAATTGTTTTTCTATCTATACTCCTCATTGGGGCTACAGGATTAATCAAAGATATTTTATCCCGACTTTTATAAAACTCAATATTCCATGAGTGGAGCAGTTAGCTTTTGCTAGCTGCTCTTTTAGGAAGGATTTCCTTCCTATTATCAAATTGGTAAAGTTCAGAAAGGGAGTGTACTATGGCAGAAATTAAAGTGAGCCTTACACAATTTTTAGACTTCACACTGAAAAGTAGTGCTGCTAAAACAACCTTTGTAAAAAATCTAAAATCTCAACCTGAATACCAACCAATTTTTGATTACTGGAAACAATTACGAGAAAATGTTATTAAATTCCATCAAAATAAACTACCTTTTGAATGTTTCGAAACATTAGTGCAAACAGTTGATCAGAAAAAAAAGCAAAACTATATTGATGTCATAAAACAGTACAAAAAATTTATTAAAAACAAAGACATCTCTTGGTTCGATCCAGGTAAATCACATTGGATATCAGATGATTTAATCGTCCGCTCATCACCTGAACTCGGTTTGCTCATTAATGATGAGCCGCATCTTATCAAACTATTTTTCAAAGGAAAAAGAGAGCGAATTGATAAATACAACATCAACTCAACACTAACATTATTAAATGAATCAACATTTTCAAATGAACATAACGATGTGAATTATACAGTCCTTAACATCCAAAAGAACAGAATGTTTACGAATAACTCTATTAATAATGAGCATTTAATAGCACTTGAATCAGAGGCTAACCAGTTTTGTTATATATGGAATAAAATGTAATAGATACGATTCATCTCTTTCAATACCTTGTTCATGCATAATTTGAAAACAACTTCAATCAGTTTCGTTTCATTGAAGCCTACCTTGTATTGTGTCTCAAAACAAGGTAGGCTTCAAAATAGTTTCGTTCCCCATTTCAACAGCCTAATACACGCGGCAACTTTACTTTTGGAACCTCCCTAATGTTCACTTCAATTATGCCGAATATCTTTGGAATGGCGTAGGCAAAAAAATTCGCATCCATACACAGGATCAAAAACCTCTTCTGGAAAGAGATTTCTGGTTTTGCCCTACTTAAAATGGCCCCCCCTGCAATCTCATAAGTTTGACACAACTCCAGAAAAAGCTTATAAAGAAAAGTGAGGTTCCTGATATTCGGTTCCATGATCTAAGGCATACCCATGCAACACTAATGTTGAAACAAGGTATTCATCCGAAGAGCGTAAGTGAACAATTAGGACATAAAAAAGTAGGTATCACACTGGACACCTACTCGCATGTCGTACCAGGCCTACAAGAAAAAGCAGTCGAAGATTTTGCAAACAATCTATTTCAAAAACACTAATGTTTGCAAAATGTTTGCAATTACGGATTTTGCATAAAAATACTAGCTTATCCGTGTGACATTGAGAGGAGCCAAAAACATGAGAGAAATCAAATCTGAACAAGAATTCAAAGACATCATCGCAAGCGAGGAGCCTGTAGTTGTTAAGTTCTTTACTACATGGTGCCCAGATTGCGTACGCATGGACAACTTTATCGGAGATGTAATGGAAGAGTTCAATAAATTTGAATGGTATTCTATTAATAAAGATGAGCTCCCAAGTATTGCTGAAGAGTATCAAGTAATGGGTATCCCTAGTTTACTTGTATACCAAAATGGTGAAAAACTAGGTCACTTACATAGCGCTAATGCAAAAACTGAAGAGCAAGTTACTGAGTTTTTAGAAGCATACTAAGAAACGAAAAAAACCTCTGATAATTTTTCAGAGGTTTTTTCGTTTCTTTTCAAAATATCCTTTGCATTCGTGTCTTTAGGGCAATTGAACATAATAATGCTTTTCTCCTCTCCTTATCCAAGAAATTATTTTTATCATTCCTTTTATATAAGTCCCACAAGGAATTGCAAACGATTATTTTGTGAAAAATATATATGAAAGGAATTATGCGAATCATTATTCTCGCCACCTTTCCCTATACCATAATCTTCGTTAATTGCTTAACAACTTTCTGCTTTGTACTTTTCAACATTTTTTTCCTTAACGAAACTTTGTTATCCCCTACTTAAAAAGCTATAAAACGTCAACAATGTTTGTATAGACCCACACAAGTTTCGTTTGATACTCTATGTATAGAAAGAAATTCCTCTAAAGAAAGGTGAGTGATTAAATTGGATACTCTTTCTCATAAAGAAGCTGATAAAGGTGCTATTGTCAGCATTATGGCCTACATATTTTTATCCTCTATGAAAATCATCATCAGTTATATTACCCTCTCTAGCGCATTGCGTGCTGACGGTTTGAATAACTTAACGGATATTGGTGCTTCTTTAGCAATATTAATTGGTCTAAAAATTTCTCGTAAGCCTCGCGACCCAGACCATCCATATGGCCATTCTCGTGCAGAACAAATCGCATCACTTGTTGCTTCTTTTATTATGGCGACTGTCGGATTAGAAGTTGTTGTTAGTGCCATTCAATCGTTTTTAAATCCGAAACAAGCAGCGCCTAATATACTTGCAGCTTGGGTTGCTTTATTTTCTGCTGTCGTTATGTACGGTGTTTATAAGTATACGAAAAAGATTGCAGCGCGAACAAAAAGTAAGTCATTAGAGGCCGCTGCAAAGGATAATTTATCAGATGCACTCGTAAGTATCGGTACAGTAATAGGTATTGTCGGTTCACAGTTTCAAATGCCTATTTTAGATCCTATTGCCGCTTTAATTGTAGGCCTTATTATTTGTAAAACTGCATGGGAGATTTTCGTAGAAGCTTCTCATATGCTAACAGATGGAATTGATCCTGATAAAATGGAAGAATATGCTGATGCAATTGAACATATTTTAGGTGTAGAAAATATTGTAGATATTCGGGCCCGCATGTATGGGAATCAAACGTATGTTGATATTACTATCGAGGTAGATGCTCGTATGGATGTTGGAGAAAGTCACTGTATTACTGACAACATCGAAGCTATGCTTCGAAAAAAGTTTGGAATTTACCATGCACATATTCATGTTGAACCACTGGAAAAAGAACCTATTATGACATAGGTTCTTTTTTAATGAACGCTTTATGAAATATAACACATAAAACGAGCCAGCTACCGCCAGCTGCCCATCCTGCTAATATGTCAGATGGATAGTGCACGCCGAGATATATTCGGCTAACTGAAATAGATAATACAACAAAGCTTGCTATAAGAATAATCAACAATTTTTTATGCAATGAAATACGCTCTTCAGTAATTGTGACGTATGCAATAAATCCTAAAAAAGCAGTAGCATTCATCGTATGACCGCTCGGAAAACTATATCCAGTTGCCGTAACAAGCTGCGTTACATCAGGTCTTGCCCGTCCGTACCATAGTTTAAGCATACTGTTCAAATAACGTGATCCGTAGTAATTAATTGTTAGAAGTAGTGCACTAAGCAACTTTTTTCTAACAAGAAAATACATTACAAGGATAATGAGTAACGGAAAATATATTCTTTTTGAACCAATAAAAGAAACACAAGTAAAATATGCAGTCAAATAATCGTTTCGGAAACTTTGAATAAAGTGTGCAACTACATTATCAAAGTTTTCGATACAAGTGGTATGATACGAAAGTGATAGTGCGACAAAACAAATAAGTAGGGTAAAGCTTAACAAGTATAAATGTCGATATCGTTTCACATACATAACCTCACTATGCAAAAAATGGAGCGGTTGTTTTAGTTTTCCTCTCCATTTCTTTTTTATGCATAGATTTTAAAAAAGATAATTGTTAATTTTTTGCTCCATCGTCGGAATATCTTCACTCGTTACTGTGAAGCGAATAGTCTTCTCATCTAGATCAAGTGCTTCTGCAAATAGACCTGCTAATCCACGAGATTTTCTATCTACTTCCATAATAATTTCTAGTCTGTCGTAAGCACCTGGCAAGATTAATAATTCTAATTCCTCTAATTCCCCACAATATTTTCCGTAAACTGGAATGAACTCAAATTCTTGTGCGAATGGAACTCGCTTGCGTAATCGATGCGGTAATTCTTCACATTCTATATGACGCGCTTTAAAACCTAATTGATTTACACTATCTAATACACTATTTAACAATGCATTTGGCAACACTTGAATGTAATCACGATCGCTTGGATCTATACTACGTTTAATATCAAGCCCTGTATGTACCCAAACAGTTTTCATACCAAGTGTAAGCGGAGCTTCAACTGGCATTTTAAATGAAAATGGAATTTCCATCTTTTCATTCGGCTCTACAGAAAAAGGTTCTGTTAAACGAACTCGCTCTAAATCATACGTTGCTGTTACTTTTTTATCATCCACTTCTCGTACATAAGAAGTCGATAACGTTAAGTAAATGCTTTCAATTTGTTGGCTAACTGAGCCACCAGTTATATGAACCTTACCTACTATCTCTTCTCCAACAATATACTCATCTTTTTCAAGAACAGTATCTACTTTTGCACTACCAATACCAACGCTTGCTAAAAATTTTTGAAACATGGAGTCTCCATCCTTTCTAAAGCAAAAGCTACATCTTTTTTTAAATCTTGTACATTCTCATAATACGGCGTTTTCATTTGTAACATTCTCATCAGCGTTTCGCGATTATATTTTTCTAGCACTAGCTCTTCATACCATGGTCTCTCTTTTTTTTCAGAAGATTCATAACCAGCATACAATAAAAATAAAGCAAAATGACCAAGCGCATAAAAATCACTACGAAATTGAACTTCTCGCATCAAAGCTTGTTCACCTTCATAAATAGTCGCTCGCTCATCTATTTCATTTTTAAATTTCGCTAATCCAAAATCAATAATACTAACTTGATTTTCTTTCATTAATATATTCGGAATACGCAAATCTCGGTGGATAATACCTTTACTATGAAATACCGAAACAATTTCTAATATTTCGTATAAAATTTCAAAAACTTCACGTTCTGTATATACATGCTCACCTAAAAAAATATAATCTTCAAAATTTTCACCAGGCATATACTCCATCACAAAAAAGCTCTTTTTCTCCCATACGAAATGATCATATAGACTAGGAATTGCACGATGATTTAATGTTTGTAAAATTCTTTTCTCTTGTTCAAATGATTTTCTACCAGACTCATATCTTTGTTTACTTTGTCTTAATTGTTTTAAGACTTTATATCTATTTATTTGCAAATCATTAACGACATATGTAATCCCATAACTGCCCATTCCAATTACTGATTCAATTTTGTAACGTTCTGCTACGATTGTATTTTTTCGCAGTGGTCTATCAAATAAAGCTAGTACACGACGCCATTTCATCAGCTACTTGAAAAGAAGCTACGGCTTTTACGTTTTCTTTTATAATGATGATGCCCATAACCCGATGAACGTCGTTTATAATCGCTACTTGAATAAGAGCGCCCTCTATGGCGATAATCACTGCTCGAATACGAACGATATTTTTTCTTTCCTAACAAAGAATCAATAATTTTTTTGAACATCCCTTCACCTCTTGAGTAAAATTTCCTTTTAATTATACCAATAATTGTCGGCTATGTTTGTGACAAATTTGTAAAGAGTAAAAAACGACGAGTTAAGCCCGTCGTTACTTTCAATCTTCCTCTTCATCAAAAACCTCATCAATCATGCATTTCTCTAATAAATACTCGAATGTAATATCTGCGAGATCTTCAATTTCTTCTCGTTTTGGCACGTAGCCTCTTTCAATTAGTTGCTCATAAAAAAACTCCGCAATCTCTTCCGTATCAATTACGACTTCAATTTCCTTCATGAGCATCACTCCTTTATTTCTGTTTTATGAAAAAATCTCAAAATTATGTATATGAGATTAGAAAAAATAGTTTTTATTTTTTATAGATCATATCATTTGGACAAGGTGCATACGATGGTAGTACAAGCTATTCAAAGGGGGAAATAAGAATGGAATATCAATATGAAGTAGAGCAAACAAAAGAAGAGTTCATGCATGAAGATAAATGGGCAGACTCTCTTATTAAATGGCTTTTTATTTTTTTAATAATTGTAGGCATACCTTATACTGCATATGTTGTTGTTCAATTTATTCTCTCTTTCTAGTTAACTATTTTTTCTCTGTCAATTTAACTAAATAATTATGAACAACATCCATAACAATTTTATATTCTTCATCTTTAAATGTATCGAATAATAATTGATAATCGTTATAAATATCAAGTAACCCATCAATGATTTCTTGACGATTCGTCTTAACACTCACTTTTTTCGAGTTGTTAATTGACTTTAATTTCCCTAAATCCAATTTATTCATACCTGCTTTATCTTGTTTCATTTTCTTCAAAATTGCATTTGCCGTTTGAGCGTTAGCAAGTAAAGTTAAATCTGATTCATCCGCTTCTAACCATTCACCATCCGTAATTCGTGACAATTCATATATTGTATCTTCCCATGCATCATTCTTATATCTCCACACTTCTGTGCGAAAACCAACAATCCGGAAAACATCTTTATCATATCCAGTTACTTGCACGAGATCACCAAATGTGAAATTATAATTTAATTCAATCCACTCAGTGTCACCTTTTTTCATATCTTGTTCAGTAACGGGCTGCAGTGTCTGTTCTACGTAAAATCCATCGTGATTATTTACTTCATATACATAAACTTCATCTAAAACCTTCATATTCGTAATTTTCCCAACGGTTCCATATAGTGTAATCACGACTATGTCCCCTACGTTGTATTTAGGTTGTTTTTTTCTTGCCATCTCTATCTCTCCTTTTTTTGACGTCGTGATTTTGATAACAGTATATGCAACCTGCACAAAAACGCTTATCACAGAAGCTTATATTCATAAATTTTTTCGATAAAAAAATATCACTATATAAAATTTATGTGAAACGCAAAAAAGCTAGTGAATAGACTAGCTTCAAATCAAGAAATTTTATATAAAAACATACAGAATGCTTCACTTTCAAAAAGTAATGTATTCTGTATGTTTTCAAATCATTTTTATCTCTCTTGTATGTATAAATCCCACGCTTCATCAAATATAGACATACTTTCTAGCATTCCACTTAACTCTAAGTATGAGCTAATTTCATCATAATCTTCAGATTGCTTCGGAAAACTTAAATCATCATACATTGCCTCTGCTAAATCTGAAATATCATTTCTAAATAAAGCTGCACGATGCTTCATCATATAATGGTAAAATGTCTTTTTCAAAAAAATTCCCTACCTTTCTAACTTGGGTACATTATACAAGGCAAAAAAGAAAAAAACCAGCATAAAAGCTGGTTAAAAGTCGAAATAATTCCTTTTTAACAATCGTGGTCTCCCCATCAACTCTTCATATGTTAGTTGTTTTGGCAAGTCTTTTGTATAAATTAAAAACAGTTGATCTTCAATTTCTTTTACAGTATGGTCAGCTTGATAGTCCATTCCACATGAGGAACAAGAAATACATGGTGTCTCTTGGATTTCAATGGCTTTCGTACCATCTGGCAGTTCCCAATATACAGTATTTAAGCCTTCTTTCGCTTCTGTACTGTCACACCACATACAATTCATACTGCATCACCCTCAGTTTTTTTGTCATTTTCTTCTAATTTAGCCATTTGCGATTGATATTTTTTATCTTTTAATTGATCGCGCTTATCACGTTTATCTTTTAAAGATGCATGAGTTTCATTATCTTCATAGTCTTTACGACGATGCATGCGCTGCAAGTCGTCTGGAACAAGGTTAAATTTCTTATCGCTCATAAGACCTGCGATACCAACGTCAGAACGTTTCTCTTCATAAGTCGGATAAATTTCTTTAAAGTACCCTTCTGCTCTTCCTGGAATGTAATTTTCTGGTTCTGGATACGTCGTAATTACACCTTCAAAGTTACGAAGAACAACTTTATCCGCACTTTGTGAAATTAAATAGTTCGGCTGTAGCGCAATTTTCCCGCCTCCGCCTGGTGCATCAACAACGAATGTTGGTACTGCATAACCAGATGTATGCCCGCGTAAACCTTCAATAATTTCAAGACCTTTAGAAACTGGCGCGCGGAAATGTCCGATACCTTCAGATAAGTCACATTGATAAATGTAGTATGGACGTACACGGATTTTTACTAAGTCATGCATTAGCTTCTTCATAATTGGAACACTGTCGTTAATACCTGCTAAAATTACTGCTTGGTTTCCAATTGGAACACCAGCGTTCGCTAGCATTTCACATGCTTTTTTCGATTCCTCTGTAATTTCAATAGAAGTATTGAAATGTGTATTTAACCATACTGGATGGTATTTTTTAATAATATTACATAAATTTTCTGTAATACGCTGCGGGAATACAACTGGTGCTCTCGTTCCGATACGAATAATCTCAACATGCGGAATCTCACGTAAATTTTTTAATACATATTCTAAAATTTTATCGTTAATTAGAAGACCGTCACCACCGGAGATTAATACATCTCGTACTTGTGGTGTTTCACGAATGTAAGAAATCGCATCGTCTAATTGTTTTTTCGGTACACCCATTCCAATTTGTCCACTAAAACGACGACGTGTGCAGTAACGACAATACATTGAACATTGATTCGTTACTAAAAATAGTACGCGGTCTGGATAGCGATGCGTTAACCCTGGAACTGGTGAATCTTCATCTTCATGAAGAGGATCTTCTAAATCATATTTTGTTTTATATAACTCTTCCGAGATCGGTACAGATTGCATACGAATCGGACAGCGTGGGTCATCAGGATTCATTAGCCAAGCATAATACGGTGTAATATTTAACGGGATCGTTTTCGTTGAAATTTTAACTCCCTCTTCTTCTTCAGGAATTAAGTTAATCACTTTCTTTAAGTCATCTAACGTTTTGATCGTATTCGTTAATTGCCAAACCCAATCATTCCATTGTTCTTCTGTAACATCTTTCCATAATTCGATATCCTTCCAGTGACGATTTGGTTTGTATACATCATGTAACATTGCTATTCCCCCTTTTTATACGCTCATCCTTTATATAAGCAATAGTTATGCCAACTTTATATTATTGATAAGTAAATGTGCGGAGAACCCTATTACATCAGCGAAAAAATTTTTTTAAGCGTAGTATAAAATCAATACATATTATCATATTCATTACTTTTTATATATGTAAACGCTCTTTTATTGGTGCAAACACACAAAAACCGCCGATTATTCGGCGGTTTTGTCGTACTTGCTCAGTTTATATTGAAGCGTTTGGCGAGGAATACCTAACATTTTTGCGGCTTGTAATATATTCCCTTCCGTCTCCATTAGCGCTTGGTCTATTAATTCCCTCTCTGTTTGATGCAGCGCTTCTCGAAGCGGTAGTATGCTCTTCTCCTTCGGCTTCGGGAGTTGCTCTTTCCGAAATGTACGTGGTAAACACTTTGCAGTTACTGTACTACCTTCTGTAATAATGACAGCATGTTCAATCGTATGTTTTAATTCGCGTACATTTCCTGGCCAGTGATAAGACTGCAATCTTTCCTTTGCTTCCTTATCGATTTGAAGCACACCTTTCTTATAACTTTTGTTGTATTCTTCCAAGAAATATGACGTTAATAATAATACATCCCCGGTTCTTTCGCGTAATGGCGGGATATATAATGAAAATACATTTAATCTATAATATAAATCAGTACGAATTTTATTCTCTCTTAAACATACTTCTGGTGGCTGATTCATTGCAGTAATAACGCGAACATCTACTTTTCTCGTCTTATTATCACCGATTCTTCTAATGACTCCATCTTCTAATACTCGTAACATTTTCGCTTGTAAATCCAGTGGCATGGAATTCAGTTCGTCTAAAAATAATGTTCCACCATCTACAAGTTCAAATAATCCTGCTCGCTCAATTGCCCCTGTATAGCTACCTTTTGTCGTTCCAAATAATAAGCTTTCTAATAATGATTCTGGCAATGCTGCGCAATTTTGAGCAATAAATGGTTTATTTTTTCGTTTAGAAGCCTCATGAATCGCTTGTACAAATAGCTCTTTTCCTGTGCCAGTTTCACCATATATGAGAACATTCGCATCAGTTGGTGCTACTTTTTGTGCTAATTCTTTCGTTTTTTTAAATCTTACATCATTTGTCACTATTGTCTCAAAAGCGACATGCTTTTTGACCACTTTTTTGCTAGATGATCGCTTTATTTTCGACTGTAAATCGACAATTGTATCAGTAAGTTTTTGAATTGTAGAATAATCCTTGGCAATTTCAACAGCACCAGCAATATTCCCATCTATAAAAATAGGCAACGTCGTATTTACTGTACAAACGTCTTCTCCATTTAAGTTTTGATAATGCTGAACTTGATGTATTATTGGTTTTTTTGTATCTAATACTTTCATCAATGTACTCGTTTCCCTAGTTAAAGATGGGAATGCTTCTAACAAATGCTTTCCTAACACTTTTTCAATTTTGGATCCATCGTGTTTTGCAGCAACTGTATTATAAAAAATTGTAATACCATTTTCATCTACTGCGTGTATAGCCTCATCAATACTGCCCAAAATCGCTTCAATGACTTCTTGTGTCGAAACTGCTAGCAATGTCATCCCCCCTCTTGCCGAAAATCCAGCAAATACTATGCCGGATTTTCGGCATACTTATGTGCGATTATAAGCATGACGATTCCGTTCTATTATTTTGATGAAATTTGTATATATTTCTATTGCTTATTTATGGTTAAGTGAAACTTTAATCAGTGGGGCTTCATTCATCCCCACTGATTATGAATCCGAATCCCACCTAACTTCTTTGCTTTACAGCCGAATTTTGAAGTGGGATCCTTGCCGTTTTCGAATAGCTAGATAAATCTTTCACCCATATATTCATATCTTCCAACTTATCAAAAATGTAGCAATTATTCGCCAGTCTTCCTGTGTATGTATAGCCTAACTGATGAAAGGCTGCATTCATACCAAAAGATAGCGAACGAGCAATCGTATAGGAACAGAAAATAGATTTTTCTTGAAGCTCTTCTTCTAACTTTATTAGTAAGCTTTTCATAAATCCGTGTTTGCGATATTCAGGTAAAGTCGCACAATTCGTTAATTCTGCATTCTCTTCCTTCACATTCAATTCTGCAGACGCTGTACTAATAATTTTCCCCTCAAATTCATAAACATAGTAAATCGTATCGTCTTCTTTCATCGTCTGTAATACATAGCTTGCTTCATTTAAAGGTGTCGGATAAACTTCAAATACTTTTCCAAAGACAGTTGCTAATTCTTCTGCATCTTCTTCAGTCGCTTTTCTTAACAGAAATTTCTCTGGGACTACTTTTTCCTTTACTTCTTTTGCTTTTACACCACTTAAAATAGTATCCTCCTCAGTCCAATACATACTATTTCGTCTTTTATCATTAGTATATTTCACGAAAAAGTATGCATCGTGTCCTTGAAAATAATGTGGTATCGTTGCTTCCAATAAGAAACCGAAAGAGAGCCATGTTGAAACATGCTCTCCCTTCCCTTTTATTATACATTTAGTGAAAGAATGTTTCTCTGCAAGTCCATCAATTGTCTGTATAATACTTTCAACATTTCCAGTATAGTGATCTACTCGAATACGTTTATTAAAATAATCTAAAACACCTTCTACTGTATAGCAATTTGTTTGTTCTTTAAAAGATTCGTAGTATTTCATTTTTTCACCTCACACCAATCTAATAATGTACATGCAATAATTTTTGCAGAAGCAATCATTTTATTAATTTCTATATATTCGTTTGGATAGTGTGCCACTTTCGTCTCTCCTGGACCAAATACTATCGTTGGTACATTGGCGATTTTGGTAAATAAACCTCCATCAGTCCCCCACGGCGATGCTTCTATAATTGGTTCGTTCCCCTCAATTTCAACAAAATTATGTTTAAGTGTCGTTATCAGTTCATGATTTTCTTCAAGTTCACCAGGAACCCATCTCGCTCCAAACCATTCTACTTCTACTGGATTTTCTATAAACCAATTGTCCACATCATTTAATTCACCAATCCAACTTTCAAACTCTTCTTTTGCCGTTTCTATAGTCTCATTCGGTGCAACACCACATCTTCCTTCTAAAATTAACGAATCTGGAACGGAACTTGGCCAACTCCCACCGTCAATTTTTCCAATATTAATTGGGATTGGAATTGGAATACCTTTATATAAAGGATCTGTAATTCTGCTATTTCTTTTCTCCTCTAGCTTTCTTACATGCTCTACAACAAACATACTTTTTTCAATTGCACTAATTCCTTCATAGCGTGTTCCACCGTGTGCTGCTTTTCCTTTCACATGCAGACGAAACCACATAGACCCTTGTTGTTTCGGGAAAAACTTCATATTAGTCGGCTCTGGAATAATAACACCATCTGCCTTATATCCTCGTAATATAGTCGCTAATGTTCCTGCTCCGCCACTTTCTTCTTCTATTACACTTTGAAAATGGATATCTCCTTTTAATTCAACACCAGATTCAATAATCGCTTCCATTGCAAGCATAAGTGCGACATTGCCGCCTTTCATATCCGTCGTGCCACGGCCATATATACGATTCCCTATTTTCTCACCGCTATAAGGGTGATGGTCCCACTGACTTACATCTCCTTCTGGTACTACATCAATATGCCCATTTAATATCATAGATTTCCCATCGCCACTTCCTTTTAAAGTAGCCACAATGTTCGGGCTGTCTGAAAAACTTGTACGCGGTGATACAAAATAAGGGTGATCTTTCATTTTAGAAAAAGAAGGCTCCCAAATATCAAGATCTAAACCTAACTTACGTAGCTTTTCAATCACAATTGCCTGCGCACCACTTTCATCACCAGATACGCTCTTTTCTTGAATTAATCGCTTTAAAAATTTCACACTTTCCTCTTCATGACTCTCAATATAATCGCAAACCTGCTTTTTTAATTGCTCCATATATTACATCTCCCCTCATTCAATTACTAGTAAGTTAGAGCCAATTTTAAAATCAGCTTCCGTATGTTGTTTTATATCTTCCACTGTGTATGGGCTCATTAATTCTTGTAAAATGAGTCCATCCTGCGTCACTTCCATGACTGCCATATCCGTAATAATTAAATCTACACATTTCTTTGAAGTTAATGGTAATGTACACTCCGAAACAATTTTTGCATTTCCGTATTTATCGACATGATTCATCACAACAACGACCCGCTTCGCTTTTTGGGCTAAATCCATTGCTCCTCCGATACCTGGAACACGTTTCCCTGGTACAATCCAGTTTGCCAAATCACCATTTTCACTTACTTGTAATGAACCAAGAATCGTAATATCTAGTAAACCTTTTCGAATCATCCCAAACGCCGTGCAGCTATCAAAATAACTTGCTCCTGTAATAAGAGAAGTTGGTAAGCCTGCTGCATTACATAAATTTTCATCTTCATTCCCTTTACTTGGCGTTGGTCCCATACCAACGATTCCATTTTCTGCATGAAACATAACATTTATATCATCAGGCAAATGATTCGGTACAAGCGACGGTATACCGATACCTAAATTTACAATCATGCCATTTTGTATTTCTTTCGCTGCACGTCTTGCAATCTTATCTCTCACCTCTATGCCCATACCCATTTCCAATTCACTCCTTCCGACGGTACGATATAATTTACGAAAACACCTGGAACGACAATTTCTTCTGGATCTAAACTTCCAAGTGGAACTATTTCTTCTGCCTCTACAATTGTTATATCTCCAGCCATCGCTACGTGAGGATTCATATTCCGTGCACTTTTATCGAATACAAGATTACCAAACGGATCTGCCTTTTTCGCATATACAATCGCGACTTCAGCAGTTAATGCCGGTTCAACTAAATATGTCTTACCGTTCATTTCAACAGTTCGTTTTCCCTCTTCTACAATCGTATCAACACCAACGTCAACTAAAATACCGCCAAGTCCGACGCCACCAGCACGAATACGTTCCGCTAATGTTCCTTGCGGGGAAAACTCAATTTGTAACCTTCCTTCGTTTAGCTGTCTTCCTGCATTTGGATTTGAACCAATATGAGAGGTAATTAATGATTTAACTCTTTCATTCGTAACAAGACGACCAATTCCTACATCAGGAAATCCAGTGTCATTTCCTATTAAATTTAAATTTGTAATTCCTTTTTCTAAAATAGCCTGTATTAAAGATGGAGGGGATCCAATCCCCCCAAATCCTCCGAACATTAATGTCATATCATCATGGAACAAAGAAATTACTTCCTCTATCTCTTTTAATTTACCGAATGTATTCGTAATAGTTGTCATGCGATACTATGCCCTCCTTTTTGCATCATTTCTTCCACGCTTCTTGCAAAAATTGAAAGTAATTCATCTAACTCGGAATATGTAGTTGTCATTGGCGGTGCCACAAGCAGCGCACTATCTTCTTTTCCTGCTTGCCCTGACACAGCTTGGTATAAAAGAAGACCATTTTTTGCTGCAACTGAAATAAGTTCCGACGCTTTTGTAAACGATTGCAATTCTATACCGATTAGCAATCCTTTTCCGCGTACATCAGCAATAATTGTTGACTGTTGTTGGATTTTCTGTAATCCTTTAATTAAATACTCTCCCTTTTCTGCTGTTTTTTCAGGTAGATTATGTTTCTCCATATATTCAATAACGGCTAAAGCCGTTGCTGCAGACAATGGATTTGCACTTAACGTATGTCCGCTCATAACAGAACGTGATCCTCGTAAAATCGGCTCCATAACACGGTCACTTACAATCGTCGCTGCCATCGGTGTATACCCCGCTCCTAAACCCTTACCCAGCGTCATAATATCCGGTTCTACACCCCAGTGCTCCATCGCAAACCATGCACCTGTACGGCCAAGCCCCGTCATTACTTCATCCGCAATAAATAAAATATCATAATGACTACAAATATCTTTAATCACTTTATAATATTCTTTCGGCGGAACAACTGCGCCGCCAGCTGCTCCGATAATCGGTTCAGCAATAAAAGCCGCAATATGCTCTGCACCAATTCGATCAATTGATCTTTCTAGTTCAGTCGCACAAGCAAGCTGACAAGTTGGATATACCTTTTGTACGGGACATCTGAAACAGTATGGAGCTGGTATAGTTGGATAATCTTCCAAAATAGATACGAAACGTTGTCTACGCAATGGATGCCCAGACATTGATAAAGCCCCCATCGTAATACCGTGATAGCTCATCCATCGTGACAAAATTTTATGTTTCCCTTGAATACCGCGCTCCTGAAAATGCTGAATTGCAATTTTCATAGCTGTTTCATTTGCTTCTGTACCACTATTTACAAAAAAGCTCCAGTTCAAATCTCCAACACTTAAATCACTTAACTTCTTTGCTAATTTTTCAGCTGGTTCACTTGTGAACTGGGATCTATATACGAAAGCAATCTCCTCTGCCTGCTTTTGAATAACTTCCGCAATCTCCTTTACGCCATGCCCAATACCTGCCGTAATTGCTCCTGACGAGCCATCAAAATATTTATTACCGTTTTGATCATACAAATACACACCTTTTCCATGTGAAATCATTGGATACGGCTGACCAACAAGTGGTTTAATTAAGTAATCGCGCATAGCGCTCCCCCATTTCTCCAATTTGTATATGTATATGAAGAAAATTGACGTTTCTTTCATCAAAAAGAATCCTCTGCACAAGCAGTGAATTTATCAAAAAACTATTATAAAATATACAAATGAGTGCTAATAAGTATTTTAAAACAGAAAATTCAGAACTTAAAACGAAGACCAACCCTTATCTATACGCTTAAATAACCCTCCCTTATATAAATAACTACATCACTAAATGGTTTCCTAACATAATGCCAGCTTCCCTCAAATGCCGACATTGTGTAAACTTCGACAGAACTCCCGCTAAACTCCTTCCTATTGCCCTACTTTATATTGCATATTTTCAAACAAATTTCGACAATCCGTCATACTAAACGGATAACAACCATTCTTAAAATAACTGATATTTAACATATAGTAACATTAATTTTAAACAAAAAAAAAGAACCGATTAACCACATTAATCAGTTCGGCACGACGCTCTCTTATCAGTTATTACCATTATGAAAAACATAGTACAGATTCATAATGTATACTACAACCTATAGCACATCAACCTTCATAACTCCATTCGATCATTGCCGGGATATCCCCATCCCAAGCTGCACTTCTTCCCTCAAAATAAAGTAAAACTTTAATCAGTGGGGGTTTTCTTCATCCCCCACTGATTATCAGCCCGCACCAATCGGGCTTTTATAGGCAGCCCGACCCCCACCTAACTTCTTTGCTTTCGCTGAATTTTGAGGTGGGGGTCCTACTGCCCGGCAAATAGCGGGATAAAACTATCTTTCCTTTATAAATTATGTAGGACAATTATCACTTTGTATGTGTATTTGCCTATAATTTTTAAAAAAACTAATTTGCTAAGGATTTTGGGCTTATTTTTAAAAAAACTAATTTGCTAAGGATTTTGGGCTTATTTTCAACATATCGATTGATACAAAATTACACTTTGTTAGTATTTCAAATCTCAAATTACTCGTTGTAATAAATCGGCGCCCCCTACTGTAATTGCAAAATCTTGTTCACCTTAACTAAGTTCGCGTATACATCCATAGGCCCCTCTTTACTCAGAAAAAATATCTCTCCATTAAACCCTTTAGAATTTTCAACTTTTCTCCTTTCGAAAAATAAGTTTTTCGCATAACTTCTTTCTCACTTCGCATATAGTTTTAATGATGACAAAGGAGGAATGTTCATGTCTCAATCTGAAATCGAAAAATATGGACAAGAAGCTGTACGTTACGAACAGCTCGCCCGTTACTATCAATATAGTAATCCTAAAAAATATGTAGAAGTATATATGAAGTATTACGATGCGCTTACAAAACTTGTACAGGCATATGAAAAAAGAGATTCACAAGAAGCCGCTCTGCCGTCACATATAAGGATTTTTCATTCCGCTCCAAGCACACCACCGGTCGATATTTTAGTAAACGGACAAAAAGTAATTAAAAATATTTCTTTCAAACAATTTAGCCCCTATTTATCATTAGTGCAAGGTAAATATCGTATAGATATTGTCCCTGTTGGGAACGAAACTCCAATATTTTCAGCCTTAGTACCAATTATGGGAAATCACACTTATACTCTTGCCGCAATTAATAGCGATAATCATCTACAATTACAGCCTATGCTTGATAATACACATTTACCATCTGGCCAAGCAAAAATGCGTTTTGTGCATTTTTCTCCAGATACCCCTGTTGTAAATGTAGATTTAAAAGGTGGTGATCATTTATTTGAGAATGTACTATTTAAACAAATAACAGATTTCATACAAGTCAGCCCTGGTACAGCAGATATTGAAGTTTCCCTTGCAGATAATAAAAAAGTGGTGTTAACTATACCAAAGTTTAATGTTGAACCGAATGTAATTTACACGATTTCAATCGTAGGTTTTTCAACTATGGATCCACAATTAGAATTTGTTACACTTACAAATTAAAACAGTCTACACCATTCATTTGGTGTAGACTGTTTATTTTTGAAATACAATTTGAAATTCTGTCCACTCTCTATCTGAACGACACATAATAGACCCATTATGTTTTTCTACAATTTGTTTACATACAAACAATCCAATACCAGTCCCTAACTTTTTAGTAGTTACAAATGGTTCAAAAATAGTTTCTACATTTTCCACTGGAATCATTGGTCCATTATTTTTTATCACAATACGGATATCTTGCTCTTCTTCAAAAATATCAATAATAATTTTCCGTTCTTCTTTCATAGATTCAAGAGCGTCAATGGAATTCATTAAAATATTTAAAAATACTTGTCTCACTTCACTCCGATAACCATCGAGCTGAATTGGATACGGCAAATTCTGTTCAATCGAAACATTTGCATTAACCAAACTCGGATATAAGAACTGAATGATATCTTGAAACAAATCATTAAGCCAAAATCGTTCCGATTCATTCCACATTTCTTTTTTTGATACGAGTAAAAATTGCGAGATTCGAAAATTTAATTGATCTAATTCATGCGAAATAATATCTAAATACGATAAACTTGGGTGATCTGTCTTTAATAACTTGACGAATCCCATAATTGAAGTAAGCGGATTACGAAACTCATGTACAAAACTAGCTGACATTTGTCCTAAAATTGTTAGTCTCTCTTTATGTGTTTCGTTAATATATTGCTGTTTTTCCTCTAAATTCCTCGTTATAATTTCCGAGTATTTTAAAACGGTATAATAAATTAATTTGTCAAAACAAGTATGTATTTTGGCCATAATTGGTTTCAATTCACGAGCACTAACATCTAGTTCACACATAGCTTCAAAAAGCTCATTTCGTCCCACATTTGCATTGTATACAAAATCTCCAATATTCGCATCTGCTCCTGCACGCTCAATAGCAATTTTTTCACATAGTGGCTGAAGATATGTAATGTCTTTCTCTTCCAAAGTAAGTTCAATGATTAGCTCTAATAAATCCTCTCCATTTTGAACTACTTCTAGTTTAAATGGATCTTTTTCGGAAATTATCATTTTGTTTTTCCAGTTCTCTACGAATTGGTGCCTGTTGTTTTGCAAATGCGAACAAAATACTTCTTTAATATCCTTATCGATTGGAAAAACCCCCATTTCCTCCATTTCCATACGACGAACACCCTTTATATTTTGAATATTAACACAAAAAATGCGTTTCGTTAATAGATTGTTGTCACATTTTGTTAATATCTGTTGATAAAATTTTTTTCTATTCCTGCTTTAATCGTTTGTATCCCTATACCTCTATTTCGTTCTTATCGTTTAATTTTTTTCGTAATCAAAACGACTTTTTTTGCATCATTTTCAAATCTTGCGTACAATAAGAAATGAAAGGTGTGAAAAATATGGTAAATAAAAATGTGGAAGACTATCTCCAAGAAGGCATTTACGGCCAAAAGCAAAACAAACCAGAAGAACGTAATATGTACTTAACTACATTACGCGAACGCGTAGAAATCGCGTTGACTATCGGTCAAGTAATGCAAAGTAATGTGTATTCTGAAGTAGCAGGTGGCATGCGCTCTTCTCAATCATTACAAATATTCCTAAACGGTAGCATTGCTTACCCACATTTATCAAAATACATTAAATTGGCAAATGAAAAAAATGTTCCTTTCACGATTGTTCAAAATAAAGGAACTGAAACACCCATCGGCTTAGTACTATCTCATAGCACTGCCGTAGATAAAGAACAAATTTATGTCGAAGATAATATTTTCAAACAAGAAATGAAATAAAAGGTACACTTGGTTAAATTAAATAGTTCCGAGAAACGTAGAAAAACAATAAAAAAACGAGTATGGAATCGTAAACATTTCCTACTCGTTTTTTATTGCTATCTTTAAGCTCTATCTACTTTATTTTTTAATACACACTAATTTCATTTCTGTCATTTCTTCAATTGCATATTTAATACCTTCACGCCCTGTGCCACTTTCTTTTACACCACCGTAAGGCATATGATCTACTCTAAAGGTTGGGATATCATTTATCATGACACCACCAACTTCTAACTCGTCAATTGCACGCATTGCTTTAAATAAATTATTTGTAAATACTCCTGCTTGTAGACCGTAACGTGAATGATTTACTCGCTCTATAGCCTCATCAAATTCTTTAAATGTATTTACTGTCATTAATGGACCAAATACTTCTTGACACTGTACAGATACATACTCCGGAACATTTGTTAATACAGTTGGTTCAAAAATCCTTTCATCACGCTTCTTACCACCGTATAAAACTGTTGCACCTTCCTTGATAGCTTCTTGCACCCACATTTCCATTCGCTCTACATCTTTTTTCGAAATTAAAGCTGATACATCCGTTTCCTCAATCATTGGATCACCAACAATAACTGTTTCCATCGCTTTCTTTAGCTTCGAAAGAAATTCATCCATTCTCTTTTCGTGTACAAAAACACGTTGTACCGAAATACAAACTTGTCCATTATTAACAAACGCTCCCCATTTTACACGTTCAATTATCTCGTCTGTTAACTCTACATCTTCATCAATAATAACAGCAGCATTTGATCCTAATTCTAACGTAACCCGTTTCAATCCAGCCTTTTCCTTAATCCCAATTCCAACTTTCGGGCTTCCAGTAAAAGTAATAGAAGCCACATCATCATTTTTAACGATTGCCTCACCAACAGTTGCACCTGGGCCAGAAACGATATTCAAAGCACCCTTTGGCAAACCTGCCTCTTCAAATAATTCAACTAACGCATAAGACGATAATGGCGTTTGATCCGCTGGTTTTAACACAACTGTATTTCCAGCAGCAATTGCAGGACCGACTTTATGTGCTACTAAATTTAATGGAAAGTTAAATGGCGTAATAGCTCCTATAACACCTATTGGTTTTCGAATTGTATATGCAATACGCCCATCTGCACCAGGTGCTGCGTCGAGTGGCAGTGTCTCACCGTAAATACGCTTCGCTTCTTCTGCTGCAAATTTATATGTTTGAACCGTACGATCAACTTCTCCCCTTGCAGCACGTATTGGTTTTGCAGCCTCTTTTGCAATAATCTCTGCAAATTCTTCTCTTCTTTCATCCATTTTTTGCGCAACCTTTTCTAAAATAGTTGCACGATCGTATGCAGATAATTTATTCATTTTTTTCATTGCATTTTTTGCAGAAATGACAGCCTCTTGAACATCCTCTTCCGTTCCTTGTGCAATTTCTGCTAATGTTTCTTCAGAATATGGTGCATACAATGGTTTATATGTGTTTACTGATTTCCAATCTCCATTTATATATAAATGCTTTTTCATAGTTCTTCTCCTTCCTAATATTCATATACAATAATACTACACCTAGTGAAAGGTCTGACTTATGTAATTGTATCATAGCCCTCATCCCTCAAAAAACATTATGCTCAAAAAAACTCTGCCATATAGCAGAGTTTACGAGCTAATTTGCTCTTGTAACGAAATTTGTTTTTCATCTTCTAAAATAACAATTGGTTCTACTGTTTTTGTAACTTCTAACCTCTTAATATAGTGTCCATCTAATTCTTTCACACAAAACTTATAGTTTTCAATTTCAATGAAATCCTCTTCAGTAATCTCTATATTCTTCGTTAAAATCCAACCACCGATTGTATCAACACCATTATCATTTATCGTTAAACCTAATAACGTATTAACCTCACTTACAAGTACTTTTCCCTCTAGTATCGTTCTCGTTTCACTAACTTGTTGAATTTCTGGCTGTTCATCCGTATCAAATTCATCTTGAATATCCCCAACAATTTCTTCTAAAATATCTTCAACAGTAACAAGTCCAGATGTACCACCATATTCATCTATCAATATAGCAATATGTGTTCTTTCTTTTTGCATTTTTACAAACAAATCATGAATTGGGATAGAATCGATAACTAAAATAATTGGTCTAACATATTGTTCTACTTTCTTTTTACTAACAGCTTTATGTTGCACAAAATCTGTAAAAATATCTTTAAAATTTACAAAACCTATTACGTGATCTTTATCGCCATCAACAACTGGATATCTCGTATATTTTTCCTGAGACATTTTTTGCAAAGCTTCTTCAGCAGGCATTTCTTTACTAATAATATGCATCTCAGTTCGAGGCACCATTATTTCTTTTGCAATACGATCATCAAATTCAAAGATTTTATTTACATACTTATATTCAGACTGATTAATCTCACCATTTTTATAACTTTCTGAAACTAACAATCGTAATTCCTCTTCTGAATGAACCTCATCATGCCCTTTCGGCGGTTTCAAACCTAACAACTTCGTAATCATTCGAGCTGATCCATTTAAGATCCAAATAAATGGGAATGCAATACGATAAAAGCAAATTAACGGCTTTGCAATAAACAAACTCACTTGTTCAGCTTTTTGAATCGCAAATGTCTTTGGGGCCAATTCCCCTACTACAACATGTAAAAACGTAATGAACAAAAACACTAAAATTACAGCAAAAATGTCTGCAAGTTGAGTAGAAATGTTCCAATTTGCAAAAAGCATGTCGAACATTTGCTTTAGCGCAGGTTTACCAAACCACCCAATTCCTAGAGCTGTAACTGTTATTCCTAGCTGACAAGCAGATAAATATTCGTCTAAGTTTGTAATGACTGTTTTGACCGATGTTGCACGGTTATTTCCCTCTGCAATTAAATAGTCAATTCGTGAACTCCTCACTTTAACTATTGCAAATTCTGCTGCAACGAAAAATGCCGTTAAGGCAATTAAAACAATCACTATACTTATACTATATATGTCCAAATACTTTTCCTTACTTACAGTGTAAGCAAGGAAGCCACCTCCTACTTAATTTTATTCAAGTGAAGTAAGCATTCTGATACTCTAACAAAATTCTACATTAGCAACCACCTTTTTATATATTATATGCATACATAAAAAAGATATTTATCATTATGATAATCTAATTCATTTACCCTCGTCAAATCGAATTATTCTAAATTTTAAAACATGAAACCTTGTATATAAACGATATATTCTTCCTAACTGTATTTCGTGAAAAAACACTTTCTTTGCCGATTCCACACTTCTTTTGTCACACAAGAAGGGAACTTACTTCATAGATCGAAATCATTCAACAGGATATATATAGGAGGGATTATTTTGGATTATAAAACACCATTTATCGCAAAAAAATTAGGTGTTAGCCCAAAGGCTGTTGTCCGGATTGCACAACAATTAAATCTTACGATAGAAAAAAATAAATACGGCCACTTTATTTTTACACAATATGATGTAGATAAAATGTTAGAATACCATCGTTCTCAAATGAAGCAGTCTCACAACTCTCAACCCACTCAAAAAATATCATCAAATGACGTTGAAGAATTAAAAACTCAAGTAAGCACAATTATTCAAAACTCATCATCGAATGATTTCGAGCAATTTGCTTCTCAATTAAACACAATTACGAGAAGGCTCGATCGTATGGAAGAGCAAATGCAAGATAAGGCAAATGATGTCGTTACGTATCAACTCTTACAACACCGCCGTGAAATGGAGGAAATGTTAGAACGAATTCAAAAGCTAGAAGCTACCCTCAAAAAGGAAGAACCTATATATATTACTCCTGATATAAAACCGACATATGAAAGAGAAAAGAAGCCAAAGCGTCGCAAAATGATTTTTAGTATATTTGGATTATGACTTTTAGACCCTTATTAAAATAATAAGGGTCGTTTTTTTATGAAGAATACTTCCATTTTAAGATACCATTATCTATACATATTCGCTTCCAATCACTTTGTTAACATAATATTTTTACTGTATTCTGCAATTAATGCCTGTGCATGAGCATTCCCTTGAATCACATCGCGAAATTCTTTTAAAGAATATAAATGCGTAACTCCTTTTCGAGCATGAATTCGCACTGGTACACCTTGTAAAGTATCATGAAACTGAAATGGATTATCTATCGGTTCAATTGGAAAACCGAGTGTAAACAAATACATATACATTCTTTTCGTAACTGCTGCAATATACCATTCTGCTTTCGTTTCTAACGCATGCATAAATAAAATAGCTGTTAGCCTTTTGAAATGTCCTCTCCCACGAGACGTTTTCGCAATACTTAACTTACCTATTTCATACACATTTTTCAAATCTTTCACTAAATCATTTTTAGAAAACGGATAGAAAAACTCAGAATTTGATTGTTCAGGTACTGTATACTTAATACACTCTACGGTACCTATATGATGCTCATCTTCTATTAATAAAAATCGTGATGGATTTAAATTACGTTCTACGAACATTAAGTTTCTTTCTTCACAAAAATCTCCCCATAGTTGCTCGAACCAAAAATGTTCTTCCTTTGTTTGAACACGCTGGAACATATTTACCCGCCTTTCCCATCGCCGCTCTGTTTTGATAACGCTTTCACTTTCTATCATATAAGAACAAATCTTCGTATGCAACTAAAAATATTTATGACTTATTATATTCTGCAAAACGAATTAAATTCCAACTTAACCGTCTTTTATCTCACATACCCAGTCCTTCTAACAACATGTGTATAAATCACTTCATACATCCTTCCATACAGCATATAATTCTTCTTAACCTAAAGAAATCCTTTATGAAAAAGGATTTCTTTTACACCTTTATACTTTTTAACCACTTCTCAAAAATTTGCACCATCCCATGTTTTCCAGCTAATTTTTCTTCCCCTTGTTTCGTCTTATATGGGTATAATTGCAAGAAAACACCGCATCCAGACTCAATTTTTTTACTATGCATATGGCTTCCCGGATATACACAAATCACTTCATAAATTGCCCTTCGATGAAAAATACGCTTTCCATTTTGTTCTTCTACATACTTTATTGACCAGTACTTATACATTTGCTCAGTTGCTTTCGTATTTCCAACGTGCTGAAAGATATTGTACATCGGGCTATATTTGACTTCAATAATAATTGAAGATTTATATACGTATTTTCCTTCTTCCTTTATATAACAATCTAAACGAATATCTGGCTTCTTTGTGTCTTCACCATTATAAAAATTACTCCCCTTACTTAATGCAATAAGAGGATGTGTTTCAATTAAGTCATTAAATGCGACATGTACCATTATATCATCTTGATGTAAGACTACTGTCGTTCCATCTTGTAATCCATCTACATAAAAATGTTCTTGTATTTGTTCACGAATGGAATGCTCAGCTTCAAAACCAATTTGCTGCAGCATGGAAATAACGATAAAAAAAGCGTAATATTCATACACTAAAAACGTTGGTTTATAAACAAATAATAAAGATGGAGATTGATCCGTATATTGTGGAAGTAAATCTAAATGATGTAGTAATTGTTGATGTGGTATCGGTAAATCGTGTGAGTTCATGTTACCCGTTTCAGAAACTTCACTCCAAAATGGAGAATACATTAACGTTTGAAAGTACTGTATACTTTCATGTACAATATGCGCTAATATTTTATATTCTTGTATTTTCACAGAACTTTTCCGTAAATCCGCTTCTTTTAGTAAATGTATATTTTTATATTTTTGCTTCTCTCTATCCGTCACAGATCCATTTCGCTCAATTGTTTGCATAATCGTTTTAACAGCTTGAAATTCTTCTGATTTTTTCTTTTTCGCTTTTTCTAAAATTTCAATTGTTTGACGTAAAAAACTTTCGGCCTCAAGTAGATACTGATGAAATTGCATCGCTTTAAATTTAAGAAATGCATTTTCCTTACTATTTTTTTGTTCTATAAACTTGCGGTTATAATATTTTGCATAAGGTTTTCTTTCCGCCATTACAGTTCCTTTTCTCGTTACCTTCCGTTCCTTCATTTCCCATTTATATTCATGTATAAATTTAAAATTCGATTCTATCTTCTTAAAAATTTGCTTTATCTTTTTCATTTTTTGCGGTAACTTTCTTAATAACACTAAATAAGAAGAATCCTCAATATCACTTAGTATAGAGAACGTCTTCTTATAATAACCTCTATCTAAAATCAACTCATTTAAAATGGACTTTACATAATTTTGAATCATTTCAAATTGATCATCAAAAAAATTTTTTGGAACGACCTGAAAAGCACCATAATACGTTTTATCTTCTATACGCACTTCAAAATGATATAAACCACAGCGCCATGGATAAAAGAATTCTGTTTTTCCATGTTCATATATTAACACCTTTTGTTTTTTTTCATTTATTTCGTATTGTGACTCTTTTATATTTTTTTGCCCCTCATACACTTTATTCCATATAAAAGTTATATTCACTGGATTCTCATAATAGTAATGCAATCTAATCGGCTTTAATTCTTGTATTTTATAAATACATTGAACTAATGCTGTAGTAGATGTACAAAGACGATTTAATAAAATATGATCCCCTTTCCCTTCTGTTCCAATAATTAACTTTAATACAAAAGGGAATGTTTCTTTCGTATCAACAATTTCTGTTTTATACTGCTCTTCATTTCGCATATCCATACAACTCCAGTTCTCTACGTTTTTCTCTTATATATGCTAAAGAGTGTTCAAATGTAGAGACTCTGCTTGCAAGTGGAGATTGCAAAAGAGGTACTAAAGTCGCTCCCCTTTTTACTTCTTCAGAAAGTAAAGACCCGACCATCATTTCAGTCCCTCTTATTTTCGTCAGTACTCGTTGCTTTATTTGTATATCAAACCCCTCTTCTCTACTAATCATATAGGAATGATTATTTTGGAACGGTATATTTTGCAAGTAAGTAGCAATGGCATTTGCACATCGAAAAGAAATGCCCTTTGACGCATCATGTGATGACAATACAACATGTAACTTATCTAATAGCTCTAACTCTTCTTCAGAAAACACCTCAATCATCGCTTTATTTCTGATCCAATTTATCCGAAACTCTCCCGCTGTTACTTTCAGTGGTGGTTGTAATGCAACTTTCTCTTGTTCCATACACATTTCACAAAACGGGATTTTTTGTAAAATTATTACATTTGTTCGGTCTAATATTCGATCGGAGAGCTCTTTCGTCGTTTCATCAAAATTTATAGTACCTACAAATATAATATTTTCTCCAATTTCGATTGTTGATGGAATTGAATTTTCTGCCTCCTGTACACCCTCATACAAATTCAAAATACGATTTTCCTTTTCAAGTTGAAGAACAGATAGAAATGGCGTAAACCAATGTTCAATATGTGACATGTTCATTTCATCAAACACTATAATATACAATTGATTTTGATTTTCTTTTGCCTTCATTAATGTCCTAACTAACTTTGTTTCACTTTCAATAAAAGTGCCATTTGGGTGAAGATATCCGAGCAAATCATGTGGTTCTTGATACGATGGAGAAATCGGAATCCAAACCAATTCTTCCCCATACTTTAATCCAAGTGCTTCTGCATAAGCTTGCACAAAACGTGATTTCCCAACGCCCGGTATCCCACCAAGAATCGTTAACATATTTGTTTTTACACTTATATGAAAATTATAAATGTCCGTCTCATCCAAATATAGCCCTTTATGGCGCACCATACTTTGCACATACTGTAAAAAGGAGGATTCACGTTCATCCCATTCCCATTCATCCTTTTGTACTTTTATATCCTCTACTTCAACTAGCTTACCTTCTTCAGTCATTCGTTTTTTTAATTGCTCATACACTCGATTACTTACAAAATACAATTGATCTTCTACCGCTATTTCTACATGCTTCATCCAGTCATTAAAGTCTATATACTTACATTCCCGTTGCTGTTCAAAATATGCGATTGAACTAATTGATGATGACTTTAAAGATATATTTCCATATAACCTTCCATCGTGCCACAATAATTCGGGAGGCTCAAAATCTTTCGGATATTTTGGCATTAGAAATGACAAATAACCATTATTAAGTTTTCTTTCTAAAGACTCTCCTTTTTTGTAATTGGAAACTTTAGGTACTGGAATCATTTTATAGCCGTTTGCCATTTCTCGCGGTTCTTCTGTACAAATTAACTCCACATATATATGTCCTCTTTCATAATAGAGACGAAACATGACCAATTGCTTTTCTAATTTTCTTTTCTTTAATTCCAAAAAGACTTTTTCATTCTTTTTATTACTACATAAACCTTCAAATACGTATGGTTCATTTTTTAATTGCTCTTGTAACGTGAATGGTATTGGCGATAGGCATTGTACAAAGAAATTCTCTCCATTCTTTTCACTCTCTGCTTTTGTAAACTTTCCGACAAACCTCATATAGTACATTCGTTTTATAAAACTTGGCTGAAGAGCTTTATGTAATTTCACCTTAATCACCTTCTTTTTTCATACTATTCTTAGTGTATGAAAAAAAAGAAAAACTAGAAATAAAAAACCTGACGTTATCCGCCAGGTTAATAATAAAACATATATCAATGAGAAGAAAATGATTGTTTCTCTTGTAAAATAGCATTATGAGCAATTTTCATTTTAGCAAGCACATATCGTAATCGATCTTCAGCATTTTCATCTTTATTTTGCTGTAATCCCGCTAAATTCTCTACAGAACTCGCTAAATTTTCAACCACCCCTCGTAGTTCAGGATGATGATTAAAAAAAGATTCTTGTACTAATACTTTCCTTAACTCACTAGCTAATTCAATTATTCTAGACAACTGTTCTTTTTCTTCCATGTTCATCCCTCCTGAATATCTTATGTATTAAATATTCTCTAAACAAAGAAAAAAGCCCTTTAAATTAAAAGGACTTTTACATTTTTATATTTCCTGTCACAAGCATATAAAGTGATGTGATAGCTGCAATAACAATTGCCCACATTACATATCTCTCTATACCTGTAAAACAACGATTCCCTTTTTCTTTTCGTGCAAACACGTAAACAATAATCCCAATTCCATATACAATTGAAACGAGTAGTAAATTCTTTAAACCAGCTGCATAAATAAGCCAAACAGAGTAAATTGAGGCAATTAAAGCTAACAAGCCGTTTTTTACTTTTGCATCTTTTATTTCATTTGTAATGACTAATTTGAATTGGAATAACGCTGATAATAAATATGGTAATAAAATAGATGTTGACGCAATAAAATACATAATTTGATACGTCGATTCTGAAAACAGAACAATTATAAATATAGTTTGGGCAACGATATTTGAAATCCACAATGCCATATGCGGCGTTTGCTTCTTATTTGTTTTCGTAAAGACTTTCGGAAACACGCCATCTTTTCCTGCTACGTGAGAAATTTCAGAAACAAGTAAAAACCAGCCAATTAATGTACCTACAAGTGAAGCAACTAACCCGATATTAATTGCAATTGCCCCCCATGGTCCAACAACATGTTCTAATACATGTCCCATTGACGGAGTTTCTAAAGCGGAAAGTTCTCCTCGTGTCATTGCACCCATTGACAGAACAGAAATTAAAATATAAATAGACATTACTAAAATCAGCCCAAGTACTGTCGCTTTTCCTACGTCACGGCTATTTTTCGCTCTTCCAGATAATACAACCGCTCCCTCAACCCCTATGAATACCCATAGCGTTACAAGCATTGTATTTTTCACTTGACCTAGTACAGAGGAAACTGAAATTGTTCCTTCGCCCCAAAAGTCATGTGTAAATGTATCCCAACGAAATGCCGTTACCATTACGGCAATAAATAGTACAATCGGAACTAATTTCCCAATCGTTGCGATAACATTCATTATAGAAGCTTCACGAATTCCAAATAAAATAAGAAAATGCAGCGTCCATAATAAAAGAGAAGCACCGATTATTGATGCAACATTATTTCCACCTTTAAAAATTGGGAAGAAATAACCTAATGTACTAAACAATAACATAATTGTTGCGACATTTCCTAAAATCCCTGCAAGCCAGTAGCCCCAGGCACTGTTAAAACCAATATATTCACCGAAACCAGCACGTGCATAACTATAAATCCCGCCCTCAAGCTCCGGTTTTTGTCTTGCTAACGTTTGATATACAAGCGCGAGCGGAATCATTCCCATTGCTGTGATACACCAGCCAATTATTGTTGCACCACTGTTTGCTCCTACTGCTAAATCATGCGGTAAACTAAAGACACCGCCACCAACCATCGTTCCAACTACTAATGCGATTAATGGAAAAAATCCTAACTTCTTTTCTATTTGTACCACCCCATCTGTCATTCTAGGTGTTATGCTCGTTCAACTATTAAAGTCACCTTTTCTCTAATAGACGTCTCTCTTATATTTTTTCAGGAAAACATTACTTATTCTAAAAGAAAATGAAGAAAAATGGAATACTTTTTTGAAAAAATGTATAAGTATGCACAAAAAAACCGTTCATTTTGTAATGAACGGTCATTTCACACAAATAAAATTGAATATTTATTGTAAAATTAACGAAGTAATTTCTCTTTTCTTAAAAATTCTTTTGCAACATCTTCGCTCTTTTTACCATTTACATTTACTTCATAATTCATTTTTCGCATTTCTTCATCTGTAATCTTTCCAGCCAATTTATTTAACACCTTTTCTAGTTCAGGATATTTCTGTAACGTCTCTTTTCTTAATAAGGGTGCCCCTTGATAAGGAGGAAATAGCCCTTTATCATCTTTTAGCACTTTAAGTCCGTATTGCTCCAATTCACTATCTGTTGAATATGCATCAATTACGTTAACATCCCCTGATTGAATCGCGCTATAGCGTAATTTCGGTTCCATCGTTTTAACATTTGAAAACTTATAGTTATATAATTTTTGCATACCTTTATAACCATCTTCACGATCAGCAAATTCTAATGTAAATCCTACTTTAGCATTTTGTGCAAAATTTCCCAAATCAGAAATTGTATTTATATTATTTTGATCTGCTATTTTTTTCGGCATGGCTAATGCATATGTATTGTTATACTCCATTGGCTTTAACATTTTCATATCATATTTCTTTTCCATTCCAATGCGAGCCTGCTCATATACTTCATCACGATTTGTGCTCTTTGGTTCTTCTTTCACAAACGTAGATAACGCTGTTCCTGAAAATTCTGGGTATATATCAACCTCTCCTGATTTCAAGGCCTCAAATACAAATGCTGTTTTTCCAAGACCCGGCTTTAATTCTACGTGTAAATCTGTATCCTGTTCAATTAATTGCTTGTACATTTGAATTAATATTTCTGGCTCAGATCCAAGTTTGCCAGCAATAACAATATCTTTCTTTTGTGTATTCCAAAGAAATGGAGACACGACTACTACAACAACTATACACATCGTCACTATAACGCGCTTAGAGGAGCGTTTCGGGCTCTCTAGCATGCGAAGTACTATATCAAAGAATAAAGCGAGTAACGCGGCTGGTACGGCTCCTAAAATGATAAGCGCATGATCGTTTCGATCGATACCAAGTAATATGAGTTTACCGAGCCCACCAGCGCCTATTAGAGCTGCCAATGTAGCTGTTCCTACAATTAATACCATCGCCGTACGAATACCAGCCATAATAATTGGCAATGCAAGAGGAAGTTCTACCTTCCACAACCTTCTCCAGCTATTCATCCCCATAGCTTTCGCTGCTTCTATTAGAGATTCATCTAATTCCCGTATTCCTGTATATGTATTTCGTAAAATAGGTAATAGTGCATACACAACTAATGCGATAATAGCCGGGAGTTTTCCAATTCCCACCAACGGGATTAATAGTCCAAGTAACGCCAGTGATGGCACTGTCTGCATAACCGCAGAAGTTCCTATTATAAATTCAGCCATTCGTTCTTTTCTCGTTAATACAATGCCAAGCGGCACCGCAATAATTACTGCAAAAAATAGTGAAATAAGCGATATTTGTAGATGCTCACTTAATGCACTCAGCAATTCTACTTTTCGTTCTTGGAACGTTTGAATAAAATCAGTCACTGTTTAGCCTCTCTCCTTCATTTGTTCAACAATATAATTGACAATATGACGACTTGTTAATGCTCCAACATATTGACCATCTTCTTCAACTGGGACAACCTCTTCAACTTGTAATCGAACTAGCGCTTCTTGTAAAGAAGCATGTATTGAAAGTGTATCCCCTTCTACTTGCATACTTTCGTCAAATGTCAATACATCTTCTATACTTTTCCCCTCATACCAAGGTCGTCCACGATTTCCAATGAATTCCTCAACAAATTCATTTTTCGGGCTATGTATAATGCCTTCTGGTGTATCTAATTGAACAACCTTTCCTTCTCTCATAATACAAATTCGATCTCCAAGAGATAAAGCTTCTTGCATATCATGAGTTACAAACACGATTGTTTTTTGAATCTTTTTTTGTAATTGTACAATATCCTTCTGCAGTTGTTCCCTACTTAATGGATCTAACGCACTAAATGGTTCATCCATAAGGACGATTTTCGGGTTTGCGGCTAATGCCCGTACGACACCGACACGTTGTTTTTGCCCTCCTGACAATTCATCAGGCATACGATCGCGATATACATCTGGTTCCAACCCAACCATATGTAAAAGTTCATCAACACGATTTTTTATTTTTTCCTTACTCCATTTTCTCATTTCAGGGACAACTGCAATATTTTCAGCAATTGTCATATGAGGAAACAAAGCGATTTGCTGCAGCACATACCCTATATTCCAACGTAATTCGTTTATATTATATTGTTGAATATCTTTTCCATCGATTAAAATTGAGCCTTCTGTCGTTTCAATTAAACGATTAATCATCTTCATTGTCGTTGTTTTCCCGCAGCCACTCGGACCAATGAGAACAAAAAATTCTCCTTTTTTAATTTCTAAATGCAATGAATCCACTGCTTTTGTGCCATCTTCATATGATTTTGACACATGATTAAATTGAATCACAAACACAACTCCTTTATTGTTGTTTCCTTTATTTTGCTGGAATATAGACTTCATTTCAAATGATACGCATTATTCTATAAAGAGAAACTTTAATTAGAGAGGACTTTGTCCATCCCTCTCTAATTATTAGCACACACCAATCGGGCTTTTACGGGCAATCAGGCGTCCACCTAACTTCCTCACACGCGCCTAATTTTTGTGGTGCGTGTCTTACTGCTCGCAAATAGAGGGATAAAAAAAGAGCTCCCATTTGAGCTCTAACGGTCGAACAGTATCGTTTTCATAATAGCAACATATTCACGCACATACATTTTTCTCTTAGAACGACTTGGTGTTTCAGCAGCTAATGCCTCCATCTTCATTCCTAAACGCTTTGCAATTATTTTCGTTCGATATAAATGATACGTGTTACTTACAACTACCGCATGTGTTACATCATATAAATCCATACTAAACTTTATATTTTCATACGTATTTGTAGAACGGTCTTCCAATAAAATTCGACTCTCGTCTATACCGTATACCATTAAATAGCTTTTCATACTGTGAGCTTCTGGTATATCTTCATCTTCCCCTTGGCCACCTGAAACAATTACTTTCGCCTCAGGATGAGAATATAAATATTCCAACGCTACATCTAAACGATTTTGAAGAGATAAAGACGGTCTATCTCCAAATAACTTTGCACCTAATATAAGAACGTATGGAGAGTGATTACTCACTTTTTCACGAGCAACTTTATTCATTCGAAATGTCATATAAATTATGTATAGTGGCGGTAGTAAGAAGATTATAAATAAGATCCATTTGTTCATAAATAAATTTGCACTCCCTTTCTTTTTATTATATAGAAAAAGAAAGGGAGGCAGAAGTGTTTTTTCAAACGATTGATTTATCACTCAACTCCTAGTTGTTTTTTCACCTCTTTATATACGCTCATATATGCTTTTAATTCTTTAACTAAATCATGAATTAATGGTTTTGCTTCTTCTCCTAGTTCACCATCTTGCACGTGTAAGCCATCTAGTACAACTTGTTTTGGGATTGCATTTGCATAAACGCCTCTGGCAACAGTACGCATACTATTCAATGCATTTATTCCCCCTTTACCGCCTCCAGCAACTGCTAACAAAGCAACAGGTTTATGAATGAATTCACTGCTACTTAAATAATCTAACGAATTTTTCAGCGCTCCGCTCATCGCATTATGATATTCTGGTGTACATAATACCACTCCATCCGCAGCTTTCACTAACGCTTTTAAATTTTTTACTGCCTCTAAATCACGTTGCGATTCTTCTCCGTTGTATAATGGTAACCCTTCTATTGCTAAGTCATATAACTCCCCTTCAAATTGATCTGCAATATATTTTGCTACCACGCGAGTTCTACCGAATTTTCTTGGTGTACCGTTAATAACGACTAGTTTCATAATCAATTCTCCCCTTTGTTTTCAAGTTATACTTATATATTATCAGAAATTTCTATATAAAATACAATATATAGAGTGAACTACCTTGATAAAATAGTATGATAAACGAAAAAAGAACTCATACTTTCGTATGAGTTTCGCACAATTACTTTTCTTCAACTTTCTGACTCAATGTACCTATACTTTCATTTGCTTCAAAATGGTTATACGCTTTTTTTGCTAATTCTTTTCGTTCTTGTGGTAATTCTATATATTTCATTACGTTTTCTATAATTTGTTCATACGGAGTAAATATAATTCCTGGCCACTCAATCTCGTCTTCTGGATTACTATTTTCCGAAATAATAAATTTCTTATTTGCGACTGCATGAGAAATCCGAGGTGTTTCAAGAATTCCTGATAAATAAAAATGAATATTTAATATAATTTTAGACCTAGCAATTAACTCATTCCTAACAATTCCCCACGCATTATTTTTAAAAACAATATTTAAATTTGGAGCAACTACTTTTAATTGATCAAAAATAGCCTGCCGTCTCGGATTAAGAGTACCTATAAACAGGATATCAATATCTTCAGAGATCTCATCTTCAAATACATCTTTTTTTATTTCTAAAGTTGGAGCATATTTCATTCCTACATGTTTTATTTCTTTTCCTACCCCTTTTTGTTTTAACCATTCTATATTTTGTTTACTATAGTCCCAAATCACTCTATCTCTTAATAATAATAAATAAAGCGGGTTCGCATATGGACTTCCTTCGTATAGTTGTTCTAAATTATATATAATTGCATCTTTCGGAAGAAGGCTCGGGTTATATGCATACGTATATGCTCCAAAAACTATTGTATTTTTCACATTTTCTAGTATTGTTTCTGATATTATTGCTGTCTTTCCCTCCTGCTCCAATCGCCATTTTAAAGCTCGCGCAACATCTATGAAACTACCATACGTCTTTGGGCATATAAAAAGACAATAATCATATTCTTTATTCAAATAAGCTTCCATTAATCTCAAGTTATTTTTATATAAATCCTCATCAGGATGTCGAACTAACAACTCATTTGCATGTTTTTTTGCCACTTTATATAATCCTGCGTAATAAGCAGCAATGCACCTTCTTAATTCGATTCTTTGTCGATGCTCTTCTGGTACATCCATATTTAAAAGAAGATTCGCGATACAATACGCCTTTAAATGATCACGATCATAATAATAATCTAGTAGTGGCATCAATTCTTCATACGTATTTCCATGCACCGATTCCCCTAGTTCAATCGCCCATCGTATTAATTCCATGATTCCTCCACTACTCCTTTAACCAAAAATGTATTTAATAAAATTTCGCATTGCTTTCTACCATATTTGCTATATGCAGCGGTATCTTTTCTTTTATCGATTCCAAATACTTTTGTGACATTGCACCTAAATGTTTTTTGTGAGGTATATAGAAAGCACTTATAGAAATTTCATAGTCAAACAAGTAATCATACACATGATAATCTACAAATAGAAGATCATCTTTCGGGAAAGGAACTTCTTTCCCTTGCAGAGCATACATCAAAGCAATATTATTTTGAGATTTTAGTCGATACATTCTTGCAAGTTGGTATAATGGTTCAGCTCGATTTGGTCTATATTCCCACGCTTTTTGAAAATAAAGAACTGCTAATGCTACATATTGCTCTTCTTGTTTCTTAACTTGTTCTTTTTCATCCGCCTCTGTTACTTCATGTTGTTTATTTGCTGAACGATTTGCTAACTGTTCATAACAAAATCCTATTCGTAATAACGAATAGAATACTTCTTCAACCCACCCTCCAGCTTCCACTCGTTTTTTGTACCATTTAATCGAATCTTCAAATTGATTTAGATGATAATAAGTTTGAGCTAAATAAAATAAATACCTTATATACAAATCTGGCGTAGTTTCCGGATCATTTATCCCCTGTAACAACAACCTCTCGTCTCTTTCAAATTTATCGCCCTTACTTCCACCATCCCCAGGATCATTAACGACAAGAGACTCTAACCTAGCTACTCTCGTGTTGTAATTCGCTCCAACTTTTGAACGATCTATATCCCAATACTCATGAGTAACACCGACAGATTTCCATGGTAAAGAAGCTTTTAAAAGACGTGTAAGCCAATATTTAATATGAATATCATATTGCAATGTAAGGTAATGATCTTCAGTTAAGCTACTTTTATCAAAATCTGGCTCCACTTCTAAAATCATGTCCGCATCAAGTATTAATAAATAATCTGCTTCCGGATACGTTTTCTGTGCCAATGAAACAGCTAAACTTCTGTTATAACCAAAATTTTTAAATGGCTCATGATGGACCGTTCCCGGTATCTCATTTTCCTTGCACCAATTTTCAATGATTTCAGGTGTACTATCAGTAGATCCGGTATCACAAATAGAAACAAAATCTACAATTGATTTTGTAGCATTTAAACATCTTTCCATAATTCTAGACTCATTTTTTACAATCATACAAAGACATAACTTCTTTTCTTCCTTTACATTCCTCACCTGCTTATTTCCCATTTAACCACCTCATAATTTATTAACACGCCCTTCTCATATGTAACACCATTTCTTATCTACATTGATGACATAATCACCCTTTTACTATTTATGAAAACTTCATTTTATTTATTCTTATTTTTATGTTGGGACATCTTTCATGCCATCCAGTTTTGGATCTTCTGCAAATGCTTTTTCAGTTAAATCCATTAACCCACCGTGGATAACGGATTAGTTCGCCCATACTTTCTATGTATACAGATTAAACAAAAATTGGAGGGCTATATTCACTACTACAAAAGGATTAAGACAAAATTAAAAGGCATGATTCCGGTTCGATACCGAAATCATGCCTATAAACCTAACTTTTTATTATTTAAAGAGCTTCACACCGACGTTGCTTTAAACAAAGTAAATTATTTGCTATCGCAATTACACTTGTGCTGTTTAAAATCGATTACCATACGCCCTTGAATTCTACCTTGTTCCATTTCTTCAAATACATCCTGTACTTCATCTAGAGGACAAGTTTGAACAACCGGCACTACTTTGCCTTCTGCGCCAAACATAAATGCTTCCTCTAAATCCTTACGAGTACCGACTAGAGAACCAACTACTTCAATTCCGTCTAGTACAAGTCGTGGAATGTTTAAGTCCATAGTTTCTACCGGTAAACCTACCGCAACTACTTTACCGCAAGCACGTACTGCATCAACTGCTGAGTTGAAGGCTACTTTAGAAACTGCTGTTACTACAGCAGCATATGCGCCACCCAGTTCCTCTTGTACAATTTTATCAGCAGGACCTTGAGAAATTGGATTGATAGTCATATCAGCACCAACCTCTTTTGCTAATGCTAATTTATCATCATTTATATCTACTGCAATTACCTTTGCACCAAATACATTCTTCGCATATTGGATAGCTAGATTACCTAATCCACCACAACCATAGATTACTATAGGTTGACCAGGTTTAATATCTGATACTTTAATAGCTTTATATGTAGTTACACCTGCACATGTAATTGACGACGCTTGAGCAGGATCTAATCCTTCTGGTACTTTCACTGCATAATCGGCTGTAACGATACATTGCTCAGCCATACCACCATCTACTGAATAACCAGCATTCTTAACTTCACGACAGAATGTTTCTCTACCAGTTACGCAATATTCACAACGCCCACAAGATTGAAACATCCATGCGATACTTACACGGTCACCAACCTTAAGTGAAGTTACACCATCAGCAATTTTAGTAACAATACCTACACCCTCATGACCAAGTATACGGCCATCCGTGTTACCAAAATCATGATTTGCAACGTGTAAATCAGTGTGGCAAACTCCACAATACTCTACATCTACTAACGCTTCTCCTGAACGTAACGGACGTAATTCTTTTTCAATCACTTCGATGTTCGCTTTGCTGTTTTTATTAACCACTACTGCTTTCATATGTGATCTCCCCTTTAGTGTATTAGAGCTTTAATGAGTTCATCTCTCAACTCTTGTCCTCACTGTTTTAGCTAATTCTTGTGCTAAATTTAAGTGTTCAATCATCATTACATGTTTATCATAGCATGTAATTTTACAAGTTTATTGTAAAATATTGAACAATATTTGAATTATTAGCCAAATCGTTTCGGGGATGTATTCGAAGAAAAACCTTTATTTAGCATTATAATATATTTTATTTATTCTTATGTACTTTGTCGTAAACTCTCCATAACATGTAACACTTCACACTTATTTCTATTCCCCCCCATGTTTCACTGCGTATAATGCAGCTTGTGTACGATCATCCACTTCCAATTTTGCCAAAACATTCGAAACATGTGTTTTCACAGTTTGTTCTGTAATATGAAGCTCTGCTGCGATTTCCTTATTACTTCTTCCTTTCGCAATTTCACGAAGTACTTCTTGCTCTCTTTTTGTTAACATAGAAAACGGATTCTTTTTTTCTTTTTTAACTGCCAAACGCCCTAATAATGCAGGTGTTACTTTCGGATGGAAATTCGTATTCCCTTGATGTACTGCAATGATAGAAGCAACAAGTTGCTCAGGTTGTACTTCTTTTAATTGATAACCATCCACTCCAGCTTCGAGTGCCGGTAAAACATAATCTTGCTCCGAAAAACTACTTAGCATCAGTATCTTTATCGTCTCATCGTATTCTTTAATACGTTTTGTTGCCTCAATTCCATCCATCTTCGGCATAGATACATCCATTAGTACGACATTCGGTTTTTCTTTTTGTACAAAACATAGTGCCTCTTCACCATTTTCAGCTTCCCCAATAATTTCAAATTCTTCTCTTGTTTTCAAAAAGAATACAAGTCCCCTTCGAACGATATGATGGTCTTCAACTAATAGCAATTTAATCTTCACCTATCTTCTCTCCTTCAAACCGGTAATTGAATTTCTATTTTTGTACCTTTTTTCGGCTCTGTTGTTATTTGAAACGCTCCCCTCATTAATTCAATTCGTTCCTTCATACTTTTCAAACCAAGTGCAGATTCCCTTACTTGCTCTTGTATAAATCCTATTCCGTTATCTTCTATGTAAAAATATAACTGATTATTTTCTATCCTTAAATGAACATACACTTTTTCACACGAAGCATGTTTTTTACAATTATGTATCGCTTCTTGACTAATACGCCATAAAACTTCTTCTATTTCATCTCCAATTGAAACCATTCCATCAATTCGAACTTCCACATGAATCCCTAACAGCTTTCCGTAATTTTGAATTGCTTCTGCTAATCCTTTTTCTAATCCTTCCGGCCTTAATTGCCAAATTAAAAGTGTCATCTCTTGTAATGCTTCTTGTGACAATTCTCCAATATAACTTAACATCTCTTGCAAGTCTCTATCTTTCGTCATATTTAGAGTACCTTTAGCTGTTAGCATAATTGCAAATAACAATTGTTTAACGGAATCATGTAAATCACGAGCCAGTCGATTTCTTTCAGCTACAACTACGTATTTACGTTCTTTCTCCACTAACTGAATACGTTGTATTGTCGTTCCAATTTGAAATGCAATCGATTCTAATAACGCTAACTCTTCCTCAGAAAAATGTGTTTTATGAGGCGAGGCCACATTTAATAGACCGAACTTCTCTGAACCAGATCTTAGCGGAATTGTTGCGTGATGTGTAACATCTTTTGTCTCACCCAAATGACATTCAATCGCATCTTCTATTCGTTTACATTCAATAATATTTGTTGCTTTTTCTAATCTCCCGTTCACAAACCGTTCTACACACCAGCAATCCCCTTCACACATCGGCTGTTTCTCTTGCCACGTAAGAGCTGGTGGTAAGTTTTGATCTACAAGCATACGATGCTTTCCTCTTTCATCAATGAAAAATATCCACCCTGTTTGTAAATTCATAACTTTTAACAATGTATGTAACACTTTTTCTAACATGTCCTGTAAATTAGTTGCTTCATTTAATAATTCAGCAATTTCTTTTAATGCTTCTAAACGATGCATCTCTTTTTCATCAAAATTCATTCTCATCACCAACTACCATTATAACATTTAGAAATTTCTAAATTCTACAAATAGAAAAAGAACTGAATTTCTTCAGCCCTTTTTCTATATCAATGTTCACTTCAACTTTTAGCAGCATAATTCTTGTTATTGAAATATGCCACGTTGTAATATTAATTTCTTAGAAGATCCCCATTTGCTAATCTACAAATCCAAATTCTAAATAAATACAGAAATTAACTAGTTTTCTTTAACTATCTGATAAAGATTGTCCCCCTTGAATATGCTGTAAATTTTCAGTAGTAACGAACATATTCGCTGCGGGCATTTGTACTTGATTTTTATGAACCATAGACATTAACTCAAATCTTACTTGTCTAGAAGTTTCAAAATAATCTTCTGGCTTAATCAAACCTGTAATACAAAATTCATATCCAACATATTTAAGGTTAGGATTTAAGTCTGTAACACCAACATATTTAAACGGCTCAGCTGCCTCGTCCTCTACTCTATATAGACTTTGATCCAATTTCTCATTACAAATAACACATACTTCCTCTAATAATCCCTTAACTCTTGTGGGATCTTCCTGATAGCTTACCGTGATCCTTTCAATCACTCGCATCCATCCTTTATTAAAATTCTGTATCGTTCTAATCTCCCCGTGTGGTATGGTGAGTAGTTTTCCTGACCATTCACGAATTTGCATAAAACGAATACTAATTTCCTCAATCGTCCCTGAATTGGTTCCGTTAAAAGTAACAAAATCGCCAACACGAAACTCTTTGTCCGCTAATCTTGCGAAACCTAATATAACATCTTTCAGCATCTGTTGTGCCGCAAAACCGATGACAACTCCTGCTATCCCTGCACCTGCAAGAATACTTTTTATATCTACAAATTGACTAATTAAATATATGATCAGACTGAAGATAATGATATATCTAAAAATAGATCGAATTACACTTTGAATTGTCTGCTCTACCTCTTCATCAAAAAAGCTCGATTTTCTAAAAAACCAATCAATAATACGGTTTATAACAAACGAAATAATAATAAGAACTAAAGCAAATAGTAAAAATCTTAAGAGTAAAAACTCCCTTACATAATTAAAAAACTCCTCACTATACGTTAATAAACTCATCTATCCACTTCCTTACTAATGAAAATTTCATACAAAGTTGATTTATCGTAATTACATATTGATCGTCTGAAAACTTGTTAAATGTTCTTCTATAAATATACCCTTTTTCATAATTTAAAGGGAGATGACAATAGAATTTTTTATAAACGACTTTATTTTAAGTCTGCAATACTCCCCACGTTAAACGGAAAAAAGAGACCTTTTTGAAGGCCTCCTTTCATTTCACTTCTGCATGTAAACAAGATTTAAAATGCCCAAGTGCGAATTCATGTCCTTGCGCATTAAAAGATGCAACTGCCTTCTCATAAACAACAATTTTAAACCCTTTATTATACGCGTCTACTGCCGTATGAAGAACACAAATATCAGTGCAAACACCTACAAGATGAACTTCTTCTATTCCTCTTTCTCTAAGCTTCATCTCTAAATCCGTTCCAGCAAATGCACTGTATCGCGTTTTATCCATGTAATAGACATTCTCAACATTTTTATATTTTTCATATACATCTTGTAATTCACCGAATAAGTCTCTTCCATTTGTACCTGCTATATTATGCGGTGGGAATAACTTCGCTTCTGGATGATATACATCGTTTTCTTCATGTTTATCAATCGCAAATACTACGTAATCTCCATTTTCAATATATTGCTTCGTTATATGTACAATTTCCTTTTCAATTTCTTGGCCTGGTTTCCCGCAAGTTAAAGCACCTTTTTCAGCTACAAAATCATATGTATAGTCAATATTAATAAGAGCTCGTTTCATAACTACTATCTCTCCTTTTTCTGTTTCACAGTAAACAATAGAAAATTTGTTATTACGACATTGTATGTACTATTCGACATTTCAAATGAAATACCTACATTTCCCTTGCAAAACTTACCTCAATCCGAGTTTATCATAAAACAGATACACAAAGACAAAACATACCGTTCCTATTAGCATATCATGGATTCGATAATGAAGCGTAATTTGAATAACCTCCTGTATAGTTAACCAAATTACTGACATCATCATACTAATCAAGACGATACGAGCGAACCGATTCACATCTTCAACCTCTTTCTCTGTCATAGTAGTAATAAGTGATTTCTTATTACTACTAGAACGCAAAACAAATTATTCACTATTACATCATTAAATCCAAACAAAAAACACACTACTTTTGGAGTAATGTGCCTTTTATCCATATTAAGACGCTGGCTTTGTCTCAAACGACGCTTGATTAAAACTTATAACTTTTCCTTTCGGATCATTGTTTTCAAACTGAACGGCAGTAATTGTATGACTACCTGTCTCAAGAGTCTTTTCTTTTAATTGTACTGTTGTCTGTGTTGTACTAGTTAATTGATGTGTATCTGCATACACTTGATCTACAAATACGAATGTGTCTTTATCGTTTTGAAAATTAGAAAGTTCTAGCTCAACTTGCTGAATTAAAGTGTCCTTTTTGATAAATACAGTCGGTATATTGCCATTTTCAGAAGTTCCATCTGGTGTTTTTACTTTTACTTCCCCTTCACCAATCGGCGTTGCTCCTTCAGGAAATACGATTATATTCTCATCACTTGCATTTACAACTTGTTCTTTCTGATTAGATTGTGCATCTTCTTTTTCCTCTGGAGCAGCACAACCTACTAATAACAATACAGACAATCCAGCGATTATGAATTTCTTCAAAATTCATCCCCCCTGTAATTTGATTATAATTTATTATACAAAAATAACTTTTTAATTTTAAGACTACTTTTAACACTTTCATGAACAAATAGAAACTCGCTCACGATTAATGTATCATACTTTCCTTAATAGAACATTAATTTTTTTTATGAAATAAATAGTAATTCCTTCTTATCTATCATTTTAGCCCAACATATTAATTAAATACCCCCAAAAATAAAAAGACATTGTTAGTTCAATGTCTTTTCTATAAATAGCATTTAAAAAACAAATGTTGTAATCTCATCTACTTCTTTTCTTGGAAGTTTCTTCGGCTTATCTTTCGGAAATCCGAGTGAAATAACCATATTTATTTGTTTTTCGGGCCCAATTTGTAAATATTGTCGCAACTCATCTTGCGCTAATAGTACCGGTCCTGTCATTGGACAAGTACCAAGCCCCTTTGCATGTGCAGCTAACATTAAGTTTTGCGCTGCTAAACAGCTACTCTTAATTCCTTCTTCTTCCCAAACTGAATCTGGCACAAAAGCAATTGGATCAAATATCTTTTCACGAAACTTTGATTCATATGGTGTTGCCAAACATACAATTAATACAGGCGCTTCTGAGAAAGCTGTCGCATATGGCCCGAAAGAACGTGTAAGTAATTTCCCTGCTTTTTCTTCTCCATTTTCCGCTGCTTTTGCCGCAAGTTTATGTAATGCATCCCATGTCATTTGTTCAATTTCTTTAATTTTCTCTCGATTCATAATGACCAAGAACTCCCATGTTTGTGAGTTCGTATCGCTCGGTGCATAACGAGCACAATCAATAATTTCTTTTATATCACTTGTGGACACTTCTTGTTCCGTGAATTTTCTAACACTTCTTCTACCGTGAATTACTTCTTTAAAATCTTCATAATTCATACATTAAATCCCCTTTTAACAGCGTTTTCAAAACTTGTCCTATGGTTGAATTATATCATGAAAAAAAGCTGGGAGAATACCAGCTTTTTTCTTCATTATTAATTTGTTACTTTAAACAAACTAATACTTTCCTCATATGCAGCTTGTAGCTTTTTCGTAATTGTCCCTCTTTCGCCGCTTCCAAACTGTTCATCACCAATTTGAACAACTGGGAATATTTCAAGTGGTGTCGCCGTAAAGAAACACTCATCAGCCTCATATACCTCTTGTAATGAATATTCTCGTTCTTCTACTTCAATATGTAACTCTTTCGCTAATGTTATAACATAATGACGAGTAATACCATGCAAAATAAAGTGATCAGCTGGATGTGTAATCAGTTTATCATTTTTAACTATAAAGAAATTGGAATGACATCCCTCTGTTACAACTCCATCTCGTACTAAAATCGCTTCTTGATACCCTTGTTCATTTATTTTATTTTTAATCATGATATTAGGAAGGAGATTTAAAGATTTTATATGACAAAATTTCCATCTTATATCCTCTTCTACCGTTACCTTTATACCTGCTTCCATCGTAGCGATTGGTCTTGGGAACGAAACAATATTTGCAAAATATGTAGGTTGTAGATCTGACTCATATACATGATTACGTGGTTGGGCGCCTCTTGATATTTGCAAATATACATTTCCATCTTCTTGAAATTGATTTTTTTCAATCATTTGATGCAGCTCTTCCACTAATTCTTCCTTTGTAAATGGTGGAATTAGTTTAATTTCTTCCATGGATTTAAAAAAACGGTCCAAATGTAAATCTAATAAATGAGGCTTACCATCGTATAGTCTGAATACCTCATATATACCATCACCAAATTGGAAGCCTCGCTCTTCTAATGCCACCATCGGCTGTTCTTCCTTCATATTTACCATTCTTCCGTTAAATAAAATCCAATCTTTATGAGTAGCTTTCATTCCTTCCCACTCCTTTATTCCATGATTGGTTTTATTGTACAACTTATCCAAACTTAAAAGAAGGAATTTTCTGCGTTTTATTAATTTAAAATGCGTATCTATGTTGTACATAACAAAGATACGCATCCATAACACACTATAAATTTAATTCCTAATATTGGGTATATTTAATATACGAAGGATCATTGTACACCCATTGATTTCCACCAAGGTTCAACCATCCGTTTTGATTAATAAATACTAAATAAGATTCCGGTTTATTTAATTTACGAATAACTGAAGAAGATGTTGATGGAGCACTTCTTAAATTCACATTCATTCCTTGTATATATGCGACACCAATTGCGCTTCCATCATTATTGCTCGTCTTTACAAAATTAATGTAAGAAGGGTCATTATACACCCATTGTCCATTTCCTAAGTCTAACCATCCGTTACTTTCCTGAAATACGACATACGATTCTGGAGAGTTTAGTTGACGAATAACTGAAGAGGACGTTGATGGACCACTTCTTAAGTTTACATTTTTCCCAAGGATATAAGCAATCCCCTTCGTTTGTGGTGTTGGCTGCGGGTTGGGGGGTTGTGGATTCGGAGGATTTGGATTTGGAGATATTTCAAAAATAGCTGCTATTCCATTTGCATACGCTTGACTTAGATCCTCAATAAATTGTGGATTTTTCAATAAATTAGCATCAAATGTTGTATCAATAAAAGCAGTCTCAGTTAAAATTGCATCCATTGCAGTCTCCCTTAGTACCGCATAATTTGCTTTTTTTGCCCCTCGATCACGAAGACCGTATTTTGTTAATACAGGATTGACTGCTGCATGCATTTTTTGTTGCTTTGCATATGCGGAGCTACTATTAGATAACGCATTATAAATATAACTTTCAAAACCAGTACCCCCGCCACTATTTATATGAAATGAGATAAAGTAATCTGCACCAAAAGAATTAGCAATATTAGCACGTTCTGATAAAGAGATAAACACATCACTATCACGTGTCATTTTAATAGTAATTGGATAGTTGGCAGATAAAATGTCCCGAACACGTCTAGCGATTTGAAGTGTTAAGTTTTTTTCTACTAACCCATTACCAACAGCACCAGAATCATATCCACCGTGCCCTGCGTCTATAACAAGTTTCATATCCCTGTTTCATTCCTTTCTTTCATTTAATAAATTTACATTGCTACTCGTCCTATTTTATGTGAAATGCACAAGTTTCGTTACAATTGCAAATAAAAAACCCCCTTATGTAAGGCGGTTCCTCTCATTTTGCTTTAACCAATTTAAAATAAATATATACGATTGATAGTGAATATAGCGTATGCAAAATAAAATAAATACAAGAGCTATTCCGGCACCACTATACAATAGGCCAAACTTTAAAAAAATGTTCAAAAGTGGTGGGAAGTTAGTCATATTTTGTAATATAGCAAGCATACAAAATAAAATGAAAAACACAGGGACATATTGTAATTCATATGGCTTTCTTTTCTTATTCATTCTTTTCCGGATGAAAATATGGCTCATCTCAGCTACTATAAAACACCCTCCAATTAATACAAGACCAGAAGTTATCGTCATACATCCACCTGCCTTATATTTATTTTACCGCATAGCCAAGCATCGTTATATTTTCTTTACATATGTTCCATCTACTTCATTAAAACCAAAGCTCTCTATGAAAGATGTAGCTTGTTCCGTTAATCCCTCTTGTAATACTATTATCTCTTTCATACTTCTTTGTTTCATCATTTCTTCAAATGTAAAATACGTATTTGTACCATAACCATAACCTTGATAATCAAAATGAATAATTAACTGAGATAAAACAGCACTTTCCTCTTGAACACTATAATCTATTACACCAATATATGTATCATCAACTTTTACACAATACTGTACCTTTTTCTCAACTAAACTATGCGAGCTAAACATTTCTTTAACAACGCTTTCATTTTCTACAGTTACTTTCTCAAACGTAATCATATGTTGTCCATCCTTTTACTATTATTGTATCAATAACACGTTCTATTTATGAAAAAAACCTTAAGACCATATGCGATCTTAAGGTTTTTCTAATTAAACTAAGCTATACGCACGTTTTGTTTCTTCATGGAACTTATTCGTATCGTATTTATGCTCAACATAAATTTGGTGCCATACCATAAATGCAAGTACAGTCCAAATTTTACGGCTATAATCGCCTTTATCTGCACAATGTGCTTCCAGTAAGTTTAATACGTACTGTTTGTCGATTAAATGCTCGGTCTTACTTTCGTTAATAATATTTATAGCCCAGTCATGCATTTCGTCTTTTAACCAGTGACGAATTGGTACTGGGAATCCAAGTTTTTTACGATCTAACACGTGATCCGGAACAATTCCACGTGCTGCTTCACGTAAAATAGCTTTCGTAGTTCCGTTAGCAATTTTAAATTCAGTTGGAATTTTAGATGCAACATCGAATACTTCTTTGTCTAAGAACGGTACACGAAGTTCTAATGAGTTCGCCATCGTCATTTTATCAGCTTTTAATAAAATGTCGCCACGTAACCATGTGAACATATCAATGTATTGCATTTTGCTTACATCATCGTAATCTTTAATTTCGTTATACAATGGTTTCGTGATATCCATATAGTTAACACTTTCATTGTAATACTTCATTAATTCAGCTTTTTCTTCTTCACGGAAGATTTTCGCGTTTCCATAGTAACGCTCTTCGATTGGTGTACATCCACGCTCTAGGAAGCTCTTTCCTTTAAATCCTTCTTTAAGAGCACCACTTAATGCTTTTAGAACGCTCTTACCTGGGCTAGGAATGTAAGAGAACATTTTTAGGGAGTTTGGCTCACGATAAATGTTATAACCACCAAATAGCTCGTCTGCCCCTTCACCAGAAAGAACAACTGTTACATGTTTACGCGCTTCTTTTGCAACAAAGTACAATGGCACAGCTGCTGGATCTGCTAAAGGATCATCCATATGCCAAATAATTTTTGGGAACTCATCCATAAATTCTTTCGCTGAAATAAATACGTTATGGTTTTTAACGCCTAATTTCTCAGCAGTTTCTTTCGCCACATCAACTTCACTGAAACCACGTTGCTCAAAACCAACAGAGAATGTTAAAAGATTCGGATTCATTTCTCTTGCGATAGAAGCGATAATAGATGAATCGATACCACCAGATAAGAATGAACCTACTGGTACATCACTACGCATATGCACTTTTACAGAATCGTATAATACATCACGAATTGCTTGGATATGCTCTTCTTTCGTTGCGCTTGAAGCATTGAAATACGGCTTCCAGTAGCGATGGATTTCCATCTCTTTACCGATTTCCTTTACGAAATAATGACCAGGCTCAATTTTATTAACATCAATTGTTAATGTTTCTGGTTCTGGACCGTATTGGTACGTAAAGTAATGTTGTAGTGACGTTGGGTTTACCCCTTTGTCTTCCATTACATGCATAATACTTTTCTTCTCAGATGCGAAGAATGTAGTATCACCTTGTTGTGCGATATATAATGGCTTAATACCGAAGTGGTCACGTGCACCGAAAAGTTTCTTTTCTTCACGATCCCAAATCATAAACGCAAACATACCACGAAGGTAATCTACACATTTTTCTTTCATATGTGCATACAATGCAATGATAACTTCTGTATCAGATTGCGTTGCAAACGTTGCACCTTTTTCAAGTAACATTTCACGTAATTCTACATAGTTGTAAATTTCACCATTAAAAATAATTACATATCGATCATTTTCATAAGTTAGCGGCTGATGTCCTGCCTCTAAGTCAATGATACTTAAACGGCGGAAGCCAAATTGTACATGTTCATCACGAAAATATCCTTCGTCATCTGGACCACGGTGGAAAATCATCGTGTTCATATTTTCAAATTGATGTTTTTCTGTTTCTGAAAACCCTCTAGGGTTTTCACATAAACATCCTACAAAACCACACATACTTCTTACCCTCTTTCGGTTTTCATTCTGTCTCTATACTACTATATCAACCCTATTTATACTAGCATAATCAACTGAATATGGCGACCAAAAACTATAAAAAAATCACTCCATTTCACATTTTTAACAATTTTTTATGAAAACATGAAAACTAGGCATTCACCTTTCTCCGCTTTTGTCATATGATATCGCAAATTGATTTCTAGGAGGGAATACTATGAGTGAAGAAAAAAAAGATTCTTCTCGCCCACCAGTTCGAAGTTATTTAAAGCAAATTGATGATTTTTTTGAGCAAACTCCACTTCGTAATGTAATCGCTGATTTAAATCATTTTTTCCAAAAAGGAAACCGTTTATTAACATTCCCTGTAGATTTATATGAAGTTGGTGAAGAACTCGTTGTTACAGCTGAACTACCAGGTATACAAAAAGAACAAATTCAAATTGAAATACAAAATGAATACTTAAAAGTCTCTGTAAAAGAAGAGATGCTTGAAGAGACAGAAGAACAGACATCTCATAACTATTATCGTCGAGAACGTTCTATTTCAGAAGCATCAAGAATAATTAAATTACCATATTCAATTAATAAAAAAGCAACGAAAGCTTCCTATCAAAATGGTGTGCTAGAAATTCGTGCGCCGAAACTGCCTCAGCAACATGACATTTTATCTATAGACTAATGTAAAAAAGAAGGGTGCTCTGCACCCTTCTTTTTACTCCACTAGTCGTTTCATATCACGTATAATATCTTCATATGGCGTATTACTAATACCATTATACTTTTTCATTACTTTTCCATTTTGATCAATCAAATAAAATGATGTTCCATGTATTACTTGACCGTTCTCTGGCTTATCTACAAGTGATTGGAAATTATCTTTTGAAAACTTTGTAATATCCTCTAATGAATAACCAGTTAACAAGTTCCAATTACTCGTATCTTCTGTGAATTTTTGGATGAAAGTTTTCAGATTCTCTGGCTTATCAAGATCAGGGTCTACACTAAACGACACAAACTGAACGTCTAATTTCTCTTCCTTCGCCATTTTCTGTAATTTTGCCATGTTAGCAGTCATTGGTGGACAAACTGTTTGGCAGCTTGTAAACATAAAATCTGCAACCCAAACTTTCCCTTTTAAATCTTTTGTACCAAATTGTTTTCCATCCTGATTTGTAAATTGGAATGTTTCTAAGTCCCAGTTTAACGGTTTACGAAGCTTTGAGCCTGATTCACTACATCCAGCAAGTACAAAGAGACAAAATACAACCATAAGACCAATTATTTTTTGATAACGCTTCATTTATAAACCTCTTTTCTCTATCCTAAATTTAAATAGGTTATGTTCATAATAACAAAAGTTAACACTACGAGAAAATTGTTTACTACATTTGTTCACGAAATCGTACGAATTTACGTATGTTGTTTCTTAAATTCAAGTGAATTACTAGACAAAATATATTTTTTTACGAATATTTATCTAAATAGTATTTGCAAAACAAAGTTCATTGTTAATTTTGTAAATACTCCCCCCTATTTTTTAACAATTACTTAAACATTAATCCACGTTTTACACTGTATTCCTTAACAACATTTCGATACAATACAACTACAACGATTTTAAATGAGGTGATGTTCATGGCAAAACGCTATGAAAATATGGATAATGTTAGCACAAAAAAATCAATTCGTTCTTTTTTACGATGGCGTAAAGAACGAAAGCAAAACAAAAAAGACTTTTCATTCCTAGTAGAACAATCACCTGTTAAACAAAGTCCATTTTTGCAAAGTAATTTTGAAAAAACAACCGTCACATGGATTGGGCATTCCACTTTTCTTATCCAAACGAATGGACTTAATATATTAACGGATCCAGTATGGGCCAATAAATTAAAACTAGTACCAAGACTTACAGAACCTGGACTTTCTATAGAAGAACTACCGAAAATTGATATTGTCCTTATTTCACACGGTCATTATGATCACCTAGATTTTTCAACACTTCGCCAGCTAAATGATGATGTTCTATACCTTGTACCTATCGGCCTAAAGAAATTATTTACCCGTAAAAAATTCCCCCATGTAGAAGAATATAATTGGTGGGAAAGTACGACAATTAATGAAGTTTCATTTCACTTCGTACCTGCTCAACACTGGACGAGAAGATCATTATTTGATATGAATACGTCTCACTGGGGTGGATGGATTATTAATAATGAAACTACCATGGAAACCATTTATTTTTGTGGTGATAGTGGCTACTTCCAAGGTTTCAAAGAAATTGGCAAGCGATTTTCCATTGATATTGCTCTTATGCCAATTGGCGCGTACGAACCGGAATGGTTTATGAAAGTATCTCACGTTTCACCTGAAGAGGCAGTGCAAGCTTATTTAGATTTAAACGCTACACATTTTATACCAATGCATTACGGGACTTTTGCACTCGCTGATGAAACACCTCGTGAGGCAGTAACAAGACTTCGCAATAACTGGAATTTACGTATGTTACCGTGGGAGCAACTGCATGTTCTCTTTTTAGGCCAAACTTTCACTTACAATACTGCAACAAATGATAAACATGTAAATGAAAAAATTGAAACGTTACATGTATAACGTAACTACTTATTTCTTGCACCCATCATATACTATAGAAAATCATAAAGGGTGTTTTCTATGAATGAATATTTACAGATTCGCTATATCATTAGCGGTAGTGCCTGTATAACCCTTCTTATTTCTTACTTTCTCTTCACATAAAAAAGCTACTTGAAATACATTTTCAAGTAGCTTTTTTATTACTCTGCTAAATACATAAATCCGATTGCACCCGGACCTGTATGAGTACTAATGACAGGCGTTGTATAGAAAATTTCAGATTGTGCGAATCCACTCGCTTTTTCAATCGCTGCTTTCATACTTTCAGCTAAAGGAATTGCTTTTGCATGAGGAATCCCAACAGCTTTTATAGATTTCCCTGCTGTATCCTGCTCAAATATTTTAGTTAGTGTCTTTACAATTTGTCCTTGACTACGAACTTTCGTTACTGGATTGTATGCTCCACCATCAAGGTTTGCAATTGGTTTGATGTTCAGTAAAGAGCCGATAAATGCTTTACCTTTACCAATACGTCCACCTTTTACTAAGTTCTCTAATGTATCTACGACTACATATAAACGAGTATTTTTTCTCACTTCATCAATTCTTTTTACAATATCTTCTAATGAGCGTTCTTCTTTTGCCATTTTTGCTGCTTCAATTACTTGATATGCTAATGCATGGCTAATGAACTGAGAATCCACAACAGTTACTTTTGTATCAGTCATTGTTGCAGCACTATTTGCTGTTGCAACAGTACCACTCATACCACCTGTCATATGTATGGAAAGTACTTCGCTCCCATCTTCTCCTAGCTTTTCATACATTTCTACAAATGTACCCATAGCTGGTTGTGATGTTTTTGGTAATTCTTCTGATTTTGCCATCTCTTCAATAAATTCATCTGGTTGTAGATCAACGCGATCTAAATAAGTTTGTCCATTTACAGAAATTGATAATGGTAGAACATGAATGTCATACTTCTCAATTACCTCTTGTGATAAATCTGCCGTTGAATCTGTTACAATTTTAATTTTTTGCATATTATATTCTTCCCTTTCCAATACGCTCTCCTTGTTATTATACTAGCATTCCTAATCCTTTCAACAATTTCGAACAAAATTTCATCAAATTAATTATATTTTTATACCTAAAATAAAAAAGACAGAGTATTTCTAACTCTGTCCTACTTTGAATTATGCATTCTTTTCAAGAGTATTTGTTTTATATACCTTTGAATAATCATTCCACTTCAAACAATTTTGTAAATATTCACGGAAAGAATATGAAAATCTTGGGTGCTTTTGTTTTTGAATTTTTGTAATAAATAATTGAAGACGAGACTGAATTAGAAACGATAATGGATGCTGCGCTTGTAGGACAGGGATTTCAAATATTTTAATACAATTCCCTGTTGCATGAGTGAAATAAAAACTTTTCGTAATCACAATATCAATCCTCTTTTTCGTTGGATTTTTGAACTGCCTCCACTTAACGTTTTGACACATTGTGTAAAATACATGTTTTCTCCTACTACTGAAAAAATACGTTTTTCCTACAGTTAGTATTGGCAGGACTCATCTCGATCTAATTATCCTTTTGAGACGATAGTCTTGTTTCCAGTATATAGCTTATGAGCATAAGTATAAACTTATAGAAGCGCAAAGTTTGTCTAAATTTCGGAGATTCTATAATTTTTTTCTTCTTTATATTGTATACGATTATAGCTATAGTATAACAACTAAATAAAAAAGTGCCTTTATAACGAGGCACTTTTCGAATGTGTTTCTTCTCTTTTTTGTTTACGCTTACTTACAATTTTTGATATAGCAATACTAATTTCATAAATACAAATAAGTGGTACCGCAACTAAACTATGAGATAAAAAATCCGGCGGTGATATACACGATGCAATGATAATCAATGCTACGTATGCATACCTTCTTATTTTTATTAGCAATTCAGCCGTTAGTATTCCAATACTTGTTAAAAACATTACAACTACAGGTAATTCAAAAATCACAGCAAATGGTACTGTTAAATTAAGTACAAAATGAAAATATTTCTCTGTCGTAAACATCGTATTAAACATTTCATTACCTATCGTAGTTAAAAAATGAAATAGAAACGGCATTACAATGAAATATCCAAAACATAAACCTGCAATAAATAATACAGACAATACCGGTATATACATTAACGTCGCCTTTTGTTCATTTGGATGTAAACCTGGTTTTACAAATAGCCAAATTTGCAACGCAGCAAAAGGAATTGTACAAACGATAGCAAATACTGTAGCAATCGAGAAAAATATCCACAACACATCGCTCGGACCGAGAACAGTTAATTTCATTGGTAAATCTTTTACTAGCCAAAAATAAATATCCTTCGTAAAAGTAAAACCTATAATTAAAAATAATACAAAGGATAACACTGTATATATTACTCGTTTGCGAAGCTCAACAATATGTTCTACTACGCTCATTTCCCGATCTTCCATCTCGTTCACCACACTTTATTTATCCATTACAAGTAACATTCATCACATTTTTTCCTTCTTTTCCTTCTCTTCAAATGCGTCATCTGTCAATTCTTTCGTTGATTTTTTAAATTCTTTTAACGTTTCCCCTAAAGCCTTCCCGATTTCCGGCAATTTTTTAGGACCAAATAAAATGAGTACGGCTACTAAAATTAAAATTAACCCTGGAAAGCCAATATTTGAAAACATTTCCCCATCCCCTTTATTAGTAGTTTATTTGTCCTACTATTACATAATTTTATTTTGTCAAAAAAGTTTGAAAACGTCAACAAATCCATTGCCTTTTGTCAAAAAAATTCAAAAATATAATCAATTATACAAATTTCATTTTCTATTGCCCTTGTGTATGATATGGTAAGGGAAACGACATATTATTTTATGATAGTAGAAAGGATTTGCATTATGACTGAAAAAATGACACGAATGACCCAATTTGTGAAAGAAGAAATTGCAAATGCAATTACACATGGTATCGGTGCCATTTTAAGCATCCCTGCCTTAATTATATTAATTATCCATGCTTCTAAGCACGGTACCGCATCAGCTGTATTTGCATTTACTGTTTATGGTGTAAGCATGTTCTTACTGTACTTATTTTCAACATTGTTACATAGCATTCACCATCCAAAAGTAGAAAAATTATTTACTATTTTAGATCACTCAGCCATTTACTTATTGATTGCTGGCACGTATACTCCTTTTCTACTTATTACGCTTCGTGGCCCATTAGGTTGGACGTTACTCGCTATTATATGGACACTTGCGATTGGCGGTATTGTCTTCAAGATTTTCTTTGTACGTCGCTTTATAAAAGCATCGACATTATGCTATATCATTATGGGTTGGCTCATAATTGTTGCCATTAAACCACTTTATGAAAATCTAACTGGACATGGTTTTTCTCTACTCTTAGCAGGCGGCATTTTATATTCCGTCGGGGCAATCTTCTTCCTTTGGGAAAAGCTCCCTTTCAACCATGCCATCTGGCATCTTTTCGTTTTAGGCGGTAGTACAATGATGTTCTTCTGTGTACTCTTTTATGTCTTACCTGCAGCATAAATAAAGTGCTTCTTTAATCAGTGGAGGGTTTCGTACACCCCCGCTGATTATTTTACGGCATAAAAAAAGTTTCAGCTTACAACAAGCTGAAACTTTTTTTATTACTTATGTAATTGTGATGCAATAACATCCTGTGTATGCTTTGTTAATTCTTTAATATCCATATCTGCATACTCTTCAGGTGTAATCGGCTTAGAAATAGTTACCGTTGCATGTGCTGGTTTCATACGGTTTCCATTTGCCTCAAACATTTTATACGTACCATCTAACGTTACTGGTAAAATAGCTACGCCAGATTTTACAGCAAGATGAAAACTACCAGCTTTAAACTCTCCAATTTCGCCACCCTTACTTCTCGTTCCTTCTGGGAAAATTACGATAGAATGTCCATTTTTTAATATTTCAATTCCATCTTTAATCGCTTGAAGAGATTGACGACGATCATTTCGATTCATAAATACACAGTTCATAAGTTCCATCCAAGTTGGTACAACTGGAAACTTTTTAATCTCTGCCTTTGAAACGAATCCAATTGGTTTATTTAAATAACCTAGTAAAACAGGGATATCCATATTACTTTGATGGTTACTTACAACGAGGACTGGCTTGTCTTTCGGAATATTTTCAAGTCCTTTTACTTCTACTGCCCCTCCAGCTACGCGAACCATTTTCTTACCAAACCAATTTGTCGTTTTATACACAACACTATCTTTTTCTTGTGGTGACATCGTATTTACTTGTCTTTTAAGACGCCACATTCTTGGTGTAATCGCAATTACGATTAAAATTAAATAAAAGATTTTAAAAAACGTTTGAATCATACAGAACCCCCACCTATTATCATTCCGACCTTCATTATACTAGACAAACGAAGGAAAAAGAAGAAAAAATGTCCAAACAACAAGTGTTTGGACATTTTTGAAGTTTTCTATATTAGAAACGTTTTGCTAGTTCTTGTGCATTAGCAATTGCTGCTTCTTTAATTTCCTGTGCTTTTTCAGGGTTTGCATTCATGCCTTCAACTGCAATATATTCAGTATCATTTACACCGATGAATCCTAATACTGTTTTTAAGTGGTTGCGACCGAAGTCCACAGCTGCATATGCTCCTTCAGAATACACGCCGCCTGTAGCTTGAATGTGAAGTGCTTTTTTGCCTTCTAATAAGCCAACTGGACCATTTTCAGTATATTTGAATGTTTTACCTGCGATTGCTACGTTATCTAAGTATGCTTTTACTACTGGTGGGTAGCTAAAGTTCCACATTGGAGTTACGAATACATAACGATCTGCATGCATAAATGTTTCTAGGTTTGTGTTCATTGCTGCAACTTTTTGTTGTTGAGTTTCAGTTAAAGTTTCAAAACCTTCACCCGCTGCAAATTTACCCCAAGCAGCAAATACATCTGCATCGATTGCTGGTACTGTTGTATTGAATAGATCAATTGTTACAACTTCATCTTGTGGATGCTCATTTTTATAAGCCTCGATGAAAGCTTCCCCTACTGCCATACCGAAAGAGCCCTCTGCTGAATTTGGATTTGCTGTAATAAATAGTACTTTTGTCATTGTATTCTCTCCCTTTTTGCATTTTATCTTTAATTCGAGATTTATAATTTGAAAGTAAATAACTTACCTTATGTAAGTATAATACAAAAAGTTGGACGTGATGTCAATAAAAAATAGCTACTTTTTTTTCGTAAGTTAATGATTTATCTTGTTCCTTTATAGTTCGGTATACAAATATTTAGAAATTTTCATCCAAAAAGACTATCTCTACAAATTATAGAGATAGCCTTTTACTACAGATTATTTTTGAAAAACATGTTTCACTTTTCCAGCTGGAATATTACTTCCGCCTCTACCTTTTACATCTTCAATCATCATTGTAACCACCATATCTGGTGAATTCAAATCAAACGCAGCGAACCAGCCTAGTTCTTTTCCTTCGGCCTCTTTTGATACTTTTAATTCCGCTGTACCTGTTTTTCCAGCAAGAGTCATGCCGTCAATTTTAGCAATTTTCCCTGTACCATCTGGATCATTAATTACTTTAGTCAAAGCATTTTTTAATATATCCTGATTCCCTTTTGAAATGACATTCTCTTTCCAAACTTTTGGTTGTTTATCTGTTTTGATAATGTATGGCGAAGGTATATTTCCATCATTTACAATTGGCGCATATGTTAAAGCTAAATGAAGAGGAGTCATTAACACTTCTCCTTGTCCATATCCTGTATCTGCCATTTGAATATCATTTTTAATGCCGTCATTTGCAATTTTAGAAGCAGGGAATCCATATTCAATTGGTAGTTTCTCATCGAATCCGAATTTTTTCGCTCCACTCATAAATTTATCTTTTCCGATTTTCAAAGCTTCTTGTGCGAAATAAATATTATCCGAGTATTTCATTGCCTTATCAAAATCAATCGGATTTGCGTCTTTCACACGTGTTACATAATAATTACCCCACGAAGAATCTTTAGTCCATTGTAATCCTTCGATTTTCAATTCTTCTTTCGGATCAATCGTTTTCGTTTCCAGACCGATTGCAGCTGTAATTGGCTTAAATACAGAACCTGGTACCGATAATTGTGTGAATCGATTCGTCATAGGCTTTTTCGGATCATTATTCCAAGCTTCACGTTGTGCTTTTGATGTTCCTCGTGCAATTAAATTAGGATCATAAGCCGGACTACTTACAAGAGCAATTGTTTCTCCGCTTTTCGGATTAATCGCCGCACTTGACCCAGCTTCCCCTTTCATTTCATTATAAATTTTTTCTTGAGTAGCACTATCAATAGTTAAAGTTACATTTTCTCCATCAACAGCTTCTGTTTTTGCTAAATTTTTTATTTCTTTTCCTTGTGCATCTTCTACAAAGACACGGCCACCTTTTTTACCGCGCAGCTTTTCTTCTAATACTTGCTCTAATCCAGCCTTACCAACTGGATCCTCGGCTTGATAGCCTTTCTTTTGAAGCGTTTTTAAATCTTCAGCATTTACCTTTCCAATATAGCCAGTTAAATGTGCTGCCGCTTCTCCTAACGGATATGTACGAACATTTACAGGTTTTGTTGCAACGCCTGGTAAATCGATGTACGTATTTTGAGTTGCCCCTTCAGGCAATATTCCAATTGGTACAAGATAATTTGGTTTTACCCATTTTGCAGCTAATTTTTGATCAATTTCTTCTACAGACATATTTAACAACTTCGCTACAGTTTCTTTCGTTTGCGGAGCAGTATCGTCTAATTTTTCTGGAACGATTCCAATTTCAGAAGCTTTCCCATTCGTCGCAAGACCTTTTCCGTTACGATCGTAAATTTCACCACGTTTCGGTTGCGTCGTCTGCATACGCACTTTACTATCTTTAGTCATACCTGGGAAAATAAAATCAGGAGTCCAATCTACTTTCCAAGACTCTTTATCTCCATCTTTTTCTTTCACCATTTTTGCTTCATGTCCAAAAGTAATTTTACCACCAACTGTATCCATGCTTACTTTAAAAGGAACAGGGCCTTCATCTTTTTTATCTTCTTTTACTTCACCTGTTTCTACTTTTAAATCTTTCACTTCAATGCCAGAATAAATTTTTTCATATTTCTCAGTAAACTCTTTCTTAGAAATATCTTTTTTTGCATTTTCTGATAATTGATCATACATCTCTGCAAATTTTTGTTTATTCCACGCTTTTGCATATGTATCAAACGCTTCTTGTGGTTTTTCTTCTTTACCGCATCCAACTAACATGAATGTTAAGCAAAGAAAAAGAATCCCCCATATCTTTCTCAATCGCTTCTCCTCCTCTTTCTATATTAATACTTTTGAAAATTTTAGCATTTTTCACATGCTACCATTCATTATAGCACTATCAAATACCATCTATAAACTTACATTTATAAATACAAACAAAAAAGATTGATACGAATATTCGTATCAATCTTTTTTGTTATTGTTGTTTCTCGTATACATGATAATAATACGTATACGGATTTTTTTCATCTGTTAAGCCTTTCTCTGCAAAAATCTCTTTCCAATTTGTCATATCCATTTCCGGGAAGAATGTGTCTCCTTCAAATGCGTGGTGGATTTTTGTTATATATAACTTGTCTACATAAGGTAAAAAGAGGTCATAAATTTGCGCCCCGCCAAAAATAAAAATCTCTTCTTCGTTTTTACATAACTCAAACACTTCTTCCACAGTATGAGCAATTTCACAACCTTCTACATGGTAATCACCGTTACGCGTTACGATAATATTACGTCTTCCTGGTAGTGGTCTACCAATTGCTTCATAGTTCTTTCTTCCCATAATAAGTGGGTGACCCATCGTCGTTTTCTTCACGTACTGTAATTCACTCGGTAAACGCCAAGGTAAGTTATTATCTTTACCAATTACTCTATTTTCGTCCATTGCGACCATAAATGAAACAATCATCTTTTCATCTCCTCTACAATTACACTGCAACCGGTGCTTTAATTGCTGGGTGCGGATCATATCCTTCAATAGTTAAATCTTCCATTTCAAAATCAAACACAGATTTCACATCTGGATTTAATGTAAGTTTCGGGAATGGACGTGGTTCACGTGCCAATTGCTTTTCTACTTGTTCAAAATGATTTGTATAAATGTGTGCATCACCAATTGTATGAACAAATTCTCCTACTTCAAGACCACATTCATGTGCAATTAAATGCGTTAATAGTGAATAGCTTGCAATGTTAAATGGTATTCCAAGGAAAATATCACCACTTCTTTGATATAGCTGACAAGAAAGCTTTCCATCTGCTACATAAAATTGGAATAGCGTATGACAAGGCGGTAAAGCCATACTTGGTACATCTTCAGGATTCCAAGCAGAAACAATTAAGCGACGTGAATCTGGCGTTTTCTTAATCATTTCAATTACATCTTTTAACTGATCAAGCGTCTCACCGGCAGTCGTTTTCCAAGCACGCCATTGTTTCCCGTACACGTCTCCTAAATATCCATATTTCTTCGAGAATTCATCGTCTTCTAATACATTCTTTTTAAACAATTCCATTTGCTCATCGTATTGCACTTTAAATTCCTCATCTTGTTGTGAGCGAAGACCGAAATCTTTCATATCAGGGCCAGTATACTCATCGCTTTCCACCCAGCTCTTAAACGCCCATTCATTCCAGATGTTATTATTATGTTGCAATAAATAACGAATATTTGTATCACCTTTCATAAACCAAAGCAGTTCACTTGCTACAAGGCGAAATGGCACTCTCTTTGTCGTTAATAAAGGAAAACCTTTACTAAGATCGAAACGCATTTGATATCCAAATACAGATACAGTTCCTGTCCCTGTACGATCTTCTTTCTTCGTACCGTGTTCCATTACATGGCGGCATAAATTTAAGTATTCATATTCAGCATGTTTCATATGTAGGAAAACCTTCTTTCAATCGTATATGCAATTTATCATAACATGAAAAACCGTAAATTTAATAATCCTAATTAACAAAATTTCTCGCAGTAATTCTTACAAAATTATTAACTTTCCATCTTGAAAAAGGTTTTTATCTTCTATTACCGAAAGTATAGTGCGGTAGAACAAAATTTATATTTGGAGGTTAGAAGTATGTCTAAAATTGAAACTCCTGGTATGACTTCTTTACAAACAACGGTTGAAAAAATGATGAAGGATTTAAAAGTTCCTGGAGCTGCTGTAGCTGTTATAAAAGATGGTAAAGTTATTATTTCAGAAGGATTTGGCTATCGTAATATAGAGAAGAGAGAGGCTGTTACACCACAAACACGCTTTGCAATTGGTTCTGCAACGAAAGCATTCGGTACACTTTCCTTAAGCTTATTAGCCCAGCAAAAAAAGTTTAATTGGGATACCCCTGTCCAATCTTATATACCTAACTTCTCTCTTTCTGAACTACTTGCTAGCTCACAAGTTACAGGACGCGATTTAGCATCTCATCGTACTGGAGTAAGTCGTCATGATGCTCTTTGGTACAGCTCTTCCTTAACTCGAAAAGATCTCGTTGAAAAAATAAAGCATTTATCACTTGATGCACCGTTCCGCACAGCATTTTTATATAACAACTTAATGTATGCAACAATTAGCTATATTGTGGAAAACATTACGAATCAAACGTGGGAACAATTTGTTACAGAACATATTTTAGAGCCATTAAATATGGATCATACGAACTTCTCTGTTACAGACTCACAAAATGCAGATGATCACGCTTTACCTTACACTGAAGATAATGGTGAAATTAAAGAAATCCCATTCCGAAATATCAATACAGTTGGAGCTGCCGGATGTATTAACTCTACCATTGAAGATATGGCAAAATGGGTCCTGCTTCATTTAAACGAAGGAAAAATAGAAAATCATGATTTAATTTCTACTGAACTACTCCAAGAAATGTATACACCGCATACACCAATTCCAGATCAGCCGATATTATCAACAAGTGAATCACCATTAAACAGTTACGGACTAGGTTGGTTTATTAGCGCTTACCGTGGTTATAAACTTATTCATCATGGCGGTAATATTGATGGATTTTCTGCACTTGCGTCTTTTATGCCAAACGAAAAGATCGGTATTATTGTACTAACAAATTCCGGACAAACTTTACTCCCTACTTATATTACAAAACATATATACGACGAACTTCTCGGACTAGAATATATCGACTGGCATGAACATGCTTTAGAAGATAGTGAAAAAATGAAAGAAATGATGAAAGAAACAATGGAATCACTTCCTGAAGCAGTAACTGGGACTACACCTTCTCACAAATTAGAGGACTACACCGGTACTTTTGAACATCCTGCTTATGGAGCATTACAAGTATACACACGAGATGAATCGCTATATGTACAATTTATGGAGATGGAGATTCCATTACAGCATCATCACTACAACGTCTTCTCCGCACCAGTTGACTTCTTCCAAATGAAAATGAATCTATTATTCTCTTATGAAATGAATGTGAGTGGTGAATTCCCATCCCTTCAGTTACATGTGCCGGCAACGTTAAGTACTCAGCCGCTTGTATTTACGAAAGTTAAATAATTTTTTATAGAGGGATGATAATACTTCCCTCTATTTTTTATTAAAATCTCCATCCGGATAAAGGATAATACGTAAAAATACAGAATTTTCTTATTCAACTAATTAAATTCTTAGGAGGAAATGCCGTGTACACAGAAATTTTCAAAGAAGTTGTTTCGATTACTCATCACGATTATTCAGGCTGTATAGATAAGGACGGATGGGACGATCCTACTACACATTTACAGACAATTGAACAACGAGAAAGACAAGGGGATTTAACATCAGTACAATTTACTGAAATTGTTAGGGATTACTTATTAGACTTTAAAGATAATCATATGTTTTTCAAAATGCTCTTTAACGATCAACCTCTTAACAGTGTTGGCTTCCAAGTGAAAAGATACGAAGACCAACTGTATATTACATCTACTTCACAAGAAAAAAGGGTAAAAAAAGGACAGTCTATTCTTGCATTAGATAATATGAAAATTCCTGAGCTATTAATAAAGTATAATAAGTATTTAAATGAGACTACATATGAGCGTGAAAAATGGGGATATGTTTTATCGAAGTCATCTAATTGTACACTTATAGATGAAGACGGAGTAACCCAAACTATTACTTTACAAAAGTATAAACAAAGTGAATACACCCCTATCTATTCATTAAAAAAGGAAAATAAAGATACACTCTTCATTACTTTGACGGACTTCGAAAATGCTGAAGCTATTAATCAATTAATAGCTTCACACAAAAACGAGCTTGATTCTTTTCCAAACTTAATTATAGACGTCCGAATGAATCGCGGTGGAAGTGATGATGCATTTTTCAACTTACTTCCATACTTATTCGAAGACAAAGAGATCTCTCTTTTCGATTCTTCAGATACAATGCAATTAAATCATACAGAACGAAACTATCATTTACGAATGAAAGACTTCGAAAACAATGATTATGACTCGTTAGATGAGCTTTCAAGATTATGTATTGATTTATTTATTCAGGATTTAAAAAAGAATTATAAAAAAGGATTCGTTACATTTGATACCTCTGGATTACCAATAGAACTACAAACACTAAAAATACACGGAAGAAAAACACCAAATAAAGTAGTCATATTAACAGATGTGACATGTGGAAGCTCTGGCGATTCCTTTGTAGAAGCAGCAAAAAAATCATCGAAAGTAAAAGTAATAGGTCGTCCTACTGCTGGTGTAACTGACTATTCTAATTTAGCAGTAATGGACTGGGCAGATACTTTCGCTCTTTACTATCCAACTTCACGGCGTTCTATTATAGATAAAGGTAAAGGAATATCCGGAGTTGGTATACAACCACATATACATATCCCGTGGACTCCGGAACATACACAAGAAGATGTAGATCTGAAGTTAGCTTTGCAAATACTACAAAACGAGGAATGGTAAAAAATAAAGGTAGGTGTAAATCTCACCTACCTTTACTATTTCATATTTATCTTTTCTGGTTGAAACCAAATCGGCTTCGATAACTCAAAATTTTTATGATCCTCTAATACATTATGAAGACGCTCTAACATATCATCTAACATATGCGGCGCTGCTCGTAAACACCAGACAACTGATGAGAAAACCGTCATACCTACATAAACCGCATATAATCTCCAAAACTCTTCCGGTATTCTGCCATTAAAATATCCTGTAATTTGTCCAATTGAATATGGGACACTAATGTCTCTTGCAAATAGTGCAATCTTTACGAAATCATGCAGTGGATCGCCCCAATCATAACCATTAAAATCAACAACACCTACATATTTACCATCCCGTACAATTATATTTTCTAAATGAAAATCGTCATGCTGAAATCGATTTGGACGATTTTTTACATACATTTCATTTTCATCTATAAACTTAATGATTTTATCGTCATTTTTAATTTTTATTCCGCATGTTTTGTATGCCTCTAAATATTTTCTATGTTTTTTCATTGCTCTTTCATGCCAAAGTAGTAAGTCCTTTGGAGCTTCATATGTATGCATTTTTGCTAAATCTTTTCCTGCCTCTATACCAATTTCATATTGTTCTTTTGACGTATATGTAGGCAAAAGCTTTTTCGCATCTTCTCCTTCTAAATATGAAAAAATACTATAGCATAATCCTTCCTCTTTCAGCATACCAAGTTCAATCGGTCTTTGCGCTTGCACACCACGTTTTTGCATTTCATTTAAAATTCGAAACTCTATTTTCTTTCTTTCATACTCTTTTATATCGCCTGTTCGTAATAAATATTTTTCATCATCACTAGTCGTAATAATATATTTTTTATCAGGAGAGAAACCTTTAGAGATTTCTTCAATGTTTGCTGCATCTTTTACTAATTGTATGTTGTTTCTCCATACCGTAAATATCTTCATGATTATTCCCCTTACATGTCTGCATTCGGTGTATACGCTACTTCTACAATAAATCAATTCGGGTCGTAAAAATCGATTGTATAGTACCCATCTGAATAATGATTCATTTCAATCGGACCACGTATTATCTTCACTTTCGTACTAGCAAGAAACTCTGCTACTTCATCAACTACACCTCTATGAATAGCTTGATAACAAATATGTCTAGGCCCTAAAGTCCTTACAATTTCCTCATTAACTTCTTTAAAATATATTTCACTTTCGCCCGTACTATATGCTACTTCACTTAGTCTTCTCCAACCAATGATTGAAAATAACTTATCATAAAAGACAATGGACTTCTCTAAATTCGCGACCCAAAATTCAATATGATGAATACCTGCTCGAAGTGTATTCAGGTTAAGAATGCGCCGCCTGTACTACTTGCACAATTTCCCTTGGAGTGTTAACCATATAATCTGGAGCATCCTCTTTTACCGCTTCAATGACATCATATCCCCAAGAAACCCAAATTACGTTCACACCAGCCTTTTTACATGCTGCTACGTCTCGCTGCTCATCACCGACGTATAACATATCTTGCTCTGTTATCTTTTTCGATTTTATAAATCTTTTTATCATTTTATCTTTACCGAACAAATTTTTGGAACAATACACTTCTTGAATATTTTCTATACCATTATTGTGTAAAAATGCCCGAATATGCTCTTCTGAGTTCGATGATATAACTGCAATTCCGTAGCCTTTTTTATGTAGTTCATCTAATACATCCTTCATCCCATGGAACAAAACGAGATCTTTTATAGCGGGTTGATATAATTTATAAAACTCTAACGCTAATATCGGTAGTTTATACAGTGGTACATCGAGTTGTTTACATCTCTCTGGCATCGTTAATTTACGTAAATGCTCAATTTCTTCTTCCCTTACTGTTTTATAACCATGCTTTTCAGCTAATTGATTATAGATCGGTACAAATATATTTTGTGAATCTACTAATGTGCCATCAAAATCAAAAACAATATATTTTTGCATTCCCATACTCCCTTTTCTTCTTTTTTCCTAAACCTATTTTATTCAACAACATAGTTGTCTTACCCTTTTATCAAAATAAAAAAGAACAAGATTTTCTCTTGTTCTTTTTAAGACAGCCATTTTGGCGGTACATTCGTATTCCAATAAATAGTTCCTAATTCATGATGTCCAGAGTACCCATCATCAAAACGATGATAGTGGAAATTAAAATAATAACCGTCTTGCGGTGGATGATCTCGTCTTACATGAAATCGCAGTAAATCATTTCCTGATTTCGTATCATAAACATGAAAAATCTTCTCATTATTTCCACCAGCAGGTCTTTGAGAAATCGCTAATGACTGTAAAGACTCCTCTGGTACATCATTGGCAAGCTCAGCAATTGCCTCTTCAATTTTCGGTAATATTACATCTTTAAACTCATCTTCAATTACTGGACCAATTTTAGTACCAAACTTTTGCATCGACTGTTTCTCTGCTTCTTGCATTGCATAAGTAATAAAAGTATCGGTGGTTAACCTGTCGTTCGTTTCTTCATATGTATAGGACGTGCTCTCCAAATTTTGTTGCCCAGCTGTGCTCGTAGGCTTGTCCGCAGCTTTGGCATTATCAAGCAATATGGAAGGAGGTGTCACTAAACCAAATGTAAATACGGTAATTAATGCGACTAAGGTTTTTCTAAACCAATTTGGCATTTATGTTCCCTCCCCTTTCACTCATTATATTTTATATAACGGTTGTTTCTTCTATTATACAAAATGATTGTAATTTTTGCACTTTACAATTTTGTTAACGTTCACACATTTTTCACTTGAATATGAAATTGTAAGATTTCATACAATATAAAGTGAAACTATAATCAGTGGGGATTTTGTTCACCCCCCACTAATTATTAGTTGAACCAATCGGGCGTTTATGGACAGTTGGTCTCCCACCTAACTTCTTTGCTCCAACTGAATTTTGAGGTGGGAGTCTTACTGACCGTTAATGCGGGATAAATACAACAATGAGGAGGCGACCAGATGACTTTAGATGTCATGTATTCCGCCGCAAGCATACTCGTTTTAGTATATTTTATTTATCAATGTGTGACGGATTAGAAAAAGAGCCAATTTCCGGCTCTTTTTCTATGGTAAAAATACAATCCAACTAATCAATACTATAAAAACAACCAAAGCAATCAAAGCCGGCAATAAATAAAAATAGGAAAGTATAACTATTCCATACAAAAGTATTGCCGGGAGTAGTAAATAACGATCCGCCTTCCATCTTAACAAAAGTAATTTCCCTTCTTCACAATATAAATGAAGAAACATTTTTTTCGTAAATTCATTCCAATAATCACGTGCATAGCGAGAAATTGCAAATAAAGCAAATACAAGAATAATAGCTGCAATCCACCTTGGAGTCATGATAATACTTACCGTGCTTATACATACAATTTGAATATAAAATATACGTGCACTATTTGTACGGAAAAATTCTTTCAAAAAAGATTCGACAATACGAGAATCCGCTTTCTTCCCTAAAAACTTTTTGGAACGTGGAAACATCCAAGGTTTTTTATTCGAACTGCTCGGTTTAGCCGCATGACCTCCAACTTGCATAATTCCGCTCGTCCAGCGCATACTTTCTTCTTTTTCTTTCTCAACCTCTTTAAAAAAGTAATTTTTATAATTCATCTTTTCTTTTACCAATACTATAACTAGAAAAACTACTAAACCAATACATAGTATGGAATAAAATAGGTTTTTATAAATAAAAAATAGACTAATTCCAACAAAGGATAAGCTCATAGAAAATACTATACTTTTTACAATCCATAAAATCCATCGTTTCCCCGCACGTACTTGAATAAGTCTCGTCAACAACGACAGCATACATTGAAATGCAGTGAAAAATACCCAAAATAATACAATTTGTACTGTTGTCGCTCCAATACTTTTTATCAACACCGGCAACATAACAACCACTACCATTACATTCGTTATCGCTATTTGAACAAATGTGTAAACCATGCCATAATGAAGTAATTTTCGCATATGAGCTGGATACGAAATTAAAAACAAACTATCTGCTTGTTCAAAAAATGAGCGAACTCCTCTCGAATATGTTACAAGATAAAATGCGAGTAACCCTAATCCGAAGTAAATCGTCTCTTCCATTGATACTTCATTTATCCACAGTGACCGATAATAGATTCCCATAAATATAAGTGCTGGAATAATAATATATAACGCAACTGTCCAATCTGTTACCGAACGTATAGACTTCCATTTTCGTTCAAGTTCATGGCGTAATCTTTTATAAAATTGTTTTTTAATCACGTTGTTCACGCCTTACAATTGCATCAAAGCAGTCTAATAATGGACTCTCCGGCATTTCAGCTAATGTTTGGATCGAATGTAAATTCCCATCTGCTACTAACGTTCCTTGCGAAATAAGCAAAAATCTCTCACAAATTCTTTCAGCCGTATCTAATACGTGCGTACAGAGTAAAATCCCTGCCCCACGTTCTTTCTCTTTATATAGATAACTTAAAAATTCTTTTGTAGCTACTGGATCTAAGCCGATAAAAGGCTCGTCAATTATATAAAAATCTGGTTCAGTTAAAAACGCCAATATGAGCATCGATTTTTGTTTCATACCTTTTGAAAACTTTGATAAATACTCATGCTTATGCTTATCCATTCGAAATGTATGTAATAATTGTTCCGCCCGTTCTTCCCAGCTTCCTATCTCATTTACACGAGCTGCCATTAATAATTCGATATGTTCCCAGAGCGTCAAATAGTCATAATATGTTGGATGTTCCGGCACGTATGCGTAAGGATTTTTCTTTTCACCGAATGATATTTCCCCCTCTATATTGGCAAGTAAACCGAGCATCGTTTTAATTGTCGTACTCTTTCCGGCGCCATTTGCACCAATAAGAGCAACTAACTCACCTTTTTCGATGGAAAAAGCAATATCATGAATTGTCTTTTCACCTATTTCATATCCAGCAGAGCGGATATTTACTTTTAACATACATTCCCCTTCTTTCCATTTCCAATACAATCAAGGAAAAGAATAACATATAACTATCTATATATCATTATAAAATATTTATTTTCATAGCAGGAAAAAACCTTTTTTAACAGAATATTGAATGTTTGACTACATTTTATTGGAGTGGATAATATGTCTTTTCAAATTCGCAAAGCGATGATAGATGATATAGATGCACTTTGTTCTTTAACGAAAGAATTAAAAGGTTCCTCTATTTCCTATGAAGATATGAACAACCGATTGCAATTCGTACAAATGAGTCCTTTTGATTTTCTATATGTTTATGAGGAAGAAGAAACTATATTTGGATTACTTGGGTTTCGTATACGTGAAAATTTAGAAGATGTAACTCGTTATGGTGAAATTTCAATTATTAGCGTTAATTCTACAATACGGCGCGGAAAGGCATTGGACAAGTGTTAATGGATTATGCAGAACAATTAGCAAAGAAGCATAATTGCATTGGCACATGGCTAGTTAGCGGAACAAATAGAGTAGAAGCACATCCTTTTTACAAAAAATTAGGTTATGAAGTAAATGGATATCGATTTGTAAAACATTTTTAAACTACTTTTTAATTGAAGGGACTATAACTATGACAAACATTAAAGCAATTTTCATTGATCGTGACGGTACAATTGGTGGCGACACTACAATACATTATCCTGGATCTTTTGCATTATTCCCCTTTACAAAAGCAGCTCTGCAAAAACTAAAAGCTCAAAATATAAAACTTTTCTCTTTCACAAATCAACCAGGTATCGCAGATGGAATAGCGACCGTAAATGATTTTGTACAAGAATTAGAAAGTTTCGGTTTTGATGATGTTTACGTATGTCCTCACAAACACAGTGATGGTTGTGAATGCCGTAAACCAAGTACAGGCATGCTTCTTAAAGCAGCGGAAAAACATGGACTAGATTTAACACGATGCGCTGTAGTTGGTGATCGTTGGACTGATATTGTTGCAGGAGCAAAAGTGAATGCAACAACAATATTAGTACGAACAGGCGCTGGATACGATGCTTTATATACGTCCCAAGACAAGTGGGCACATATTGAGCCAAACTACATTGCAGAAAACTTTGAAGATGCAACAAACTGGGTTTTAAATCAACTATAATACAATTGAAAAGAATTTATTTTTATCTCCTTCTTTTACTGAAGCGCATAAAGTGAAACTTTAATCAGTGGGGGTTTTACTGCCGGCAAATAGCGGGATAAAATAAACACAAAGAAGGGATAGCTTAGTAGCTATCCCTTCTTTATTAACTCCTGCTAATTACATTTGTTATTTGTTTTTATTGCGTATCTTCGTCGCTTTTGTACTCCAAAATATCACCAGGCTGACAATCTAAAGCCTTACATATCGCTTCTAATGTTGAAAAACGAACCGCTTTTGCTTTCCCATTTTTCAGAATAGAAAGATTCGCCATAGTAATTCCAACCTTCTCCGAAAGCTCCGTTACACTCATCTTTCGTTTTGCTAACATGACATCAATATTAATAATAATTGTCATATCCTCCACCTCAGACCGTCAAGTCATTTTCTGATTTTATGTTAATCGCTTCTTGTAGAAGGTGTTGGAGAATAGCAGCAAAGACGGCTATTACGAACGAAGCGAAAATAATAATGAGTCCTAATAATCCAATAGGAGGATCCATTTTCTTCGCTATAAAATGAAAGAGTGGCAATCCTAATACATACACACCACTGATTGTAATTGCACAGCACTTTATGTTCTTTAACGCCTTTACAGATAATTCCGAGAACGCTGTGTTCATATCAATGTACCGTAAAAGATTGAAAGCCTGATAAAGAGCAACGTAAAAAGGCACAGCCGCTCCATACATCACAATAAAAACAAGATATTTCATTGGAACCATATTTGGATACAATTGTGCTGCAAAATTCGCTATATTGGGCACTAAAAATATACATAAAGCAAGCACTGCGACTCCAGTCAGAAAAATAATTACTTTTAAGAAAGTGGTTGAACCTCGTTTAACATTCATTGAAAACACCTCACTTATTCGATGACAACATGATTTTATCACACTATTTATTGTTTAACAATAAATTAATACTGTTTATCATTAAATTATCATTGTTATTAACTTATTTAACAAAAATAAAAAGAATTTCTCATTACAAAGAAATTCTTTTACTTGAAAACGTCTCTATTAATCTAATATTTTTTAAAATGTTAATTCATAATGGAAATAACGATTATCTCTCAAATAACCATTTTCAGCGTATAATCGCTGTGCTGATAAATTATCAATCTCTGTTTGTAATTTTACACCTTTTGCGCCATTTTCTAATGCGAATTCTTTAGCAGCTTCTAATAACTTTTTACCTGTTCCTGCTCCGCGCTTAGTCGCTTGTACAAATAGATCATTTAAAATCCATAATTCTTTCATTGAAATGGAAGAAAATGAAGGATATAGTTGCGTGAACCCAATATATTCACCATCTTCAACTGCCACGAAAATAACAGATTCTTTTCTCTCCATTCGATTTCGTAAAAATAATTTTGCTCCTTCTAAATCGGAATCTTGTCGGTAAAACATGCGATAGTTATTAAAAACTGATGCTAGTCCATCTAAATCTGCAATTGTTGCCTCATATATTCTCATTTTACTCCATTCCCCTTCCAATACTGTCTCATTATATCCGTTGCCCATTTAGGCTGTTGTATTTCTTCTTTTGGCATAAACTCTTTCATTATTGGCTTTATATCCAATATAGGGGTTCCATCAATAGCATCTAGCCCGTCCACAATAATTGATTTTCCTTCTCTTTTTATCACTTTTACAATTGTTGCACCTATGCGATTCGGTCGATTTTTCCCACGCTGTGCAAAAATGCCTACTTTAGGATAATCATTATTATTTCTAGGGTGTCTAGCAACATATTGAATTTGTTCATCCTTTACTTTATGAAAATAAAAAACAACTTCAAGATGAGAAAAATCTTCAATCCCTTGTATACTTTCCTCTGGATACATTTCAGTTAAAGTAATACAGGATCTTACTTCTCCCCATTCATCATCTTTTATTTCCTTTCTTTCATTATGTACAAATGCGATTGGTTGAACTGAAAACATACGCATTCCCCCTTAAATGTAACCACTTACATTATAAAATATTTTCTGAATGTTTTCCAGATACACGAATTAAGTTTACATAATATGATTATCTTATATTTTCTAAAGCGACGTTTACTGCTTCAATTGCATGTATATAAGTTGTATCGAATATCGGAATTGATACGTCTTCTTGTTTTATTAATAACCCTATTTCTGTACAGCCTAATATTATTCCTTGCACTCCTTGTTGCACTAACTCTTCTATAACACTTTTATAATACTCTCTAGATTGCGAATTGATTTTTCCTAAGCATAATTCTGTATATATTACTTCATTTATTTTTTCTCTATCTTTTACTAATGGTACCATTACTTTTATATCATTCTCTTCTATACGTGACTTATAGAAATCTTGTTCCATCGTATATTTAGTTCCAAGCAGACCAACCCTTTGAATTCCTTTTCTTTTTATTTCTTTTGCAGTTGCATCCGCGATATGTAATACTGGGATGTTAATATTCTCCTTTATTTTCTCAACTACTTTATGCATTGTATTTGTGCAAATGATAATAAAATCTGCTCCACTTTTCTGCAATGAGTACGCCGCATTCCCTAATAATTCTCCAGCTCCATCCCAATCTCCGCTAGACTGGTATCGTTCAATCTCTTCAAAATCTACACTATTAATCAGACATTTTGCTGAATGTAATCCACCTAATCTACTTTTTATTTCTTCATTTAAAATTCGGTAATATTCCGAAGTTGATTCCCAGCTCATTCCACCAATAAGTCCTATCGTCTTCATAAACAAACAACACCTCTTCCACATTATTTTACATGTATAAAACAATTAATTATTATATATTTTTTAAACAATAAAACAAGACTTTATAACAAATATAAAGTCTTGTTTCTATTCTATTATTCTATTCCTATTATTCCTAACTTAATTATTGATTTATACTCTATTTCATTTCCAAGGAAATTTTTATTGAATTTTCAGAAATTATTTATTGGATTTTTCAGAAAGAGATTCATAATGATAATTAAAACACTCTCGATACAATTGTTTGATTTCATCATAAGATGGAACTCGTGGATTGTTTCCTGGGCTACCACTTTCAATTGCATCTGACGCCATTTTAGAAATAGCATTTTCAAACTCAATTTCATCAATTCCGTATTCTTTTAAATTTGGAATACAAAGATCAAAACAAAGTTTCTTTATTTCAGCAAGTGTGTTGCTCGCTACTTCTTCATCAGAATATGAGTAGAAATCTTTATTTACATTGCGTCCAATCTCCGCTAGCCTTTTCACCGCACTTGTTTTTGTAAACTCTAAAACTGTAGGTAATAGTATGGCATTTGATATACCGTGCGGTACATGAAACAATGCACCTACTGGCCTTGACATACCATGAACTAACGTAACTGATGCATTTGAGAATGCGATTCCAGCTTGTAATGAAGCAATCATCATCACTTCTCTTGCTTCCATATTATCTCCATCTTCATATGCAATACGTAAATATTTCATAATACTATTAATAGCTGAAAGAGCAAGTACATCTGTAAGTGGTTGTGAAACCTTAGAAATATATGCTTCGATTGCATGACATAATGCATCTATACCTGTTGCTGCCGTAATATGAGGTGGTACCGAGCTTGTTAATATCGGGTCAATAATCGCTACTTGCGGAATAAAACTCGGGTGCTTCATCATCATTTTTACATCTGTTTTTTTATTCGTAATTACTGCTACACTTGTTACTTCTGATCCAGTACCTGAAGTTGTTGGAATTGCAATGAGTGGTAGTGGATCATTTTCAATTTCAATATCTTTTTGAACGTAATATTCAATTTCACCGCCATTAGTATGTAACACTGCTACTGCTTTCGCAGCATCAATACAACTTCCACCACCAATACCGATAACAAAATCACACTTTCCTTCTTTACAAATAGTTAACGCTTCTAATACGTGTAAATTTGTAGGCTCAGCATTCACTTTATTATATGTAATAACAGTAATACCTTTCTTATTTAGTTGTTTTATGCACCTTTCAACATACCCTAATTTCTCCATAATTGTATCCGTAACTATAAAAGCCTTTTTTCCCAATTTCTTTGATTGATCCCCCAATTTTTCAAGTGAATTTCTTCCATATAATACGGACTTCGGCATGCGAAACTCAGCAACTTCTTGCAAGTACTCCACCCCTTCTTACCCTAATTAATATTTTATGAAATAAAATATCGATTTGATGAATCTTTACTATTATTTTAAATATTTTTAATAGATTCCTGTTAAAGTATAGAACGTGATGACTGCAAATACAGCAACCGTTTTCAAAACTGTAATTGCAAATATATCTTTATATGACTGTTTATGTGTTAATCCCGTTACTGTAAGGATAGTAATAATAGCGCCGTTATGTGGTAATGTATCCATACCACCTGATGCCATTGATACGATACGGTGCATTACTTCTAATGGAATGTCATACTGATTGGCCGCTGCGATAAATTTATCTCCCATCGCACTTAAAACAATTCCCATTCCACCTGATGCAGATCCTGTGATCCCAGCTAAAATATTCGTTGTCACCGCTCCATTTACTAAAGGATTCGTGAATGTTGCAGAGATACTATCTCTCATTATTGCAAAACCTGGAAGCGCTGCAATAACACCACCGAATCCAAATTCAGCTCCAGTATTCATGGTTGCAAGTAGGGCTCCTCCAATACTTGTATTCAATCCAGCTTGAAACCCTGTTACTACTCGTTTCCAGTATAATAATAGTGTTGATAAAATACCTATTATAAGTGCCAACTCTACAGACCAAATTCCAACTACCGCACTTAATTCCACTTTTCCAAATGCTTTCATACCAATTGCTGAAAAGTCAAAACCGTTCGGATACCACTTCGGTATCATAATAGTAAACACCTTATTCATTACACCTACTAAAATAAGTGGTACAAACGCAATCACTTGCTGTACTCTTGTAATATCAATGCTGCTCATTACTGGCATATCTTTTTCTTCTAATTGTAAAGATGCAGCCATTTCATTATTCCCATCATTAAACCCGAAATACCCTTCTCCCGCTACCTTAGCCTTTTTACGCCTACTCTCTAAATATAGTAAACCTAACGTTAAAACGAAGATTGCTCCTAAAATACCTAGTATCGGCGCTGCATAAATATCAGTTTTAAAAAAAGTTGTAGGTATTACATTTTGAATTTGCGGTGATCCAGGAAGTGCATCCATTGTAAACGTCGCTGCTCCGAGAACAATCGTTCCAGGGATTAAACGCTTTGGAATATCGGCTTGTCGAAACAACTTAGCCGCAAACGGGAATATAGCGAATACCACTACATACACACTAACACCGCTATACGTTAAAATAGCTCCCATTAAAACAATCGCTAAAATTGTACGTTTTTCCCCAACTAACTCTACAATTGTCTTTGCGATTGAATCAGCAATTCCTGACATTTCTACTACTTTCCCAAATATTGCTCCTAGTAAAAACACTGGAAAATATAACTTAATAAATCCTACCATTTTTTCCATGAAAATATTAGAAAAGAAAGGTAACACAAAACTAGGTTCTGTCAAAAATACCGCAAATAATGCAAAGATCGGTGCAAATAAAATAACAGAAAACCCTCTATATGCTACAAACATAAGTAAACTAAGTGCTAATAAAATAATAACTAGCTCCAATTATACCCCTCCCTTAAATTGAAAATTCAATCTTCTTTAGATAAACTTCTGTAATCTTGTCATACTCTATTCTTTCATGACAAACCTCCTCTATTTATTACAAATTTTTCATGCTAAAAATGTCTAATTATACATATTCGATTACATATGAAAAATCCCTTTAAAGAATAACGATTTCATCGTCACACGCTATAAAGGGACTGTTAGTGTCTATATTCATTGCTTTATCAAGCTATTTTCTATACAAAAATGATATAGCCCTTCTACATCATTCGCGATATGAGTCACACCAACTTCAGTCAATTCTTTTTTACTTCCATAGCCATACAAAACTCCAATTGAAGCAATTCCATTATGGTTCGCACCAATTATATCGTGCTTTCTATCCCCAATCATGACCATCTCTTCTTTTTTAAGCCCTTCATTTGTTTGTAAAATATGAGCAATTATTTCTTCTTTTTTTATTCTCGTACCATCTAAATTGCTTCCTATAATATCCTCAAAATAATTTGTTAGTTGAAAATGCTCTATTACTTGTCTAGCAAATATAGTAGGCTTTGAAGTAGCTATAAATAAACGATTTCCCGTATCTTTTAATTGTTTTAGGAGATTTGGAATACCCTCGTATACATTATTTTCTAACAATCCACATTGCTTTAAATACTCCCTGAAATAAAAAACAGCTCGTTCAACTTCACCTTCACTCATATTATATCTCTCTACGAATGATTGTTGAATAGGAGGACCGATAAATGAATCTAACTCTTTTACGTGTAATTCTTCAATTCCAATTTTTTCTAATGCGTATAAAACTGAATTTACAATCCCTACTTTCGGATCCGTTAACGTTCCATCTAAATCAAATAGAAATGTTGTATACATATTTAATCCCCCACTCATTTTACTTTACATGCAATACTGAAGGCTTTCTCCTCCTCCACCTCTACTATATTACCATTATTTATCTTTTCAAAAAATTACTTTTTCTATGTTACATACTTTCAGTTACAAAGTGAGATAGATATGATAAAGTAAAAAAGTTACAATTATTTTAATAGAAACTGGTGAAACAAATGTCAATTACGTTAATTTTTATAATGGCTTTCACAATTGTCATTCACGCAGTCGAAACGAGTTCTTATAGTATTCGTTTAGCTGGTGTTCGTTTAAAAAAGATTGCCGTTGCCTTATCCGTCGTAGGAATGGTACTGCTTATTTCAAGAACATCTAACTTACTACAAGCCTTTTTAATCGGTGGTATTGTCGATGAAGCAAAGCTAGATTCTTCTATTGATTTAGAGCATATTATACGGCTCGTTCTATTATCTGCTTCTGTCGGTACATTGCTCGCGATTATACTTTATCCAACTTTGACAAAGTTATTTGGATATGTCATTCAAAACTTTGAAACAGACGGTTCGTTCATTCGAATGATGAAAACAAACAACATACAAAAATTAAAGTACACAAAAAAGTATGTACGCTTTCCAAAGCTAGAAATGATTCATAGACTGCGTATCGGTGGTATTCCAAAGCGTATTATGCTTATCAACATGTTTGCTACTGCAATTTATACAGCCGGTGTCCTTTCGGCCCTTTACGCTTCTTTTCTAAATCCAGATTATGCAACAAACGCAAGTACTGCTTCTGGACTTGTAAATGGTTTTGCTACTATTTTATTAACAGTACTACTCGATCCACGCATTGCTTTATTAACAGAGCGAGCTTTACAATCAGAACACGGCGCTGAATCTATGAGTAAAATGTATGGTTGGCTAATGATTTCTAGACTTTTCGGTACATTACTCGCACAACTTTTATTCGTACCAGGTGCTTATTGGATTTTATGGATTATTGAGCTTATGCATTAATTCACTCTCTACAAAAGTAGGTGTATTATGAAATGACTATTAAAACCGAACAAGATATTATCCAATTGATACAAAATGATCCTTGGATGATGGATGTATTACAAATGGCAAAATCACTAGAGCTACCTGATTGGTGGATTTGCGCCGGATTTGTCCGTTCTAAAATTTGGGATACTTTACATAACTACGAAGTAAGAACAACTACACCAGACGTTGATGTCATTTATTTTGATTCTTTTCTTAAAGATGAGGCATACGAACAATCATTAGAAAAGAAACTGACAAATTTGGATGCTTCTGTACCTTGGTCAGTTAAGAATCAAGCTCGTATGCATGTAGTAAATAACATGCCACCCTATTCTTCTTCTGTGGATGCTATTTCTAAATTCCCTGAAACAGCAACTGCTTTAGGCGTTACGCTTGACGAACAAAACAAAGTTATATTAACGTCTCCATGCGGAATAGAAGATGCACTTTCATTACAAGTGAAGCCGACAGCTCATTTTCTTGAAACGAAAGAACGAATATATATGTACAATAAAAGAGTTATGAAAAAGAATTGGCAAAGCAAATGGCCTAACATAACAATCACTTATCCCGAAATTTAGATAGGGTGCTTCTCATTTGTAGAAGCACCCTTTTTCATTTCAAAAAATGAATGACTGTTTCTGCGAATCGATCTGCTTCCTCATAATGAGGTGTATGACCACTCTCCTCAAACACGATATATTTACCGTTTCGGGCATCTTTATTAAATGTTTCAATTTGTTTTTCACACGTTACTACATCATATTTCCCTACAATTAATAACATTGAATTCTGTACATCTTTTATTTTTGATAATAATGACGTATGAAATGTGCCTTCTGATTTTAACCTATCAAAATGGACTCGGGAACGATTTGAAAATAGTTCCCACTCTTCGTCACTATATAAACTATCGTCCGTTTCATCTTCCTTATAATTGTAAATCTCCATTCTTTTTTCTTCTAATTCATCGCTTAATCTTATATAAGCTTCTAGCAAATCTTTTGAACTAGCATTACTAGATGAATAAGCAAAGCACTCTTCTGCCTCTAATTCTTTTCTATATTTTCCCAATAAAATTCCTGTCTTTTGTAATAAAGCCCTACTTGTTAATGCAAAATCGAAAGTCGGACCTTCAAATATTATTTTCTCTATTGAATTTGGATATGTCGCCGCATATAATAACGCTAAATATCCACCGAAAGAATGTCCTATTACAGACCATTGATCAATTTGTAATACTTTTCTTAGTTCCTCACAGTCTTCAATTAAATCATTTAATCCAAAAGGTTCTTCTTCGGTAATTACTTCTGAACGACAAACTCCTCTTTGATCTATCATAACTACATATAAGGAATCTTTTAATCGTACTGCTTGATGAAATGAGAAATCATAACAGCTCTCTCCCGGACCGCCGTGCAAGTATAATACAGGCTTACTTTTAGGGGTTCCATGTGCTTCAACATATAATTTCTTCCCTCTAATGTCCATATATTTCCCTGTTTCTATCAAATTCGCCTTTATAATCATCACCTTCTTTTTTACTGAATATTATAACATTTAATACTAAATAATCCCTATTACATTTAAAAAGACAATAATTATGGCAAGTGGTGCTACAAATCGAAGTAAAAATGCCCAACAAATAAATACTTTCTTTCCGTAATTTCCACCTACAAAAAATTCTGCTTCTAACACTTTCTTTTCCATTTTGAATGATACGAAAATACTAATAAATAGCGCTCCAAGTGGCATTAATATATTACTAGATAGAAAGTCTACTGCATCAAAAATATTCTTCCCAAAAATCGTAATATCACTCCATACTCCAAATGATAACGCTGATGGTACACCTACTAAGAAAATGCAGAAACCGATAATCCATGATAGTTTAGTTCTTCTTTCTTGTTCACCATTTGCTAATGCTGAAACGACCGTCTCTAGTAGAGAAAATGCCGATGTTAACGTTGCAAATGTAAATAGAGCAAGAAATACTGTTAAGAACAATCCACCGAATGGAATTTGACTAAATACTGATGGTAGTACGATAAATAGTAGTCCAGGCCCTTCTGTCGGCTCCATGCCTAGTGAAAATACTGCTGGAAATATAGCAAGACCTGCAAATAAGGAAACAAATAAATTCAATCCAACAATCGTCACTGCTGATTTTGGTAAACTTTCTTTTTTATTTAAATAGGAACTATACGTAACCATAATCGAAATTCCGATACTAATCGCAAAGAATGATTGGCCCATTGCGAACAGAATACTTTCTGAAGTAATCTTTGAGAAATCTGGTTGTAAGAAAAACTTTACACCTTTCATCGCATCATCAAGTGTCAATGAACGAATAATAAGAGCGACAAATAATACGAACAATGCCGGTAACATATATTTACTTGCTTTTTCAATCCCATTTTGTACCCCTTTTGATACAACCCATATCGTAATGAACATAAAAACGAAATGTCCAGTAATAGCCCAAACAGGATTTCCAATTGTTTCAGTAAATAATGCACTATAATTCTGCCCTGAAGCAATAAGCTGTCCAGTTACTCCTCTGAATAAATAAATTAGTACCCATCCACCTACAACACTATAAAACGAAAGTAATATAAAACAAGTTCCAACACCAAGTCGTCCAATCCAGTGCCATCCTGTATTTGGCGCTATACTTTTAAATGCTCCAACTGCTTGTTTCTGTGTACTGCGTCCAATCATAAATTCAGCTATTAGTAATGGTAGTCCAATTAATACCGTAAATAATATAAAGATTAAAAAGAATGCTCCTCCTCCGCTCTTTCCAGCGATATAAGGAAACTTCCATATTGCTCCAAGTCCAATTGCTGATCCTGCTGCAGCCATTATAAATCCTAATTTCGAAGTCCATTGCTCCGTCTGTTTCATCTTATTTTCCTCCTAATTAAATCTTTTTATATAAATAATTAAATTTTATAAACCAATCCAAATAAACCTCCATTCCTTTTTCTATAAAATAAAAAATGGCCTAGCATCTCTTTATATAAAGAGACGCTAAGCCATTTACTTAACGCGGTACCACCCTTATTGATTCCATTATGAATCCACCTTAGTAGTAATCGTTTGATTACAAACCTAATATCGAAGGTTAACCGTTAAGATTTACTAAGAATGTAATTCCGTTCCACCTTACTGCTCCTAGGCGAGTTCAGGATGTCATTTGACTATGTCACACCAACCCATAGCTCTCTGTACAAATACATGACCTTACTACTCCTATTCAACACATTTTAATATTTAGAATATATTTTCTTTTTAAATTAATATGAAGTATATCGGTTATATTTATAACTGTCAAGGTATAGATTAAGTTTTTTGTCGAAAAGGATTTTTATATAGATTTATAGAAAATATTTACAATAAAAATAAAAGGAGATTAAAACGTTATGTCACTATTAAAGAATGGCTGTTTTTTTGTTATCCGCTCATTTCTCATCATTCTTGGCATTATTGCGATCTGTTCCTTACCACAATTATTTTTCGGTACACCTCCAAATTCAGCAAAAGCGCTAGCAATACCGCCTACACCAACTTTACAATTTAATTTTAGTAACTACTTAGATTCGATATCTAATGTAATTTCTTCTTTGTTTCACCCTACAAGTATTACTTATAAAGTTAGCAATGCTGGCACTCAATCGCCAGACCGTGATCTTTTTCCATACTTACTAGAATCATATACGCATACATTAACTATTATGATTTGTGCTTTCCTTATCGCCGTACTCCTTTCTACTACCTTTACCATACTTACATTTTACTTTCCTAAACGCATTCAATCTCTTATTCTTAAAACCTTACACGTACTAGAATCATTGCCAGATTTATTTTTTGTCGTCTGTGTACAGTTATTTGTCATTTGGATTTATAAAAATACAAATTTACTCGTTACGGTTCCTTTTTCTACTATGCAAGAAAAAACATATTTGTTACCGATATTAACACTGAGTATTTTACCGATTATTTACTTATACAAAATTTGCCTGTTAAATTATAACGATGAACTGCAAAAGGATTAAAACCGTTTTACATATTATATAAACACGTACTCATCAACGCCCTACTATCTATCTTTTATAATGCAAAATCTATTTTTTTATTTATGATTTCCAATATGATCGTACTAGAGTATTTATTTAATTCATATGGCTTATTTAAATTTTTAATTATGCACCAAACACCAGAAATTATTACCGTAAGTATATTAATTTTAACGATTCCATTCTATCTCTCCTTTGAACTATTAAAACGCATTTTACCAGGAAGAAGGGATTTACATGCTTAAAAAGATAGTTTTTAATATACGCTTTTTAATCGGTCTTTTTATTTTAGTAACCATTATTATTTCAAGTTATATTACAAAAGAGAAAGTAGACGCAGGAAAAATCAAACCTATTCCTCCTTATCAATATGTTGATGGAAAAATAACTAGTACTGCCCCAGCACCACCATCTTTTTCTCATCCCCTCGGTGTTGATAAAGATGGCGATGATGTGTTAATTCGTACGCTTTACGGTGCAAAAACACCAATTTTTTATGCAATGATTATTAGCTTTTTCCGTATAACCTTTTCACTTATATTCGGTATTCTTCATGCATACTTTTATCGATACGTACGCTTTTTAGATGTTCTATTTGAAACATTCCAATACGTCCCTACCACCTTATTAGCGATATTTTTATTATCACCAGTATTATTTGTATCTCCAGAGGATGAACAACTTTGGCTGACTTATACGCTTTCCGTTTTAATTTTTATTAGTGTACCTAATTTAGTACAACTTTTCAGCAATGAAATTCGTTTATTACTACAAAATGAATTCGTGACAAGTTCTAAAACATTAGGTGGTGGGTTTTTTCACATTTGCAAATTACATTTAAAACCCTTTCTTACGCCAAAGATTTTCATTTGGATAAATCAACAAATGCTGCAAACTTTAGTTTTATTACTGCATTTAGCACTATTCCGAACCATTCCATTTAACATTGCTGGTACACTTGTTTTACTTAGCCACAATCATCAGTTTTTAAATGTTTTACCTTGGATAGCATTCGGTCCTGTTTTATTTTTCACTATCGTTATATTAGCTGTATATATGATGTTATCTGGAATGCAAAATGCACTACAGGATGAAATGGTTCATATCGATAATTCACTTTTATTAAGTGTATTAGCAAAAGAAAAAAGAGAAAAAAAGAGTCAATATTTTTCCTTTTTTAAACCCAGTGTAAAAATAAAAGAGCATTAAAAAAGAATCTTCGCGATAATCGCGAAGATTCTTTTTTACGGTATAAGACGCGTACAATATCTCGGAAAAGCACTTGCTTCTCGCACATTCGATAATTGTAAAAACTTATACACAACTCGTTCTACCCCAATGCCGAAACCGCCATGTGGTGGACAACCGTATCGGAATGTATTTAAATAAGATTGAAATTTCTCTGGATGTAGCCCTTTTTCTTTAAAAGAAGCGAGTAACATATCATAATTATGAATACGCTGTGCACCTGACGTAATCTCTAATCCTTTATACAATAAGTCAAAAGAATCAGTAATAGATGGATTCTCTTTATTTGGCATCGTATACATCGGTCTCGCTTCTTTCGGATAATGAGTAATGAAAACAAATTCACTATTATATGTTTCTTTCACATATTTCCCTAATAACTTTTCACCTTCTGTATCTAAATCCCCAAGCGGTGATTCTTTACGATACTTACTTTTCAAGATCTCTTGTGCTTCTGACAATGTGATTTTCGGTATTTCAGTAATGACAGGTACTTCTATTTGTGATAGTTGTAGTTCTTTCTCACATGTTTCTCCTACTTGTTGAAACATATAGCGTAAAACATCTGTTTCTAATCGCATCACTTCATGAAAATCATGAATAAACCCAAGCTCTACATCTAACGATATATATTCATTCAAATGACGGGAAGAATTGTGATGTTCCGCTCTGTAGACAGGTGCAATTTCAAAAACACGTTCAAGTCCTCCAGCTACCATCATTTGTTTATAAAACTGGGGTGATTGTGCTAAATAAGCTTCTTTTTGAAAGTATGGAAGCTTAAAAACATTCGCTCCTCCTTCTGCCCCTTGCGAAACAATCTTCGGAGTAAATATACGTGTGAAATCGTTCTCTATTAGAAATTCACTAAAGCTTTGGACAAGTGTAGATTTCACTTTAAAAATCGCTGCGGTTCGCTCATGTCTTAATGATAATACCCGCTCATTCAATAGTTGATCTAAGCCAACTTGTAACTTCTTTTTATTTATTTCAAACGGAAGTGATTCTGCACCATTTAATACTTTCATTTCGTGAGCAAGCACTTCAACCCCTAATTCTGTTTTCGTAGTTTCTACTATTTCACCAACTATTTGAACAACACTTTCTACATCAACTTTGTATCCAGCTAACTCGTTTTCTAATATACATTGAATAACTCCTGTTCGGTCTCGTAATAATAAAAAACTAACATTCCCTAGATGACGAATCTTTTTTACCCATCCTTTTAATAATACAATCTTTCCGCTATGCTCCGTACATTCTCGTGTGAGTGAACGCTTCATTATTTGATCCATTACATTTCCCTCCAATAGTTTTAGTTTTATTTACATTATTGTTGTCATCGTCATCATCCACGGTCACTCACCTCCTTTCAAAGAATACAAAAATCCGCCCCTATAAATAGGGACGGATTTTTTCCGCGGTACCACCCAAATTGTCATACTGACCATCTTAGCCCTGATAACGGTAGGTACCGTTTGCTTTTACTAATAATCACGTTCAAAGCAACGCTCACAGGTGTCTTTCCATCATGCGGTATCGCAATCTTCCCAGCAACCGATTGCTCTCTGTAGACCCTTGCATCATGTACTTTTCCTGATCATCACTTTTTATATTTACAGAGTATTCTATCTCTTTATTTTATAATACGCAAGCCTTTTTTTGTAAACATTCCGATTCCCAAACTCTTAAATGCCTCTAAAGAAAGAAAGGTAAAATATCTTTTAATATATATTCTTATATACCTATTTAGAACTAACATTCCAATTATTTTTCCATTTTATTACATAACCTCCATGTTATTTACGCATATTAATATAAAAATTCATAGCGAGGTGTGTATATGAAAAAAGCAATTAGTTTCTTCTTCCTTTTGTTTTGCCTAATTGTAGTAAATGAAACATACGCCTATTCACCAAAATCTTTACCAATCTCTCAAAATTCTGATCAATGGCGAGTGAATATTGCTGAACCGAAAAAAATAAGCAAGAATATGCTTCAAGCTAAAAAAGATGAATTTCAAACATATCAATTTTCAGTAACGAATGTTGGAGAAAACGAAGTATATAACGTACAAGTTGAAGTCTTCCGTAATGAGCCAAATATGAAAACCAAATACGAACTCTTTTCCCTAAAAGAAGGTCGACTAGCAAGCGGAAAAACTGGGTTCAGACATGCTAACTTCCCTGTTGCTACAAAATCAGATGAAGTGGACGTGATCATTACTTGGCAAGAACATCCCTTCCGCTCGATGAGAAACGGTCAAAAAGTTGAGTCTAGAAAATTTAAAGAGCATTTTGTTTTTAAAGACACAAAAAAGTAAATCAAAAAAGTCGTGGCTTATAAACACCACGACTTTTTTGATTAGTTTGTACTAATTCCTCTCGCCGCCCAAATACGATCAATTTCAGACGCATGTTGTCCGCCATATAAAAGAGCATCCGCTTGCTTAATTGCTTTTGCTCCATCACGGAATTTTGCATTTGGCGTTAATGACCAATGTGATTGTAAAATAATTTTCGTTGCTACATCACGGCCAAAAGCTTGTGCCATTTCGTATTGGCCTTGAGCCCAAATTTCTCCATCATCATGTACTTCATTCTTAATATCTTTCGGATACACTTTATTATTATCTAATCGGCGTAAGCACGTTGGATTTGAACTAGAATACGCTGTCGCATCCCATTCTCCAACACATGCTTTTCCGTATCCTGTAGCCGACACAGCATCTTCATAAGTAGCACCTAAAAAGTCACCAAATCCTTCTCCCATCGCTCCGCCTTCTGCTGAACTACCGAAGCCAGGAACTTGATTATCTTGAATCGAATGCCCGTATTCATGTGCGATAATACCCGCATCTTCCGCATCATCTACTCCACCAGTACCAAATGTTAATGCTTTCGTTGATGGTGAATAGAATGAGTTATCAGCTGTCGTACCATTAACATTTACTTTAATGGAGCGATTGTTAATATTTTTAAACCCTATACTTTGAATATAACGTTGCAATGTATCAATATGATAATATGACATAACATCTTCAAAGCTATCATTTGCCCGGGTATAGTTAAATTGTAAGTTTGTAGATTTCGTCTTTGCTTTTGAAGAAATCGTAACATACTCTCCAATTAAAAATCCTGTACCATCTAAACCTTTTAAAGTAACAGTTTTTAATTGATTCGTTAATGCTGGTGAATCTGCATCTTTATTATCCTTTAATCCTGCTAAACTACCGCTAGATACAATTGGGTTAGGCAAAAATACTTTCCCTGTGCCTTCTGCTTTTCGGTTTATATCCACCTTTTTAATTAGCTTCCCATTTTCCGCATCAATAAATGTTTCCCATGCACCGAATGGATTATTAGAATGGACTACCACTTTATATACTGGAAGAGCGATACCTTCTTCAACAATATATCCGAATTCTTTCTCTGTAGGAGCCCATAAGTTTTGCTCACTCGCTCCTCCAACATACGCCATTGATTTTTGTTCTGCATCTTTTTCGCTAATTTTTGCCGTTACTTCCTTCACACCTTTTACAGATTGATAATCAGAAACAGCTAGTACTCCTTTTCCCTCTCCGTTAAGAGTCACTGTAATTTGTTTTGAAAATACAGGAGCACCATTTACTATTTGTTGAAATCTAACGTATGAAGCTACTGACGTTTCTGTTGTAGAAATATATTGCAAGTCTGAAAGGTCTGGCTTTAATCCATACTGATCAGCATTCGCTTTTAAATATTCAATTGCTTTTTTCTGTGGTGAATAAGCTTCTACCTTTACTTGCTGTTGTTTTTCTAATGCCGAAGCTGTAGAAATTGTCCCCATTACTAACGGTACAGTCATTGCCACTGCCACCATTTTTTTGTTTAACATAGAACCACTCCCCCTAATAAATTGAAACCTTTACCCCATTCCTATAAGGGTATCACTGTCCATAAGTAACGAAATAAAGTGAATCTACGAGTAATTCTATACGAGCAAATCTATTACCTTTACATTTAGGGTGAGTGAAATTTTCTCAATATTTATATGTAAAACGAGAAAAATACTGTAGAAATATATTTCTTTCCCAGTCATACAAAAAGGAAGTTGGAATCATTCCAACTTCCTTTTCTTTATTTAGCCGCGCTTAATTTAATACGAACTTTCGTCTCACCTAAAGGTAGTTCATCGTCTTCATTCTTTAAGTGATCAAATGTAAATTGCTTAACGAGTAAGTTTTCTTCCAACAAATCTTTATGATTTGTTAACGTTTGCTGTAGTTCTTCCTCTGCATCAAGAATAACATCCACTCGTAAGTTTACTGGTAAATTCAACTGCTTACGATATTCTTGAACCGCGCGAATGAATTCACGTGCTATCCCTTCTTGTAACAATTCTTCCGTTATATTCGTATCTAACATAACTGTATATTGTCCGTTAGTCGTATTAGAAAATCCTGATTTTGCAACTTTCTCCACTAATACATCTTCATTCGTTACAACTACATCTTCTCCTGATGCAGCTTCATATACCGCTTTTTCAGTTGAAACAAAGTTTTGTACTTCTTCTGGTGACAATTGTTTTAACCAACCATTTACTGCATTCACATTTTTACCGAACTTCGGCCCCGCTGTTTTAAAATTCAGCTTTAATTGATAGGAAGTATACTTCGTTTCATCTAGTTCAACATGGAACGCTTTCACATTTAGCTCATCCATTACGATATCACGATAAGAATCCCAATCGATATCATTCTCTTTATGCTCAAGTAAAACAAGCTCTGCTAACGGCTGTTTTACTTTTAAAGAATGCTGATTACGGTTACTTCTTCCTAGTTCAACAACTTGTAAAACAGCATCCATTTCCGCTTCTAATTTCGGCTGAAGTAGTGATTCATTTACAACTGGATAATCCTCTAAATGAACGCTACTTTCAGTTAAATTTAAATGAATATCTTCAGCGACAAACGGTGTAAATGGTGCAATTAATTTACTAATTGTCACAAGCACTTCATGAAGTGTCTCATATGCAGCTGCTTTTTCAGCATTCATACCAGATTCCCAGAAGCGATTACGTGATCTTCTTACATACCAGTTACTTACTTCATCTACAAGCGTAGCAATTTCACGAGCTGCATTCGTGAACTGATAATCATCAAGTGCTGTTCTTACCTTTTCCGTTGTACTATGCAGCCTTGATAATACCCATTCATCTAATTTTGTCCGCTGTACGTCATACGTTTCTTTCGGATTATACCCATCTAAATTTGCATATAAGACGTAGAAGCTATACACATTGACTAATGTATCTACAAATTTAGATTTTGCTTCTAGTACTGTTCTTTCAGAAAAGCGCTTCGCATTCCACGGGGCACTATCAACGAGTAGAGCCCACCTTAGCGCATCTGCACCAAACTTCTCTACTAAATCTACTGGATCTAGTGCATTGCCTTTACTTTTAGACATTTTCTGTCCTTCTTCATCTAAAACATGCCCGAGTGATAATACTCGTTTATACGGTACTTTTCCAGTGTATAGTGCTGATACTGCTAATAAACTATAAAACCAGCCGCGCGTTTGATCAATTCCTTCTGCAATAACATCCGCTGGAAACTGTTCTTCAAATAACTCTTTATTTTCAAATGGATAATGATATTGCGCAAATGGCATGGAACCACTATCAAACCAAACATCAATTACTTCTGGTGTACGATTCATCGTCCCGCCGCATTTTTCGCAGCAAACTTGTACTTCATCCACATATGGCTTATGCAATTCTAAATCTCCAGGTGTTTCTTTCGTACTATGCTTTCTTAATTCTGCAATACTTTTCGGTGCGAATTGATGATCACAGCTCTCACATTCCCATACGTTTAATGGCGTTCCCCAGTATCTATTTCGGCTAATATTCCAGTCCACCATATTTTCTAAAAACTTACCAAATCGTCCATGTTTCATATGATCTGGATACCAGGTGACAGAATCATTATTTTGTAAAAATGTATCTTTAATTGCAGTTGTTCGGATCAACCAACTTTCTCCTGCATAATAAAGTAGCGGTGAATCACAACGCCAGCAATGTGGATAGCTATGTTCATATTTTTCTTTATGATATAGTAAACCTTCCTTCGCCAAATAACGAACGATATCAACGTCACAATCTTTTACAAATTTACCTTTCAAAAATGGTACTGCTTCTGTATACTCACCTTTTTCATCTACAACATGTAGGAACGACAATCCCTCACTTTGAACGACTTTATAATCGTCCTCCCCATATGCAGGAGCAATATGAACGAGTCCTGTACCACTATCTGCTGTTACGAAATCCGCTGCGATTACGTGGTAACCATTCGTAACTTCTTTCATTGGAAATGGTGCTGTATACGATGTGTTTACTAATTCTTCACCTCTATGAACAGATAATACTTCATAGTTTTCTTTTAATACTTCTTGTACACGTTCTTTCGCAACAATATATACATGTTCTTCTTGTTTCACTTTAACGTATTCCATATTCGGGTGTACAGCGAGCGCAACATTCGCTGGAAGAGTCCACGGTGTTGTCGTCCAACCTAAGAAATACTCATTTTCACTGTCTTTCACTTTAAATTTAACTGTTGCACTTAAATCTTTTACTGTTTTATACCCTTGTGCAACCTCATGTGAACTAAGAGATGTTTGACAGCTTGGGCAGTACGGTGAAACTCTATGCCCTTTATACAATAATCCTTTTTCATGGATCGTCCCTAAAATATGCCATACGCTTTCAATATATGGATTTTCTAAAGTAACATACGGATCATCCATATCTACCCAATAACCGATACTTTCAGTGAATTCACGCCACTGCTTCTCATATGTGAATACACTCTCTTTACACTTTTGGATAAAAGGTTCAATTCCGTACTCTTCGATTTCATGTTTACCAGAAATACCGAGTTGCTTTTCAACACCTAATTCTACAGGTAAACCATGTGTATCCCAGCCCGCTTTTCTTAATACTTTATATCCAGCCATCGTTTTATATCTTGCTACTACATCTTTAATCGCCCGCCCAAGTGCATGACCGACGTGTGGTAAACCATTCGCCGTTGGTGGTCCTTCATAAAATACAAAAGATTGTGCGCCTTCTCGATTCTGAATTGATTGCTCGAAAATACGTTGTTCGTTCCACTGCTTACGAATACGTGTTTCTCTCCCTACAGCTGACTCTTTTACATCTACTTTTTTCATGTACAATCACTCCTTTGAATTTTTTAAAAGCACACAAAAAACCCGTCCCTATGAAGTAGGGACGGGTTTAACCGCGTTACCACCCTAATTCTATTAGCTCTTCGCTAATAGCACTTAGCAACGTACTATCATACGTGTTCTTTGTAACGGTAGACATCCGTCCGGGCCTACTTACTTTCAGCCGCAGCTCCTCGGAGATGATTTTCAAATAACGTCTGAACACCGGCTTTCAGCAATATACCGGCTCTCTGGGGGACAGTTCATTATTTTACTCTTTCTCGTCTTCAGATTTGTATACTTTGTTAAAAGCTATTTTATGCCATTTGACAATAAATTGTCAACTAATTCAAAATATATTTTTATTTATATCCTTTTTATCTATTTCTATACAATTATTTTTCAAATTCTCGCAATCCCGCTAAGTCTTCATCTTCCTCAATAAGCTCAGCAAAGAATCCTGTTTCATCTTCACGAAGTACGATTCCAAGCTCTTCTTTCGCCTCTTCATTTCTGTTTAAAATCGCTAAATAACAAGCATGATCATATCTTGCTAACAAATCAGTAGCATCAATTTCTAATATATCACTTGTTATTTTTTCTGCCTGTGTCGTTTGTCCAGCCCCATGATACGAAGATGCTAAAGCAAGAAGAATTTCCGTTTCATTTGGATGATGTTTAGTAGCACCTTCTAATAAATGAATCGCTTCTTCAAACCTCTCTTGACTATGGTACATTTCTCCTAAAGCAAGGAATCCTCTACTTACAAACGGTGTTTTCTCCGTTAACTGTATATAAATTTTTTCTGCTTTTCTTTCTTCACTGGCCTTATAAAATACGTGTGCTTGTAATAGAAGCGTATCATAATCATCCGGTAGCTCTCGAACTAATTGCTTCGTTATCTCTAAAGCATCTTGTAACATATCTTCTTCCTCACACTCAATGAAAAGATTTACAAGTTGCTTTGCTACATCATAATCCCATTTATTTTCTAGCGATGTTTGCAATACTTCTATTGCTTCTTTATTCATCGCTACATTCTCGTAAAATAGTGCAAATCGCTGTGCTGCCATACTATTTTTCGAATTTAACTTTAACGAGATTTCATATAAATCAATGATTGTTGTAACCATAGACATTTCTTTCACACGGTTTTTCATACGATAAAAAGCTCTCGTAAATATAGATTTTTTCGGTTGTTCATTTTGTTGACGTTCAATCCATATTTCCGTAACCGCAGCTGCTGCATACATAAATACCATACTTCTTTCAGCTTTTTTCACCTTTAATGTATGAAGAGAATCTCGTATGTGAGATAACTTTTTATGTTGTTCTACTGCTTTTACATATACATTAAATATGCGTTCATTATTTAAATCTTTTTGTATTACTTTCATTGCAACTTCAATTGCTTTTGCATTTCCTTTTTTCACTAATACTTTTGCATAATGATATAAAACTTCTGTATGCCCTTCATCCAATTGTAGCGCTTCTTCAATTTGTTCCTGTTCTTTAACGATTTCATTCATCGCTCCATACACGTATGCAATCGCATCTAATCGCCATATTTCAGGTACTTCGTCCGCTAATTGTTCCAATTCCATTAGCAACTCTTCCTGAAGATTCATTTCTACTGAGAGCTGTGATAAATATTCCATATTAATATGCAATGGCTCTTCTTTCATCGCCTGAATCATATGACTTTGTTCTTTAGAACGATTTTCTTCTTTTTCGTATATTTCTGCAAGTTGTAAATGTACACCTGTAAAATTTTCATCAAGCTCTAAACATGTTTCATACGCTTGTTTTGCTTCCTTCAATTGTCCTAATGCCATAAGTGATTCGCCAATTCGGTAATATGGTAATGCCGTTTTCTTTTGTTCTATTGCCTTATTATATCTTTTCATCGCTTGACCATACTGTCCAAGAGATTCATATAAAACGCCTATATAACAACCATATTCACTTACTTCCATTCGCTCTTTTTGTAACGTTCTTAAGAATGCTATACCTCGTTGTACAAACACTGTGCCTTTAATTCGATTTACATATTCATCTAACACACCCGCTACATTATAATGAGTCTGCTTTATCCCGATTTCTAATTTAGACAATGCTACTTTTAGCTCTTCCTCATTTCCACCAAGTTCAACCTCTGCATCCCATAAAACCATTCCTGCATTCATAAGGAAATCTTGGCTCTTTTCAATTTGTTTTTCGATACTGAAAATATATTGTTTTGCTTCTTTGTATTGCTCTTTTGCCATATAAACTTGAGTAAGTCCGAAATGAGAATACACATCTTCATTATCTTCTTCTAAAGCACGCCTATACAATTTTTCTGCTTCTTCCAGACTATCATTTTGGAAATGATAGTCACCTAACCTTACGTATAAAGATGCCTTATCATCACAATTCTCAATACCTTCTAATAATATTTCTTTCGTACTTTTCTCATCCTTCAAATCAGATTCGTATATTTCCGATAATTTCGTATAGAGGTATGGTGCATTACTATCTAAATGAATCGCTACTTTAAGTCCTTTTATCGCTAAATGCAATTTTCCTAACTGATGCGCACATCTCGCTCGCTCATACCATACATGCGCCTCATGCTTATACTCTTTTAACAAATCATTAAAGATTTCATACGCTTCTTCATATCTTTCTAAATCGATTAATATTAAACCGTGATTCGTTAAAGTGAACCTTTCAGGGCTACGCTCTAAAGCAACTTGAGAAAACTGCAACGCATTTTCAGATTGATCGATATACATATAGGATAAAGCAAGAAAACTCCAAGCAATCGGCTGATCTGCATCCAATTGTAATGTTGAACGAAAACTAGAAATCGCTTCTATATAATTTTCCTGTTCAAATGCATACCTTCCATTTATAAAATGATATAAAGCCCGATTATTTTTCTTCTCAACACTAGCCAGCATCTGCCCAGCCTTCTCTATTTCTTGAAGGCGAATAAAACACTGTGCACCATGCAATTTAACAAAATCCGAATCTGGAAATTTTTTAGCTAATTTTTCTATACAATACAGAATAAATTCTTTATCTACTTCTACATCTAAGTGCTTAATCGTATATAACCACGTATTCGGATTTTCACTCGTCTCTTTTAAAAATCTTACTAATTTACTTATTCCCTCTTTATCCTGTTCTTCTAAATGATCCGTAAGAGAAAAAATAGATTTAAAATAACGATTTTCTTCTTCACTTAAAAAAGTAAGTTGATCCTTCTTTTCTTTCGGAACAAACGTAATCGCTAAACAACCTGTGTAACGATATCTCTCTTGCAATTTACTATATTCCACAAAAACTGGTTCTATAAAGTTCGGATCTTGTACATAGAATGCTTGTAGCGTATCATCATATCCAGATAGCACTTGTACATGTGAAGCATGCTCAATATCTATACTCAATAAAACAGGAATCCTTTGGTCGAGTAGCCTCTTATAATTTTCCACAGTCCCTTTAAAATAACGATATTCATAGCCTAGATCTTCTAAATAGGCAACAGTATCTGAAAACTTTGAACCTGTCATATCAAAAATAAACTCTGCTATTTCATCTTGCGTACGTTTTTCTCCCCATAGCTCCATCATCATTTCTAAACTTGTCGGCACACAATAATTATCCTTTTGGACAATGGGAACTATCGGCAGGTGAACCTTTTTTCCATTTGGATTTTTTTCTAAATTATGATATAAAGACTCTTTTAAACTTTTTTCTTCTTTTAATAACTCTTGTAAATCTACTAATTTATTCATTTTGTACAGTGCTTCTGCACGTAAATGTACGAAGTAAGCTTCATAAGCATGATAAGGAAGCTTCTGATTCATATTATCTATTTCCGCTAGCATCTCTCCATATTTCCCTAAATCTAATAAATATTTTACCTTTTCAAAATGAAAATATGGTACTTGTGGAAACTTTACAATTGCATCATCAATTAGCTGTAATGCACGTTTTTGTTCCCCTTTATTCGCATATAACTGTGATAATAAATATGTGGATAGTTCTTCACAATCTTCATGCTGCATGCCGGCTATAAATTGTTCTTCCGCTTTCTCCCATTCACCCGTATGCATATAGACGTAGCCCCATTTATCAAATACAGCACGTGTACTGTACTCCTCTGCTTTTTGCATATAGATTAGCGCTTCTTCATTTCGTTTCATTTCTAAAAGACATCGTACTAACGTAAAGTATGTTTTCGCTAAAAAATCGGCATCTATTTCTTCTTTATTACTCTCTTCTAAAGAATCTTTTAACAACTGTTCTGCTTCAAGAATTTTCCGCTCATCAATTAACTCGTCACAATATAAAGAGAGCGTTCTCATATTTGGGAATTTTTTATAAGCGTAGCGAATGAGGAATGAACTGTATTGGTGCATAAGCCCTTCATCAGTAAGGCGAATTAATATATCAAACTCCTCATGTGAAGAAATATTAGCAAGCCACTTTTTCACATAAGATATAGTATTCGTTTCTTTTATATATGAAATTTCTTTATTTATTTCCTGTAATCCATCTACAAACCTCTTGTCTTTTAAACAAGTTTCTAACTGCTTAAAATCTAGCATGCATTCACCTCGAATTTATATTTATCCCGCTATTTGCGGGCAGTAAAACTTCAACATCAAAATTCCGCGCTGGAGCTAAGAAGATAGGCGGTAGATCAACTGCCCGTAAATGCCCGATTGGTTCAACTAATAATCAGTGGGGATAACCCACCCACTGATTAAAGTTTCACTTTATACTGCTACTTGCTTAGATTTTACACATCATATTGTAGGTATTCAACTATAATCTCTTATAATGAATGGTATTATTTAATATTATTCTAATTTATAACAGAATATAGTAAAAATGTTTGTTTTTCTTCGTATTTTGTTTAATTTTATGTACTAACGTAATATGAGTCTCTTACCTTTTAAAGGCTGAAATCAGTACATGAAATTATATCGGCGATAATTCAAATATATGAGCGATTAGATATCGAATATCTACTTACCGACATCTTTTTATTTATCAAATTGCAAATCTGTAAAAACACCGTAATGATCACTAGGAAATATGCCCAATGAAGTTAATGATGAGTTCCCAAATATAGATACGTTTTCAATTATAGGAAATCCCAATGGGTCGTTTTCTTGTATCATAATCCAGTCGTATCTTTTGTCTTTCTTTACCTCTCCTCTTAAATTCGTATTCTTTCTATAATCTAAAGTTGGCTGAGCTTTCATGCCATCTTGATTTTCTTTAAGCTGAGCAGCATCTATCCAATGATTACTGATTAAATATTGATGCACCCTTGAATGTGGATTATCATTAAAATCACCACATAATAGTTCGTAGTCACTCACCCTGTGTTTAATCCAATTATTTACTGTATTCATTTGCTCTTGTCTTATCCTTCTAGATTTCCAATTTAAACCTGATTCGAAGTGCACAATAATTTGATTCTTCTATATCTGTTTCCCATATAGCTTCTTCAGCTTCGATAGGAATTTTGCTTAAGAAGGCTAGTCCTTCATCTGGAGAATCGGGATACGCTTTAAATATACAAAACGGATATCCAGTTTGATCCGCTATATATTGCGCAACATTCTTCTTTGATTCATAAGTAACACAACTTCTAACTTCCTGCAAGGCAAGAATATGCGGGGAAATATTTCGAACTTCCTCACAAATGGCTTCTAACCTCTCAACCCAAAAACTCTCATGATTCCATATATTAAAAGTAGCAACCCTCATCATATCGCTACTTTTTAACATTCTATTTCACCAAATGTAATTTTCATATTCGGAGCGTATACTAAAGAAGAATGTATATGAAACGCTTTAAAAAATCGTCGTTCTGCTTTATATTGAGCTAACGCTTCATCATACGTTAATCCTCTTGCCATTAAATGTTCTATAAATTTTAGTTTATCACCTGGATTACCCGCAATCCCCTCTTCTTTTAATGCATAATACAATTCATTTTTATCATTTTGATGCATATTAGAGTCTAAAAAGTTCACTTTATCACTCACTCTACACTCAATATTTTTCACGCCTAATTCACTTAAATACATCGGTATTTTCATACCGATATTTCCATCCTTACCGTTTCTTTGTGTATCTCTTTCAAATACTTTCTGCAAAGCACCTAGTTTAATAATTTCTGATTGATTCTCTCCATCTAATACGTAGGAAGACATATTTGAAATCCAATGTGGTTCAAAACAGATTACTTTACCGCCATCCTTAATTGAATGTACCATTTTTTCTAGCATCGTTTTTGGTGAACTCATATGTAATAAAAAGGCATGGCAGATTGCTATATCGTATTTATTTTTCAATTCAATTTCTGTAGCATTTCCTTCAATAAATTGTGATTCATATGGAAGTGAACGAAATAACTCTCTCGCTTCAGCTATTAATGTTTCTCCGCTATCTATGCCTGTATACTTTGATCCCTCTGGAAGAAAAGGTAACAAAACTAAGCCTAAATACCCATATCCACAGCCATAATCAACAATATGTACTGGCTCAGAAATCTTCCAGACTGAATTTACTAGAAATCTTAAATAATCGTCGTTATAATACAAACTTCTTGTATTTCTTAAGTACTTTAACTGACTATTCCAATCATATTCTTCCAAATTTATTACCTCCTACTTATATGTATAACTAAAGTTCTCTGTATAATAGATAATATCCTACACATTCATTCAAATTCCAGAATATTTAAAAACAATTACCCCCTTCTTACCTAATCGATGAACTAATTCGAAAAAATAAAGTGAAAGAGTATTAAATATACAGTGATTACAAACACATATAGGAGAATTTTAAAACAAAAGGGCTAGTGCATCGTTACAGATACATTAGCCCTAAAAAAATATAGATGCATAGAAACTTAACAAGTACAATCACAATCCGAACAATCAGTGCAATCTATAGTGCTACAATCTAAATTTCTCCTTTTTTCTCTTCTTTTAAGATAATAATATAACAGCCCAATAAATAACGTACAAATAACAAAAGCAATTATTGCTTCTATATATTTTTCATACATAATAAAACCGATTCCACTTCCTCCTGAAATGCAAATTAGAATTAAATAGATCCAGAACATCTAAGTAGCTACCTCCATTAATATATGCTTTAAGAAAGAATCCATATAATGCTAAATGAAATGAGTAATCCCATACCATTACCACTTAATAAACCGGTAGTTACTCTTAGCAAATTTGTACTGCTTCTCCATTCCCACTTTTGGGTGAATCCATCGATATGTAGTGGAATTTGAGCACAAAATGCTAACACTAATGAAAGAGTATACGAAGGCACTAAAAAAAAATATATTGGAAACATAAAGAACCCAATAAGCATACCTGTGCATCTCGCACATAAAGGTATGTATTTTTGTAATTTCATGAAACTTCTTTCCGCTCTTCTATGACAAGGAATTTGTAAAATGCAAGTTCGAATCAATATAAATCACCCTCTCTAAAAAGATTTTAATTGATTTTGCAAAAGAATTATATAACCAATAAAAAAACAAACCAGGCTCATACTAGCCATGGTTTGTCAGTGTACTTCTAAGTTCATAATGATTATTCTCATATTTACATCTCCTCAGGAGCACCCACCCCAAGTAATCGTAATCCTTCTTTTAATACAACCGTCACAGCATATACTAATGCAAGTCTGCTGTCTTTTCCTTCATTCTCTTCTAATATTCGAACATTACCGTAATATTTATTAAATGCTTGTGCTACATCTAATACGTATTTCGAAATAACCGATGGCTCATTTTTATTAAAGGCTGCTTCAATTACTTTCGGGAATTTGTTTAGTAATTTTATGACGCTCCAGCTATGATCATCTTTTAATGCGAACGTACACGTTTCAAATTCTACACCTTCTTTTCTTAAAATAGAGCAAGCACGTGCGTGTGTGTACTGTACATACGGTCCTGTTTCCCCTTCAAATTTCAGCATATTTTCTAATGAGAATTCAATATTATGCATACGCTCATTTTTTAAATCGTGGAAGATGATTGCTCCAACACCGACTTGCTTTGCTACTTCTTCTTTTTGTTTTAAGTTTGGATTTTTCTCTTCAATATTTTGTTTTGCAAGTTCGATCGCTTCTTCAAGTACTTCTTCAAGTAAAATAACTCTTCCCTTACGTGTCGACATTTTCTTACCGTCTTTTAAAATGAAGCCAAACGGTACATGTTCCATGCCATCAACCCAAGTGTAGCCAATCTTTTTTAATACAGTAAAAAATTGATTAAAATGCAAGCTTTGTTCCGGGCCAACTACATATAACGCTTTATCAAATCCATATGTGTTTTGACGATATAATGCTGCTGTTAAATCACGTGTTGCGTAAATCGTCGCACCATCTGATTTTCTAATTAAGCAAGGCGGCATACCCTCATTTTCTAAATTAACGACTAATGCGCCTTCTGATTCTTCAAGTAACTCATGTTCTTCTAAAATCCCAATAAAATCTTCCATTAAGTTATTATAAAAAGCTTCTCCTTGAAAATTAGTAAATTCTACACCGAGAAGCTCATAAATACGAGAAAATTCTTTTAAAGACTCGTGACGGAACCAATTCCAAAGCTCGACTGCTTCTTCATCAGCTTCTTCTAATTTTTTAAACCAAGCACGTCCTTCTTCTTCTAATTCTTCGTTCTCTTTTACTTCCTCATGGAATTGAACATATAACTTAAATAATTCACGTATTGGATCCTCTTTAACTACATCTTCATTTCCCCATTTTTTATATGCGGTAATTAACTTTCCAAACTGTGTTCCCCAATCGCCAATATAATTAATTCCTACAACTTCATATCCACATTTTTCAGCGATATGTTTCAGCGAATTCCCTATCATTGTAGAACGTAAATGCCCCATCGAAAAAGGCTTCGCGATATTTGGAGATGAGTAATCAATAACTACCGTTTTTTCACATCCAATGTGGTTTTGACCATATTCTTCTTTCTTAGCTAAAATCGTTTTTAATACTGCATCACTAACAGTTTCACGGTTAAAAAATACATTTACATAAGGACCAACGGCTTCTACTTTCGTAAAGAACGGATCATTTAATTTCTCCGCAATTTCCTTCGCGATAATGGCTGGTGATTTTTTATATTGCTTCGCAAGTGAAAAACATGGAAATGCTGCATCTCCAAATTCATCTTGTTTCGGCGTTTCGATTAAATCTAAAATTTGATTTTGCGTTAATTCATCAGCTAGAATATTTGATAAACTTTTTGCGAACTGCGTTTTATCATTCATACAATAACCTCCTTATTTTTTTAAACACAAAAAACTCGTCTCTATATAAGAGACGAGTTTTAACCCGTGGTACCACCCTTGTTGTTCATTTCGAACCACTTTCCCGTTTATAACGAGGACAGGGGGCCTCGGCTTACTCTACTATTCGTTCAAGAAGCATCTCCGAAGTGCGCTTCATCTTTTTCTTCCGCACTAGGCTCACACCATCCCCAGCTCGCTTTCCTTCTGAAAAAGACTACTCTCTTCATCACAGACAGTATATTTAATTAATTATTGCTTATTATACATCTTTTCAAACAATTAGCAAGGGTCAATTACACCAAAGTGAAACTTCGCACTTTTTCTTTTGTATACATGAAAATTGTGTTTTTCAAATCTAGAACTACGGAAATGATCTTTCAAAACGACACGCTTTCTTGCCACACGCTTCGCCTCCGTAATTGTTTCATCAGTAATATCATGATACAAAGCGAAGTGTTTTAATCCTTTTATTCCATCTGATTCTATGACAGTTTCTTCAAACATTGGATCGAGGTAAACAACATCATAACTATTATCTTCACATTGTGTTAAAAATGCGAAATGCTCCGTTTGCTTTACATCGATTCTTTGCATTGCTTCATCGATTTCAGACACGGATGAAGACCATGTTTTCAAACCATTTCTCATGATGTAAGCCATATATTCGTTTCCTTCAAGTCCCGTTACTTTTCCACTTTCACCAACAATATAACTAGCTACAATACTATCTGATGCCATACCGAGCGTACAATCTAATACTGTCATTCCGCTCTCTAATTGCGTGGCTTGTACAAACGGATCGTGCTCTCCGCGCATTAACCTTTTCACACGAAACATCGCCGAATTTGGATGAAAGAAAAACGACTCTTCCGTACCTTTCGGATAAATAGCTAATCGATTTTTTCCTACGACAAGTACATCTTGTGCATACTGCTCATGCAGTTTATGTACAGGTATATCATTACGGATAACGAAAGAACTATGTAACTCTTCAGCTACCTTTTTTGCATAATCCATCATTTCTTTATTTGTTCGTCCTGCTGTTGTTACAATCATTATTTCACCTCTATATAAAGAAAAGAGGGAGATTTACTCTCCCCCTTCTTTAGCAATTCTTTTCGAAAGCTTGTTCTAAGTTCGTAATAATTTCGTCCATAGTTGCACCTTCAATTTCATGACGATGAATGAAGTGAACCACTTCTTTTCCTTTTAGTAATGCCATAGATGGTGAAGATGGAGGAATTTCTCCGAAGTATTCACGCATTTTTGCAGTAGCATCTTTATCTTGACCTGCAAATACAGTTACAAGATGATCAGGTTGTTTCTCGGCACGAACAACCGCTTGACCTGCTGATGGGCGTGCTAAGCCAGCTGCACAACCACAAACAGAGTTTACAACTACTAAAGTTGTACCTGATGTATTCTCCATAAATTCTGTAACAGCTTCTTCTGTAGTTAACTCTTCAAATCCAGAACGCACTAATTCTTGGCGCATTGGAATTACCATTTGGCGCATGTATTCTTCATAAGCATTTGACATCTTGTAATCTCTCCTTCAACTTTCATTCCAAATTCATCATATCACGCTCTATTAATAGGTGCAAAAGAAAGATAGTGATGATTTCATTTTTTTGAAGGGATTTCACAAATCCCTTCACGGCAGTGTCCAACTGGGACAAGTTTTCTATTGTTAGCGATATAATCGTATACTTTACTTCCAAATCCAAGTACGATAGATAGTTTTATAAAAGGAACTGCAAACCAATAAGATGGGACGGCTTTTGCTAATACATGAATGCTATGAATACCGTCATACCACTTATTATTTTTATAAATATATAATCTTTGTTCCATCTTACTTTGTAGTTCTTGAGAAAGATCATACTTCTTAACTACATCTTCATCTCGAAATGAAACAAATTTCATCTTACCCTTTTTATCTAACTTCTTCGTACGCTCTGCAACTGCAGTACACATTGGACACCAACTATCATAGAAAACGATCATAGATTATTCCCCTTTACGAGAATCCGTCATTTGTTTCCAAACTGATCCCTTCGCTTCTTCGCCGCCTTCAATACGCTCTAATGCAAGACGCGCTTGCATCGCTACTTCAAACTCTGGATCATCTTGTGCTGCTTTTAGTGCTGGGATAGCACTTTCATCACCAAGTTCAAATAAGAACATCGCTGCACGCCAACGTACTAATTTACTTGAATCTTTAAGAGATTTAATCATAACGAACATTGCTGCCGGATCACCTACGTCTGATAAACAATCGCCTGCTGTACGGCGAACACTCACAGAACGATCTAACAATGCTTTATATAATAATGGTAATGCTTCTTCACCTTTTACCATACCTAAATACGCTGTTGCTAAACGGCGAATAGATACTTTCTCATCGTCTAGTGCTATCTTCAATACTGGAATATCCTCTTCAGTAGGGTCCATTTGTTCTAACGCTGCAAAACGGTTTTTCCAGTCAGAATCTTTCATCATCTCTTCTGTTACTTTATATGGCTCACGCTTTTGAATCGTTACTTCAACAGCACCTGCTTGATCTAATAATTCTTTAACCGTTTCATTTACACGTTCTTCTGAATTAGCAGCAACAATTTCTTCTACTACTTCTTTCCCGATTTCTTCAAAATTACCGTAACGTGTACTTTGTTCTACCCATTTACGTTCCTTTACAACGTTAGGTGCAGACATTTGTACTTTCATAATCGCTTCTTTAAAACGATCTGGTAAACCAACACGTTCTTCCGTCGTTCCATCTGTTAACTTCACCTGCATCGGAATTGTAAAGAACATTTGAATAAACACTTTCACTTCTCCAAAATGAGCAAGTTGTTGTTCTTCGCTTTCTTCTACTACTTCTTCACCAAAAACGGCACGAACTTGTTGTAATAAAACTTTCCAGTCATATTTCGCATTTCGCTCCACTGCTAAAAAGTCTGCAACATGATACACACCTTTAATGCCTTCAATTTTCAAAATTTCTTGTACTTGCACTGGTGCTTGTTCTTTATTTTCATTCGTATAATTATTACGCGCTCCTGATGGTAATACTTCATTCAAAATAACTTTCATTGTATTTGGACTTGGTGTCGGTTCAATTGCTTTAATTTTCACGTAAAATAACTCTCCTTTATTGCTTGTTCTTAGCTGTATTGTAACATGTTATCACTCTATACTCCTACTCGGATGCTTAATTTTACTAATTCCTTTTCTACATTTCTTAGAAGTTTCATTCATTCTATTTTCACCTAATCGTTCCAAAACTATAGTTAAAAGTATAATTGACAATAACATAAAAAGAGATTAACCTTAACTCATAAAATGACCATGGTCATTTTATGATCAAAGTCATTAAAAGGTGGCGGGATAACAAATGAATAATGTGATAATTATTGGTGGTGGTATTGCTGGTCTTTGCGCAGCAATCTCCTTACAAAAAATAGGATTAGATGTAAAAGTATATGACAAAAATACTGAACCTACTGTTGCTGGTGCAGGTATTATCATCGCTCCAAATGCAATGCAGGCACTTGAACCATACGGAATTTCTGAGCAAATAAAAAAATTAGGGAACGAAAGTGACGGTTTTAACCTTGTGTCAGCAAAAGGATCTATATTAAGTAAATTGACCATTCCAACTTGTTATCCAAAAATGTACTCCATTCATAGAAAAGATTTACAACAATTGCTTCTTTCAGAACTACAAAAAGGGACTGTCGAATGGGGAAAAGAATGCGTAAAAATAGACCAAAATGAAGAAAACGCCTTAAAAATATTATTTCAAGATGGTAGTGAAGCACTCGGTAATATACTCATTGCTGCTGATGGTATTCATTCTGTCGTTCGAAAACAAGTAACACAAAGCGATGGTTATCGTTATACCGGATATACGTGTTGGCGTGGTGTAACTCCAACTCATAATCTATCTTTAACAAACGATTTTATTGAAACTTGGGGAACAAACGGTAGATTTGGTATCGTTCCTCTTCCTAACAACGAAGTATACTGGTATGCGCTCATAAATGCTAAAGCTAGAGATCCAAAATATACGACATACACAACAGCAGATTTATATAAACATTTCAAAAGTTACCATAATCCAATCCCATCTATTTTAAATAACGCATCGGACGTTACTATGATTCATCGTGATATTGTAGACATTACTCCAATGAAACAGTTTTTTGACAAACGCATTGCATTTATTGGGGATGCTGCCCATGCACTTACTCCGAATTTAGGTCAAGGTGCTTGTCAAGCAATTGAAGATGCAATTATCCTGGCTGAATGTATCAAAAATAATGCTCACTATCGTCAAGCATTTATAGAATACGAACAAAACAGACGCGATAGAATTGAAAAAATCTCAAATACTGCATGGAAAGTTGGAAAAATGGCTCAAATAGAAAGTAAACCTTTAACTATAGTAAGAAACGAAATAATGAAACGTATTCCAAAATGGATTTCTGAAAGGCAAGCACATGAACTATATAGTTTTCATTTATAACAAGAAACTATAAAGTTATGAAATACAATTTCGTTTGAGATTATCTAATAAACAGATATAATTGTTTCTGTTAGGGGTCGATTATATGCTTAGAGAAACGAGAAAAAAAGAATTAAAAGAACTTATATTCCTAAAAGCAGTACAACTCTTCCAAGAACGTGGGTACGAAAATGTAACGGTTCAAGATATTACTACTGCATGCGGGATTGCAAAAGGAACTTTCTTCAACTACTTTCCGAAAAAAGAAAACATATTATTATTTTTAGGTGATTCTCAAATTGAACTGTGGAATGAAAGTTTAAAAACATACGAAAATGTAGAACATCCGAAAGAGCGAATCAAACTTGTTTTAGGAGATTTACTGGATCGATTTACTGGACATGGTGAATTAATGAAGCATGCCGTCTTTGAAATTATTAAATCTAACTACTTAGTAGAAAATGAATTAAAAAGTATACACCAGCTACAAGAAAGTTTGTCTTCTGTTATTACAGAAGCGAAAGAGACAGGAACATTACACAGTCCATGGGATACAAATATCATCACTTCTACTATTATGAGTACTTATTTTTATACACTAATGTCCCACTCCCTATTACAGGCTAATGAAACAAATGCGAAAGATATACTTAACCAACAATTAGATGTTGTTTGGGACGGTATCAATCAGAAAAAATAGAGGGCAATTAAAGCCCTCTTAATTTTTAATAACCTTTGCTTCTTATTGCGATGCACCCTCCCGCCTTCTCTCTAAAAATGTAATACTCTCAATCACAACTTCCGTTCTATATATTCTCTTTCCTTGTTCATCATCGTAATTACTCGTATGAATACGCCCAGTAATCCCAACAAGTGCCCCTTTCGCACAGTATTCTGATACATTTTCAGCCGATCTTCGCCAAACGACACAATTTATAAAATCTACTTGTTGTTCACCCAAACTATTTCGAAAACCTCTATTCACCGCAACACATATTCGTGCATAAGCAACTCCTTGTTTTGTGTAGTATAATTCTGGCTCCTTTGTCAATCTACCGATTAATACAACTCGATTCATCATAAGTTATACCACCTCACATGTTTTTCTTCATTGTAAAGAAAAATGTGTAAAGGGTAAAAAGGGTAAAATTATATATTTCTAAAGTGAAAAGTATTACTTTACATATTAAAAAAACAAAAAAGAAACCCTACATATTTTGAACATGTAAGGTTTCAAGATATATTACACTTCACTGCAAGAGATGTAATACCCTCCGCGAGCCATCTTTATTTCAGCGCTAAACAATACATCTTCTAAGTAGAATGTAATCGTGTTAACTTTACTCTCAAACTTCAACTGTTCATTGCATGCAGCTGCATACCCTTCAATAGTTGAAATAATGAATTCTGCTGACGGATATATTAAAGCATCCTCTAGTTCTATGAAAATGAAAAAACCCTGCACATTTCATGCAGGACTTTTCACTAGTCATTTTTCGTAAAGTAAGAAACGAAACGAAGAATTTCTAAGTATAACCATACTAGAGTCATCATGAGACCCATTGCACTGTACCACTCCATATATTTTGGAGCTTGGCTACGCGCACCACTTTCGATTAAATCGAAATCTAGTAATAAGTTTAATGAAGCAACTACAATAACAACCGCACTAATGATAATACCAATAGTTCCACCTTGGTGAATATATGGTACAGTTACACCGAACATATTTAATAAGAATACGATCAAATACATAACCAGAATCCCCATTGTTGCAGCCATTACACCCGTACGGAATTTATCAGTTACCTTTACAACGCGCGTCGCATATAAAACTAACATTGCAAATAAAATTGAAATTGTTAGTAATACAGCGTTTAAAACGATAGCATCGCCAAATTTCATTGTATAAATCGCTGAAATACTTCCTAGTACAACCCCTTCTACCGCTGCATAGATTGGCGCCCCGATTGGTGCCATTCGCGGGAAGAAGATAGATGCAAATGCAATAATTGCTGCGATTACTAATGCACCAATTAATACTGGCATTTTCATCGTACCCTCTACCATCTGTATGTATGAATAGACAGACGTTGCAAGTAGCAAGATAAGCATAATGAACGTTTTGCCTACTGTTCCGCCAATAGTCATCGCAGAAGCACTTGCACTCTCTTTACGGAATGCCTCTTTTTTCAACATTGGATTAGATGTTCTCATTATTTCCCTCCTAAAATAGGTTCTACCAATAGTGTAAAGTTTTTCTCTTTACTTTTCAATATATGCAGCTTGTTTTTATTTTAAACCTTCAACGATGTCTGATAGTTCGCTCCATCGTTCCATCGTTTTTTCTAACTCTTCTTCTGTTTTTTGCGCTGCTTCAGACAACTCTTGAGCTTTCGTAAAATCAGAACCAACATTCGTAAGTTCTTCTCCAATTAATTCAAGTTTTTCTTCCAGCTCTGCAATTTTATCTTCAATTGTTTCCCATTCACGCTGCTCGTTATATGAAAGTTTACGTTTACGTTGTTGTTTCGGCGCTTCCTCTACTACCTTTTTTTCTTTCTGCATTTCCGCTTTTTCAATAAGTTCTTTCGTCTTTTCCATTTCTAAATAATCTGTATAACTACCTAGAAATTCACGCACTTCGCCTCCGCCAGTAAAGATAAACAATTCATCTACTACTTTATCTAAGAAGTAACGGTCATGCGATACAGTTAAAACGACACCCGGGAAATCTTCTAAATAATCTTCTAACACTGTTAATGTTTGTGTATCTAGATCATTCGTAGGCTCATCAAGTAATAGTACGTTCGGTTCACCCATTAATATGCGTAATAAATATAAACGTCTTCTTTCACCACCAGATAGTTTACCAAGCGGTGTACCATGTGAATGCGTCGGGAATAAGAAACGCTCTAACATTTGAGATGCGCCAATTACTTTTCCGTCTGTCGTATGAATGACTTCCGCAATTTCTTTAATGTATTCAATCATACGCTGATTTAAATTCATCTCTTCATTTTCTTGCGTATAATAAGCAACTTTTACAGTTTGTCCAACTTCAATTTCACCACTATCAGGAGATAGTTTGCCTGCGAGCATATTTAATAGAGAAGATTTTCCACTTCCATTTGCTCCGATGATTCCGATACGATCACCAGGCTTCACAATATGATTAAAATTATGCAATACCGTTTTATCGCCAAATTTTTTCGTTACATCTTTTAATTCAAGTACTTTCTTTCCTAACCGACTTCCACTTAAAGCAATATCAACTGACTGTTTTGCAGCTGGTCCCTCTTGCTCTTTCAGTTCATCAAAGCGTTGAATACGTGCTTTTTGTTTTGTAGAACGAGCTTTTGCACCACGACGAATCCATGCAAGTTCACGACGATATAAATTTTGGCGTTTTGATTCTTGCGCCAATTCCTGCTCTTCACGAAGTGCTTTCGCTTCTAAAAATGTACTATAGTTTCCTTCATAGCTATACAGTTTTCCGTTATCTAATTCGAAAATACGATTCGTCACGCGATCTAAGAAATAACGATCATGGGTTACAAGTAATACCGCACCTGTATATCTTGCTAAATATTCTTCTAACCATTCAACTGTCTCATGGTCAAGATGGTTCGTAGGCTCGTCTAAAATTAATAAATCAGGTGTTTCAATAAAACATTGTGCCATTGCGATACGTTTTTTCTGTCCACCAGATAAATTCCCAACAGTTGCTGTGAAATCAGTAATTCCTAATTTTGTTAAAAGCGATTTCGCATTTGCATTCGCTTCCCATGCACTCATTGCATCCATACGTTGCTGCACTACAAATAATTGTTCCTGTACCTTTTCATTACTTGGATCTTTTTCGATATTTAATAGTGCCTTTTCATAATCACGAAGAAGACGAATTAAAGGTGTATCACCATGGAACACTTGCTCTAATACAGTTAGTTTTTCATCAAACTCTGGTTGCTGTGATAAATAACTAATTGTATATCCACGTGAATGCGTCATATCACCTGTATCAGGAGTTTCTAATCCTGCAATAATTTTTAATAATGTCGATTTACCAGTACCGTTTACACCAATAATTCCGACACGTTGTCCTTCTGTAATACTACATGATAATCCATCAAATAACGGTTTTTCTCCGTATGATTTCGATAAGTTCTCCACAGTTAACATTTTCATATTTGTGCATTCCACTCTTTCATAAATTGTTCAATAAACTGTTCCATATAACGATGACGAACTTCAGCCTCTTGTTTTGCTGCGTTCGTATTCATTAAGTCTTTTAATTTCAATAATTTTTCATAAAAATGATTTAAAGATGGATCGTTATTCTTTCTATACTCTTCTTTCGTCATCTCTTCACGCGGCGGAATGGTTGGATCATACATTAATCTCCCTTTCGCTCCCCCGTACGCAAATGTACGTGCAATTCCAATTGCTCCAAGGGCATCTAAACGGTCCGCATCTTGAACAATTCTCCCTTCAAGTGACTCAACTATGCCGCCATGGCCACCCTTATAAGACATATTAGAGATGATGTGAAGAATATGTTTACTTTCCTCTTCTTCAACACGTAACTTTTCTAACCAATCAGAAACTTTTTTCATTCCTGCTTCTTCACTTTCATTTAACTTTTCATCTGCCACATCGTGAAGTAATGCTGCCATTTCAATTATAAAACGATTTCCACCTTCTTGCTCGGATAAAGAAATCGCCAGTTTATGTACACGCTCAATATGATACCAATCATGCCCACTCGCATCTTTTTCTAAAATATGTTTTACAAAAATAATTGTTTTTTGAATCTTTTCTTGTTTTGTCATTTTATCTTCACCCAGTTACTTATTGTAACACGCCCACATTTTTTCATCACATATTTTCTTGTCCGTCCATACACTAGGTGGTAGGCATCATCATGAAGGAGGAATAAATATGTTTTATAATAATCAACCGCCTTACCCACAACAACCATTTTATCCTCAATATGAGGAACAAGAAATACAACAGCAAGAACAACAATACGAACAAAATCCATATGACACACGTCCAAATTATGAATATCCCCAAAATCCATACGCTGCACCCCAAAACCAAGAACAACAATACGAGCAAAATCCATATGTAACTCAGCACACTCGAGAACAGCAATATCAGCACAATCCATACGTAACTCCGCATACTCAAGAACAACAGTATCAGCACAATCCATATGTAACACCACAAACTCAAGAACAACAACCGCAATACCCACAACAAATGTATCCACCAAACTACGATGTACGTGTCTCACCACCTAAACCACCAACAATTGATCCAACACAACCACAAATTTTACCGCCTGGACCAACAATTGATCCGACACAACCACAAATTTTACCACCAGGACCAACATTCGATATTACACAGCCACAAATTTTACCGCCCGGACCTATAACAGAACCCACACAACAACAAATTCAACAAGTTGTCGGTACACAGTTTTTACCTTTAAAGAAACCTGTATTAGATTTCGTAAAACCTTGGGTAGATTACGGTTTAAATGAAGCGAAACACACATCACATAAACACGCATTAACAGAAGTCGCTGCGATTATGTTTTTAGTTGGGAAAGGATTTAATCCGACGATTGCCCATTATATTGTAGAATCTTGGGAGAAGAATGAGCAGTTTTAGGGTTGTTCATTTTATGTAATATAAAACTATAAAAGTGTCACAAACGCCTGATACACAAGCATTTGTGACACTTTTTATTTGTTATATTATATTCTATTTCAAAAGAGCATTTCATATTTTTTCACGTGTTTTTATATTATTTGTGAGCAAAATGTGAGCAAATAATAGCCTTTTAATTAAACTGTATTAAATCTATTTTTATTTTAAAAACCATTCATTTAGCATAAATCCCCAAAATAATTCTTGTATTACAATCACCTTGATAAATAGGTATTACCGTTCCCATTGTTGAACTTGTGTGCGGAGCAAGATTCTCTACAACCGTAATACATGTTTTCATATTGTTAAAACACTCAAAATTTCTCTTAAAGATGAAAAATTCACATATCTTATTTACATAATTTATAGTACAATTCACGATAGAAACGGCTATGGATTTGCTCAATATGTCAGTAACACTTACTAAGGACGGATTTGAGAAGAAAGACACAAATTTAATGAATTTAGGCAATGATGCTATCATTAAGGCTTCTAAAAAGATTGACGAAGGAAACAAGATGTTACAAGAAATAAAATAGACTGGTAGGCTCATACACTAGTAGTTTATCTAATAATAAGATTATCAGTGTATGAGTTATAAAAGAAAGGAGGAATAGATATGAAACGAAAGGCACTAACATTCGCTTTACCCTTCATGCTACTAACTGGTATAGTTGGTTGTGAGAGCAATGTAATAGACGAAGACCATGCAATTGTTTCAGTAGACGAAGCAAAGAATAAAGAAAACTATGCAGGAAACTTAAACGCATTAAATAAAGAGTTAGGAACTGTTCTTACAAGTATTTCTTCTATTGATATAGAGGGTAGTACTTCTGATTCTACTAAGAAAGAATTTGAAGAGAAAATAAACGGGTTAAAGTCCATAACAGCACAAATAAGAAGACTATCACCGGAGTCTAAGTACGAAGACTCGCATAAGAAGGTATCTGAATCTACTTCAATGCTTGATAAAGCTTTCAATAAGCAGTTAACCGCTATTAAGAAAGAAGACTCAACAAAACTCGAAGAAGCAATAAAGAATATGAGTGAAGCAACTGACTTGTATGTAGATAGTGTGACCGAGGTAAACGATATTTACCTAAAAGCAATTGAAGACATAGCAGAGAATTTAGGTAAGTAAGGAATTAACTACTTACCTTTTAAATGGAAGATAAACGTATTCTTTTTGAGAATAAATTTAGAGAACAAATAAATAAAAATGATTAAATAAAAAAAGCCGACTCAATTAAGAGCCGGCCCTTTTTATTTATCCTACATTATAATGTTTGTCGAGCAACACTTCCCATGATCCATTCCTAAACTGCAATTGATATGAAATATTTTGGCTTGTTTCATTACCATTTGCATCTGAATAATCTGCACGTGCTTCTATGTAGTAATAGTCTTCTTTTTGGGAATCTTTTCGTACATTAATATCCTCAAGAGTTACATAATTCCCGCCAGAATTTGACTTTATTCTTTCAGTTGCTAGTCTTTCAACTTCTTTTATTGCATCTCTTTCAGTACCAGCCCCCATTTTGTTTAACATGAAGAAAGCAACAATTAATATAATAATTGCTCCTGCCACCAGACCTACTTTTTTACCGAATTTCTTATCAATTTTTATTACCAGCTCATCTGCCATTACATCCACATCCCCCATTAAATTTAGCATCATGAAAATAACTCAATAAACTTATAATATAATATAGAGATGTTTATTAAAAGTATTACGTAAGGCTTGTGCTATTTTACCTCTACATAAGTAGGACTAGCTGTAATGTAGTATACATTCCCTTTGGAATTTTTAACTTTATACTGCGGAGAACCGTTTGCTGTTACTTTATCAATGATTTTAAACCCTAATCCCGCATCGACTATATCTGCAGCATAAATTTGATTCCACATAGGACAATCAAGAAGCTATAGATTTTTGTATTAAAATGACTTATGAAATCTATGTGGAGAGAAAACATAAATCCGAACTGAATATTGATAAATAATACCAATATCTCTAATATTTGATATAATGATACAGTTATTTATAACAATTAGGGGGATATACAACATGAACTATACAAATATGCCAAAAGGAAGAGGAATCGTTAAGCGGACTCCATTCGCCTCGCTACCGAAGAAATTCATCGGTAGTTGTAAGATTGTTAAAAAGCAGACAAAAGTGGAGCGCCGTACATTAACCAAAGACGAACAAGAACGTATTGAAAACGCGTTATTATGTTCATTTCTTTCTGAAGAGAAGATATCAATTACTTATTATAGAGATGATCATTTACTTACTAAAAATATGACTGTAACCAACATACATCCGATAAATAATTTAATAACTTGTACCGATACGTCTTATAACAGAATTTTCCTTAAGTTTATGAATATAATTGATGCGAGGTAAAAAACATACTGTTTTTTTAAATATAGCTGGGAATAAAAATGATATAATCTTGTATTCTAGGTTAAATACAGAAGGAAAAACAAGTTAGAAGGATATCTGATTTGTAATAGTATAACGTATTTCATATATAAAAGGAGAATCGATATGGGGCAATATGAATTTAAGCCAGGGATTACTTGTTCTAAATGTGGTAGCAATAACGTAAAACTACGAGATAATATGTATTATGTGAAATTAGCAAAACGTATGGGGATACTTTGCTGTTTAACAATAATCGGAATTCCACTTGGTATTGGGTACTTCGTCACTGCTTCACAAAAGAAAAAGCAACCAATTGGTATGGTTCAGTGCATGAAATGTGGAAAATGTAAAAACTTTAAAAAAGGAGAATTATACGTTTCATAGAAAAAAGCCGACTCAATTAAGAGCCGGCACTTTTTATTTTTATACTCTAGTGCACCACCAACCGCGTTCTTTCATCCATTTTTCGAATTCTGTTACATCTGGATCATAGAGTCCTCCAGTTTTATAACTGACATTACCCTTTCCATCAAATGTGGACTCAACCCACCATTTTTTATCTAAAAAATAATGAGTAATTTCAGCAATAGCTTCTGGATTGCTAAAACCACCAGTTTGAATTCTCGCTGCTTGAGCACCAATATACCAATCTAATGATTTATTCCCTTGTAATAAGTTAATATCCACTTTCCCGATACCATCAATATAACCGTTATCAGTATATTGCCAGATATCACAAGGATAGGCTGGTTTCTTCTGTGGATTACCATCATTTGTTCCGTATCGCGGTAGCCAAATAAAATCAGCCTGTACACTTTGTAAATGGTATTCACCGTACATATGATGAGCTACATATAAACCAATTTTCCAGCCTGCAGCACGACATGTATCAATGAAAGCTTGTGATGCTTTCGCCAAATCATTAAGATTGCCTATGCTTTTCATTGACTTTACTGTGTCATCTTCCACATCTAATACAAGAAACTTAGCATTAGTATTCACTCTCGATAGAAAGTCTTTTGCTTCCACAATCGCATCAGCTACTGACACAAAACATCCATAAGCATATGCCGCATGTGGAATGCCGTATGACTCTAATGCAGCAACATACTCATTGTATTTTACGTCTTTCTTGTTCGAACCATATTGCACACGACAAATAGCTAAATCGAGCTGTGGTGCTAATACACTCCAGTTTGGATTTCCATTGTGGTATGAAATATCTACAATACGTTTTGTCATTATTTATCTTCCCCTTCAAAAAGTTTTTGTTTGATTTCTGTTACGTCTTTAGAAATAGATCCAAAAGCTTTTGCCTGTTCTTCAATAACTTCTTGGTTCTTTTGAATGACAGCTTGATACTGTGCTTCACGCTGCTCATTCTTTTTTTGTGTAGTAAAGAGCATCCACACAAATAACCCTGCGAATGCTCCTTGTTGAATAACTGAATTAAAAATCTGTTCCTCCATTGTTCTCATCCCTTTTTTGCAAAATAAAAAGAGAGACGTTTGTCTCTCCTGGTTTTAAAATTCCTATTTCATTAAAAATTTCTTTACATTCAGCCAAAACACACGCTACACCCATAGAATTTTCATCATAATTATCTATTCATTATACCCACTAGGAGCTAAAATTGCCCTGCTGTATGGTTCTATTAAAGGTTTAACATTCTTCCAGTTCGCCATAATTTTAATACAATGTTCTTGACCTTCGGGAGTCGTTATTATACTTATTGGAACAGGAGTAAATGTCTTATCAGATATTGTTTTTAATGCTTGTTCGCACTCTCTAATAACTTCCTCTACCATGTCACCCAGTTCATCTTCAGTAATTAAACTCTCTTGCAATTCGGTTATCAACAAAGAACCTAATACACCAAAAAGAAACTGCTGCCTAAAACCGGGAGCAGGATGGCTATTTTTTTCTAAAGTTCTCAAGTCATAGCTCATTTCTCCAAACAACCTAAACATAAAATACACCGAATAACACATTTGTTTAAGACGCTCTTTAAAACTCATTGGAGAAATCCCTATAGCTTCGGTTTTAGCGAGTGTTCGGTTATGATCTTCAATTATGCTTTGAGTAATCCTTGTTGCTGCATAGCTATCAGCATCCATTTCTAACGTTTGGGTAAATAACCCGTTCTTTTCACATGAATTAAGCTCAAACATAAAAGATAATCCACTTCTACGTCTAAAATAGTCATAGTCCATATGACCATTAACTATATGTCCGTATTCATGTAGTATTAGAAATTCCAAAGCATACATATACAATGCCTTTGCACAGAGTTTTCTTTCTTTGCCAATAGGTGCATTCACTTCTACATCATAGTTTGTGAATAATCTTAAGTAATTATGATTTATCGCAATATAATCAGAACTTATTTCTTTTTTTATTTCCAGACTAACATCACCTATTCCAGTCATTAAATTTGGATGTGACATAATATAGTTAAATAATTTTTCTAAGACCTGAACTACACCTATATTAATTCCAATAAAGTACATATCATCTTGTTTGATAGCACAAGCATTAAATCTAACATCATTTATAAAATCAATATGCACCGACGGAAAATGCGGTCTCACTATTCTAATATCTTCAATTATAGTTGTTCCTATTTCCTTCAATTCTTCTAAAATAACTGTTAATTCATTATGTTTTACATTATATCTTCTACCTTTACCGCTCATTAGAACGGCCTTATCAAAAATTTCTTCAAACTGATTCACGATTACATCTCCTTTATCTTGCAAAAAACATACAAGTTAAGTATGCGTGAATTATCTGTTCTTGACAATATATTACATAGAGTGACCTTAACTATATCCTTTTTAACAATAAAAAAAGACCAGCTTATTGCTGCCCTGCAGGTTCGTTTGCTTTTTCACTTTCTTCTGTTTCTCCTGGTTCCTCAGTTATTGGTTGTTCTGCTTCTGTTACAGGTGGTTTTTCTGGCTCTTTTGGTTCTTCTTTCACAGGAACAACCTGTTTTACATCAATTCGAGAGAAAATATAATCACCAATTACAACTGTTACTGTATTGCTATTATTCAACTGCTCGTTTAAGAAAATCGGATCATAATCATTTGTAATAATCTCAATTTCTTTTCCGCCATTAGTGTGAACTTTTAATTTCGTAGTTCCTTCCACAATAGGTAAGTTAATCGGTAAAATACGTTTTACATCAATTCGTTGAATAATAAAATCACCGATAAGCACGGTGATTAGGTCATTACTATTCAATTGGTCGTTTAGAACCTGTGCATTATACCCTTCAATCTGTAATGTGTGTTTTATTCCGCCTTGTGTATGAATTTCAATTGTTTGCATGTTGAATCATCTCCTTTTGTAGTTTTTCAGTGAAACTAATACTGCATTTTTCATAAATCCCAGTTGGTTCAGATGCCATTAGAGGTTCATCAAGTACAATCGTAACGTTCATAACCACAGGCTTATTACCAACTAGTTTCTTAATTAACCATTCTCTTAATTTATTCATCTTAGAAAGTCCCTCCGCTTCTTGATTGGATAAACAAACGAGAAATAACGTTAGCATTTACACGCCCGAGCTTGTCTGGAGTGATAGTGATAACGTGCCATTTGTTACGTTCAATTCGCCCTTCATTATTCTTAGATAAGTAAGGTTCTAAATTCACATTTTCTGCTGATGTGGAAGTCACAGGAACTACATTCCCATCAACTTTAATAGTTACTTCACTCGGTCGATCAGATAAACGATATATCCCAAATAGAATATCGTGTATATGGTCGGGCAAAACGACGGCGTGCGTATGGTCTTGTAAAGTTAAACTGTGCGTGTGGTCTTGCAATGTCATAGAGTGTGTATGCGGTTGTAGAGTCAGTGTATGGCTGTGTGGAGCTATATTCACTTTGTGACTGTGTGCAGGGATGTTTGTTGTATGAGAGTGATCGCCAGATGCTGTATAAGTCCAAAGGTCTTCCTCCGCCCCAGCTGGAATAGCAACACCTATTGCCCCGCCACCATTGTTTTCTGCTGCCGTATAGTTCATATACTCCATTCCTGCTGGATTATCGCCAATTTTCGTTTGGAATCCAAACATCATATGACGATGATTACCACCAGCACTTGATGAAGCTACAGTTCCTCCACCAGCTTCACTTGTATATGAACCACCTCCGCCTGAACTACTTGTTTCTACACTTCCTCCGCCTGCTCCGGTCGTCGATATTGTAGCCCCCCCACCACCAGTCGTGGCTACTGTCCCGCCACCTCCACCGGTAGTTGCAACTTGAGCACCTCCGCCTTTTGTAGCTTTTGAATAAGCACGGAACTCTTCAGTTTCAAACGTTAAATCCAATGTGTTTATATTTTTTAAATCATCAGGGATAAAGATCTTAATGACAGCTGGATTTTCCGGGTCGCAATTATCGTTATAACAGTATGCAACCATTGTGGTACAACCTTGCGAGTATACTTCATTGATTCGCTGTCTCTTTTCAATATCTGCATGAGTAGTTCCTAAATTAGTAACCCTATTTTCTAATGTCAACTTAACTGCAAGAGGGTCACCGTCTGCATCATCTTTTGAACGATTCATGACTCGTAAATCCACATCTATACCTAATTCTTCATCATATAATCGTACTAACTTGCCAGTCTCATACTTTTCTATTTTGTATGGATCAATTAGTTCGTAATCTATCGCATCAATTTCATACGTTACTTTTGGTACACAATTTCTCATTAACATCATTCTTGCTGAGTCATACAAAGCTTGCGGGTCTTCAAACCGTCTATCAACCCAAATATAATCAAATCCACCGTATAAATCTCTGATGAAACCAGGAGCGTCTGTATAAGGGACACCACCATTTACATCTTTTATGGTGAGTTGGTTAACTCCTTCTCCGTACCCCAGAGGATAAATCCTTGTCATTACACCTTTAGCATCTACAGTCCGTTTGATTCCTTTCATGCTCTTCCTATATCGAAGTTCTGCTGTAACTTGTTCAGAATAACGAACTAGGTTTAATGTCCAAGGATAAGACGAATCATCCCATGACCATTGATATTTCTCATCGAACGGTTGTGGGATACTATAAAGTGGACCTAGTAAAGTTGATTCGTGTTCCCAAGCGTAATGAAAATATCTAACAAAGTCGCATTGACCTATTTTCCAATGTTTAATCTGCTGTTTGCTCAATAGGTACTCAATATTCTCTCGTGTGGTCAAATTTACTCTTTGATGATAACCAAAAAGCACGCTATCCAGTAAAGTGGATAATACGTGCTCACATTCATACGATATAATTTTCTTTTCTGCATCCCGTTCTTCCACACTATCCATAATACGAAACATCCCGATGCGCTTGCCATTATCGAATATCTCAACATAATCAAACGTTTCAATTTCTTCTCGCTTCGGATCAGTAAACGGCAATGAAAAACCCGCCGTCCAAAGTTCATTGAGTGGCGGGTTGTACTTTATTTTATATGCATTCTCAAGATATGCCTTGAGCTGCATTTGTTTGTTGTAGAGTTTTAAGTGTCTCAATATATCACCTCTATCCTATTCCAAAGTATTTTCACGAACAGTGTTGTACACTCTACCTGTCATTAAATTCATTAATTGGTCATTAGGATGAACAAAGTCATGTGTATATTTAGCTACGTTGTATTCATTTACGCCCAAACTGGTCATATCAATTACCGTTGCATAATATTGTTCGGCTACCATTCTAATTGCGTCGTTGTACTTTTTATGATCTTTATATGTTTTCCCATTCGCGTACGTAATCGTTAAACAATAAATGCGCGTGTCAGGATACGCTTTGTGGATGCCGTCTATGACCCTAGCATAACAATTTGCAAAAGTTAAATCATCGTTAGGATCGATTGTTCCATTGTAAGCGCCAATCGGAACATTATTTAATAAGTCATTCATACCAAGCTCAACAAAAACAACATTCGGCTTTATTCCATCTTTATCTAAACTAGCCACGCGATACATTGCCCAACTTGCATTATCATCAGATCGCGTCTTGGTTACTCGTCTACCTCCCCAACTCTCATTAACGAGTAAGTTAAATATATTGTGAGTAGGACCGTACCACCACATTCTATATGCAGGTCTTTTTGCTTCGGTATAGTTACCGTTTACAGCATTCCCCTCTGGAACATATCCTTCATAAGTGCTTATACTTGTACCGATAATGCTTGCCATATTTGCTTTACGAGTTTGATGTTTATTATTCATAATGAAGACGTTAGCCGTACTATGTAAGTAACCTAGATAGTATACATTCGGCTCGTTTTTCATATTTAGATAATATGGTTGTTCTGTCAAAAAGAACTTGTCCAAATATGAGTTATACCAGAGAAACTGCCATATCGGAACAACACCGCTATTGTTGATAAAAGGTAACGTAATCTCTTTTGTTACGTCTAAATGTTTCATATTCTTATCACCTTTAATAATGTAAAGGTTACGCGGGATCACAACTTGATTTCTAACAAAGTCAACCGTTGGTAATGCTAAACCACCGTAATGTCCAGTCGGATGTATTTCAGCCATGTTTGTATCGATAGAATTGTCTATATTTATAGTAGAGTTGTTATTGCCAAAATGCACTAATCCTAAGTATGCATCATCATCGCTTTTCAGGTACGTATATGCATCTGCAAAACTCATTGTGAAATATTCTTTTGTGACACGATTCCACCATACAGTTGTACTAGTTTCAGTTGCAGTTAATACTTTTTTCCCAACAGGAAGGTTCGCACTCCAACTTTTTGTTTGTACTAACACACCGAAGAGTTGTTTTACATCGAATGTGATAGTTTTTGCTTTCCAATCATAATCGATGTTTACTTTTTCGGAAGTTGAAAATAAAACAGCTGGAGTAACATTAGGTAGAATCGTACTCATGTTGCCGTCAACTGAAATTGTTGAATATTTCGAAGCGAAGTTCACGTAACCTAAACAACAATCATTAACATCCTGTTTGTACGTGTAAATATCCACTAATGGTAATAAGAAATATTCTTTCGAAACACGATTGTATAAAACAGCAACACTATTTTGTGTTGTTGTTAAAGTTTTAATCCCTTGTGGTAAATTTGTTGCAAATCTATTACTTATAAGTAAAACACTAACATCAGTTCTTACGTTGAAAGTGATTGATTTAGTGGCCCAATCATAAGAAATATTAACTTTATCTCCATTTGAATATAAATTAGCGAAATTCATGCCCGATTTTTTTAATGCTTCATTGGCATTATCTATTGCTTGGTTTATTTTCCAATAACTTTCTTTAATTTTTTCTGTCCCTAATAATTTTGGCGCATCAGCCATATTGTGTCACCACCTTATATATATTTAGCACGGTATTTAAATGTAATGTTTATGTTCAAGTTAGTCCCGCCTATTTGTATTGCATTAGCGCCTGGCATTAACTCTAATTTTTCTAAATCACCTTTTAATTGAAATAAAAAGTTTTGGCCATTTTTAATTGCTGCATAACGTTCGGCATCGATTAAAAATGATGTGTTCGTAAAAGTTCCTAAAGAAAAACGCTCCCCTTTAAAGGTGAACGTTAAATTTTCAGCACTACCAGTAATAGAGATAACAGGCCTAACTACTAAGGATCCATAATTATCTAGAGATATCTTTTGTGGACTCGTAATTGTATAAGAATTACCTCCAGCACTAATAGATATATCTGACATCCATGGAATGGGGTCATCCCACCTAATCTCATCTGTGCTTTCTAAAATTGAATAAGCATGAGGATCATAAGCTATCATAGGTAATTCAAACTTACCCATACTTAAATAACGCTCAATTGGCATTGAGCCACTATATCTAGCTAGATAATATTTATCAGGATCGTAATCATAAATCAGCTTAACTTCCTTCGGCTTTCCGTAAGGATCAATAAAGGCAGTTACCATTTTTCTGATAGCTGCCGATAACTCGAATCTATTTTCTTGTGGTTTAACAAGCAAAGGTAAACTAAATTGCATTGGATCTATTTCAGAGCCAAAGTAGTATGCACCAGGACGACCGGATATAGAAACTGCATGGTCACGAATTGGTGGAGCTGCTGGATGTTGGAATCCTGGTAAAAGTGCTAGTTTTAGTTCACTAATCCTTTTTCCATCTATCGTTAAACTCATAGTTGTCCCACCCTTCTCCCTGATGCCTTAATATATTTCCCTAATTCAACCGCTATTTTTTCAATATCAGATTCTTCTCTAACCACAAACGTTGAACCTCTGAGCATATCGGCAAAGTTGTATGAAATAATATCACCTGATTGTTTCGCTGTATTGCCCTCCACACTAGAGTTATTTGCATTTCCCTTTAATGCCTGTGAACTATTTGACATACTTCTATAAACACCGCTCATAACGCCTTTCAAATCAGCTAATTGATTCATAGAACTAGCCATTGTACGACTCATATCACCAACTAGTTGTCCCATAGTTCCTGTGATACCTAGTGACTTTTCTCTAGAAGATAACGGTGTCACTGTGATTGAATTACCCCTTTTCGTAAATAACTCAGGTCCAGCTTCACCAGCAATAAACGATCCATTCCCAACAGGTTTACCACCTGTTGCTAACATTGGAATTGTAGGTATACTTGCCTTACCTCCACCAATGCCTGGAACCCAATCTGGAATTTCTATACCGTTAATTCCTTTTATCAAACCATTTACCATAGAAATAACAGCATTTAGCGGTGCTTTCGCAGCAGATTTTATGCCCTCGAATATTCCGCTGAAAATCTGAACAATTCCACTCCATGCTTTGCTCCAATTCCCTGAAAACACTCCGGAAATAAAATCAATAATTCCATTCAGAATTGGTTTTAAAACAGTTTCCCACACAGTTTTTATTCCTCTAAATGCATCTCCCACAACACTACCGATAGCTGTAAATACAACTCTGAAGGCTGGCAAAAGAACGCTTTGAATAACATTTCCAATAACTGAAAATACAGGAGATAGTATTTCGTTCCAAGCGCGTTGCATGATTACAAATGCATCTTGGACAATTCCTTTCATAATCGTAAATCCCTGTTCAAACGCTGGCCGTAAGGTTTCATTAATTATGGCAATCATTTGGTCGACTGTGGGCTTCAAATACTCGTTGTACACCCGCATGATTTCATCACCAAATAGGATTAATACTGCAATAACCGCGGCTATTGCGACGGCGATTAATGTGAACGGACTAGTTAAAACAGCCATAACTCCTGCAAAGGTTAATGCTTGAGTCGTCACCAATAAAAGTATCGGAGTTAATGCAACAAGTGCCGCCATAACAATTCCAATCGCTGTAGCAATTACAGTAATTGTTGCTGCCAACATAGGATTATTCTGAATCCATTCGGCAATTTTACCCACAACTTGAGCAATAACTAATAGAACAGGTTCCAGTGCTATTTTCAATTCATTCATAGCATTTTGCCATTCAACAGCTGGTGATGCATCCCATTTTTTTACCGATTCAGTTAAGTTGTCTTGGTTTTTTTGAAGATCTATAGTTTTTTCAGAAGCACCTATTAATGTATTAGTAATATTTTGACCTTGATCTTCGTACATAGTTGCTAGAAGTTTGACTCCCACTTCATTCTTTTTAATCGGGTCGTCTATCCCTTCAATTGCTTTAGCTACCTCTACCATAGCCTGCGAGCCTTCACTTCCACCTTTTGAAACGGCTGCACCCCATTTTTCTATTTGTTCAGCGGCAATACCTGATCCGTCCAGCGCTTCTTTTAAAGCTTTATCTGCGCCTTGTGCAAATTCGGCTAATTTAATCCGTCCTTCTTTCAGTCCATCTAAGAGATTATCAATCATTTATATTCAACGTGATTCGCAACGTCACGCCCGTTCTCAGGTATTAACATAGTAACAGTTTTCATATTTATCACTTTTGCACCATCTTGCGATAGTGTTTCTATCTTTATTCAAAACTTTTCCAGCTTCACTTACACTGTTATATATAAAACCATCTACAATAACCTTAGAAGCATTTCCAGATATTTTTCCATACATGGGATTGTTTTGACCGCTACGGTCTATTATGTTCCATCCAAACCCTATATCCATATTATATCCATCTTCGTAAGAATTGTATTTGTTGATATATTCCTGTTCGACAGAGTAAGCGTACTTTTTATCATTAGTTTCAAATGAAAATAGAATTTCTTTATCCCATATATCTTCACTGTGCTTTGATATAGCTTGATGAAGATTAGATGTTGAACCAAATCGAGCTTTTCTACAATGCCCTCTCCATCTGTGGTTCAATGTTTCAGAAGTGATACCTATATAAAATTTACCATTACTTTTGTTTGTTAATTTATATATGATATAGTTCAAAATAACCCCTCCTATACCATATACTGTACCATGAACTGCTATACGTCACCGCATAGATTAGACTATATCTTCAACTACTTGAGTTGCTCCCCATTTCGAGTGTCATTTGCTTACACCCTACGTCTTTCGACTAGTCGTTGCACGTTCCTTAATTAAAAGGCTTCGCTCAGTATTGTCTCGTTTGAGAGTTCCACTGAATTAAAGGAGTTTTTCATTGTATGTCACCATACAAGGGAACTATAATCTAATTCCAACTACCTGTTTCAACACCAGCTTCCATAATCGCTTGGACTTCTTCAGCTTTAAATCCTGCACGAGTTAGCTGGCTTCCGTATTCGGCAATGATATCTAGTTGCTCTGGGGGAAATCCCATTTTTAACAACGCATCAACCATACCGAGAGCATTTTCTTGAGATATTCCTAATTCGTTACCTATTTCGTATGTTTCTTGAATCAACTCTGTGTAATCTATGCCCTCATAAGCTTGAGATATAACAGCCGCACCTTTGGCAATCGCTGTATTCGCTTCATCACTTGCACTTTTATTTAAAGTCCATTGTCTACGTACACCCTCCAATGATGCTTCTGTATCAACACCATACGCTTCTATACTTCTAACAGCTTCTTCCACAGATTTCTTTGATTCTTCTGGAACATTAAAAGATATATCGATTTTTGTTTTTAATTTAGAAGTATCAAGTGCTGTTTCTAATGTTTTACCTATACCAGCACCTGCTGCCGCTGCACCTAACATGTTTTCCAATTCAATATTTAAATCATCAACTTCATTTGCTGCTTTTTTCGCTTCTTTCGCGACATTACTTAGTTCTTGTTTTACAGATTTTAAAGAAGCCCCATCATCCACAGATGACAGAGCTTTTTTCATTTTATCTATATCAGTACTAGCTCCAAGTGCTTCTTTACCGATTTTACTTATAGCATCATCAAGCTGTTTACTCGTGGCTGTTCCGCTTTTAATTGCATTCACAAGACGATTTCCTAATGCTCCTGCAAAATCATCGACACTTTTTCCCGTAGCATGGAATAAAGTTTCTAATTGTTTGGTTGATTTTGCTACATTGTCTTGTTCAGCTTTCATGTTTCCAAGTTTGTTTTTTAAGCCATTAAGTGATCCTTCTGTAAATTCAATCTCACGCCTAAAAGCGCGATACTGTTCTTCGGAAATCTTTCCGTTTTGAAATTGTGCTTGAACTTGTTGTTCCGCTGCCTTCAATTTATCTAGTTTTTGAGTGGTATTTTCGATTTGTTGTGTAAGTAATTTTTGTTTTTGAGCAAGTGCTTCAACATTACCTGGATCAAACTTCAATAAACGCTCAACATCTTTTAATTCTTTAGCAACAGCTTCACTTTGTTTGTTTACATCTTTTAAAGCGTTTTGAAGACCAGTAGTTTCTCCATCAATAGAGATAGTAATACCTTTAATTCTTCCTCCGGCCATAATCTCACCTCTCTTTCTTAAAAGGCATTAAAGTCATCTTGAGTAGCTTTTCTTGTATTTTGTTTTTCTTTCTGTGGATTCTGTATTTCAACATATTCGTCAATGTAATCCAGGCAATCGCCTATCGTCATATCATCTAAATCCATTTTGGAAAGTTTGCATGAATAACAAAGAGCAAGAAATGTATCAATGGAAAAATCACCATCGCTACTTCCTTGCCCTTGTGCCTCATCTGTTATTTTTTTTTTGATTGAACTGTACTTTTGATTAAATCTTGAACCTCAGTAAGAATTTCATCAATCGGAAACTCACCAAATGTATCAAGCCACGTTAGTGGATCTGGGACACTTTTGTTTGCCGTTTTAGCAAACGCCCAAACTAGATTATAAATAACTTCAAAATCGAGTTTACTCAAATCCGCTTGAGTAAGGTCGATATTCTCTTGCTCACCATTAGATGAAATCAATGAAGAAAGTACATGTAAACCAAGAATATCTGCTAACATATCACGTCTAAATTGAGTTTTATAGCGGATAGCTGTACCAGCGGTGCTTTTTAAATGAACGTCTTTACCATCGATTACAATCGTTTTTTCCATCTAATTACGCCCCCGCTACTTTTTCATAAACTTTCGTATACCAATCATCATAAGTTTTCACTGGTGTACCTACTGTTGTGGATGTCTTAACTTTATAATTAACTGGATGTTGTGCTGCCACAAATGATAATTCTGTTGTATTCGGTTCAGTTTTATCACTCTTTGTGGAAGAGTTAGCGCCAGGACGTGATACGGATACGTTATAAAGTACATGACGTGTAGCCTTCACATCGCCATCAAATTCAAACATAAGAGCGATTTTCTTGAATTTCGCATTTGAAACCTCTGTAAGAACTTTGTCTACTTCGTCTAAAACTTCGCCTAAAACATCAGTGCGGAATGCTTCGGTAATATTAGCGATAGTTAGTGTACCTTCATACCCTTGGTTGCTTGATTCAGTGTAGTAGTTGCTATCATCTGCATAAAAATCAGTTTGTTCACCTTTTGGTTCTAACTTCATTTCAACTGCACCAGGTAACTTAGCTGGTGTACCGTATGTGATTTTTCCTGTTTCATCTTCAGAAATGACACTATAATGTACTTTCTTGAGACCAAAAACAACTTTGTTCTCCTTATTCATTTATATCAACCTCGTTTCGTATATTTTTTGATACATATTTTCAGATTCAATAAAAGTCCCATACGATTCATAAGGAATTTCCTGATCGTCTAGGACTTTTTCAAGTTTGGCTTCAGCAACTAAATCTTTTTTAGTTGTATAAAGTTCTATATTTAAATCATTTATCTTGTGATAAACTTTGTTATCAGCCATCAAGTTTGCTGATCCATCCACAAGGAAACAAATATATGGTGGCTTTGGAACTGGATCATTTGGTAAAGCCGTGAAATGAGAATAAGCCACAGGATAACCTGTAGCTTCAAGCATTTTTGTCACTTCGCCTAATGTCATTGTTGAACCGCCCTTTCGATACGTTTTGGCAATTCATCAATTACATACTCTTCAACTGGACGAATATGCACTTCTCCTGGTACTCGACCTCCACCTACTTTTGCATGTCCATTTTCTAAAAGATGTGTTAATTGTCCCTTTGTATTATGAAGAACAACGCCATTCCCCTCTTTTTTCTTACGCCAACCTTTTCGATAAGCACCTGTTTTTTTAGGACCACCTTTCCTTAATTTATTTACAGCAATATCTGCTACTTCATCGATTTCATTCTCTAATTTTTCTTCCACAACATTTGCATACCTTTGCAACTCCCTAGTAAGATCGCTCGCAAAATCATTCATATTAAACATGCTCCTTTGCGATAATAGTCAATGTTTGATACATTTCATCATCATTCATTGGCGGTTCGATAATATCAAAGATACGATCTTTCATATTAATTCGCATTAATTCTGTAATTCCTGTTGTATAAGGAATCACAAAACGATAAATTCGAGTAGATTGTGAAGCTGAAGCTTCAATATACTCCGAACCTTTTACCGTTTTTATCATCGCCCATGCTTTTTTAACTTCTTGCCAATTATCTGTTTCAACTTCCTGATTCAATTCATCTTTTATTACTTCAGGTTGTTCAATGATAATTCGATTCCTAAAATCACCTGTATTTAATGGCTTTTTGTATTGAAAAGGACGCATTTTAATCACCGTCCAGTTTGATTTCTTCTAAAGCTTTTTGAATGCCGAAGCTATTAATTTCTGTTAAAAAGTTTTCGGCAAAATACTCTAGTGCATCATTATAAGTATAACGAGAACGTTCAAAAACTAATTCTTTGAACGTCTCGTCCTCATTTATGTCATATGATCCACAGTCTTTTATTAAAGCTTTATTGGATGCAAAAAGGATACGTCTCAGGTTATCGTCTTCATCATCACCTAATCGCATCCTATCTTTAAATTGCTGTAATATTTCATTTGAAATTACTGTATCCATTCACATCACCCTTGTGTTGGTGGCGTTACTTCTTCAAGCTTCAATGTGTAAACTTGTGAAGTATATTTATCCTTTGGTTTACCTGTAGCATATTGTTTAGCAATATAAAGTGTTGCATCTTCTAAAGCTAGTGTTTCATTATACTTTTGAATTGGCTCCGTTCCACCCATTGCTGCAATATACTCTCCTTTAACAAAAAATAGCACTTGTCCTTGAGGTACAAATACTGATTCCGTAGGAGTTGGATTGAAAGGTAAGCTTGTCACATACACTCCAGCTGCATTTTGAATTGTTGCATTTGCTTGAATATCAAAAGTATCAAATGGGTTTGTTACCATAACTACTTTCCCAGCAATATTTTTAGGTCTGTCTGCATCTGTTTTACCATCAGGATTTAACTTTTTAGCCAATAATTTAACCACGCCTTTTAATTCATTGATTGTTTTACGACCTGGTTCAAATGTTAAAGTTCCTGCTGGTTTTTTGTCTGGATATACTCCATTCACTACATTTCCACTAGGATCTTTTAATAAACCAATAGGTTCTTCTTTACCCGTACCTACTACAAAACCACGTTCCAAACCTACTGACATTGCTTCTGAAATCATAGTACGAACATATCGTTCTACCCATACTGGACCAAGTTTCAGCATATCGTTTGCTAATGGAATAAATGCTGTTAATTTCAATTGAGTAATAGATTCTTTTCGGAATGTAGCATTTAATTGTCCTTTAATATCACCAAATAATGGTCCCCATACAGCTGCACCCTCTGGATCTCCGTAAATAAATTCTGTCACGGCTCCTAAATTCTCTAAACCGATATGTTCTAGCAATGGATGACCTTGAACTAAATCATCAAAAATTCTCTCTTGTGTTGTTTTAGGTAAAGTTTCAGTAGACTTAAAACCACCTTCTTCAACAACAGCATTAAAGAACTTCATTTCCTCACTTGTTAAAACATTAGCGCCACGATACTGCATAATAGAACGATCTACCACCGACTCATTTACTTGATTTAAAATGTCTGAACGAACATCTGTAGCAAGCGCTTCAATCATAGAATTTAATGCTGCCGTTTGTTCTTCTGGTGTACCTTCCTGTGTCGCCTTTGCAAAAGCTAATTTCTTCTCTTCAAAGTTATTAAATTTAATTACCATATTTTATTTTCCCCCTAAATTTAAAAAGAGCGTACTCAGATTCTGTTTTTCTTTAACAGGCTCCTGAATAGGCTCTTTTGGATTTTGATTATTTGGTTGTTTCGTATACTTAGCTACCAAATCTTCTTTGAAATTCTCTACAACTTCATCTTCTTCATCTTCTTGTGTGTCATCAATTTCAATTTCATCTGCAATTTCATCTGCTAAACCAAGAGCCACTGCTTCCTCTGCTGTTAGCCAAGTTTCATCTTTTAAAAGTTGTTTCAGCTCTTCATCTGTTCCAACAAAACGTTTCTTATAAGATGCTGCTAAAGCTGAATCAATTTTCCGTAAATCTTTCGCTGTTTTTTCAAAAATATCTGCATTTCCATATTCAAAGGTACTCGCCTGATGAATCATCATCATGGTGTTACTAGGCATAATGATTTTATCCCCGGCCATTGCAATTACAGATGCGGCACTAGCTGCCCAGCCATCAATATGAACTATAATTTCTGCATTATGCTGCTTTAACTGATTACAAATTGCTACGCCATCGAATGCGGAACCTCCGCCCGAATTAATATGAACGTGAATTTTTTCCGCTTTAACATCTTGAATTTTTCTTCTTACAGCTTCAGCATTATTTTCACTAAACCATCCACCGATTGAACCGTAAACAGTTAATTTATACTCACTTTCACCTTTGGATTCAAAACGGATATCTCGTTTTAAATTTAGAAGCTTATTCATATTCACTTGCTCCATCATTTCTCACCTCCTTCAGATGTATCTAATTTTGTATAGTTTTTCGTAATATGATGAACATTTAAGTTCGGATCATCAGAATCTTCATAATCTACTTCTGATCGAATCTCATTTCCTGTAAATGCACTTGAAGAAATGAGTTTATCAATACTTGTCGCAAGGTCAAATATACTTTGATAGGAAACAGCCTTAACCTCAATTTTTTGTCCCAAAAGATATTCACTCATTTCAAAGAATTTAACGTTCGCTTCATCAGATAGCTTTTTTAATAATGGTCGTACTGTAAAAAGCATATAATTTTTCGTTTGCTTTTCTACATCAGCCATTTCCCCATATATCAAAGCTGTTGGAATGCCAATTGCCATAGCTACTTGATTTAAGAAACCATTTGTTACTTTATTGATTTCTTCCACACTTGGCCCATTCGCAACACCATTGTATATCTCGTTATAATTAATACCCTTTTGTTGTGGAACAATAGCTATATCTTTTGAACCAATTGACTTATACATGTTGTCTATAAACTCTTGTAACTTCGTTATTTGTTCTTCTGTTTTGGCACCAATCATATCCATATCAACCGTGCCACGAACTTGATTTTTACGTTTCTGTGAGTTTAATATCCTACCAAATAAATCCCCGTAATCTGCAAATAATCCATCGATGAGTGGAGATAGTTTATCATTTCGATACTTTAAGTGGATTACTTCGCTTTGTTTAAAACTTCGCTTAAACGTGTAATCTTTTACTGTTACATCTGTAAAAGTATCTTCATATACAGCATATTCGGTATGTTGAAATCCATCAGCAATAAGTAAATCACCATCATCCGCCTGTACAACTAAACACTCATTATCATAAATGAGTTTACGAATAAATCTTTCCCAGAAGGTGCTGGCCGTCATATTCTTATTTGGTCTAATATTTAAGCGATAATAAAGCTCTTTCTTCTCAAATGCTTTACCATTTCTTACTCTAAATTCAGATTGACTAATTGTCCTTCCTAAAAATGATACACATGTATCAATCGCCAAACGTTTCATATGAAGCCTGTTTGCTGTATCAGCAATTATGTCCAGATCCACCATAAATTCTAGTTCTTTATTTCTTTTAAATACTGAACCTAACCATCCAATGGTTATCACCCCATTTATTAGAATTTAATGTTACCTATAACAAAGTCAGTTGCTTCTTGTATCTCATCCGCCCGATAAAGAGCATGAACAAAACACTGAAACCCATCTGTTTTTCTACGAACAGGCTCTTTCTTTTCATATATTTTATTTCCATCATTTTTGATAACAACCAACACATTTTGCGTATACCAACGCATTAACGGATTATCCTCAAAAACAATTTGTTTATTTGCAAATGCCATTTCAATACGTGGAGCTAATAAACTATGAATTGCTTTTGGATTTCGTATCACTTCTATTTCAAATCCTTCCGCAACTAATAAAGGTCTTATAGCTTCCATACGGAAATTATCCGCAATAATCTTTTTAATTCCATATTGTTCACGCATTTCTACAAACCAATCAACAATGTGCTGAGGATTGATTGTTGGTTCATCCACAACGGTTAGTAGACCTTGCTCTTCCCAATCTTTTATAGGAGCAAATTTCTGCTTTTTAAACTCACCCGCTTTTTTAGAATATCCGTAATAGATATCAACAAATTCTTTTCGAACGAAGGAATGTGTTTTAAAAATGTATTCACCATTTTGTCTAAATAAAAGACCACATGCTGCAAAGTCCCGAATACTTGCAAAGTCTAACGCCCCTATGCATTCTTGAGCATATAAATCAGGGAATGGACGATTGGTAGCAAGAATCTCTGACCATTTTGCAACAGAACGTTCTAAATTTGTAACAGGTAAGTTCATACGCTTTGTCATGAACTCTTCTCGGTTACTTGGATCGTCCTCTAAATCTTCATATTCTTCCTTTATCGTTTCAAGTAGCCCTTCAGCATACTCACTTAACGGTTTGGATAACATAGGATTAGCTAATTCCCAATTATCAATATCATCAACTTCCTTTTCATCATTAAGCTTACAGATAAAAGGAAATACAGCATTAGGGCGAGCTTCACCATTTAAAACCTTCATAGCTTTTTCTTTTTGTTTATCTAAAAAGCCATCTCGTACATAACCATCTGTACCAATATAAAATTCACGAGGGTTTTTCTTTTTCCCTAATCCGCTGATATGAACGCGAACGTCTTTATTACTTTCATATTGATGTATTTCATCGAATACAACTGCACCATCACGCAAACCATCTTTCGTATCCCCGTTTGAAGTTCTAAACTTTAGTATACTTTCAGTAGCCTTTGAAACAGTTTGAGTTAGTGTGGTTTTAAAAGCTCTCTGTAAAACCTCATTTTTCTTTACGCATTTATGAACCTCGTCAGGGCTTGTTTTCGCTTGTTCCTCACTATTCGCAACAACGGAAATGTTATACTCTGGAATGCCGTGCAATTCACTAATTAAAAAGTGAATAATTACAGATATTAGACCATTTTTACCGCCACCGCGTCCTAACATCCATAGAAATTTCCGATAAAATACGCGTCCATTTTTCTTATAAAATAAAAAAACGAATGCTATTAAGAATTTTTGAAATGGCTGCAACGGAAAATACCACTTCTCACCAAAGTTGATACAATCCTCAATCATTTCATCATCAAAATACAAATCGTCTCTGTTTAAAACGTATTTTTCTAGATAATTAATTAACAGTTCTCTTTCTTTGTTGAACACTATTTTTCTGCTTCGATAAAGTTCAATGTACTCTTCTACATACTTTTGCCTTATCATGTTAGATCACTTTTACTATAACCAGCCTTAGGAATATTCGGTTTAAAAACAAACTTTATATCTCTTCCTAAAGCAATTAAAGAACTGTTAATTTTATTTCTTTCACTTATAAGAGGATGGGCCTTAACAAAAACTTGAGATCCATTTTTGACTGTGACGGACTCACCTTCTTTATTGATAGTCCTGTTTATTTTTCTAAATGCTTTAACCAGATCAATGTATCGTTCTACTTTTTCAACCTCGACTAAATCTTTAATATCAATACTGTTCATTAGCTGTTCCTTCAACTTTGTAATACTGACAGCCATCTACCCACCCCCCTTACGTGCGTAATTTCGAAAAAAACCTGACAGTTAACCCCCTCCTCCGGTGCCCCTTAGAGCATTTTTTGATGATTTTTTTAAGGGGGGGTGTTATTACTGAATCATTTTCACCACTTTTCATCATGTTCCCATTTATTCTGTTTCTTTTCGTAAATTCTTCCGTGTTCTTTGTTGTGGCAATTCACACAAACTGTTTCAAGGTTATCTATATCAAGTGCAAGCTCTGGATGATGTTCTAGTTCTTTTATATGATGGACAACGAGCTGTATCTTCTTACGCTTGGCACTCTCACTGTATTCATGGGTATCTGTTTGTACTCGACCGTTACGTTTACACTCTTGGCATTCATAGTTGTCTCTCTTCTTTACTTGCTCTCGTATACTCTTCCACTCACCACTATCATAGAACTTACGCTTCTGTTGTTTAGTTTTGTATTCTTTCATCATTCATCGCTTCTCTTCTTTTTTGGGGTGCTTTGTTATCTTCCATCGCATTCAAGACTGGGATTGCACTTTCTAATTTCTGTTTATCAATACGTTCAAACGCATTTACAATTCCTCTTAATTCTTGGTTTTCTTTAGGTAAATTCGATAAGCATTCGAGTTTCTTTTTCAATTTCACATTTTCTAACATTGCATCCATTACTTACACCACCTTTGTAATTTCAAAATAAAAAGCACCCGAATGGATGCTAATATATATCGCCTACTTATTTCCTTACCAAATAAATTTTATAACTTAATTTACGAGTCCTTAATCTTTCTCCTTCTCGACTTTTCAAACCGTATATATCATAATTCGAGATTATCACATCATCATCTTTCGTAATAAATACATTATAATTAAAAAATAAAAATAACGGATTTAAATAGACCAAACTATTTTTTACATATATAAACCCAAGCAACAAAAACAACCCTAAATTAACTAACATACTATTGGCTTTCGTAAGATCTATAGACAATAACGGCACTAGGTACGTGACAACATAATTTAATAATCTATCTTCCGTTTTACATACTTCAACAAATTGATTTTTTTCATTAAGATTTATCTTCATAATTACAATTAGATAAATAAGAGAAGAAATTATTAATACAATCAATGAATAACTAAAAACAGAAAGAAGTAAATCTTTAAATAAAAAAACATCTTTTATTTTCTTCCAACTAGTGAAGTGCTTATAATTATTAACAATAAGTAAAATATATAAAGGAAAAAACGATGATATATATAATCCTATTCTAAAAAGAACTGAAATCATCGACAATGCTCCTCCTTTTTAAATACCTTCATCACATCCATCTCTATTATTAATATATGTGACATAAAAAGAATCTCTCATAAGTCTAGTTATATCCAATAATTGAGATTTGTCTTCATAAATTAATTTTGTATTTTCTTCAGCTAACTCAATATTCAATTCGAATATATCTATAACCTGAATTACATTAGCAAAGTTTTCAAATACCTCGTGTATTCTGTTTTCTTCATCAAGCAGTTTGGTTAACGCTCTAGTAACACGGCCATCTGATAAACAATCTTCCCTAAATTGATCAAAATTTGTAATCCGATCAGCTCTATTTACTAAATCCAATGTTTGAGTGGCCTTTTGTTGATATTGATCTTTAATAGAGAATATTCTCTCTAAGGAAATATGATTTAAAATTAACATCTCTTCACCATAAATTACAATATCAACATTAGTATCTATACCAAGTAATGTGTCATCTAATTTTTCAAAATCATTGGCCGTGAATTTCCCAAAAAATCCGCCTTTTAACTTATTGAATTTTGTAACTCTTCTAAAAAACAAAATATCCCCATCATTTGTAAATATTTCCAAACAATAGAAAGTCAATTTATTGATTTCATTCTTTGGTATTTCCTCACGGTTCACAAAATCCTCATTCATACTTTGTAAGATATCATTAAAACTGTCCACCGCATTCACCGGATACGTTTCAATACATCCTTCTATTGTTCCTATAGGATTGAATATTCTTTGTTCAGAATCTCGCACTGCTTCCAACGCATTCGTAACTATTGTTTTTAATTCTATTTGTAAATTTGGAGCAATATTTGGTGAATACGATTGATATCTTCCATTAGTTCTTTTTTTTGTAAAGTACAATCTCATATCCAAATCTGTATCATCTAATTGATTTAATATATTTAATAAATTTTCGATGTCCAATACTTTCATCTCCTTATCCCTTTTATATTTAATTATGAATAAAGAGAATTAACTATCCAACCTCTATCGTTCGTCAAATTACGACACCTCTTAAAAGTCTACTATATCCGTTGTCCTCATGCTGTTTACTTTCAATATATCCTGGTATAATTTAGTAAGTGAAACTACTAAAGGAGGAAATCTATGATTAACGCAATAGGTATAGCTGTTATTCTGTCATATGATTTTAATAATAAAAACACTGTTTATCTTAATGAGAGTAACGCACTCATAGAAATTATAGAATCTAAGAAAATGGTTGATTATGAAGGTAATCCTGTAATTGAACTAACATGTAAATATAGCATCTTACTAGACAGAGACATTGATTGTAAATCACTTGATGACTACGCTGGAAAAGTATTTCCTTTCCTTGGCTCAGTAGTAGGACGTGGTCTTGTTAGAAATGAAAATTACCGTTTTTCATTTACTGATACAACCGTCCATAAGCAACCACAACCTAAACACATAAAAGAAATCATAGAAGAACTTTTAAATAAATAACAAAAAGAGCAGCCATATTTTCGGTTGCTCTTTCTTCAAAATCTTATGTTATTCCTACAATTACGATAAATGAAATTTCATCCTTCTTCCAATCAACTAATACCGCAACAACACTATGTTTGTAGATTATTAATTAATTCAAAGAAGAGCAAAAGCTCTCCTTAATAACGGCATCATTCAATTAGTACCATCTGCTGGTTTCGGATTTTATGTGCCGTCATAATGAAGCCGTTTAGAAAAAATATTGTACAAAGGAATTTTATGAGTTGTATTTTCCGCCACTTCTCACAATACAAATATATCACGTTTATTCCAAAACAACCGGCACATTTCCTGCCAAAAATCGGTCACGACTCTGCCATATTCATATATTTTGACTAATTCGCCGTAACACCTATCAATTTTCTAAATTCAGCTTCAAGGATTTTTCTTGCTTTCGGGAAATCTTTTTGAATGTATTGCTTTAACTTTTCTTGTCTCTCTACCTCATCATCTACATAATAAGTCCAATAATGTATTAGTATTAACTGCACTTTTTCAATTACATTCCAAACAACCTTGTCAACTTCCTCAGTAAAATATATATTTCCATTTGTATAATAACTCGTAAAATCGTTTATTTTTCGTACCAAATCTTTATATTTTCCATCTCCATATTCTCTGGAACATGTTTCATCAGTTATCACAAGTAAGCTATGTACACTTAAACTGACTTCCTTTAACTTAGAATGCAAATCTGTTACAAATACGTTTATATCCGCCTGTAATGAACTGCGCTTTATTTGCTCTATATTATTTTTCATTTGTAAATCAGACTTATAATGCTCTATTTTTTGAGTTAGTAAAGTATTATATTCTGCTAGATCCTTATCCACTATTGATTTATATTCTACCATCCCTTTATCCAGTATTGACTTATGTACCGCTAGCTTTTTATCTAATATGTGAGTGATCCTCTTTTTTAGATAAAAAATCATAAGTCCTCCACCTGCTATTGCACCAGTTATTCCGCTTATTACCCACTGTAACCATTGTTCAACTTCAGAAAAATCCATTTATTAAACTCCCTCCCTATATTACCTAAAAACAATAATATAATATAAAAATTTTTTAGTATATATTCACTTACCCATATCTTATATTGTGTGTAACTGCACCCTTCGCTGAATCGCTTGGTATCATTGATTTCATTTAACTTTTTCTTTTGAGTTACACAGTACGAAAATTATGAGTAACTGTATAGGGATACCACCAACATTTTGCAAAATAACCTACGCTATGCGGAAAAATAAAATAAGCTGCCCATGTGGACAGCTTATTTACATAATTTTCGCAAGCGAAGCAGAGGTTAAAAATTTTTAGTTTCTTGCTGAATTAAAGTCCCCAGTTACATTAAGTACATTTTTTCAAAAAGTTAATACAAATAGATTTCAATGCGTAGTATTTTTGTACTGCGAAACAAGTTATTAGCGATTAATAAAAGATACTTTATAAAAAAGTGTAAATTATTTATTTACCAAACTTCTTGTTTTATCAAATATTCTACCTAATACTTCAGGTCCATGCTTTGCAAGTGTTACCCCGGTAGCTCCAACTGCACCTACTGCAACAGATAGGCCTAATGCTAAAAACATAAAGTGTTTTGATCTAATGTCTTTAGCATCTTTAACTTTTTGTTCTAATACTTTCTCCATTCTGTCCATAATTTCTGATTGCTGGTCCCAATCCAAGTTTTTGTCAGATAGCTTTTCCTTATATGCTTGAAGAAGCTCTCGAGTCAAGTCTGTAATATCCTTGTTATCAAAGTCCATTGATTTAATAGACTCTTTATATGCGGAATAACTTTGTTCTATTATGTTTTTCTTTATCTCAGGATTAATTATTTCTCCTTCAAGGACTTCATCAGCTAAATCATTAAAATCTCTTTTATCCATAGCTTCTTCCTCCGACTTTTATATTTAATTCTATGTATGTATCTTATCTATTTATTTTTTGTTTTTTTGCATTTCTTGGGTTTAGCTGTGCTGTTTTTATCCACATAGGACATATCAAAAACAGGAAGGGAATTAGTACATTCACCAAAAATATCCAAAATGTAATTTATTATAGGGGGTATATTTTTTCCATTCTTTATATCTTCATAATTCATCTTGTCAAAGTGTCTCAATGCAGAGTAGGGTTTACCTTCTGATACGTTATATTCATACTTATGGGCAAATTCAAAGTTATATTTAAATATATATCTTGCCGCAGGTACACCATTGGAAATAGCCTCTTTAACTTCATCCCATATCAATCTATTAAGTGTCCAAGCGCTATTTTTAGAACAATTCTTTGCATAAGTATAATCGAGATCGTGAAATACGTAATAAGCAATTCCAAAGTATCGTAAAACCTTTTGAAAAAATGGAATATTTGTTTTAGAACCACATTTTACGACGTGAATATTTTCATGACTCTGCAAGCAATCTTCTTCTTTTAATTTTTGCAAAAGAAAATTAACGACAGTATATTCAGTGTCACCTTCAACTAAAAGAACTTTATCAGTAAAAAACGCTTCACAGACATAAGGATTAAAATAATTAAGCATTTTCATTTTTTCTCGAACATTACTATCACTTTCATTAAAAAGATCTTGGGTTACTTGATGAATAGATGTTCCCTCAACATCTTTTACTACACGGACGTATGTTGAGTGTTGTTTTGCTAAGTCAATTATTATAGGAGAATGCGTTGTACAAATCACTTGGTAGTTTGGTTCATCTGGAATTTCGTAAAGCATATCTCTAATGTCTCTAATTGTTTCTGGATGGGCAAATAGTTCAGGTTCTTCAATAAATAATATTTTATTTTTGGGAGCAGTAGTTCTTTTATTTATAACATCATCTAGTTCGTCTTTGTATATGAGATTTGCAAAGATTAACTGTCTCTTTACTGCATCACCCACTCTTGTAATATTTATTCTATCTTTTGGATCCTCTTCTTTTCTCTCCTCTATCATTATACGGGAGTTTTCACCATCTCCCAAATCCGTATCCTTCTTCATTAAAGGGATAATAATAATGTTTTTAAATACTTTTCTAACAAGATTATTAAGTCTATCTTCAATTATTTTGTTTCCTGGGTTATTCCTTATTAATTCTGCAGGTGATTTTAACTCCCTCCCTTTACCTTTAAAAGCAATACCCTGTTGCCACATAAAATCATATAATTGGTTAAACTCATTTATAGTTTCATCAACCGTATCCATTCCTTTAACCCTTACCGGAATTGGTAATAAAGAGAACATATACGAAATAATTTGAGAAATAAACTGCTTTGGAACCCAAAAGTTATTTTGATAATCAAACATCTGAATCCAGCAATTATTACCTGACCATGATTTTGATAATTTTATTGTTTCTTCATCACTAATAAAACTTTCAAACCTAAACCTTTTATTATCAATCATTTTATTAATTTGTTCCGAGCTTAGTTTAAAAACAAGTTCAATTCTGATAGTTTTAGAAGTATCCTTGTTATTAAAGTCATACTTTTTAGCTATATTATTAGTCTTCCAAAAAAATTCATACACTTCAAGTAAATTTGACTTTCCAGCAGAATTTTTTCCAATAAGAAATAAAATATCATTCATTTTTAAGATTACTTCTTTTTCTCCAATACTACGAAAATTTTTTATACGCATTTCTCTTAGTTTCACTAAGTTCCCCTCCTAAAATATATAGATTATAATGAACCTTTTTTCTATGTTTAACAATTCCACGTAAAAACTGTTCCTATTTAATATAACAGTGTAAAATTTACTTTGTACACTGAGTCCAACACAAATAGATTGAATCACTTGAATTTTTATTCGTAAAGCAAATTAAATGGATTAACAAAATTCATATCTAATAGAATAACATCAGGGAATAAGTTCCGGTTTTAACTCAGCTTTCATAAAAATGAGCTACATCTTTAATTGTTGAAAACCTTTGAGTAGCTCATATTTTTATAAATGATTACTTGTACTCTTTTTTTGAAATGTTCATCTGCCCACCTTATTTATTGAATTATGAATGAAGAAATTGCTTCAAAAATTAATTCTATCAAAATAAAATAATACTATGATACCATTTAATGAATTAGTGAATTTGTGCTTCTTAATGTTCTTTCACAAAGTCGTAGTAAAAATGATGACCTTTACTGCACAGTATTGATCTACTTCGACATAAAAGGAAAGTTTTTTCTTCTTAAACTATCCTGCCCGTTGAACAAGGAACAATGCATATCGTATACATGTGAAGTTAACATAACGCGACATTATCAGTAGCGAGGAAAAGAGGAAACCGTACGCTCACCAAGAAACCTTCTTTTTTGTTCTATGGATCTATGCATTTTTTTATACATTCCTATCCTAGCGCGGTTTTAGGGTTCTCATTTGTTACCCGATTAGCCGAAAAACTGTATAAAACCTTGCATGTTCTTAGCGTGGTTTTTTTAAATGCTGGCGATACCTCTAGATTTAAAAAAGAAAAAAAGCAATGATTAGATTTTGAACCTAGTCATCGCTTTATCCATTGCATCTTGGTTTACACCTATATATCGTAACGTGACCTTCTCTGACGAGTGATTGAATATCTCCATAAGTAATGCTATGTTTTTCGTTTGCATGTACATATGATACCCGTACGTCTTTCTTAATGTATGTGTTCCTATTTCATCTAACCCGAAATCTGCCGCTGCTCCACTTAATATCTTATATGCCATGCTACGACCAATCGGACGATTCTTACCTTGTCTGCTTTGCAATAGATACTCATTGTCTTCTCTTTCTTCAATAAACCATTTAAGTTCTCTCTTTAACGCTACAGTAATTTGTATTCGTTTCTGTTTCCCCGTTTTCTTTTCTCTCATAGAGATATGACTGCCTTTGACATCTCCTACCTTCAATTTCAAAATATCTGAGATTCTAAGGCCTGTATTAATGCCCATGATGAAGAGGATGTAATTACGTAAGCTCTTTTCCTTAAAATACTCTTTTAGCTGCTGTATTTGCTCTGGATCACGTATCGGTTGAACAAAGTTCATTATGCATTACCTCCCGTTTCTTCCTTCTCAAAAACTTCTAGATTAAGAGCAAATGCAAGTTTATAAAACGCTTTAGACTTCCAACGTCGATAAGTACGCTCTGACATCCCTATTTCGTTATAAACCATGTAATCACATACATCCTCTTCTTCTAAATAACGTTTATAAATAATATCTCTTTGAATAGTTCCTGCACGTCCGTTTCCTAATCGATTTAGAAACTGATCAATACGTAATGACATTTTCTCAAGCCACTCTTCTCGTTTACTTTGTTGAATATTCGCTATAGCAACATCTTCTAATGGTTTTCCAACTGTATGTGTAGGACCGTGCTCACGTATTTCATAAGAAGGAGTGACTTTCATTTCTTTACGCATCATCCCAAATTGTCTATGTATACGTACACTTTCCAACACACCTTCTAATTCCTCTTGTGTTGCTGTTCTATCGATTTTTGGTAAGAAAGATAATTGTTTAGTCATGTAAGACCACTCCTTTTTATTTTTAAATTACTTTTGTCTTAAAACTCCGCGCCTTCGTTCATAACGCGGGCCACGAATTCCCATTAAATCTTCAATGTCACGAGTACTTAATTTTTCTTTTCGTTTTTTCTTGTTTTTCTTCTTTACTTGTTTTGATTGCTTTTTCCACTCACGTAGCTGATCCTTTAGCGCCTTCATTTCCCCATCTCCCTTTTCAAAACAAAAAGGACACCTATTCCTAAAACAGCTTTACTTGCTGCTTTAATGAATTGGTGTCCTCTAGTTTTCTAGCCGGACTGTATTCTTTTTCTATCTATAAAATGTTTGGCTTACAAATCCACAATACTTTGATATTGCAGACTGGGCAGTGCTAGTAGAAACTACTCAAAAATTATTAAACTGTTTTTTCAATAGATTGAATAATATAATCGCACACAAACCCGTCCACGCTTTGTTCTAAGTTAAATTCTATATCTAAAGCTCTGCTAATTTCATCAATAAACATTGCTAAATAGCCGATGTCCGTAGAATCTTCCCTGTCTTTTGTATTAAAATATGGAGCGATACGAATGAATAATTTTTCGCCTTCAAGATAATGCTTATTATCAAAATCCGGAGTGAAATCTGAAAAAATCTTCCTTATGTCCAAGTCAGGTAACTCCTCATTAGGGATATCTGCATTCTGATAATCGTCCCAATACTTTGACATAACATTAACGATCCGTTCACAAATTAAATCCCGTGTTTCAGGAGATATATCTAATCGCATTTTTGTATATTCTAGTAATTTTTTTAAGCCAAATCCATCCCAATGCTCAATTCCATTTTCAATGAAATACCCACCTCTTAAATTTTTAGATACTAACTTGGCTATCCTATCAAAGTCAATTTCATTATCTTCTTTGTTTATAAAATATTTGATAGGAGGAAGTTTGGGCTCACTTTTATCTTGTTTTACTTGGCCAGCAGCACAATTTATAAAATACTCAATTTGTGCCAAAACAATAGTTCGGGTATCCACTGCATTTAAGTAGATTGTTTGGTCACGATAACTTTCATTTTGTATATGATAATCAACTATCGATAAATTACTTTTTTTAGATTTGTCATGCTTATCACTCGCTATTTCCAGACAGTAATCCATTTTAGCTAAGCCCTCATTGTTGAAATACTTAAGGTGAGTAATTGAATTATTTTCTTTGCTACTAGCAATCCTCCAAAGCTGACTATTTTTATAATCTTTCAACTCTAACGATTTAATGTTTGCAAGTTGCTCTCCTGAATGAACAATAAGTGTTCTTATATCTAAAAGAATATTAAACCCATCAAGGATTTGATATTCCCGTTTCCATAATTCACCTAAAAATTCCATTGCATTATGTAATCGATATAAATTGTTAGCGAAATGATCAGCTTTCATATCTGGCATACCTAATTTATTCTCCATACCTAAGAAAACATTGTCTAATTGGTCAAAATAATCAATACCTACTCGAATAATCCAAGCCAAAGAAGCTTCTGAATAATGAAAGGTATCTTCAGTTTGATGATTTTTTTGGTATTCATTAAATTTATCTTTTAACTCTTCTGCCGTGGTATTAAATTCTGTTGAAGGTTTAACAATAATTGGTTCCATCAAATTACTCCATTCATATAAAATAATTAATAGTTTTATTATACCATTTAGGCTTTGAAAGAGACTTCATCTTTGATAACCTATATGCATTAGAGTTGATATTAAAAGAATTATTTTATTAAGGTTTTTCTTCTATCCTCCAGATGGTTTTTATTGTAAAATATTAAAATATACTATCAATGGAGGTTTAATTATGAAAAAGGTTTATTTTACACTTTTTGCTGAACACATAGAGTTTGACACCCCTGAACAAAAAACTGAACGAGAAAAGCTTAAAGAATACATATTTATAAGCGAAAGTCTGACTAGCCAAAGCATAGATGATTTATTCATTGAATTAATGCAAATCAAAACTGACTGGATGGATTATAAACTAACCGAAGATAAAGATAACATGTATGTGAAAATAACCCTTTTATTCCCATATACTGAAGGGAAAAAAGTAACCCATATCTCTTCCGAAATATTTTCCTTGATAGAAAATTTTATAAATGCCAACAAGAGTACTGCTCAACACGAAAATAGAGATACCGCAGAAGATTCCGATGAAGATACAGAAGGACTACTCATCAAAATTAATAGTCGCGAAGGAATAGACCCTAATGAATTCTTATTAGAACTTAAAAAGCAAAATATCGACTTTGATATTATTACCAAAAATATTACAAGAGTCGAAGCTGGCGCAGGAAATACAATTGTAGAATTTATTTTACATATGAAAGACACAGCTTTTGATGGTATTGTTTCTGGAGCCGCATGGGATATCATGAAAACGGGAATATTCACACTTCTAGTTAGACGAACGGATTCCAGTAGAAGTACATCTAAAAACATTAAATATAAAAAGCTCCGAAAATCTATTAGTATAAGGACTAATATTAAACCAAAGGATTTAACTCTCATAGATTCTTATGAAAATGATTCTGAAACAATCTGTGAATTCAAAGGAAATAATTTAAATATCACTGTTATCTGTGATGAAAATTACGACATTTTAGAATTTAGTGTAGAAAATCTGTTAGAAGAGATCGGAAGATAATCCGATCTCCTCCCTTTTAAAAGAACGATTCTTTATTTACTTTCGGCTTTTTAGATGAATAATTCATCTATTCAAACATCGTTACCATCACTTCCTACTAAAATAACGCTTTTGTTCCTTTAAAACATTGGTTAAATATTCTAATGCTTCTAATTAATATTCATGATATTATTTTTTAGTGACTGGTTTTCATCAACCCATGAATTCAGTAGCATCATTCATAAGTCCTACTCTCACCCTTCCCTTTTGAGAGTAGAGCTTCTATTTATAGTGCTTTCCTTGATATTCTCTTTATACTTGTACAAAATTCAAATTCGATTACAGTAACTGTGTTTTTCGTTCTTCCATACGAATTACTTTTCCACTCTGATATATAAATGATTGTTCACCAAATCCACCTTGAGGTGGTTCTATTAGTTGGACTTGACCATTTTTAACAACATATATTCCGTTTGTTTTCAAATCTATTTCAGCTGTCATTTCTACAAGGTTTTCTTTTCTAATTCCCACCAAGATCACTCCCATATGTTATAATTACTTTGCTGGAGTAAGTTGAGAGTGATCTCAGCTTTTTTTATTTGTCTATAAATATTGCAAAACATTTTCCGGAACAAATGATTGTTCCAGTGATAGATGGAGTCGAATTGGAATCGGCTCTTTTTCATCTCTTGCTCGCTTACACATTTCTTCTGCCTCTTCCCATCCAAATTGTTTATCCTCCGCTCGCTTATAACGCCAAATTCCAATTGTGTAATCTTCGAATAACTCATAACGTTCATCAGGTGCTGTCGTCGGTTTTAATTCATCAACCGCTTTTGCTTGACGTGGTATTTGTACAACTACATCTGCATACCGTAGTTTTGAATTCAAACGATGGATTTGAGCTTTCTTAGGATCAAATGATACGACTGATTCCACATCAAAGATTGTTAATTGCTTGGGCATCATTGATTCCCTCCAATACCTGCAAGCTTGCAACTAAGATTCCTTCAGGTTGCGTTAACGTTAGTTGATCTAATGTTTGTCCGTTAATTTCAGCTAATCCTAATCCCATTAATTTACGAACGATTATTAGTTTTCTACGTTCTACTTCCTGACGTAACAACATGATTAAGCCTCCTGTTGATGGTTGAACTTTCTCTCTAAATTTACAAACTTACTAAATTCTTTAATAAATGCTAGTTCAACAACACCAACTGGACCGTTCCTCTGTTTCGCTAAAATAATTTCTGTTATGTTTTTATTTTCTGTCTCGCGATCATAGTAATCTTCACGGTATAAGAATGCTATTAAATCCGCATCTTGCTCAATTTGACCATTCTCACGTAAATCTGATAGCAATGGTCTCTTATCTTGCCTACTTTCTACAGCGCGACTTAACTGTGATAATGCAACTACACATACATTTAATTCTCTTGCCATCAATTTTAACTTACGACTAATCTCACCGATTTCTTGCATGCGGTTACCTCTATGCTTTGGATCGCCCACAATAAGCTGCAAGTAATCAATTGCCACTAGCACCTTTTTGTCTGGATATTTGCGCTTTAGTTTCCTAGTCTTCGCATAAATCTCTTGCATCGTTACATTTGCTTTATCGTAAATTTCTAATGGCAAATCATTAATTAATCCCATCGCTTGACTAATCTTTTCCCAATCCTTTAAATTACATAGCTTCTTAGGATTCTTTAATTTCGTAGCATCTATATTTCCAGTACTTGAAATCATCCTCTTTAGTAGCTGCTCCTCCCCCATCTCGAGTGAGAAGATTCCTGTTGCTGTATGAGCACTTGCCGCATGAAAGGCTACGTTTAATACAAATGCCGTTTTCCCCATTGAGGGACGGGCACCGACAATGATTAAATCACCTTCTTGTAACCCTGCTGTCATTCTGTTCAGGTCGTCATACCCAGTTGGAATACCGGTTAAATCTCCTACATCAATTTGCATTTTCTTATACAAATCAACTAATGTGTCTTTCAAATTAAACTCATCTGAGTAGCCTGTTTCTTCAATGGCGCTTAGTTCATCAATCGATGTACTAATAGCACTTATTTCCCTTTCATGCTGAAGGCGGTTATATAAGTTACCAGCAACCTCTTGAGCATGTCGCATTTTCCAAGCTTCGATAACTAAGCCTTCGTGATACGAAAAATTTTTAGTAGTCGTAACAACTTCTGTTAGGTTTACAAAGAATTCAATTCCGTCAATTTGATGCATAAAGCTTTCATTGAATTTTCCAATGAGAGCAACAAGATCTATCGGAACCTCAGCATCCTCTAACTCTCTCATCGCTTTAAAAATCATTTGGTGTGTTGGTAAAGAAAACTGTTTTACCTTTAGCTGGCAATCTTTAATTAAATCACCTTCTTGGATAATGCTACCTAATACACTTTGTTCGGCTTCTACGTTACGAATCATATCGTTACTCATTGGGCCAACCACGCATTCTGTTGGTTAAGTACTGCAAGTTCTTCATCCGTTGGAATGTTTTGTTCCCATGATTGTTGTTGCTGTATTACGTTTTTAGTAGATTCCGATAAGCCTTTTTGTTGATAAGGAGCTTGCGTCGGTTTTTGCGCCTTTGCTAATCGTTGAGTACGGAATGCTTTATCAGCTGCTTCAACATCTGCTACTGTTTTTAATCCCTTAAGATGCCAATCTCTTAAAATCGTATTTACGTAATTCATGTTTCTTGTATTTTTCTCTAAAGCGATTTCCATAGCTTTTACAACAAGCTCTGCGTTTAAATCATCTACCCATGCATGAATACCATCTGCGATAAAAGGTGTAATAAATCCGAAATTTTGCTCGTAAAAAGAAATTGGATTAACCTCAACAACTTCTTCCGCGCCTGCGCGTTCTTCTTGTTGTTGTTCTTTTTCTTCTTCTTTTTCTTTTTCTTCTTCCTTGCTAGGGTCTTGGAAGCCCCTTATAAGCCCCTCCAAACGGACTGATAAATACTCCTTAATACGAGGAATTTTAAAATCTTGCTCTCGCTCTAATTGCAAACAAGTTTCATAAAAATCAACTAAAAAATCCTGATCCTTCACAGATTGAATCTCTTTTAAAACGCACTTTTCTATGTTTACATTTTTAATTGGATTGAATTTTAACCAGTTAATTAAGAACAACTCTTTTGTTTTTTGGTTATAATTAATTTTCCCGTACTCTGCAAAGCGTTCTAATAGCTTCATAACAGTTTCACGGTTATAACCTGTATCAGTTTCAATAATACGAAGTGGAAGCTCATAGATTCCTGATTGAGATGTTTTACTGTTTGTCATCAAATACAAGTAAAAATACTTTTCCTCTGGTGTAAGATCTAAAACAAATGAATCCTGCCAAAATGAAACGTGTACCGGTCTATAAACTGCCATATTATTCATCCTCCATTGTTTTACTTGATTTACTTTGATATAATTTAACTACTTTAATATTTTGAAAGACGCTCTATAAGAGTCTTAAATCTATCACTCTGCCAAGTGATAGATTTTTTATTTTCCACGACTAACTAGTGATGCATTGATTCCCTTACCTCGAAGATTTTTAACAACTACTCGATAACTTTTTAATACATCATGTTCTTCTCTTGCGTTACGAATACTCTTGAATTCTTTAGCGCACCTATTTAACTCTTTCTCCCAGTGATCTGCTTCATCAAGCGAACCAGCATTGAACATATTATGAATACACGTCATCATACAGTTATGTAATTCATTTGCAAAAGCAAAGTCTCCTGGTAGAACTAAATCAAACAGACGATTACTTTCTACTTTCATGTTTCATCCCTCACACTTCCAATAATTTGATAATGTACGTATCGTTATGGCCAGAAAGTACAATCTTATAAACTATTAACAACAGGAGAACAAATCTTTCTGGCCATAACGACAAGCGCAGTTACTTGTCGCATTAAATCAGAATATGTTATAATTCATTTATTGATATTTTTGGTTATCGCGGGCTATGCGGTAGCCTTTTCTTTTTTCTTTTTATTTTTCAAGACAAATGCAGCTTCTATAATTCGAATTCTTATCTCCGTCAATTTCTTCTCTTGCTTTAAACTTTTAGCTTTTATAAAATCTCCACAAATTGATGCGATTCGGATATCACCATATAAATTTGCTTCTTTTCTTACCAGTTCTTTATATTGCTTTAAAGTTGGACTTACATAATCAATTGTCATTACTTTAACCTCCCTAGTAATAATCAAATTAACCATCTGTATATTTCCTTGCTCTTAATGAAACCTTCCAATATTTAAATATATCTGTCATTGAAAAACCATACTGATCACATAACACCGCTACTAGGCTCATCATTGAACCCGTAGCATCTAAAATTTCATGCATAGCCTTTTTCATAGCTTCCTTCTCGTGTTCAGACCATGCTTGTGAAGGTTTAAACCAACATAATGTATCAAGCTGTTTCAAAGCTTCATTTGTTTCTTGCTGAACCATATACCTCATACTTGTAGGATGAAGATCTATGTGTTCTCCATTAAAGAATGGAATACTTACATGACCAGTTGCTTCATTCCACATTTTAAAAAACAATTGTGGGTCATCTATTCCTTCAGTTATACATTTTCGTAAGTCTTTCGGTATTCGCCGTTTTTCAGTTTCATATTTTGCTAGTGACTCACGACTCACAGGGATTTCTAAGGAGAGTTGTTCTTGAGTGATTCCCTTTCGTTTACGTGCCATAGCAACTTCTTTTCCTATAGACATCGTTTACTTCCCCCATTCGTACCTAATGTATTATTTATTTGTGACAACCCAACATGGTAACTTAGTATTAGACAGATTCTTTGAATGGATTGTAATACTCTGTATGGTTTTCTACCCAGTCAGTATGATTTTCCATCCACTTAAAAAGAAGATGTGTAGGAATAAGAACGCCCGCTTCGCGACATACTGGAAAATCAGAACGATTTAATAACTCTGATGCTTTGGTGCGTTTAATATGTAGCAGGTCCATTAATTCCGCAATCGTTAAAACTGGTGGTAAATTTTTCATTGGTTGAAGGTGCTCAGTTGCTTTTTGTACTTCTTCTCGGATGATTTTGCGAAATGATTCGATGTCGAAGTTAATCATAAATATCATCTCCTTACAATCTTAAAATACACTAAACGTGACATTTGTTTTCAAAAAAAAGAGTCCACTCAAAGCTAAGGATAGTAGCAATGTTTTTTGCAACAGTAACACTTGGGTTTCTTTCGCCATTTTCAATCATTGCATACATACTTCTCGATATTTCAGCTTTGCAAGCTATCTCTTCCTGTGTTTTATCCATTTCTTTACGTTTTTCTAATAACCATACCCTCACTCTTACACCCCCTATTTGTCACATTTTGTGTATTTATAAATTACATACTACGACACAAAAAGTGTAGTGTCAACATTTTTTACACATTTTGTGTATTCAATTTAATGTTGCAGATTGTGACGTTATAATTGGAGTGTGAAACATTTCGAAAGGAGGTAAAACATGTTTGGAAATAAAATAAACTTTCTTAGGAAGGAACGAAAATTAAGACAAGAAGATATGGCGAAGCATTTGGGAATTGCTCGAACAACATATGCGATGTATGAACAGGGAAATCGTGAGCCTGATTATAATACACTTCAGAAATTAGCCGATTTTTTCAATGTATCAGTCGATTACCTCCTTGGTAGAACCGATAAAAGAAATAATGATTTAGATTTTGAAGAAATTCTAAATGATCCAGAGCTTAATCTCTGGTTTAAAGATATTAAAAGCGCATCCCCTGAAAAGCGTGATGAATTAAAACAATTTTGGAAATTCATCAAACAAAAAGAACAAAATCGTATTCCTAAAGATGAAGAGAAATAAAAAACACGCATTACCAGCGTGTTTTTTATTTAGTCTCTAAACTAACAGGATCTAATATCCTAAATATTAAATGTTAAATATAAAAATAATTATAATACAAGGAGAGTGTTTTCATTGACCGCAGAAATTTGTATTATGAATAAACATAGAAAAGAAACTGTATAATATATTTCAAAGTTCTTCTTCCTCTACTCATTTTTTAGGATCTAATTATCAAATCTATTATCCTCTTAAATCTGATTTGCATTTAGAAAATATTTATGTTTTTTCTACCTAATATATTTTGGACTTATTCAGGATTTCATTTCTAAGGTCTCTTCTTTTTCATTTTCCAATTTTATCACTTCTCTATCTCATCAATCGCAAGTAAATACCAACATCTACCACATAATTTCATGTTTTTAATAACAACGATTGTTAGCGCCCTCCATAGTAAATTTTTATGAAACCTTTATTTGGAACTTCTCTATAATTTCCATATGTTTTTATTCTTTTTTCTTTGTTCTTTTGTCTTTTATATCCAATTTCACCTAATATTTTTTCTATCCGTAATTCATGATGTGTATATTTTTCATTATTCATTTGAGCAAGTTGTACTTTCTTTTTAAGAACTTGTAATTCCTTTTGCAATTCAGCTATTCTCCTTACTTGTTCAATCAAACTTTTACACTTTATCACAATTTCTTCTGACACTTGTGCAATATTTTTTATTATGTCATTTTTCTTTACACTGTATAATTTTTTAACCATTACAACTGATTTTGAATTTAATCCCTTTGGTCGATCGACAAAGACGGTATTTATTTCATATTTTTCTCTAATCCTTATTTGATCCCTTTTAGGTTTCCCCTTGTTAACTCTTGCCATTTTATCTCTATCTTGTGTATTAAATATATCTTCATCAGTTGCCTTTCTTAACTGCGCAAATAATAAAGTATCTGACTTTTCTTCTAAACAAAGAGCTGGTACTATCTTTTGACTTGAAATTTTAATTAAACAAATAGATCCTATCATTACGTTTCCTTTCTCCTTTGTAAAAACCTAAGTTAATACATTATTTAATTTTGTTTTTTCATATCGTACTGGTTTGACACAACATAAATCCCCTCATATCGCACATAAAACACATACTACCTTCACAATTTGACAAAGATTATTTCTATTTCCACTCTATACATAACTATTAAAATCTAACTACAACACTTCTACAGTTGGAATATCAGCTGGTGCCCACTCCAATTCTTTTAAATTATTAATACTAACCCATTTCAATTTCGAATGTTCTAGTGCCTTAGGTGTACCTGATTTTATACATGCTTTATAAGTAACTAAATGAACAATTATATTCTCATATTCATGTTCAACTACTTCTACTTGTTTCCCTACAGTAATAGTACAATCCAATTCTTCTTTAATCTCACGTACTAAAGCGTCTCGTGGGTCTTCTCCTGTGTTGATCTTTCCACCTGGAAACTCCCAGTAATTAGGAAGTGACATTTTAGGAGAGCGTAATGCACAAAGCACTTCATTATTATCATTTAATATAACTGCTCCAACAACCGATATTTTTTTCTTCATATTTAATTACTTCCTTATGTAAGTTATTGTAATTTCATCCTTATCTTCACTCTTATATTTTTCTAATTTTGCTTTTAACTTCATAACATCATTTTTGTCATTTAAAATATGTAAACGACGATGACAGTTTGCGCACACTCCTACCGTGTTATAAATTGTGTCTTTTCCCCCTTCAGATAACCATATTACATGATGAGATTCAAGATAAGGATTCCCTTTCTTATCTTCAAATGGAGCTTTTTGCTCACATAACTCACATATGCCATTTGCTCGCCTTTTTGATAACTCTGCCACAAATTCATTTCTCTGATATGTTTCCGTTTTTGTATATCGTTTATTACTACTTGGTGCAGCTTTCTTAGCTCTCTCCTTCAATTCATGATAATCTAATTTTTTTGCTTCCTTCTGTTCTTTCTCCTGTTTGCTTTGGACCACATTATTTGGAAGTATTACATTATCTTTTAATATACGAATTGGGAAAATCCATACTTTTCTCTCTTTACCTTGCGTATCTTCTTGTCTCTCTTGAAAAGGTTCCTCTACAAGTCTAACTTGCCCCATAAAGATATGTTCACCAGGTTGAAACGCTTCAAATAAATATACTCCTACCCCATTTTCATTGGATTCATACAGATTTTTGTTTTGGTTTCCCTCTAGTGTTTGATGCCCTTCTTGTCCCATTCCAGTGTAATATAAAATATCTTTATCCCAACGATCATCGTAAATACCTTTTGTATGATCAGAAAATAAAACTAACGTATTGGTCTTTTTAGAGCGCCTCATTCCCCCCATATTTCCACATTTGAAACGTCTAGTAATTTCACTATTTTCGTAAACTTCACCTATTACCATTGAGTCAATTTCTTTTCTTATACTTTTTAGCCACTTAGCTACTTGCTCTATATCATATTCTTTATCTCGGGCGCTAATTTTATAAAAAGGGAAACCTTCTTTTTCCATAGCAGCCAGTGTCTCTCTAGATAAATTGAAATGTTCCATAACGTGTTTTTGTGTTACTCTTGTTTTCATTTCCAACTACTCTCAACCCGCTTTACCATATATTTCTTTCATTTATTACCGTATCTTAACATTTAATTCCTTGCAAGATATAATTTAGTAAATTTACAACTTAATTTATTAAAGATATTCCTACTTAAATCTATATACAAATAAACCTTCCAACTTTTTCTTTTTTATTATAAAATAAGANNTCTTATTTTATAATAAAAAACGGAGTGAAAATCATGTTTCAATCGCAGCCCTATTACACTACACAACTCGAAGACTATATCCAGCACTTGTACCATTCCTTATCTATTTTTGTTCCTGAACAAATTGATATGATTGAGATTGCGAAAAAATTAAATATTTGGCTTTATTTCGCTCCATTTGGAAGCCATGCCATTGAAAGAAATGGAATTGCTAGCTTAGTAATTGATAGTCGAAAAACAAAACGCGAGCATTGGGAAGATTTCTCTCATGAACTTTGCCATATACTTTTACACTCTGGTAACCAACTATCTATGCCTAAAATGTTTTTAAACTATCAAGAAGCTAAAGCTAACAATTTTGCACTACAGTTTTGTATACCGACTTTTATGCTAAGAAGGCTCCCTATTGTACACTTAGAACCCTTATTCATTGCTGAAGCATTTAATGTCACACTGGAGTTCGCTGAAAAAAGGCTTTTACACTACGAAAATCAATTACTTGCGAGTAAATTGCATCACGCAATCAACCAACATGCCACGATCATTCAGTAGCTATAAGGAGGCTTTATTTATGAAAGGATACTTTCACAAACGTGGAGAAAAATGGTCATTTACACTAGACATTGGTATAGATCCAACTACAGGAAAAAGAAAACAAAAAAGCAAGAGTGGGTTTAGAACAAAAAAAGAAGCTCAAAATGCTGCTGCAACTATGATTACAGAGATAGAAAAAGGAATGTATTTTGATGACAAACAATTAAGCATATTAGATATCTGGGAAAAATTAAAGCCTATTCGTAAAGCTGAGTTAAAAATAACATCTTATGAAAAAGATATGAGCCTAGTCAGACTTTATATCCTTCCCGCATTTGGTTATAAAAAAATTAAAAGTATTAAACCTGTAATGATTCAAAGCTATTATGCTGAACTTAAAGAAAAAGGCCTGTCAAATGGTACAATCAGCAATATCCATCGCTGCTTCAGGTGCATATTCAAACATGCTGTAGAATGGGAAATCATACATGATAATATAATGAATAAAGTAAAAAAACCACGTGAAGAGCAAGGTGAAATGAAAACCTGGTCTAGTGAGGAATGTAATCGATTCCTCCAATATTTAAAAGAAAAAAATAAAAAGTACTATATGTTCTTTTTACTTGCGATCTATACAGGTATGAGACGTGGGGAGTTACTTGCACTGACATGGAAAGATATTGACTTTGATAACAAACGTATCTTAGTTAATAAATCTCTTGTAAAAACTGAAGAAGGACTATTTAAAGCTGCTACAAAAACCAAATCTTCCAATAGAAGCATCAGTATCTCTTCCTTTGTTGTAACAGAGTTACAATCATACTACGTATATAAAAAGAAAGAGTTTTTCCGCTGGGGCATACATTTGAATGAAGAGGCATTTATTTTCGCTGGCAATACAATTCAATCTCCCTTACATATAGATGCTCCCCATCGTTTTTTGAAAGACCACTATAGAAAAGCTAAAGTTCCACGAATTCGTATTCACGACTTAAGACATACGCATGCAACACTTATGCTTCAAGCTGGTGAACATCCTAAAATTGTTCAGGATCGTTTAGGCCACTCTTCTATTCAAATGACATTAGACAAGTATAGCCATATCACACAAAACATGCAGCAACAGGCCGCAGAAAATTTTGAGAATGTAATAAAATCTTATGAAAACATCAAATAAAAACCGAAAAATTCTAATGTGAGCAAAATGTGAGCAATAATAAAAAACAGAGCCTATAAACCTTGATATGAAAAGGTTTATAAGCCTATATCGTTGAATCTTGGGAGAAGAATGAGCAGTTTTAAGGTTATTCATTTTTTATTTTCACAAAACAAAAAAAGTTTCACAAATGCCTGTTATACAAGCATCTGTGAAACTTTTTGTTTGTTATGTGAAAAATCATTTCAATAGTGAATTACTGCCATTACCTTCTCTTTCTAGGCCCTACAATTAATTTGATTGCTGTTCTTTCTTCATTATTAATAGTAATCTCTTGAAATGCTGGGACAAAAGCCAAGTCGATGCCACTTGGAGCAACAAAGCCTCTTGCAATCGCAATTGCTTTGATTGCTTGATTTAAAGAACCAGCCCCAATCACTTGGATTTCCACATTGCCACTTGCTCTTAGTACGCCTGCTATTGCTCCTGCAACTGAATTTGGACTTGATTTTGAAGATACCTTTAATATATTTTCCATGTAAGTTGCTCCCTCTATTATTTAATCGCTCTTGTGTTACAATTTTAAAAATTTCACCGTATCTTTAACTACTATTCACACCAAAAGCAAACAATGCTATATATGTACATTCATTCGATACTTTTCGTCTTCTTCCTGCCCAACTACGTAAATAAAAAAGCAATGACTAAGAGACCTAATATACAAACATTAAAATATTAGGAGTTCACTATACGATAACATCAGTGCAATTGAAATTAATAAATGTTTCTTTTTCAGGTGGAATTAATATACAAAGCATTTCTTCTATACTTAAATCTATTAAAAAAATTCAGCTCATTTTTCTACCAATTTATTAACCTTTTTATCTACAAAAATTGTTACAAATGATATTCTAATACTATTTTCATCCCTTGAGCACTTTATATTCCAAATCTATCTCCTTTTATAGTACAAGCATACACGCCAATTGTAGTTCATTTGCATAAACTACTATGTGTCTTAAATTTATTAATAATAGGGGGTAATATATTGGGTTCATACTATCATTCTTCAAGCTCGTATAATAAATGTTCATGCAAATCTTCTTCCAGTTCATATAAAAAATGTCCATGCTCCTCTTCTTCTAGTTCATACAAAAAATGTTCATGCAACGATTCACATAAACCATCTAAGCCAGCTTACGGAACTTTTTGGCAAACTGAATTTATAACTGTCCCTTTCGGTGATCCTTTTCCATTTAATCACGTAGGACCTATGGCAGGAGGAGTTTCTTTACTAAATCCGACTACTATACAATTTAGTAAAGCCGGTGATTATAGAGTTTCTTTCATTTCAAGTATTAATACTACTTTAAATCCTGTATTTCCACATATTCCAGTCATAACTATATTCTTAAATAACAATCCACTTGCTAATAGCCAAGGTGATTTCGCTTTCCAAATGAATACTTCATCAAATAACGAATGCCTTCAATTAGTTGGCGAAACTATTGTTACAGTACCAGCTAATTCGACTCTTCAACTGAGAAATAATAGTGGTTTTAATAAACAAGGCATTGTAACTTGTGATAATGGTATAAATTCAGTTGAATTAACAGTTACAAAATTAAGTTAATCATCCTCAGATTCAGATGCTATTTCAGCATCTTTTTTTATTGAATAGCGTTTTTCTTCTATTTCTATCATCTCTCTTATAGAACGTAAACTCACTGTTCTATTCATGTAACACACACGAAAAAAGTGCAGAAATCTTTCTAACACAAGATTTCTGCACTTTTATATGAATACCTATCTATTCTATCTTACTTTTCCACATAAACCGACTTAACTAGCGTACGACTATATGGTTGTCCTTCTTTATTCATCCCTTTTATATCCATCGTAACGTTATATACCCCTGGTTGTTTTATGTCCTTTAAAGCACCTGTAAATGTATTTGTATTAACACTTTGTGATTCATTAAATTCAGATACTAGTTTTCCTTCTTTATTAACAACTCGCACTGTAACTGAAAGATCCCCTTTTATTTCTGGCGCTGCAGGTGATTTTTTTAGTTTATACTCTGGTTTATTTACTTTAACCTTTGTTGGCATTTGAAGAACGAATGGGGCATCGCCATTGTAATCGTTTACAATTAAATATGCATCTTTCGGCTGCCTCGCCATCATTTTAACTTTCCATTCCCCTACATCCATTTTATCGAATTTAAATGTTCTTATTGTCGCCCCATTAAAGAAAGATTCGCCTTCACCAGTAGTTATAACGCTATCTTTATTTGTATACACTTTTCCTTTTGGAGATATTAGTTGTATTTCTACATCTGAAGAAGCCGTTAATACAGAAACTATTCCTTCTGCCTTTTTATCAACCGCCATAGTTTGCTCGACCCACTGATTTTGCGGTAATTCCCCTCCTATAATATTTTGATTAGAAGTTGTATTTAATTGTTCTACCTTTTCTTCAGAACTATAATTCGGTGCTACTAAAGCTGGCACACCTATATTTGCAGTACGTAAATATGGTTCAATTCGAGCAAAAACAGCTGATCCTTTTCGTATATTGTCATGATCAAACCTTGAATCTGTAAATAAATGTGTTCCATACGGTAACTTAGCACTCCACTCATTTACTAATCCATCGTTAGAACCGTATGATGACAAATATAACCCGCCCATAGATAAAGCAGAGAATACCGGTCCCCAACTTGTCCCTGTTGCCGTATAATAACGATTTGACTTAATTGCAGGATTATTATCTATTGTAGAACGAAATTTTGCCATTTCTCCTACTTGTAACGAGTACGTGCCATCGTCCTTTTGACCTAATATAGAAGCAAGCCACCCTGCCCACCAGCTATATGATAAGTCTGCTAAATTCGATCCATAATGCGGCGTAGCGAGTGTTATAACATTTCCAACAAATCGATTCGCGCCGTATCCAACTAATGCAGCTTGTGTATCGATACCACCTTTACTATGCGCTACAATATTTACTTTTTTACCGAAATGATTATATATTTCTTCAAGTTTTTGTGCTAGCAATTTTCCGTTGTCCCACTGACTAGCCGATCCTTTCCCTGCAGCATCATATAATTGAATAAATACCGTTTGATAACCTGCTTTCAAAGCGTAGTCATACATATCATTTATATCATGATACACTGTCTTTCCATACCAACTATCAGCATTACCATTCCTTCCTTGCACAAAGAGAATTGGAGGTTTACTCTCATCATAATTAGCTGGTTTTTGACCTAGAAACCATTCACCAGGTGTAAATACTTCTTTATCCGGAAATCCCGTTTTAAGTTCTTTTATTCCCTCAGCCTCTACCTTTGTACTAACAACCATTGGAATCATAATAAAAAATGCTAAAAGTACTATCATACACCTTTGTAAAATCCTCATTAACATTCCCCCTTTTTTGAAAGGAAGTACTATTTTCACTCTAGTTATTTATTTCTAGCTTACTTTTGCAAATCAAATAAATAGTAACTGTCCTTTCTTATGAAACGTTATTCTCTCAACATTTACTCATTCCTTTTCTTAATAAGCGCATTAAACATTTCTCAATACATTTCTAACAAAAAAAGCTGCGTATAAAAGGTCTTTTTCATAACCTTTTATACGCAGCTTCTTTATTATTAATCAATGATATACTCAGCATCATATTTATCGTATTGTAACCCCGTCCCTATTTTGGATTCCGTAACTTGATCTCTTAAAAACGGTGCAGCTTCCATTTGGTTAGTCACAATTTCAATTCCATATTTTTTCGTTAAATGAGCTAACTCTATTAAAAAACACTCTCTTCGCAATACAACTGGAATATCAAATGTTCGTCTTTTCATATATAATAGCACCTCTTTTATTTTCATAACGTAAAAAAATCTCACTAGATACATGAATTAAAACTAGTGTTCATCAATAACAGTCAATGAAACATTATAGTATATGCATGTCCGTTTTAAATGTGCTATTACAAAAATAATATTTAAGTTTACATAATTATATTATGTAATAGTAGAAGGCGAGGCTTGTCCCTTCTACTATAGAGATTTAGATTAAGAGCATCTTGGTACTCCTAAAGCTAAAAATAAACCTGCTACTCCTGCTGTAATTGGTACTTTCAACGTAATAACATCATCTACTTTAGTTACTAAAAAGTAAGCATTACCTTCTTGTAACACACAATTCACTAATAATTGAAATTCCATTCAAATCTCCTCCTTTCAATCGATATACTATACTTTATGAAATCTCTTTCAAAAGGTAATAGGAAATACATCCGTTTTTCCTTATATACAAATTAAAAGTTCATTTACCTATTAAAAATATTAATTTTCTAAATTTATATAAAACGTGTAATATCCAATAAATTCCTATATAATCAATAGAGAAAATCTTACAAATGGAGGTATGAAAATGGCTATTTTGAGTAATATTGGTGTAGCTTTGTTTTTGATTGCTATTATTCTTTTAATCTTATGTATCATTTCATTCTTTAAGAAAAATGGAAAAGCAAAAAAATATGGGCGTCCTACCGTTATTCTGTTTATGATTTCAATTATCTTAATAGTGACTGGCTCAACAAAATCGGAACACCCATTCGTCGAGTTTTTTGCTATTTTAAGTTTCATTCTATTTATATTCTTCCTTGTTCTTGCAATATTATCTGTTATTAAGAAAACAGGTGTAGCAAAAAAACAATTTATTATTACAGCTGTTTTATTTGTCATTTTTGTTGCATTATCAGGTATTTCAACCCCTTCTTCTGAAAAAACGACAGCAACTAGTAAAAAAGTTGCATCTAATAATGAAGAACAAAAAGATAGTGAAAAGAAAAAAGAAGCAGAAAAGAAAGAAGCGGATGAAAAGACTCGTAAGCAAGAAGATGAAAAACGTCAAACTGAAGAGCAAACTCGTAAACTAGAAGATGAAAAACGCCAAGCTGAAGAGCAAGCTCGTAAACTAGAAGA